>JAGXGY010000014.1 GCA_024636505.1 Methylobacter sp. | reverse complement strand
GAACTCTGACTGATAATGTTTTAATTATGGGTTTCATGGTCTCCAAGATACGGTTTGTCGATTACGCTGTCAAAAAAATCAAGGGCACACCTTACATCCCCGCCCTGAACGACGGGGCTTTACGGTGCTTTTTGGTAAAATAGGGCTATTCAACAATCACCTCATCCGAGGTCGTAATACGCTTTAACCGCTCTATCAATACATTCCAGTCAACGCGGGGATTATAGCCGATCACATTGATGCGTGGCAGGCCGCCGGGGGTGATAATGGCATAGCCTGATTCCGTGGTCTCTACGCCCATCAACTGACACACACCATCATGCAAGTAACAGCCCAGACCCAGTTTGCCGTAGCCGAAAGTTTCAAAAAAACTTAAAAAACTTTGGGACAGTATATCTGCAGCACTACCGCCCCCGATGTTGGCGATATTTTTTACCGCTTTTTGACTGATCCTGTGCCGGGAATCGTCATCATCCGGCGTGCCCAGCCAAGCGAAAAAACTGACCGGCTGCCAGTTTTCCATAGACAGCTGCCGGACATACCCCGATAACTTGCCGGTAATGCCGCCAAATTCAAACTTACTGGTGAGCTGATCCAGATCGAGGTTATCAATCTCCAGATCAGCATAAAGCTTTGGAAAATCAGTAAACAATCCGGAAGAAGCCAGATTACTGACTTTAATTTCACCGCCGAAAACCTTGACAATCAATTCACCGCCCAGACTCAGGGTTTTATTGCTGTACTGAACCCGGGGAATCTGGCCGCTGACAGTGCCTGATAACGGCACCCAATTCAGAGCCTTGGATAATTGCTCAAGCGACACATTGTTTAAGTTACCTTCGAACGATACCTCAGGCTCTTGCTGTTTTTTCGCCTGGAAACTGAATTGATTGATAGTCATTGCACCGTCTAAAAAAGGCAGTTGAGTCTTCTTTAACAGCGTGATATTGCCAGCGGCGCTCAAAAACGAAAGCCTGGACGGACCTACCGGCAAGGCGCGTACTCGCAGTTGCTGCCAGGCTATATCTGAAGTTTGGTTAAAACGCTGGTCATTCGACCAATTAAGTCGACCTGCGCCGCCCTGAACGTCGATACGGCCTGCTGCATCGTTAACATCAAGATACTGAAAACTTGCCGTCAACGCGGTTAAGACTTGTTGATTGATAGAAAAATCGGCTGTTAAATGGCCTGCGAGCGTAATTCCTTGCAATGCCGTCTGCTCAAAAAACGGTTTCAGATAGATTGCAGAAAAATCCTGCAAATTGTCGCTGCTCAACGAGAGCCGAGCCTTATCAAGGCTTATGCCGTCTTTATATTGAATGGTTGCATTGCCGCTTAATGCGCCGACATTTGAATGCCGGTAACGTGCCGAGTCAATGTCGATACGCTGGTTTGATGGGTCCCAATAGCCCTGCGCTGCCAATACGCTATTTTTCCCGGCCGCTTCCAAATACAAGGGCTCCGCATACAGCGCACCGTCGTTAAACTCAACATGCATTTGCCATTGCCACATGCCATTATTGTTTTTGGCATTCAGCGTTGCTGCCAATATTAATGCCTCAGCAGCCAACCGACCGTCCTGGGTTTGTCCGCTCAGGCCATTAAGCCCGGTGGTTAAATTAAAATCTTTGAGCTGCGCATGACGGCCGGATGCTGCTAACTTAAGATCGATTTTACCGGCTTGCAATGTAAACAGTTCCTGCGGCAACAGTTGTTGAAGTGACGGGCCATCTACCGCCTTAGCATTCACCCTTAACTGCCAGCGCTCGCCCCGCACTTCACCTTCAATCGCTATAGTTCCACCGGCCAAGTGCAATTCGCTTAGTTTAAACGAACTGTATTCTTCGGTGACCTGAAAAGAAAAATAAGCGGTCGGCGACCGCCAGCGTTTTGAGCGCATTGTTGCCGTGCCTTGCTGACACAACAGCTCCTTATTTTTCCAGGTGAAGGCCGTGCAGCGAATATTGACCAGACTGAGGTCGTCGAAAGGTTTAGGCAGGCTTAACCGGGCAATGGTTAAGGTCAATTTTTGCGGGCTTTTCCCAAGATCAGTCAGGGCTATACTGATGCCTTCCAATTGCCATTGTTCCCCTGCAAGGGATCCGACATCAAGCGATACGTTTTCCAATGCATGTGCAGGCCTTATAAATAAAAAGGCGATAATCAGAATAAGCTTGATCGTTATCTTTGCGGGAGCGGCTTTGGCCGCGATAATTGCGGCCAAAGCCGCTCCCGCAGGTGCCAACATTAACCCGGAAAAACACCCGTGGACAAATACCGATCGCCACGATCACAGATAATCGCCACGATTACCGCATTTTCAACTTCTTTGGACAACATCAAGGCCGCATGAACAGCGCCGCCGGATGAAATACCGGCAAAAATGCCTTCCTGGACTGCCAAAGCGCGGGTGACGTTTTCCGCTGAAAGCTGATCGACATCGATAATTCGGTCAACCTGGTCGGCCTGATAGATTTTCGGCAAGTATTCCTTGGGCCAGCGCCGGATGCCGGGGATTTTTGACTCGCCTTCCGGCTGTACGCCGATCACCTGAATATCGCTATTTTGTTCTTTCAGGAATTTTGACGTTCCCATAATGGTGCCGGTGGTACCCATGGAGCTGACAAAATGGCTTATCTTTCCTTGGGTGTCGCGCCAGATTTCAGGACCGGTGCCTTCATAATGGGCGCGCGGATTGTCGGGATTGGAAAACTGATCCAGCACCCTGCCTTTACCGGCAACTTCCATTTCCCTGGACAGGTCAATCGCCGCCTCCATGCTGCCTGCAGCCGGCGTCAGGATGATCTCGGCACCGTAGGCTTTCATCGAAGCCCGGCGTTCTTCGCTCATATTGTCCGGCATAATCAAGATCATTTTATAACCTTTGATTGCCGCCGCCATCGCCAGCGCAATACCGGTGTTGCCGCTAGTCGCTTCAATCAAGCAGTCGCCGGGCTTGATCTCGCCTCTTTCCTCGGCATGTTTAATCATGCTCAGTGCCGGACGATCTTTGACCGAACCGGCCGGATTATTGCCTTCCAGCTTAACCAAGATAGTATTGCTGGTAGTGCCCGGCAAACGTTGCAAGCGAACTAAAGGCGTATTACCGACAAAAGATTCAATGGTTGGGAAAGTCATATTCAAGGTTCAAGGTTTAGAAGTAAAAATCAGAGGCTAAAGGCTAAAAATGCATCCCAACTATTTATGAAAATGGTGCGTAGGACACTGCCCGTCTCTCAAGCTGATAATCGGCCAGTTGGCGGCGCTGGCAAATTGGGCCAGTTTTTCATCAGGATCGACGGCAACCGGATGGTCGACCAATTTAAGCAGCGGCAGGTCGTTATGGGAATCGCTGTAAAACCAGCTGCCCTGCAGGGTTTCGTTTGAGTTTTGCAGCCACGCCTCCAGCAGCTTGACCTTGCCTTCCCGAAAACAGGGAATGCCGTTAAAGCCGCCGGTATATCGGCCATCGACAAATTCCGGGGTGGTCGCCAGTAAATTGTCAATACCGTAGAGCTGGACTATCGGCTCAGTGACAAAGCGGTTGGTGGCGGTGATAACCAATAAAGTATCACCCCGGTTTCTATGCTTGTCGATCAGCTGTTGTGCAGACGTTAATAACAGCGGTTTGATCGCTTGGTCTATAAATTGCGTCCGCCACTGATAAAGTTGCTCGGGATTGTTGTCCGCTAAAGGTTTTAACGAAAAGCGGAGAAATTCGACAATATCCAAGACGCCTTGTTTGTAATCATCGTAAAATTTGGCGTTGGCGCTTTCATAGTGATTTTTATCAACGATACCCTGATCTACCAGAAACTGTCCCCATAAGTAGTCGCTATCATCGGCAATCAGGGTGTTATCTAAATCAAAAATCGCTAAGCTCACGGTTAATCCTGCCTCAAGTCATTAAAAAGAGCAGCGCCCTATGGCGTATGCACTTTATTTATGGAACAATGCTGTCATTAATTTACATTACTGACCTATTTTTTATAATTTTACCATTAGCAAGATTAAAGAACTAGGAAAGGTAAAAAACACAGGTTTTAACATGATTGACTCTAAAGGATACCGGCCCAACGTCGGGATCATCCTTTGCAATGACGAGGGTCGCGTGTTTTGGGCAAAACGAATGGGTGTAAACTCATGGCAATTCCCGCAAGGCGGGATTAATCCGAATGAAGACCCAGAAGCCGCGATGTATCGAGAGTTGTGCGAAGAAACAGGACTGCAGCAGCAGCATGTCCAAGTGCTTGGCCGTACCCGCTATTGGCTCAGGTATCAGCTACCTGAGCGTTATATACGCAAAAACTCACTTCCGCTGTGCATAGGCCAAAAGCAAATCTGGTATATATTGCGTTTAATCACCGATGAATCCAATGTGCGTTTTGATCAATGCCCTAAACCGGAGTTTGATGACTGGCGCTGGGTAGATTACTGGGAACCGCTTAAAGATGTGGTGTATTTTAAACGTAAGGTTTATTTAAAAGCGATGAGCGAGTTAGGTGTTATTCTGACCACTGAGACCGTCCCGGTTAATGCAGCCGGGTATTTAACCAAGAAATTTGAACTGATTAAAGGCAAAAAACGTAAGCGATAGAGTTTTTTAGCCGGAACCTGCTGTTAATATTCATGCAGATTGGTTTGCAATTCAGCCAACGGCCCCGCTAAACGAATCACCTCGGATTCAATCCGGCCATCTGCGTACAGTTCTATCAACCGATAACCCGGAGCCGTGTCGTTTACAGCGAACTCAGTGCTTCCGGGCACAAATTGAAAACAGGTTGATGGCACGCCCAATACCCGAAGGTTCGCTATCTTTATGTCCAGAATTTGATGGATATGGCCGGTGGTTATCGCTTTCACTTGCGGGTACTTAGCCACTATCGCCAGTAATTCCTCGCTGTTTTCTATGATCATGGTATCCATCCAGGGACTTTTAGTCTCCAGACAATGGTGATGAACTGCAATCAGCGCATGGTAATCCGGGTTTTCAGTTAAGCAGCTTTCAAGAAAGTCCAATTCCTTATTTGACAGACGACCGCCCGGCTTTCCGGGTATTTGGCTGTTCAGGCCAAGCAGCTGCCAATTATCCAGAAAAACCTGTTTCCGGCAATTAATGCTCCCAGTATTCAATACCTGCTGCATCAACTCATAATCATCGTGATTGCCGGGCAGGCAGACGCATGGCGTTTCATAGGTTTTAAGGCAGGCTAGGATGCGTCGGTAGCTTGCAACGCAAGGATTCTGAGCCAAATCCCCGGTCAGCAGAATCAAATCGAAATGCAGTTTTCCGGCAAAGGCCTGTTCAAGGCAGGCGTGGAAATAATGCTCGGTATTAATGCCCAGCAGCTTATCTTCCGGCACAGCCAAAATATGCAGGTCGGATAGTTGCAGGATTGATAGACAGGTGGCTTTATCAGTCATCAACTATGCCATGTCTTTACAAAGCACTTTGGAATTTCTTTGCGGGCTGTATAAGGTCTTGAGCTGATCGGGAAGATCGCTAATACTCGACGATAAAAATCCCCGCTCAATAAACCAGTGCATGGTTTGCGTAGACAACACGAATAGTTTTTTAAGCCCGAGTTCTGCCGCCCTGCGGTAAACGTATTCCAGCATGCGATTACCTCTGGCCGATCCTTGATAATCGACATGCACGGCAAGACAGGCAATCGCGCCGAAGCGGTTTTGCAGATCCGGATGCAAAGCGGTGCAGCCGATAATCAGGCCGTCGCGTTCGATAACGATATAATCGGCGATTTCCATTTCAATTTTTTCCCTGGAACGCTTGGCTAACTTGCCTTGTTGTTCCAGCGGCTTGATCAACTCCAAAATGCCGCCGATGTCGTTCAGCGTCGCCGGGCGCAATTCTTCAAACGCCGTCGAGCTGATCAGCGTACCGATGCCGTCACGGCTAAATAACTCAAGCAACAGCGCACCGTCGATGGTTCTGTCGATCAAATGTACACGGTCGATACCGGCTTGGCAGCTTTGCATCGCCGCTTTGAGCGGCAAGCTGATATGGGTCGATAGTTCTGGATGTTGCCGCAAAAAAACACCGGCTTCGGCAGTGGTCATTTGCTGGATTTGCTCGCCGTTGTCGGGATTGCAGCAGCTTTGTTCGGTCAATAAAACCAGTTTTTCCGCTTTTAACGCAATCGAAACCGCAGTGGCGACTTGTTCTGCCGACAGATTGAAGACTTCGCCGCTCGGCGAATAACCAATGGGTGAGATCAGCACCACATTATTTTGGTCAAGCTGCTGGTGAATGGCCGCATTGTCGATACGACGGACTTCGCCGGTATGGCAGTAATCGATGCCGTCGATCACCCCTATCGGTTTGGCGACCACAAAATTGCCCGAGGCCACCTTGATCTTGGCGCCCGCCATCGGCGAGTTAGCCAGCCCCATCGATAACAGCGCTTCAATTTCCACGCGGACCAGTCCGGCCGCTTCCTTGACACATTGCAGCGCCACATCGTCGGTAATGCGCAAGTTATTGTGAAAGCGGGCCGGAACATCCAGCTTGGCAAGCCGCTGGTCGATCTGCGGGCGTATGCCGTGCACCAAAACCAGGCGTATACCTAGGCTGTTAAGCAAAGCAAAATCGTGAACGTGGTGATCGAAATCATCAGCCAGCACCGCTTCGCCACCGAATGAGATGACAAAGGTTTTGTTGCGGTGGGCGTGGATGTAAGGGGATGAATCCCTAAACCAGCTGACGAATGATTGTTGTGGTTCCATGGTTTGTTTGGCAAGAATGTTATTGGCTGGCTCCCAAACTCCAGCTTCAATCACCATAGTGATAACGGCATTGGGCAATAATAATTTTTTTGTCGTTCACCGAATAAATAAGCCGGTGTTCGTCGGCAATTGCTCCTGCATTGCTCTACCTCCTGCATCCATACAAGTCGTCATTAATTTTTCAATTCAATCAGCTGGTTATACCACCCAGAAAAATGCAAACATTCAGCTAATAATTTATCAATGCCTATTGATTGAATAGCTAATGCGCCATGAAGAGTTTTTCGGTAATGGGGGGCATCTAAAAGCCTTCCTAAGTGTGCTGAAGGTTTAGTTTCATAACCGTCATTAATATGCTCAGGCGTCTCTACACCATCACGAATAGCTTGCAAATCATTGGTTGCCCTAGCCCAAGTTGTTTCAATTTCAGTTAATTTGGCAATATCGGAAAATAGCAAGCCTTCAAATTCATAAGGTTGAATATACGGCAAAAAACGGGGTATAAATGATGAATTATCTTTCACAACATCATCTTTAAAAGCCCGCTCAAGACAAGTTACTTTTCTATAAACATCGGACTGTTTTTGACTTTCTGAGAAATCAGGAAAACCATTATCTAATGCATACAAATCAAAAAACGTTGTTATAAAAACATTTTCTTCCTTAAGTGAATTAATAACAAATCGCCTAACACGTTCATAAGTTAATGCGCCTCCCTTATTGTTTTTTGATGTCGGAATTAATCGGGCTGTTAAATAAATTTGCTGATGCGCCAAAATGGGCGCGATAACGTCACGAATAAAAGTTTCTTCCGTTTGTCCTTCGCAAACAACATAGCCGCGAATCACCGTGATGGTCTCCCGCCGATAATATTCTGTTTCCACAAATCACCGAGCGTATAATCTTCTAACCAATCTTTTAAATGCTCTTCATCAAGCCGTTTAAACGTTGATGCATCATTAACTCTATCCACCACGATAATATCATTCGCTGAAAAATGATTGATTAACTCAACCGATTGAGTAGAAATAATTAATTGTTTTTTCTCAGCAGCCCGTTTAATTAAATCCGCTAATACAGCCAATGCATAAGGATGCAAACCTAATTCAGGTTCATCAATCAATATGGTGTCATTCATTAAGGTGAACGGTTGTAATAACAAAGTTGCTAAACAAATAAACCGTAATGTGCCATCAGATAAAACGTGTGCTTTAAAAGGCGTATCTAAATTACCAACCTCTAACCATTCAAGTTGAACAGATTCCTCATCGTCTCTGTGTACAAAATCTGCAAAAAAAGGCGCGACTAATTGAATTGTTTTAACGATTTGTTCATAATTTTTAGGGAATTTTTGTTTTAAGCGCAATAAAAATGCCGCTAAATTAGCCGCATCCGTTTTTAGCCTTAAATTGTCATTAGCATAATGAACTTGTTTAACTAAAGCCGTATCGCTAGTGTCATGAAAGTGATAAACGCGCCAGCTTTCAATGGCTGGTTTAATATATTTGGCATATTGATGTGTGGAATCTTTAAGTATCGCTTCGCTGTGTGCTGATTTGATAACTGCCGATGATGGGAACACCGTTGCTCCACTGGGATACATCCAATGACCAGTGAAACAAAGTACTTCATTTTCAAAGATTAGTCGATTGTCCTTTGTTGGAATTAAGGAAAACACATATCCATTATCTATAAAATAAAACTCCATACTAATTTTTGTTGTTTTTTTTCTACCATAATGTAGAAACGTATCTACCCCACCATTTTCTTGAACATATACCTGTAAATTTTTGACGTACACATTGGCAAGTAATTTAAAAACAGAAATAAAATTACTTTTCCCCGCCCCATTTGCGCCTAATAAAATATTAAGATTACTCAATTCAAAGTTTTCCAGATTTTGAATGGATTTATAACCTTTAATAGTGAGCTTGCTTAATTTTGCCATAGCCTTAAAGCAATTTAACTAGCGTAGCGACAACTACAATAAATACCACCATCAAGCCACCCAACTTGATGACAATCAGGTATTCCAACTCACGCATATCCCGGCGTAAGCTATTTCCCAGCTCGATCAAGTCGTTTTTGGATGCTAATTTATCGCCAATCATCTGACTGCTCTTAAGTAAAGCCCGCTGCTTTAGGTATATAGGACAGGTAAAGCTGTAGTAAAACCTTTACCATCAATGAAAGCGATGGGCTTCCTTGCGTCAGCCCATCCTACGGATTTTTCTTCGTGTTCTTCGTGTCTTCGTGATGAAAACCAAAGAACATAATCAATCCAAATTATCGGTCACCGCCCCCAACGAAGCCGAACTCACCAGCTTGGCATATTTCGCCAAAACCCCACGGGTATAACGCGGCGCTGGTTGCGTCCACTTTTCAAGACGACGGGCGATTTTATGCTCATTGACATGCAGTGTCAGTTCGTTGTTTTCCGCGTCGATGGTGATGCTGTCGCCATTCTCGACGATCGCCAGTGCACCGCCGACATAGGCTTCTGGCGTGATGTGACCAACGACAAAACCGTGGGTGCCGCCGGAAAACCGGCCGTCGGTAATTAACGCCACGTCCTTACCCAAACCTTTGCCCATGACTGCCGAGGTCGGCGTCAACATTTCACGCATACCGGGGCCGCCTTTGGGGCCTTCGTAGCGGATTACGATGACATCGCCTTTAACAATGTCGCCGTTCAAAATGCTTTTCAGCGCCTGTTCTTCGGCCTCGAATACCCTGGCTTTACCAGTAAACACCAGACCTTCTTTGCCGGTGATTTTGGCGACTGCGCCTTGTGCCGCCAAATTGCCGTACATCACCACCAAATGACTGTCTTTTTTGATCGGATTATCCAGAGAATGAATCACGTCCTGCTGTTCAGGATAGGCTTTGACCTCGGCCAAATTTTCCGCCAGCGTAAGGCCGGTCACGGTCAAGCAATCGCCATGCAGCAAGCCTTTGTCCAGCAGGATTTTCATCAACGGCTGAATACCGCCGATTTCAATCAGTTCGGTCATCAGATAGCGGCCGCTGGGCTTTAAATCAGCCAGCATCGGCACGTTTTTTCCGATGCGGGTGAAGTCGTCCAGGGTAATGTCGACACCGGTTGAATTAGCCATCGCCAAAATATGCAATACCGCATTGGTCGAGCCGCCGAGGGCGATAACGACAGTGATCGCGTTCTCGAACGCGGCCTTAGTCATGATGTCACGCGGCTTGATATCTTTTTTCAGCAATTCCAACACCGCAGCACCGGCACGTTCGCAATCCAGACGCTTGTCGTTGGAAATGGCGGCTTGGGCGGAACTGTTGGGCAAGCTCATACCCAAGGCTTCGATGGCTGAGGCCATGGTGTTGGCGGTGTACATGCCGCCGCAAGAACCGGCGCCCGGAATGGCTTTGGCTTCGATTGCCGCAAGCTCGGCATCGTCGATCAAGTTATTGGCTCTGGCGCCGACCGCTTCGAATACCGACACCACGTCGAGTTTTTTGTCTTTGTGGCAACCGGGCATGATGGTGCCGCCGTAAACGAACACCGCCGGGCGGTTTAAACGCGCCAAGGCAATCATGCAGCCCGGCATGTTTTTGTCACAGCCGCCGATAGCGACGACACCGTCAAAACCCTGGCAACCGACTACAGTTTCTATCGAGTCGGCAATCACTTCGCGCGACACCAGCGAATATTTCATGCCCTCGGTACCCATCGAAATGCCGTCGGAAATGGTGATGGTGTTAAAGATCACCGCTTTGCCGTCGGCATTATTGACGCCCTCGGCGGCAGCATCGGCCAGCTTGTTGATATGCATATTGCACGGCGTGACCATGCTCCAGGTCGAGGCAATGCCTATTTGCGGTTTTTTGAAATCTTCACTGTTAAAACCGACGGCATGCAACATGGCGCGACTCGGTGCGCGCTCCATGCCGTCAACGACTAAAGAAGAAAATGTGCGGGTATTTTTGTCAGACATAATGGTAAGGCTCAAGGTAAAGGGTTCAGGGCGAAAGGGAAAGATCCAGGGAACGAGGCTTTTTGAACCTTGAACCTTTCACCTGATTTAAAACGTATCCCAGTTGCTGGTTCTGCTACGACGCCAGCTGAGTTTAGGCAAAATAAAACCTAAGATAACACCGATAAGAGCCAGCAGGCCGCCGTATAAAAACCAGTCTTGGTTAGCGGTATCTTGCAATGCATGATTTTCAAGCTTGAATTGCTGTAATTCGCGCTCAACATTCACTACGCGTTCTTGAAGCTCATCACGCTGGTTCTTCAAATCCACGGCACTGGCAGCGGTTTTATTCAATTCATTGAGTTCCCTGCTTAACTGATCCCGTTCTGCTTCCAAGGATTTCTCAAGAGATGTTCCCGGAGTGATCGACTCTTTTATTGCCGATAACTCAGCCTTAAGCGTGGAATTTTCAGACTGCATAGCCGCCAAACTTTTGCTGACCGCCTCTAATTGAGAGCGACTGGATGGCTCTTTCATGGTATTGCGGATTGGCATATAGCCTTCTGTGCCGTCACTCATACGGACATGATAAAACCCATTGCCTTCGTCTATGACTGTCATCGGGGTACCGGTCGGCAGCAATTTTACAACTTTACTTTTATTACTGGCTTCACTCTTAAGTGACAAATTCAAAATATCGGTAACATAAACGGTTTTAGCCTGTGCTGAACCAAAAGTTACCATTAGAATAAAAAACGAGCTAAATATTTTTTTCACGTGAATCTCTATTGTTAATCATTTATCGACTGCCATGGATGGCGGAAGTGTCGCAAAACGGTAGGGAACCGATGCAACCGACTGCCATGGATGGCGGAAGTGTCGTAAAGCGGTATGACTGCACGGAGCAGTTGCCGAAAAAAACCGATACAACTCAAGTCAATTCTAACGTGATTTTTTGCACATAAGAAATTCCAATAGCGATTTTTGCGCATGCAGGCGATTTTCAGCCTCATCGAAAATAACGCTTTGAGAGCCGTCAATTACTTCAGCACTGACTTCCTCGCCTCGATGAGCGGGCAAACAATGCATAAACAAGGCATCACTATGCGCCGCTTTCATCACCTCGGCGTTGACCTGATAATTTTCAAAGGCCAATTCGCGCAGTTTTTGCTCTTCTTCCTGCCCCATGCTGGCCCAGACGTCGGTGACCACCAGATCTGAATTTTGAGCAGCGGCCAACGGTGTATCAAAGAAACGGATGCGTTCACCACTGGCTTCGACGATCGATGCCAACGGCTGATACTCTTTTGGACAGGCAATATTTAAAGCAAAATCCAGCACCATCGCCGCATGAATATAAGAATGGCACATATTATTGCCGTCGCCGATCCAGGTCACCGTTTTGCCTTGAATGTCGCCGCGATGTTCAAAATAGGTCTGCATATCGGCCAGCAATTGGCAGGGATGCTGCAAATCGGTCAAGCCGTTGATCACGGGAACACTGGAATACTGAGCAAATGTGGTCACCGTTTCGTGTTTATCGGTTCTAAGCATAATGCCGTCAACCATGCTGGAAATAACTTTGGCGCTGTCTTGCAACGGCTCACCACGGCCCAACTGAGTATCTCTGGGCGATAAGAACAGCGCGCTACCGCCAAAATGACTCATGCCGGATTCAAATGAAATACGGGTGCGCGTCGATGATTTTTCAAAAATCATCGCCAATACCTGACCTTTTAACGGTTGGTAATCAGGATCGCGATTGTTTTTTAAAACAATGCCTCTGTTGATCAAGCGACGAAACTCGTCGCCGGATAAATCCAGCAGGCTGATAAAATGTCTAGGATTCATAGGGTGTTTGTATGCTTAACAATAAGCGTCGATAAAATTTCTACGAGTTGAGTGATTTGTTGTTCATCGATAATTAACGGCGGCAGTAAACGAATGGTTTTTTCAGCGGTGACATTAATCAACAGATTATTTTGCAATGCAGCTTGCACCAGTTCGACACAGGACTGGTCCAGCTCAATACCGATCATCAGGCCTTGATGACGAATATCGACCACATGCGTATTGCCGTCTAAGCGTTGTTTAAATGCCGCACAAATCGCATCGCCTTTTTGCGCCGCCTGTTCGATCAGGTTTTCGGCATCCAGGGTTGCCAATACCGCCAACGCCGCGCTACAAGCCAGCGGATTGCCGCCAAAAGTGGAGCCGTGATTGCCTGCAGTCAAGATGCCGGCGGCTTTGCCTCGGGCGAGACAGGCGCCAATGGGCACGCCGTTACCCAAGGCCTTAGCCAGCGTACACACGTCAGGCACTATGCCGTTGTGCTGGAAAGCCAGAAACCTGCCGGTACGACCGATGCCAGTCTGGATTTCATCCAGCATCATCAATAGTTTGTGTTGGTCGCACACACTGCGCACTTGGTTCAGGTAATCGGCGGCGGGAATATTGACGCCGCCCTCGCCTTGTATCGGCTCAAGCAGCACAGCAACGACATTGCTATGCTGCAAAAGCGCTTGCTCGATCGCGTCGATGTCGTTGTAAGGCACGCGGATAAAGCCTTCAACCAGCGGCGCAAAGCCTTGCTGGATTTTGGCGTTGCCGGTGGCGCTCAATGTTGCCAGTGTGCGGCCATGAAAACTTCTTTCCATGACGATGATCGCCGGATTGTCTATGCCCTGCCCGTGGCCGTATTTACGCGCCAATTTAATCGCCGCCTCATTGGCTTCGGCGCCGGAATTGCAAAAAAACACGTTATCCATGCCGCTTTTTTCGGTCAAGCGGTCGGCCAACTGTTCCTGCACGGCAATGCCGTAAAGGTTTGAGGTATGCAGCAATTTTTCGCTTTGCTTGCAGATGGCTTGATGCACCGCCGGATGTGCGTGTCCTAAGTTGCACACGGCGATACCGGCTAAGGCGTCCAGATAGCGGTTATTGTTGCCATCAAACAACCAAGCGCCCTCGCCCCGTTCAAAGGTAATGGGCAGGCGGCCGTAAGTTGGCATAATGTGGCTGGTCATTGCGTTTATTTTTAATATTTATTAAAGAATACAGGCCGCTCGCTGCCGCCCGTTAAAAAAATGCTCGATTATAAGTTTCAATCCAGTCGCAGGCAAGCGTAAAAAAGTTACCGCACCCGTGGGAGCGACGCCCACGTCGCGACGTGGGCGTCGCTCCCACGGTGTATTTTTAATCACCTAACCAGTTTTGCGGCATTAAATACTGATCGTACAGCACTGCTTCAGCACTGCCCGGCTCCGGCTGCCAGTTGTATTTCCACTGCGCCATGGGCGGCATCGACATTAAAATCGATTCGGTACGTCCGCCCGATTGCAGGCCAAATAAGGTACCGCGATCGTAAACCAAATTAAATTCGACATAACGCCCACGGCGATACAGCTGGAAATCGCGCTCCCGCTCGCCATAAGCCGTGTCTTTGCGTTTTTGCACGATAGGCAGATAGGCGTCGATATAATGATTGCCGATGCTTTGCATAAAAGCGAAAGAGCGCTCAAAACCCCATTCGTTCAAGTCATCAAAAAACAGCCCGCCGACGCCGCGTGTTTCGTCCCTGTGTTTCAGAAAAAAATACTCGTCGCACCATTTCTTGTAAGCCGGATAAACAGCATCGCCGAACGGCTGACAGGCGGCGCGGGCGGTTTGGTGCCAATGCAGCACATCCTCTTTAAACGGGTAAAACGGCGTCAAATCAAAGCCGCCGCCAAACCACCAAATGGTCGGCTCGCCCGGTTTTTCCGCGATTAAAAACCGCACATTGGCATGTGAAGTCGGCACGTAAGGATTGTTAGGATGAATAACCAACGACACGCCCATCGCCTGAAATTGCCGGTCGGCCAGTTCCGGGCGTTTGGCCGTGGCCGAAGGCGGCAGCTTAAATCCGGACACATGCGAAAAATTAACGCCGCCCTGCTCAATAACCCGGCCATTAGCCAAAACACGGGTTCTGCCACCGCCACCTTCAACCCTGTCCCACAGGTCTTCAACAAACCGGGCTTCAGGCTCTACCGATTCCAGCGCCGCGCAGATTTTATCTTGCAGCTGAAGCAGATAATTTTTTACTTGAGTGATATTGTCAGTATTCATGGTAGGGTCGATATTATATTTTAAAGGCCGGTCATTAAAAAATTCAGGGCTGCAATCATATCATTTCTATCATTCAGCAAGTCGATCAAAGTGCTATCATCTTGCAGATATTGGGCGCGCATTGGTAAATTTTGTACTCACAGGAAAAAATATATTTATGACTCAAGCGCCTTGTTAAAAAACTGACAGCTCCCCCCTAAAACAGACCATCCCGAGGCCGACACATGTTAAAAATACCAACTATCAAATCGACAGCATTTATGCTAACAGCATTCACAGCACTATCTCTTGGCAATATAGCATCTGTTTCAGCCCAACAGAAAACCGGCCTGGATAGAACCCTGCTATTAGAAAAAAAACTGGAACTTCCCAATCCGAACATCAATGCCAAAATGATACGGGTCGCGTTTCCATTGGGCTTTAAAACACCTTGGCATACTCATCAAGGACCGGGGCCTCGTTACGTGGTTAAGGGTACGTTAAAAGTCGTCGAGCACGGCAAAGCCGCTACCTACTCTGCCGGTGAAGTTTTTTGGGAAACGGGCGATCGGATGTCGGTAGAAAATGTCGGCGACGACACTGCGGAGTTGATTATTTTTGAATTAGCGCCAGTCAGGTAAGTTATCCCTTGGCGACCAGCCGGTCGCCATTATGCCCTGCTCTACACGAATAGACGCTTATATCAGGGTTGAATAAGAGGAATATATTTTAGTCAACCCTCTCTCACCCGATTCGGATCCATGCGTATCTACCTAGCCTACATCGGTATTATTCTACTTTGGGCAACAACGCCGCTGGCTATCAAATGGAGCGGCGAAGGACCGGGATTTCTGTTCGCGGCAACCGGTCGGATGGCGATTGGTACCGTTTGTATCTTATTGATGCTGAGTCTATCGAAACAACGCTTACCCTGGCATCGCCAGGCGCTTGAAACGTATCTGGCCGTGGCCGTACAAATTTACGGTTCAATACTGACGGTATATTGGGCGGCGCAGTTTATCCCTTCCGGCTGGATTTCGGTGCTATTTGGTCTTTTGCCGCTGATGATGGCTTTATTGGCGGCAATCTGGCTAAGAGAGCGAAGCCTAACCATTGGCAACCTGCTGGCCTATATTCTGGGCATTAGCGGTTTGTGGACACTGTTCGGCTCGGCATTGCAAATAGGTCATGGCGCAGTACCGGGTATCATCGGCGTATTGGCGTCGACATTTTTGCAGGCCGTCAGTTCGGTTTGGGTCAAACGCATTGATGCAAAAATGCCGGCTTTGTCCCAGGTAACCGGCGGACTGTTGTTATCCCTGCCGCTTTACCTGATGACCTGGGCGGTATTCGACGGGCATTGGCCGACTGAAATTTCGCCGATCAGTCTGGCCGCCATTGTCTATCTGGGCGCAATAGCCACGACATTCGGCTTTGTGCTTTATTATTATTTGCTGCTTTATCAGAGCACCGCCAAAGTTGCACTGGTTACCCTGGTTTCGCCGGTCATGGCCCTGTTGCTAGGCCATGCCGTCAATCATGAACCGTTGACCATCAAAGTCGTCACAGGCACCTTACTGATACTCGGCGCATTGCTGGTGCATACATTATTTGATCGATTCACCGGATTAAAACCTGCCAAACCCGTCGATAAAATAATGTAAGTGAAATATAGGTCAACCCGCCTAACCTTATAAAAACAACCACATCCCCTCGATAGCGCTTTTCACCGTTTGCGCTCTTATTTGTCGCCGGTTGCCTGAAAATTGCTTTTTGACCGCCTTAGCTGCTCCGCTTTTATGTGCCCAGGCGATAAATACAGTGCCGACCGGTTTCTCCTGAGTTCCGCCATCGGGTCCGGCTATGCCGGTCACCGCAACCGCAATATCGGCATTGCTGTGGGTCAGGGCAGCCGCCGCCATTTGTGTTGCAGCTTCGGCACTCACCGCACCGTAGTCTTCCAATAGTTGCACACTGATGCCCAGCATTTGCACTTTGGCGGCATTGCTATAGGTAACAAAGCCTCGGTCGAACCAGGCCGAGCTACCCGGAATCTCGGTAATCGTTTGGGCGATCCAACCGCCGGTGCAGGATTCGGCTGTGGCTATTGTTTTGCCGCTAGCCTTTAATAAACGGCCCAGCTGTTCTGCCAGTTTAAATAATTCAGACTCCATGATGTGACCTCGTGCGACTTCGGATAAAATAGACTAATGAGTATAAAACAAAAAACCACCGACCCGCACACGCCGATGATGCAGCAATTCTTGCGCATCAAGTCAGATCACCCCGATACTTTGTTGTTCTACCGCATGGGGGACTTTTACGAACTGTTTTTCGATGACGCCAAAAAAGCCTCGCAACTGCTGGATATTACCTTGACCAGTCGGGGGCAATCGGCCGGCTTGCCGATTCCTATGGCCGGAATTCCTCATCACGCGGCTGAAGGCTATCTTGCCAAGCTGTTACGGCATGGCGAATCGGTCGCGCTGTGCGAACAAATCGGCGATCCGGCAACGTCCAAGGGACCTGTCGAACGCAAGGTGGTGCGCATCGTGACCCCGGGCACGGTCACCGACGAAGCCTTGCTCGAAGACCGTAAAGATAATCTGCTGGTCGCGGTGTGTTCGTTTCCAAACTCCCAACACGGTATCGCCAGCCTGGATTTAACCAGCGGCCGTTTTGTGTTGCAACAGGTTGAATCCATCGATCAGCTATTGAGCGAAATCGGCCGCCTTAACCCTGCCGAACTGCTGTTCAGCGAAGACTGGCCGTTGCCTGCCAGCTTAAAGCAGCACAGCGGTTTGTGCAGAAGACCGCCCTGGCATTTTGAAGCAGAAAGCGCCAAACAACTGGTGTTAAAGCAATTCAACACCCTTGATTTGAAAGGCTACGGCTGCGAAAATATGCCTGCCGCGATCGCTGCGGCCGGCGGTTTGCTGCAATATGTTAAAGACACCCAGCAAAGTGTGCTGCCGCATATCCAAGGTATAAAAACCGAAAGCAGCGACGACAGCATTTTGCTGGATGCGGCCAGCCGCCGCAATCTGGAGCTGGATTTTCACCCGTCCGGGCAGCTGCAATACACGCTGTTCGGGGTGCTGGATAAAACCGCCACGGCGATGGGCAGCCGTTGTTTAAGGCGTTGGATCAACCGGCCCTTACGCGATCGCGAGATTCTGAACAACCGCTATGCCTGCATCGACACCCTGCTGAATGTGTTGTTGTATCACGACAGCCAAACCCAGCTGCGACAGGTTGGTGATATTGAACGGATCAGCTCCCGTATCGCCTTAAAATCGGCGCGGCCCAGAGATTTGCTGGTGTTGCGCAACACCCTGGCGGTGTTGCCCGCGTTGCAGCAGGCGCTTTCCGGCGGCGACAATCCACAACTGACGCTGTTATGCGAACAAATCGGCGAACAGCCGGAAATGCTAAAGCTGCTGCAAGCGGCGATCATCGACAATCCGCCGGTGCTGATCCGCGACGGCGGCGTCATTGCGCCCGGCTACCATCAGGAACTGGACGAGTTGCGCAACTTGAGCCAGAACGCCGATCAGTTTCTGCTTGATATGGAGAACCGCGAAAAAGCGGCGACCGGCATCAGCACGCTGAAAGTTAAATACAACCGGGTACATGGTTACTATATTGAGATTTCCAACCTGCATGCGGAAAAAGTCCCGGCGCATTACACCCGCAAGCAGACCTTAAAAGGCGCCGAACGTTACATTACCGAGGAACTGAAATCATTTGAAGACAAGGTGCTCAGCGCCGAGGAAAAATCGCTGTCTTTTGAAAAAGCCTTGTACGAGGAATTGCTGAACATCATCGGCGTATCCTTAATCCCGCTGCAACAGTGCGCTGCCGCCTTGTCCGAACTGGATGTCTTGGTCAACTTTGCCGAACGCGCCGAGACCTTGAATTTATCGCAACCGACGCTGGTCGATAATCCCGGCATAACGATAGAAGCCGGTCGGCATCTGGTCGTTGAGCAGGTTTCAGACATTCCGTTTGTACCCAATGATTTGTCGTTTTCCAACCAGCGCCGGATGCTGGTGATTACCGGCCCGAACATGGGCGGTAAATCGACTTACATGCGCCAGGCCGCGCTGATCGTATTAATCGCCCATATCGGCTGCTATGTCCCGGCCAAAACCTTAAGCTGCGGCCCTGTCGACAAGATTTTCACCCGTATCGGCGCGTCCGACGACCTGTCCAGCGGTCGCTCTACGTTTATGGTAGAAATGTCGGAAACCGCCAATATTCTGCATAACGCGACTTCAAAAAGCCTGATCTTGATGGACGAGATCGGTCGCGGCACCAGCACCTTTGATGGCCTGTCGCTGGCCTGGGCCTGCGCCGATTATCTGGCTAAAGAAACCCAGGCATTTACATTGTTTGCGACGCATTATTTTGAGCTGACCACGCTGCCCGACGAACAAAAAACCATCGCAAACGTGCATCTGGAGGCGATGGAGCATGGCGACAAGATTATATTTTTACATGCGGTTAAGGACGGCCCGGCCAGCCAAAGTTACGGCTTGCAGGTAGCCTCTCTGGCGGGTGTGCCGCGATCGGTGATTGACAAGGCCAAGGCCAAATTGCGGCATCTGGAAGACCATGCCTACAGTGAACAGCAGGCGGAAACCGGGGTCAATCAACTGGATTTGTTTTCCTCGAAAGAGTGTCATCCGGCTGTCGGTTTTCTGGAAGATATGAACCCTGATGAACTCAGTCCCCGGCAGGCTTTGGAGTTGCTTTATCGGCTTAAGGGGATGGTATAGCTCGCTATTCCGGTTGTTAATTCTTGATCTCAGCAAAGCCCGCTAAACCAGTCATTAGAACAATAAAACGTGAAAAACGAATATAACAGTTTCTGAAGTGCAGGCTTCGCCTGCGGTGCAAGCAAAGCTTGCACTCCTGCTACGCTATATCATACTCATCATTGACGTCATTATACTTAAGATGATGCTTTTCATCGACCGCCTTGATCGCCAGATTACAAAAAAATCCCACCAACAACAATCCTGCCATGATCTGCATGGTCATATTATAGGCATCGGCTTTGGGCACGCCCTGCGCGATCTGGCTCTCCCTGAGGTAATTCACCAAAACCGGACCTGCAACCCCCGCCGTGGCCCAGGCGGTCAACAATCGGCCATGAATCGCGCCGACGTATTTTGTACCAAAAATATCGGCCAGATAGGCCGGTATGGTTGAAAACCCGCCACCGTACATGCTCATAATCACCGCGTAACAACCCATGAACAGCATGACATTATTCATGCGCCCGGTATAAGGCACAATCGAATAAAGCACGCAACCCAATATGAAAAAGGTGAAATAAACGTTTTTTCTGCCCAGATAATCGGACAGCGTCGACCAGAAAAAACGCCCGCCCATGTTGAAGAAACTGAGCAGACCTACGAATGCGGCGGCTTTTTCTGGCGTGATTTGATCCTTAAACATTTCCTGGCTCATCGCCGAAGCCTGACCCAACACCCCGATTCCGGCCGTCACATTCAGACATAACACCAGCCACAGCAGATAAAACTGCGGCGTCTTAAGCACCTGCTCCACATGCACATGTTTGTCCGTGATCAACTTGTTTTTGCGCATGTCCGGCTGGAAATTTGCCGGCAACCAGCCCTCTTCCGGCAAACGAATACTGAAAGCGCCGATCATCATAAAAACCAGGTAAATCACGCCCATAGTCATAAAAGTCTCGGCAACGCCGACCGAGGTCGGCGACGAAAAATGCTTCATCAACAACACACTTAACGGCGCGCCAATCATCGCGCCGCCGCCAAAACCCATGATGGCCAAACCGGTCGCCATGCCGCGCCGATCCGGAAACCATTTGATCAATGTCGATACCGGCGACACATAACCCAGCCCCAAACCGATACCGCCCAACACGCCATAGCCCAAATAGATCAGCCAGATTGCATGCAGCTCTATGCCGAGCGCCGCAATAAAAAAACCGCCGCTAAAGCAAAGCGCCGCATAAAACATGGTCACGCGCGGCCCGACTTTCTCCAGCCATTTTCCGGCGAATGCAGCCGACAGCCCTAAAAACACGATAGCCAGACTGAATATCCAACCCAAGGTGGTCAGCTTCCAGTCTTCCGGTAACGACTCGGTCACGCCCAGCACTTTGGTCAACGGCAGATTAAAAACACTGAATGCGTAAACCTGACCGATACACAGATGCACAGCCAATGCGGCCGGAGCCACCCGCCAACGGTTAAAACCCGGTTTCGCAATAATTCGGTCTTTCGATAAAAAAGATGAGGCTAACCACGCGGACATAAAGTTTTCTTCCTGTTGTTTTTATTATAAATATAACGATTCAGTCATCAAATGCAATGGAACGCAGATGACGCGGATTAATATGATGAACACAGATAGATCAAGAAAAATCGTAACTATTCGGCGCGAAGCACAAGATTCCTCTCCTGCTGAAGAGAGCGAGCCAAATCCGACCAAAATGAGAAGTGAGCGATACAACATGGTTATTCCGGCACTCTAAATAATTACAAAAAATCATATTTTATCTTAATCATCGGCGTCATCGGCGTTCCATTTTGCTAACTGTTGAGTAGTTGGACATTATCGCCGAATAATCCCGATAAGTTGAGCGCTCAAACCTCAAACCGATTAATACCCCGGAATACATAAGCCGGGTTTATGCCAAAGTTATCGAGAAAGCTTTATCAACGGCATGTAAACCTTCCGAAGCTAAAAACAACCGCTTCCATGTCTTGAAGCATCAATAAGTAATATCGGCATGCTGTTTAAACTTTATTGAAGTATCCTTAGCCTACTTTTTTTCATTTACTGCCCTCTGCTTGATCCCATGAAACACCCCGAATTCCCCCTGACCGACGAATTAATTTATATCAACCATGCCGCCGTAGGTCCCTGGCCTAAAAGAACCGGCGAAGCGGTGATCAAGTTTGCCGAACAAAACACCCGTTACGGTTCGCACTTTTATTTGGACTGGCTGAACAAGGAAGCCGAACTGCGCAGCCAATTGCAGGCCTTATTAAACGCCCCTTCCGCCGACGATATTGCGCTGGTTAAAAACACCTCGGAAGCCTTGTCCTTTGTCGCCTACGGTTTAACGTGGCAGCCCGGCGACAATATCGTGTCCAGCAATGAGGAATTCCCCTCCAACCGGCTGCCGTGGGAATCCTTGGCCGATCAAGGCGTGGAATTTCGCCAAGCCGATTTACACAGCGCAGATACCCCCGAAGATGCTTTATTTGCACTGGTTGATGCCAACACCCGCCTATTGACTATCAGTTCCATACAATTCGCCTCTGGGCTGAGGATGGACTTGGAAAGGATAGGCGAATTCTGCAAACAGCGCGGTATCTTGTTTTGCATTGACGCGATCCAGAGTCTGGGTGCGGTGCAGTTTGATGTGCAGGCTTGCCAGGCGGATTTTGTGATGGCCGATGGACATAAGTGGATGTTCGGTCCGGAAGGTTTGGGCGTTTTTTACACCACGCCAGAGGCCAGAGACAAGCTGAAACTGACCCAGTACGGCTGGCATATGATGAAGGACATCCATAATTACGAGAACCAGCCGTGGGAAGTTCACCCCAGCGCCCGCCGTTTTGAATGCGGCAGCCCCAATATGCTGGGCATCCATGCGTTCTCCGCCAGCTTGTCGTTGTTGCTGGAAACCGGCATGGCCACGGTCGAAGCGCAGGTTATTGAAAAATCCGATTATTTAAAGGATGCGATTGATAAAAACGAACAGTTGATTTTATTGTCGGCGAAGCAAAGTCGGCTGAAATCCGGCATTGTTGTCTTTAAACACCGGACGCTTGCAAACGAGGTGTTGTATAAATACTTGCAGGACAACGGCGTGGTTTGCGCCTTGCGCGGCGGCGGCATCCGCTTTTCGCCGCATTTTTATAATACCTTTGAGGAAATTGACCGGGCGCTGGGGTTAATTTCAAGCGTCGCTCCCACAAAATTTGTTAACGACTTTACGACAACAACGCCAAATATTCCTCTTCACTGATAACCCTCACTCCTTTTTCCGTGGCAGCAGTAATTTTTGCAGCGCCCACATCGGAACCGGTAACCAGAAAATCGGTTTTTCCGGTGACCGAGCTGCCCACTTTTGCGCCCAAGCGTTTGGCTTCCTTGCTCATATCATCGCGCTTGCCATGAATCATGGTGCCGGTAAAGACGATGGTCTTGCCGGAAATCGGGCTGATGTTTTGCGGCTCATCGGCGATTAACGGCGTTGGGATCAAATTAAAACCCAGATCGTAGATTTGCATGAAATCGGCTTTGATTTTTGCCAGACACTCAACCACGGCGGCACTGGTTTTCTCGGCAAAACCTTCGATATTGATCACGTCTTCAACAGTCAGCTTGAAAATATCGAGCAGATGATGGTGTTGCAGCAGACGTTCGCAATTGCCCAGACCCATACGATGAATGCCGAAAGCGCCCAAAAAACGCCAGTCTTCGATCGCTTCGGTTTTGCTGCGGTGCAATTGCTCCAGCAGGTTTTGCGCGGTTTTGTCGCCAAAACCCAGGTCCTGCAATTGCGCCATATCCAGCTGATAAACGGCATACACCGAATCGATGCCGGACGCGTGCAGTTTTTCTACGGTTTTCCCCCCGAAGCCGTCGACATTCGCCAAGGTTCTGAAAAAATGCTCAATGGTGTTTTCAATTTGCGCGGGGCATTTCGTGGTGTTCAGGCAATAAAGATAATCGCTGTCCCAAACCAATTCGCTGCCGCAACTGGGGCAATGTTCGGGAATTTGCGGCGTTTTCGGGATAATGACTCGTTCGATTTTAGGTATCACCAGACCTGAGCGCGTCAATTCTATCAACGTGCCAACACCGATACCCAGCCCCTTGACCATGCCGTAATGATGCGCCGTCGCCCTGGAAATCATCGCGCCGCTGAGTTTAGTCGGCGTCAGTTCTGCAACCGGATTGACCCGGCCGGAACGGGAGGTTTGCGGGGTGACGCTCAGCACTACCACTTCGGCGGTTTCGACATTGCTTTTATAGGCCATCTGCCAGCGGTGATGGTGCCGAGTTGCCCCGAGGTACTGTTTCAACGGCTCATTGCCGACCAGCTCGAAAACGACGCCATCCACGTCATAATTGACTAACGTGTAGACTGTTTCGATGATAGCGTCGAAATCGGCCAGCACTTCGGCCGCCGTGCCTTGCCAAGCAGGCAACTGGGAGAATGGAAAGAAAACCGCAGCATGGTTTTGTATCGCGTCTAAAGCGTGTTGGTCCAGCTGTTTTTCTTTAATGATACTGGCCTGAAAATTCCGGGAATTCTCAAAATAATCGGCCAAATGGCTGTTGAAATAGGTTTGACTGACCACGATTTCGCCGGCACCCTGTCCCCGCTTACCGTTGCCCCCGACCGTCAAACCGCGCTCGAAAACCCGGCTGATGTCAGTGCCTTTACGGCCGTCGCCGCGCGTGTATAAAATCTTTCCGTCATCATATGCCGCATAGCCGTCCAACTTGGGCGTAGCGCGGATTATCAGCGTGGAAAAATCGACATGACAGTCTTTGGCGGCTTTTTCCAGTCGCGACAGCCATTTTTCAATGCCGCTTCGGCTATAGGTTTTTTCGGTCGACAGCATAGGCTCCGGCAACGCGACAGTCTTGCCGATAAAGCCGACTTCCGGTTCAACGGTCTGTAAGTAGGGATGCTGCGGGTGACGTTTTTGCAATTCTGCCAGAAAAATAAAATCATAATCCGCATCGGAAATAAACGACTCGCCGCTACGGTACAAAACGTTGCAGACCTGCAAAAACTCAAGCAGCTGATCATCGGTCAGTTGCTTGGGATCGGCCTGCGTGGCGATTTGAACAAGATGCTCAGGCAATAAGCGGGGTGATTCCAGGTCGGCTTGCTTAAGAATCTTTAACTGGGTTTTACTAAAGGATGGCATTTGAATAATCTGAACGAGTGGGCGCGAATTTATTCGCGCCTATAACAGTAGCGCGAATAAATTCGCGCTCACATAATTTGGAGGTCGGTTTTAGCAAATCCAACCTGCCATCATCAAATCACAAGCTTTGCCGAATAGCCTGAACGGTCGCATCGGTCAGCGGCTGTCTTCTATGATCAAGAATCACGCCATCCAATTGATCGGCCAATAAGTGAATGGTTTCTACGTAGTCGTCAAAAACGGCTTGTGCATCATCCAATGCTTCGGGCTGCATAAAAAATACGATACCGGGGCAGTAAAACTGATCTAAGTGTTCATCGGGAAAAGTACCCGGTTCTACCATACAGGCCACGCCATAATCGACTAGACGGTTCTCATCCAAACGTTCGAATATTTTTAAACTGCCGTATTCAAGCCCGACCATTTTAAAGGCTTCAATCAAATCAGCGCCGTTAAAATCTTGATCCGCTTTGGTAATAATGCTGAACTGAATAATCGCCGGTGCAGCGGTGCGTGGCGGCGGCTCTACAAAGGTACTCGGCTCATGATAGTCGTCGTTGTCCTCGTCCTCATTATCATAATAGCGAGCCGATTTATCATATGCCTGGTAAGCGCCGATAGTACTGTCAGCTTCAGCCGCCGGTATCCTATCATCATCGTCTTCGTCTTCAAGGCTTTCGTCCGACAATTGATCGTCATAATCGATGTCATCGTCATCGTAAATTTCCATGGCTTCCCGGGCTTGCTTATCTTTGATAAAAGCCCAGACCAACATGCCGATGACCACAACCATGCCGGTTGCAATAATTACAATTCTTAATATTTCTTTATCCATTAGATTTCCGCCAGACTCACTGCTTCTTCAATATCAACCGCGACCATCCGGGACACGCCCGGCTCTTTCATAGTAACACCTGCCAGTTGTTTTGCAATTTCCATAGTTACTTTGTTATGGGAAATATACAAAAACTGTACCGATGCTGACATCTCTTCAACCATCTTTGAAAACCGCCCCACATTGGCATCATCCAGCGGCGCGTCGACTTCATCCAGCAAACAAAACGGCGCCGGATTAAGTTCGAATATCGAGAACACCAAGGCTACAGCCGTTAATGCTTTCTCCCCACCTGACAATAAATGAATGGAGCTGTTTTTCTTACCGGGAGGTCTGGCAATAATATTGACTCCCGCCTCCAATTCATCCTGATCGGTCAATTCCAGATAAGCATGACCGCCGCCAAATAACTTGGGGAATTTTTCCTGCAAACCGGTGTTTATTTTATCGAATGTTTCCTTAAAACGTTGCCGACTTTCCTTATCGATCTTGCTGATAGCCTGATCCAGCGTTTGCAATGCCTCGATTAAATCGGCATGTTGTTCATTCAGAAAACTCATTCGTTCTGACTGCGCTTTGAATTCCTCTATCGCGGTCAGGTTAATGGTACCTAATCTTTCGATTTGAGCCAATAACTCGTCAACCGTTGTTTTCCAGCGGTGTTCTTCAGCCTGTTCCGGCAAACTTTGCAGTACCTGTTCGACATCGGCATCGACTTCGTTAAGCTGCTCGTTGACGGTTTGTGAACGTACCTTGCTTTCCTGCAATTCGAAACGAATGGTATCCAACGCTTCTTTTTGCTGTTCCAGGGCGCGTTGTGTCCGACTATGTTCTTCGGATAGCCCGGTTATTTCCGCGTCCAGGTCTTCTTGAAGTCGGCATTGTTGGTTCAGTCGCGTCTCCAGCCGCTCCTTATCCACAATTTTCTGCTGCAGCTGCTTTTTTTCGTTATCCATCGGCGTCAGCGTTTGTTGCAGGCTTTTTTCCAAATCGGCGATGCGCAGGGTCGACTGTTGATGCTGCAACTGCAAACGCTCCAGCTGTTTGCCGGTCAGCATTTCGGAAGAACGCAACGATTCGATCTGCGACTTGAGACTGTAAACCTGCTGTTGAATTTCATTGGCAGACTGGTCGATACGCTGTTGCCGGGATTGCAAGTCCTGATTTAATGCGTCCAGAGTTTGCTTTTTTTGCTCCTGCTCGGCCATGATCTGTTCAGCCTGTTCGAGCAACAATTGGGCTTCGGCGATAGTCTCGGCATTGTCGGCTGTGTCGCGACTTAACTCGTCAATATCATTACAAACCTGCTCCAGACGGCGTTGCTGATGCTCCAGTCTGGCAGATTGCGCGCTGAATTCGGCGCTTTTTACCGACAGCTCGCTCCCTAGGCTATTATCCTGTTGCTGTACCGATTCGCGCGTGGCTTCGGCATCTTTCAAGCCGGTTTCGGCGGTTTCCAGCCGCTCTTCAAAGCTTTCAATGTCGATATGCAGTTGTTGTTGCCGCTGTTTTAACAGGCGCAAGTCTTTTTCGCGTTGCAACACCCCGGTTTTGCTGTCTTTGGCGCGGATTATTCTGACCCAGCCGGGGCCGAACCAGGTGCCGTCGGGGGTGATCACCGATTCATGAGCTTTGAGTTGGGCGGATAAAGTTCTCGCCGTTTCGGTATCATCTACGCAGTAAACGCCTATCAGTAAACTACTCAAATCCCACGGCGCCCTAACCTTATCCAGCAGGTTTGTGTAGGTTGAATTACGACTGTCATGGATGCAGGAGGTAGAGCAACGCAGGAGCGATTGCCGAGCGCCTGCGTAACTCGACGCTCTAGCACCGGTCTCAACCAGCGTTAACGATTCGTCTGTCAAACGCTGCAAGCCGGGAATAAGCTGATCGGCACTCTCAATACAAATCGCTTCAAGATAACTGCCCAACACCGTTTCAACGGCGGTGTCCCAGCCTGATTGCACGTCCAGAAACTCGGCAAGACGCCGGTTTTCGACCAAATCCACCGATGCCAGCCAGGCACCCAGCTGCTGGTTATCTTTACCCATCGCATGTTGCTGCAATAATTCCAGCGAGGTAATTTTGCCTTTGACGCTTTGCATTTCCGAGCGGCGCGTATGTAAGCCTTCATGATAGTGCTTGACCTGCTGCCGCTGCTCGCGTATCTGCTGATGCAGATCTTCAAGCTGCTGGTGCAACGCCTCGCGCTGCATCTCAATGATTTCGATGCCGCTATCCAGCGATTCGATCTCGCTTTGCAGCTCGCTGGACTCCAGTTCATTGCGCTCGCTATGCAACTTATCCAGACGGATTTGCAACTGGCGATTCTGGTTTTCCAGCTGCACGGTTTTTACCCGTTGCACTTCGGCCTGTTCTTTGTAGCTTGAGCTGGTGGTGCGGTACGCTTCCCACTGCGCCTGCCAGACACTTTTTTGCTGCTGAACTTCCTGCTGGCTGTATAAAACGTCTTCCTGCCGTTCCTCGGCAACAATTAGCGCTTCTTCCGCCTCAAACAGAGCCTCTTTGATCTGTTCCAATTGCTGCACATCGGCTTCGAGTTCTGTTAACGACTGGTCGGCCTGTTGGCGTAAGCGATTAATTTCAACTGCGGTTTGTTCGCGACTGCTTTCGCTGTGCTTGATGGTCTGCTCAAGGCCGCTGACTTCGGCGACAAGCTGGTAATAATCGCCCTGTGAGCTGTTAGTCTGCTGTTGCTGAGTCTTATATGCCTCGCGTTTGGCTTCGATGTTGCTGTCGATGTCACGCAACGCAACAAACAGGCGGTTATGTTCGTGAGCCACTGTCTGCAATTTTTCATCCAGTTGCTTTGCGGCCTGATAATAGGTATTCCAACGCATCGCCAGCAACTCTACCTTGAATTGGCGTTCCTGTTTTTTAAGTCCGGTATATTTTTCGGCTTTTTCGGCTTGCTTGTGCAGATGCTTGATTTGCTTTTCGACTTCGTCGCGCAAATCGTCGAGCCGCTCCAGATTCTCACGCGTGTGTTTCATCCGGGTTTCAGTTTCACTGCGGCGTTCCTTGTACTTGGAGACGCCTGCCGCTTCCTCGATATGAACCCTTAAGTCATCCGGCTTGGCTTCGACCATGCGGGAAATGGTGCCCTGCTCGATAATCGCATAACTGCGCGAACCTAAGCCGGTACCCAAAAAGATGTCGGTGATATCCTTACGGCGGCAACGCGAACCGTTCAGCATGAATATCGAGGTGCCGTCACGACTGACCTGGCGTTTAATCGCGATGGTGTCGTATTGCGAATATTCGCCGCCCAGCTTGCCTTCGGTGTTGTTAAAAACCAGCTCGACCGACGCGGTGCTGACCGGCTTGCGTCCCGAGGAGCCGTTAAAGATCACGTCAGCCATACTGCCGCCGCGCAAATGTTTGGCCGAACTTTCGCCCATCACCCAGCGCACCGCGTCAATAATATTGGACTTGCCGCAGCCATTCGGCCCGACAATGGCGGTCAGATTACCGCTGATGGGTATGACCGTGGTATCAACAAAGGATTTGAAACCCGAAAGCTTGATTTTTTCCAGTTTCATCAATTTCCTTGCGGGTCTGAAACCTCCCCTTCTGGGGAATTATTTAAGTTTGACAGCCATGCACTCGCATCGCTATCCTGTTGGTAACCCCCTGTTTCAGATCGCTACCGAGCAACCTTGACCTCATGGGGAGAGCAAATCCACTGGCCTCTATCTGTCAGTGGCTGTCAGTCGACGGATGAGATCGACTGTGGATTGAAACAAACATAGTGCTGGTATGAATATCCAGACAGTTGAATTAAAATAGCCGCCTATTATTAACGATAATTAACCGAGTATCGAATTTTTTCGCCTAAAGCGCCTACTTTTGGTACACACCTCCTTATATAGATAAGCAGAAAATGACTACACAACCAAGTAAAGACCTGGAAACTTTCGACAATCCTAACCCCAATCGTGACTATACGATCCGCATCGACGTGCCCGAATTCACCTGCCTGTGCCCAAAAACAGGCCAACCGGATTTCGCCACTATCCAGATCGAATACGTACCCGGCGCACTGTGCGTCGAACTGAAAGCCCTCAAGCTGTACATGTGGGCGTTTCGCGATCAAGGCGCTTTCCATGAAGCGGTCACCAACGAAATTCTTGATGATATCGTTAATGCCATAGCGCCCTATTTTATGCGTATCCGCGCCGAATTTAACGTGCGCGGCGGCATCTACACCACGGTGGTGGTCGAACACAGAAATCCCGATTGGCAAGCGCCGGAACCGGTTGCCCTGCCTTAAGTCATTTAATAATGAAACCACCAAAAAACATCGCCCACGAAAAACACAAACAAAATTATATTTTTCGCGCCTTTGGTGTTTTTCGTGGACAAAATGATTTTTCCAGGTTGAATTATTATGGCTAAGACCTACTACACTACCGATCTTGCCGTCGCGTTAAAATACGACGGCAAGAACGCGCCCAAGGTTACCGCCAAAGGCTCAGGTCTTAATGCTGATCAAATTCTCGCTATTGCCAAAGAACACGGAATACCGCTGCAAACCGAGCCGGAACTGGCCAAAATTTTGGCGCAAATTCCGTTAGGCGATGAAATTCCCAATGAACTTTATGTTGCCGTCGCCGAAGTCATCGCCTTTGCGTATTTCTTAAGCGGCAAAATACCTGACAGCCATAACCCATGAACATCAAAGAAACCCTGACCACCCTGCCCCAATATATTTTACCCCATCATGCCTTATCCAGCCTGATGAGCAAATTAACTCACTGCGAAAACAAGGCGTGGAAAAACTTGTTTATCAAACAGATCATCAGGCATTACGGCGTCAATATGGATGAAGCGCTGGAGCCGGACATCAATGCTTATCGTAGCTTTAACGATTTTTTCACCCGCAAACTAAAACCCGGCGCTAGACCGCTGAGCACCGAAACCAACGCCATTGCCTGCCCTGCCGACGGTGCAGTCAGCCAGGCTGGAGACATTACCGACGGCGAAATATTCCAGGCCAAAGGCAAAAACTTTACCGCGACCGACTTGCTGGGCGGCGATGCAGTACGCGCCGAACCGTTTAATAACGGCATCTTTACCACCATTTACCTGTCGCCCAAAGACTATCACCGTCTGCATATGCCGTTGACCGGCACCTTAAGGGAAATGGTGCATATACCCGGCCGTTTGTTCAGCGTGAATCCGGCTACCGTCAACTCTGTCCCCAGATTATTCGCCAGAAATGAGCGCGTCGCCGCCATATTCGACACGGAGTCAGGCCCGATGGCCTTGATACTGGTCGGCGCAATCTTCGTGTCCAGCGTAGAAACCGTCTGGCATGGCGTGGTCACGCCGCCTAACATCAGTTCGGTGCAAAGCTGGCAGTATGGCGATGATGCGCCTACTTTAAAAATCGGCGAAGAAATGGGACGGTTTAATATGGGCTCTACGATTATCGTTTTATTTGGCAAAGATAAAGCAAAATGGGATGCCGAGTTTACAACAGAGAAGAGCGTTAAGCTGGGTGAATTGATCGGCAGGGTTATCGATTAGCTAGATTGTTCTGTCATAAACAAGATTTAAGCGTTTGTCGGTCTTATTTATGTATTTGAAGATACTTACACTTTTCAATAACTGAAAAAACATCTATAATGGCGGGTTCTTAGGGGCTGTCAGCTCCTCCTTGCTTTACCATCTTTAATAAGACAGAGATGGAAGGCTTAACCGAAAGGAAAAATCATGCGACATTATGAAATTGTCTTTTTAGTCCATCCAGACCAGAGCTCACAGGTTCCTGCGATGATTGAGCGTTATAAATCAACCATCGAGGCCACATCCGGCAAGATCCATCGCCTGGAAGACTGGGGGCGTAGACACCTAGCTTACCCAATTAATAAAATTCATAAAGCGCATTATGTGTTAATGAATGTTGAATGTGATCAGCCTACATTGGAAGAGCTGGAAAGCGGCTTCCGATTTAATGATGCTATTTTGCGCAGCATGACTTTATTGCAAAAAACAGCTGTCACTGAAACATCTATCATTGCCACATCAACAGCCGAAGAAAACAAAATAGCCGAATCAAGAGCCAAAGATGCTGCAGCTAGAGAAGCAGCAGCGACTGCGGTTGCCGCCGAAGGCGCAGCCGATGATGCCGACGAAACCCCGGATGCTGACAAAGCTATTTCTGAATAACACTTTTAACACTTGGATTTACGAGAATTATTATGGCACGTAACATTAGACGCAAAAAATTCTGCCGATTCAGTGCAGAAGGTGGAGCAGCAATCGACTATAAGGATCTGGACTTGCTGAGTGACTACATCACCGAAACCGGAAAAATTGTTCCGAGTCGCATTACAGGCACCAGCGCCAAATACCAAAGACAGCTAGGTGTTGCAATTAAACGCGCTCGTTTTATTGCATTACTGCCTTTCTGTGACGCTCACAAATAATATACTGGACGATCAATGGGCTTTTTAGCGGAATACATTATGCGAGGGAGAATGCAAGCCATCATCGTGGCTTCTACCCTTGCATTAGTATCGCTGGTTATGCCTCCAGTCAGTATAGTAAGTTCAGCTTGCGTAGCTCTGGTCACGTTAAGGCGAGGCGCTCTTGAAGGCTTCATCGTTTTGGCAAGCTCAATTGCAGTAGCGGCAGTACCAGGGTATTTCTTATTAGGCAATTACCAGTTTGTATTGCTTTATGGAATGGTACTGTGGATACCGGTCTGGGCGATTTCAATCATATTAAGAGAAGGACGGTATTTATCTCTAACGATTGAAATTGCGGTATTGATTGGTGTTATGGGGGTTATTGGCTTTTATCTCTATAACGCCGAGGTGGCAGAAACGTGGAAGACCATACTTTCACAAATGGTGCCGCCGAATGCCCCCGTTGAAGATGTTCAGCATACATTGGATGTATTGTCTCATTATATGACTGGGGTGGTTGCAGCCGCGTCAGTTTTTGGCCTGTTGTTTGGCCTGTTTTTGGGGCGGTGGTGGCAGGCTTTACTTTATAATCCAGGCGGATTTAAGCAAGAGTTTTTGTCATTGAATACACAGCCAAGATTGGCAATAGGCAGCGTTATTGTGGTAATCATTGCATTATTAAGCCCCGGTATAATTTCCGAAGTATCGTGGAATATCACTATTTTGCTGTTCGTATTGTATATCTTTATCGGAACGGCAGTATTGCATACCGTATTTGCCTCTATGAAAATGGGTCGATTCATAGTGCCTATGTTTTATGTGACATTATTTTTGATACCCCATGCCATGCTGCCTGTTGCTTTAGTTGGACTGAGCGATGCGTGGCTGAACTTACGAAATAAAATTTCGAATTAACACACGTCTTGATGGCGTAAAAAAATAGCCGGATAAAATCCGAAAAACGAGGTATTAAAAGATGGAAGTCATTCTTCTTGAAAAGATAGCAAACTTGGGTAACCTGGGCGATAAAGTCGTCATTAAATCAGGTTACGGCAGAAACTATCTTGTCCCATACGGTAAAGCTGTTCCTGCAACGGCGACTAAAATTGCTGAGTTTGAAGCACGGCGTGCAGAACTTGAAAAAGCAGCAGCAGAAAAGCTGAATGTAGCTCAAACCCGCGCAAACGCATTGAGCAAACTTCAGATTATTATTACCCACAAAGCTGGTGATGAAGGTAAGCTGTTCGGTTCGGTAGGCACGCAAAATATTGCCGACGCCATTACCGAAGCAGGCGTTTCAATTGAAAAACATGAAATTCGTCTGCCTCAGGGTGTTATTCGTCAAATTGGCGAATACCAAATCGACATTCATTGTCATACCGATGTTGTCGTAAAAATGCCTATTACAATTGCTGCCGAAGCATAACGAATAGGTTTAAGGTAAAAGATTCAAGATTGCATTGCCGTCTTGAATCTTTTTTCTATGCGAGCCCTCTATTCCTGCCTTTTTTATCTGCTAACCCCTTTCATCGTTGCTCGCCTACTCTGGCGAAGCATTAAAGCGCCCGCATATCGATACAGATGGAACGAGCGATTCGCCTTTTACCATAAAAAATCCGCTCAAGATGTCATTTGGTTTCACGCGGTTTCAGTGGGCGAGGCTGAGGCTTTATTTCCACTGGTCAAACAAATACAGCAGCAGTACCCCGACGCAACATTATTAATCACCAGCACAACACCAACAGGCTCGGCGCGCGTTAAAGCGGTACTGCAAGAAAGTGTAATCCACGTCTACTTACCATACGACATACCCGGCGCGGTCAATCGCTTTATGCGGCATTTTAGACCCAAAATAGCCGTGATCATGGAAACGGAAATTTGGCCCAATCTATTTGCTTATTGCGGCAACCATGCCATTCCCTTGTACATCATCAATGCCCGTTTATCGGAAAATTCCGCAAAAGGTTACCAAAAAATACCCTCACTCATTTCTCCGGCATTAGCCCAGGTCAAATTGATTGCGGCACAAACGCAAGATGACGCCAAGCGATTTGCAGCTATCGGCGCTGAAATTGAAAAAATTAACATACTGGGCAACATAAAGTTTGACATTGAAATTTCAAGCGACATTATTCGCCAAGGCCTACAGTTAAAAACCGATTTATTTTCCGGTCGATTTGTTTGGCTAATTGCCAGCACTCATAAAGATGAAGAATCCATCTTTCTTGAAATCTATAAAAAAATAAAGCACCTGATTCCTGAGTTATTACTGATCCTGGCGCCAAGACACCCTGAGCGCTTTAGTGAAGTAAAAAAACTGTGCGAACAACATCAACTGAACGTGGTAATACGCACATCAGGCATAGATTGTTATCAGCATGACGATGTTTATTTGGCCAATACCATGGGCGAGCTAAAGATGCTTTATGCAGCCTCTGATGTAGCGTTTGTCGGCGGAAGCATGATACCTGCCGGAGGACACAATATTCTTGAGGCTGCGGCTATTGGCATTCCGGTTTTATTTGGCCCGTATATGGCTAATTTTAAAGAAATAGCTGCAGGAGTGCTGCGTCAGAATGCGGCCAGACAATGCCGGAATAAAAACGAAATAATCAGCGCAATTTTAGTCCTGCATACGGATCTCGCACAGAGACAATCGCTAGCTGAAAAAGGCAGAGCATTTGTCCGGCAGAATCAAGGCGCGACCACCAGAATCCTTAACATTCTTAGTCAAGATATTTGACTTTAGCGCTCCTGCAATCCTGTTAACTTAGACTTACCGCAGCCATTAAGCTCAACCGCCACTATCCAGTAATAATGCTTGTTATATATAATTGAAAGCTCGGATTTTTGTTGCATATAATGCAAACAAGCCCTGTATTATGAGGATTTCAAAGCTTTACCACAACGGACTACATTGATAAGAGATACCACACCATGAGTGAAATAAAAGATAAATCAGTTCAAGCCTTTATTGATGAATTAGCCAGTAAATCCCCTACTCCAGGCGGAGGCAGTACCGCTGCGATAATGGGCGCACAGGCCGCCGCTTTAATCAGCATGGTTTGTAATTTGACCATAGGCAAACCTAAGTATGCTGAAGCTGAAGTTGAAATGCGGACATTGCTGGAAAAATCAGAAGCACTACGTGAGCTGCTGACCGGCATGATCAAAGCTGATATTGATGCTTTCGAGCGATTGATGGAGACCTACGGCCTACCAAAAGATTCGGATGAAGAAAAATCAGTACGCAGTGACGCCATTCAAACCGCACTAAAAGAAGCCACCATCATCCCTTTATCCTGCGCGCACGCTTGCGTAGAAACGATTGCATTGAGCAGAATTGCCGCAGATAAAGGTAATCTAGGAGTGATTAGCGATGCAGGTGTTGCGGTCATGGCAGCTTACGGCGCACTAAAAAGTGCAGCATTAAATGTTTATATTAACGCAAACAATCTTAAAGACAGAGCTTTTGCAGATGAAAAACTAGCCGAACTGGAAATAATCCTAAAGGGTGCCGACTTAGCTGCTGAAGAAGTGTATCAGATCGTTAAAGATAAATTGTAAGCATATTACAGCACTGACTAGACCGGGCCACCACCACGCCTACGATAGCAAGCGAATATCCAATAATACCTTCGCCAAAATTCAAGCCGCCCGCATGAATCCTGCCAGCTTTTGCGACTAAAAACGTGTCATCATTTTTTCCCGGGGAATGAACAATCCGCCGCGTGTATCTTCGTACTCTGAAGGTGGCTTTCAAATATAGAGATGAGCCGACCGTAATCGTCCCGATAAATAATCACACATAACGAAAAAAAATATTGACGAAATAACAATCCATCGTTATCATAAGCAGCTCTTCAAGAGTGGTTGTAAAGCTTCACAAGCACTTAAAAAGAAATCGTCGGGGTATAGCGCAGTTTGGTAGCGCGCCTGCTTTGGGAGCAGGATGTCGGGAGTTCGAATCTCTCTACCCCGACCAATTTAGCGCTTGTAGCTCAACCGGATAGAGCACCGGCCTTCTAAGCCGGGGGTCGCAGGTTCGAGTCCTGCCAAGCGCACCATCAAATAGAACATCCTCTTAACATCGCCATATATTATGGTGAGCGTAGCTCAGTTGGTAGAGTCCCGGATTGTGATTCCGGTTGTCGCGGGTTCGAGCCCCGTCGTTCACCCCATTAAATCAATAAGCCTTAGATTCTTAGCGGCTTTCCCTCTCCCCCCTGTTTCATCATAAATCACCCGATTGTCACTGCAGTTTTTCCGTAAGCGATCTATTGACGTAAAGATGCTTTCGCCTATAGATCATATTTTTGATGAGATGCATCGCCTCAAAAGCTGCTTTAACTTACAGGCGTGCGCAGAGTCACAAATTCTTCGGCGGCAGTTGGATGTATGCCGAGGGTAGAATCAAAAATCGCCTTGGTCGCACCGGCTCGCATAGCAACCGCCATGCCCTGGATAATTTCGGGAGCGTCAGAACCTACCATGTGCATGCCGATAACCTTGTCAGTGCTGCGAACCACGATCATCTTCATCAGATTTTTTTCATTGATACCGGAGAGAGTGTTTTTCATCGAAGCAAAACTTGTTGTGTAAATATCGATGTCCGAGTATTTTTCACGCGCCTGCGCTTCAGTTAGCCCTACCGTACCAATCGTGGGCTGACTGAAAACGGCAGTAGGAATATTGTCATAATCGACCGGTTTCGGTTTATCGGCATACAACTTGTTGATCAGAGCCATGCCCTCTGCAATGGCTACCGGAGTCAAATTGACTCGGTTAGTTACATCACCCAGCGCATAGATTGACGGCACATTGGTTTGATAGTCATTATCAACCTTAATTGCACCTTCATCGTCCAGTTCAATACCAAGCTTCTCTAGTCCGAATCCGGTTGAATTCGGCGTCCTGCCGGTAGCGTACATAACCAGATCGGCGCTCACTTTACTGCCATCAATAAGCCGTGCGGCAAAGCAATCCCCTGTACTTTCTATAGCTTCAATATCGGTATTGAAAAGAATATCAATACCTTTCCTGGTCAGTTCATCAGCCAGAAAATCACGTATATCCTCATCAAAACCACGAAGCAGTTTAGGTCCGCGATGGCAAATTGTCGTCTTTACACCAAGGCCATGAAGAATGCTGGCAAATTCGACTGCAATGTAACCCGCACCGACAATAATGATGCGCTTGGGCAATTGATCGAGAAAAAACATTTCATTGGAGGTGACGATGTGTTGCTTGCCGGGTATGTCAGGAACAAATGGCCATCCACCTGTTGCAATTAATATACGTTCGGCGCTGTATTGCCTACCGTCGACAGCAACAGTATGCGCATCAAGCATTTGCGCTCTGCCAATCATAATTTCGACACCCGATTTTTGCAGCCGATTGTTATAAATAGCGTGCAGCCTTTTTATCTCCTTGTTTTTATTAAAAATAAGCTTGGACCAGATGAATGTTGCCTTCCCTATCGTCCAGCCAAAACCCGCTGCCGCCTCAAATTCACGGCTGAATTGGGCCGCATAGACCAACAGTTTTTTAGGCACGCAACCGACATTGACACAGGTACCGCCTAAATACCGCTGTTCGGCAATGGCTACTCGTACACCCTGTGCCGCTGCTGTATTAGCAGCACGCACACCGCCAGAACCCGCACCCACTATAAACAGATCATAATCATAGCGGCTCATGAGCATCTCTCGCAAAATAACATCAGCATAACAGACTCATTTATTATGCTTTAAATAATCAAGCATAGTATCAACATCGCTTACGCTAAAGGGATCGTCAGGGCAATTATCAATCTTTCCGGGTTCGCTGAATAATTTAATAATCTTTTTATCCTCGACAACCATTGAATAGCGCCATGAACGGCTGCCAAAACCAAGGTTCTCTTTTTTCATCAGCATGCCCATTGCCTTGGAAAAATCGCCGTTTCCGTCCGGCAGCATTTTTACCCGTTTGATACCCAGATGCTTACTCCATTGATACATGACAAAAGCATCGTTAACGCTTAAACAATAAACCTCATCAACGCCCTGATCAATAAGCTGCTGATATTTAGCCTCATACCCAGGTAAATGCTGGCTTGAACAGGTAGGGGTATAGGCGCCGGGAAGCGCTAAAACAACAATTTTCTTACCCTTAAAAATATCGTCCGTGTTGACATCCTGCCAGCGAAACGGGTTGTCGCCACCGATACTTTCGTCGCGAATACGTGTTTTAAAAACTACATCAGGTACAGTTGAAATCATGTTGAAACCTCTTGATTACTAAGTTAGCGTTTGGCTGCTAAGCCATTGAGACGGCGCGAACAAATGATGATTGACGCTGACATCAATTAGAAAGTGCATATCCGATATGAAATTAAAAAATCTAAGCGGATGCAACGTCCAAAAGTCGATCCAAAGTGCGTATATGGGCATGCTGAGCAGGCAGTAGTTTCGTTTCAATCAACGAACGAACCTCCAAAGGCAAATCGGGGTCCTGCAACGCCTCGTCATAATCTTCCACTCCTATTTTTTCGCCTTCCAGTAAAACCCTCAATATAGCTTTTTGACCCAATAAATTAGCGCCACCCTCAACTATTTCCGCCCAAGTACCCCAACCCCACGAGTCCTCATAAGGGCCTCCTCCCAATTGCGCTATTTCCGCCTGTAAACTGGCAACCGCATCTTTATGATCTCCATAAATTGGCGCTAAATACTCCGATTCGCCCAGCACGACGTCTTCCCGGAGCTTAGCTAAAGCCTGTCGATAAGTTTCTGTTGCGGCTAATTCATCCTTCAGCAATTTTTCGGTTGTTCTAATGTTACGCATAATAAAACCCCTTTATGATTTTTTTGATCACAAAAAACAGCCTCTGTTTACCGAGACTAACCTGACCCGCATGGACAACACCCATTCACCCTACGATGACCTGAAATAATTTTTGCATTTCTTCCATTATTTAACGACAAACCATATCGTTGACTTGTTCTTTTGTCGCCGTTATCGCGACAGGTCAAACAACCGCTTTACAGAAAAGCGCTTAGAAAAAACCGGCTGGATCGACAACTTTGGCTGACAAAGTCAATCGTGCCATCAAAAATCCAAGGCTCAACAATATGAAAAAAGCTTATCTGAAAAAATTCCAAGGGTCGGTGCGGTGTCGCACACAGATCCGAATAACGTCATAGGGTGATGATATGGACTCCTCACTCATCCTGGCGCAGTTTAAAATGCACCGGCAATTTTTAAACGGTGTAATGAGGAGTCCATATACGGATTATATTCGTCAGAAAGCCGATGGCAACCGTAGCGGACATCATTAGAAAGGCGGCGATTGGACACTGAAAGGCCTGATTAAGTTTAATGACCGCCATCGCTTGATGCTGAAAGGCGACTTAACCCATGAAGACGCGCAGAGGGGCGAACCATCTTTCAGGCCAAAGACTCGTTGGGGATAAATAACTGTGCGGACTGCAGTCAGGAAATCACTGCCGATGCTGTGGCAACCTGCGGCAATGAGCAGCGCCCGAGAACGTACAATGTGCTCAGCCGTCATTTATTTGGCGTAGAGAGCGAGGCCGCCACCGGTATTCGCGGCCATTTCGAGTGGGCCGACCGAGAACACGTTCCAGTCGCGACGTAGGCGTCGCTCCCACGTGGGAGCGACGCCTACGTCGCGACTGGAGGGGACATTCTTTCTCGGAAATAACCTTACCCAGCAACAACCTTATTGCGTCCCCCGTTTTTGGCTTGATAAAGCGCCTTGTCGGCAATATTCAACAGAACATCCAAGTTCTCGTCTTTGCTTATTAAAGAGGTAACTCCAATCGAAGCAGTAAAACGTACGGGCAACCCGTTTTCAATGGCAACTTCAGTAGTGGCGATAGCATCCCTTAAGCGCTCGGCCACTTCAAAAGCTTGGTCTTTATCGGTTTCCGGCAACAGTACGGCAAATTCTTCCCCGCCGATACGGCCGACAATATCCACTTCCCGAAGCACCTGTTGGCATATCATGGCCAGTTTTTTCAACACCAGATCGCCGCCTTTGTGTCCGTAAGTATCATTAATATGCTTAAAGTGATCGATGTCCAGCATGAAAAGAGATAAATCGCAGTTGTAACGAATGGTACGCGCAAGTTCTTGCTCTGCCTGCTGCATAAAATAGCCCCGACCACTGACACCGGTCAAAAAATCGGTATGAGCTTGACGTTCCAACTCCAGCAACAGTCGTTTACGCTCGGTAATATCGCGAACAACGGCCTGCAAAAGGTTTTTGCCGCCAAAGGTGATGGTATTGAGCAAAACCTCGGCATCGAATACCTGTCCGTTATCAAAGCGCTGATGCAGCCAGTCGAAACGGGCGCTACCTTCCTGCATGGCTTGCCCGATATATTGATTTTCTAAAACCTTGGAATCGGTGCCGCAAGCCTGTTTCAGTGGCGATAAATCAGCAGGGCGTTTGCTGATAAGTATTTCCTTAGAGGCGCAACCGAACATAAGCAACGTGGCTTGGTTGCAATCGAAAAATCCATTTTCATCAAGCATCATGACGGCATCGCAGGTGCTTTCGAAAAGGGTGCGCATCCGTGTTTCAGACTCTATCAATGCCGCTTCATTTTCTTTACGCCCGGTAATGTCGGTATGGGTGCCGCACATCCGACTGGGTTTGTGCTCAGCATCCCATGCCACAACCTGAGCCCGATCAAGTATCCATTTATAGTTGCCGTCCCTGGTGCGCATCCGATATTCGGCCTCATGCATGGGCGTCCGTCCTTCAAGATGGTCTTGAATCGACTGCCAAGCCCTGTTCCTGTCATCGGGGTGAACAAAATCAAGCCATTGCTTGACGCTGAAGTCAATATCATTGAACTGATAGCCCAGCATTTGTGCCCAACGCTGATCCCTCATGACCTCATTGGTTTTGATGTTCCAATCCCAAAAACCGACCTGACTGCCACGCAACACAAATTGTAAACGCTGCTCGTTCTCCAGCAGCATGGCTTGGTCTTGTTTGAAATGGGTGATGTCTTGAATCTGCGCAATGAAATAGAGTGCTCTGCCCGTTGCATCGCGTACAGCCGAGCCGCTCAACAATATCCAGATGATATGGCCCTCCTTGTGAAAATAGCGTTTCTCCAACTGGTAGCCGTCGCGGCTGCCGATTGCCAATTCTTTCATAAATCTCAGGTCGGCATCCAAATCATCCGGGTAGGTAATGGATTGAAAGGTTTTTTGCAACAACTCCGCTTCCGGGTAGCCTACGATGTTGCATAACGCAGCATTCACCTGGATAAAATAGCCGTCCAAATCGACCAGCGCCATGCCGATGGCAGCAAAATCAAAAGTCGCTTGAAAGCGCTGTTGCGATTCCTGTAGCGCGCGTTCCCGCTGCTTAAGTTCGGTGATGTCGGTCGAAATACCGCATACCCCTGAAATACGGGTATTTTCAGCATCGTCGAACGTCGGCGTCTTGATTTCCAAATAGACACGTCTAATACCGTCTTCCCCCAGCACTGAAACCTCCTCTGAGGTATCTTCTCCGTGCTGCAACACCCGGGTATCAATAGACTGTATGTGGGCTACCGTATCAGGCGGAAAGAAGCCCGAATCTTCCTTGCCTTGCAGTGTTCCCTGCGTACAGCCGAACAACTCCAGCGTTGCCCGGTTGGCGTAAATATAACGGCCCTGCTTGTCCTTCATGTAGATATACGAAGGGATATGATCCAGCGCTATCCTGAACCGTTCAACACGGGTGAAAGCCTCTGCCTCCAGTTGTTTGAATTTACGCTGCCAACGATGGTAAAGAACAAGTCCGGCAATGGAAAAAGCAATAATCAGCCCATATAAACCGAGCTGGACCAAAACATCACGCCACCAAAACTTAAAGACAGCATCAAGATCACGGCTGACAGCGATAATGAGCGGCTTGTCCATTTTTAACTGGGGCGGATAAACCGTGTGCTGTGCCATTATCCGTAACTCGCCGGTAGAGTAAGCAATGCCAGACATTGTTGTTGCCATCTGCCCGCTATCACGATGCCTCGTAAAAAAAGACCCGGGCTGCGCCAAATTCCTGCCCTCAAGTTTTTCTCGTTCGGGCGCCATCAGGAACAGTAAGCCATCACCATGGGTAATGGCGTCCCACATATCCGGCGAATACAATACGGAGTTCATCAAGATCTTGAAATAGCCCGGTTCGAGTGTAGCGCTGACAATCCCGTCAAACTCGCCGTGCGGCCCTGGTATCATCCGACTAATGTTGGTGCCGAACACACCCAATAGGGTATGAAAGGGGGCGGATACATAAAGGGTATCGGCATCAGGATGCTGTTGGACGGTCTTAAAATAATCCCGATAGCTTAAATTTTTGCCGACCAATTCCGGACGGTTGGAGCTGATGACCGTGCCTTCGGTATTAAAAATGCTGACGGTTCTAACGCCGGGCATGGCGTTGGTAATAGTCCCTATAATGAGTTTGGCCTTCTCCAATTCGGATGTTTGATATTGATGTGAGAATTCATCGCGAATATCCAGCAGCGCCAAATTGATACTGTTCAACTGAAGCGCCATATTTTCGGCTATGACCTTGGCTTGAGTTGCGAGCCGGTTCGACTCGCGCGCCTCGGTGCGGCCATATTCAATGTAAAGATTGGCGGCTATCATCGCGCCGATACCCAGCAAGGCCAGGGCCAGCATTAGCCTGTCGGAACGAAAAAACGTTTTTATTGCTTTATCCGAAGAGGCCATCGTATCTGTTTTTTGCTTCTTGTTGGCAATCATTCACGCCATCCGATTGAGGAACTGTTTAGCAACCTGCAAACCAATGCATCTAATCATCACAAAAATCCGCCGGTCATGCCGCGTAAACCCATGCCTGCATTATCGCCTCTTACCGGAGCCACTTTCCCGGTAAGGTGATTTTAATCGCTATGGGCGGATTATATCCCCAATTGACCATGATTTGCAGATAGCCGAATATTCGGATAACAGCCGTGTATATTCTTCCTACTGCATGTGATATTTGCATGGACTTCGCCTACAATGCACAGCGGATATAATTAATTTTTCAGGATGGTGTATGCAAATTCTCGGTATAGATATAGGCGGTACAGGCATTAAAGGAGCCATTGTTGATACGGTAACGGGCGAACTTCTGACTGAACGCCATCGGATTGAGACGCCGCAACCGGCGACGCCTGAAGCCGTCGCCGCCGTCATTGCCCAGCTGGTCGTCCATTTTCACTGGAACGGGCTTATCGGCTGCGGTTTTCCGGCCGCTATTCAACACGGCGTGGCGCGCACCGCCGCCAATGTATCGAAAGCCTTTATCGGCACCGATATTGACAAGCTATTTTCAGAGGCTACCAATTGTCCCTGTTACAGCGTCAATGATGCCGATGCTGCCGGTATGGCGGAAATGTATTTTGGCGAGGGCAAAGACCAAACCGGCGTTGTGCTGTTGGTGACCATTGGTACTGGACTGGGGACTGCGCTTTTTACCAACAGGAAGTTACTGCCCAATACGGAATTAGGGCATTTGTATTTGGACATTGGCGTGAAAGCTGAACATTATGCATCGGATGCGGTGCGGAAAATTGAAGATCTGGGTTGGAAGACCTGGGGCAAGCGTTTTAACACGTACTTAACCCTGATGGAAAAGCTATTTTGGCCTGATCTGATCATTCTTGGCGGCGGCGCCAGTAAAAAAATGGGCAAATTTAAAAAGCAGCTCACGCTCAAAGCGCCGGTAAAACCGGCTGCCTTTTTAAACCAGGCAGGTATTGTCGGTGCAGCATTGTATGCACAATCAAAAATAACCTGAGTGCTTGCTCCCACGTGGGAGCGACGCCTACGTCGCGACTAGAAATCAAGAGAAAAGGAGAGTTAATGAAAGTTTTATTACTGCCTGTTTTATTCATGGCATCGGTACAAGCACTGGCCGCTACCGCTTTGCCGGTTAAAGAAGTAGCCGACGGCGTGTACTTGCATGTTGGCAAACATCAGTTTCCGGACAGCAAAAACCACGGCGAAATCGCCAATCTGGGTTTTATCGTCGGACAAAAATGCGTGGCGGTCATCGATAGCGGCGGCAATCCCGAGCAGGGTTTGGCGTTAAAACAAGCCGTTAGCGATAGCACACCAACGCCGATTTGTTATGTAATCAACACCCATGTCCACCCCGATCATATCTACGGCAATAGCGCTTTCAAAGCGGCCGAGGTTAAATTTGTCGGCCATTATAAATTGGCCGCAGCCATGGCGGCGCGCGGCCCGTATTATAGGGACAAAGCCGCCGGTCAGTTGGGCGTCACATTGACTGCCGCCGATTTAATTCCCCCCGACATCGAGGTTAAAGACAGTTTGAAACTGGATTTAGGCGGACGCAGTTTAACCCTAAAAGCCCATGCTACCGCGCATACCGACAACGATTTGAGCGTTTATGACGAAAAGACCAACACCCTCTGGCTGGGCGATTTATTGTTTACCGAGCATCTGCCCACGCTGGACGGCAGTTTAAAAGGCTGGCTTGCGGAAATCGACAAACTGGAACAGCAGTCGTTCCGTTATGTGATTCCGGGGCACGGCGAATTGGTGACCGACTGGCCGCAGAGTATGCAGGCGCAAAAGCATTATTTAACCTTGTTACTTACCGAAATTCGCGCCGCCATTAAAAAAGGCCGGCATTTGGAAGATGCGGTAAAAACCGTGGGCTATTCCGAGAAAAATAACTGGGTCTTGTTCGATGACTATCACCGCAAAAACGTCACCACGGCTTTTGCCGAACTCGAATGGGAAGATTAACCGGCTTTTTTCAATAGCCGACAACGCTAAAACAACAGAGGAAACGATTATGAAATACTCAAAACTATTACCGGCCATTTTCATCACCGCACTATTGCCGATTGCCGCCATCGCCGCCGGAGACGAAGCCCGGTGGAATAAAGTGTTGAAACCCGAATTTTTTGCCCAGCAAACGCTTGAGGAATCGGATAATGTCATTGAACTGGAAGCGCCGATGCGAGCCGAAGACCCGTCTTTAGTGCCGATTAAAGTCAGCAGCAAAATCAAACAAAGCCCGGATCGCTACATCAAAAAGATCATGGTGTTGGTCGACAATAACCCTTATCCCTATGTCGGCGAGTTTGAGTTCACCCCGAAAAGCGGCAAAGCCGATATTGCCATGCGCATCCGCGTCAATACCAACAGCTATATCCGTGCGATTGCGCAAATGAATGACGGCACATCGACCATGACCAAAAAATTCGTCAAAGCCAGCGGCGGCTGTTCCGCGCCAGTCGGCGCCAATCTGGATGAAGCCATGACGCGCCTGGGAAAAATCAAATTCAGAATGGAGGGCGATGTCAAAGTCGGCGAGCCCAATTCGGTGCAATTAATGATCAGTCATCCTAATGTGACCGGAATGCAAATGGATCAAGTGACGCGTTTTGTCAAAAAGTCGCATTTTGTTAAACAGATCAACGTGTCATTTAACGGCAAACCCATTTTGACCGCCAAAACCGACATTGCCATTAGCTCCGATCCTAATTTCAGATTCTATTTCGTGCCGGAAAAGGCGGGCGAGTTAAAGGCCGAAGTGATCGATACTTCCTGCGAAACGCCAACCGACAGAAGCGTTTGTACTGGTGGCAATACCTATACCGAGACCTTTAAAATTCAGCCATAATGTATTTTTTAGCGTGGCCTTTTGCCTTGCTGTTGCCGGGGGAAGGTGTCAATTTTTCAACGAGGAGACAATCATGAAGATCAAATATCAGTTTTATTTAAGCAGTCTGGTCATGCTGATCAGCGCGGCGGCAATGGCCGATGATGCCGCTATCGATGCCTGCCGCAAGGCTGTCGGCGAGATTGTCAAAGGCGAAACCGTCAAAATCGAATTGGAACAGAAAAAAGGGCTGGCTGTTTATGAAATCGACATTAAAGCCGCCGACGGCAGTCAGTGGGAGTTTAAATGCGACAAAGCCACCGGCAAAATAGTCAAAAAAGAACAGGAGCTGCCCAGTGCCGATCATCCTGCTTTTGCCGCGCTGAAAAAAATCGACGAAGCCAAGGCGCGTAAAATCGCCTTGGCAGCCCATCCCGGCACCATTACCGAGGTTGAGTATGAAATCGAATCGGATGGCACCCCGACTTATGAGTTCGATATTAAGCTGGACGACGGACGCAAAATGGAAGTTGAGATCGATGCGGCGACCGGAAAAATTGTAAAAGTCGAGGAAGAGCACTAAAGAAACATCCCGTTGGGATGAAGTCAACGATTGGGAAAGAGTCTGCGTTCCCTCCCCAATCCGTGCCGACTTCGCTTGTTGCAGGGGGCTCTTTTCGGTCTAAAGGCATCGCTATCTACACAAGTTAAAGAGTAGCAGCGATCCGGCGGGTCGCTCGCATTGTCAGCCCTCGGCAACGGCACTTTGCGTTGCTCTACCCCGCTTATCGGGCGCAGCTTTTCATCGCCGTTTATCTGGGCGACTATCTTTCCGATTTGATTTGATCTGCTACTGGCTTCGTCAACATGATTCCTGACTGCGGATTAGGGCGGATGAATTTCCTGAACGATTTAACAGCCTGTACAATCACCACAGCTTTCTATTTCTCGCTTTATTATCACTACGGTACTTATAATTTGATGATTACCAGACACAGACTTCCACTCCTGCTACTACTGGCACTGATTTCAACGGCATTTAGTGCGGGCTGCAGCAAGGCCATCACATCAGCGCCTGACGTTACATTTACCGAGCTGACCGGTAAAAAAATCGCCCTGAAAGATTTACGCGGCAAGCCGGTTATCGTCACATTCTGGGCGACTGACTGTCCCTCCTGCATCGAAGAAATTCCCGACTTAATCGATCTGTATAGCCGGTATCATGCCTCGGGTCTGGAGATGATCGCCGTTGCAATGTACTATGACCCGCCGAATCATGTCGTCGATATGACTCAGGCCAAGCAACTGCCCTACCCTGTGGCCCTGGATTTAACATCCGAACACGCCCAGGCTTTTGGCGGCATTATGTTTACCCCCAGCACTTTTTTGATCGGCCCGGACGGTTCGATTGTTAAAAAACAAACCGGTCTTTTTAATCCGGCAAAAATGAAAGAAAGTATCGAATCACTACTAAAAGGCTGAACCATGCTCTGGTTAAAAGCGTTGCACCTTATATTTATGGTTACCTGGTTTGCAGGCCTGTTTTACCTGCCGCGCCTTTATGTTTATCACGCAATGAGCGATGACGACATCAGCAATGAGCGCTTTAAAGTGATGGAGCGCAAACTGTTCTTCGGCATTATGACGCCGGGCATGGTCGCAACGTTGATATTCGGCTTCTGGATGCTGATGGCTTACGATTGGGCCGTTTATGCCCATGTCGGCTGGCTGCATGCAAAACTGCTGCTGCTGATATTAACGCTGGTTTATCACTATTTCTGCTATCTGTGGCTGCTGGATTTCAAACATGACCGCAACCGGCGCAGCCATGTTTTTTACCGCTGGATGAATGAGTTGCCGGTTTTATTCCTGGTCGGTATTATAATACTGGCAGTTGTTAAGCCTTTTTGATCAAAAAACACCTATAAACTATAGCGCCCGCATCTTTAAAGAAAACAATATGAATCTATCCGACTTTACCTATATTTCCAACCTTTCCGGCGGCTTATTGATCGGCATAGCCGCTGTAATGCTAATGTTATTAAATGGTCGGATTGCCGGAATCAGCGGTATTTTAGCCGGTCTGCTTCCGACCGGCAAAGGAGACAAAATCTGGCGGCTACTGTTTGTACTCGGCTTGGCAGCTTCACCTTTTGTTTATCGGCTTGCCTTCAGTCTGCCTGCGGTGACTATCGAAGCTGGAACCCTGCAATTGATCATTGCCGGTCTGTTAGTAGGCCTGGGTACCCGCTACGCATCAGGCTGTACCAGTGGTCATGGCGTCTGCGGCATTTCCCGCGGATCAATTCGCTCCATTGTCGCAACGCTGACCTTCGTCACTGCGGGTTTTATCACCGTCTACCTGACTCGCCACAAGCTGGGGCTCTGATTATGCTGAATGTTACTGCTTTTCTCGTCGGACTGTTGTTTGGCCTGGGCCTCATCCTCTCCGACATGACTGACCCATCGAAAGTCATTGGTTTTCTGGACGTGACCGGAACTTGGGACCCATCGCTGACATTCGTGCTGGGAGGCGCTATTCTGGTTGGATCCGGGGGTTTCACTATCGCTAAAAAACGGCAGCGTAGCTTATTGGGAGCCCCTATGCAGCTGCCCTCTGCAACCGAACTGGATAAACGTTTGCTATTAGGCAGCTTGGCTTTCGGCGTAGGCTGGGGAATTGCCGGATTTTGTCCGGGACCTGCTGTTGTCAGTGCAGCGTCCGGCCAGCCAAAAGCCTGGATATTTGTTGCAGCGATGCTGACCGGCATGGCTTTGTACAGCCTGATTGAGCAACATAAAAAATAACGTGCTGCTAATTTGTTAACTCTCAATTATCCATCAAAAACCGAACAACCACCGACTAAAGTTGGTGGATTCGTATAACCGGCTGAAGTCCGGCTAAATAAACGCATACAAGGCTAATCGTCTAACATTGCGAGGTAGCCATGCAAAGCCGCAAGCGTCACAATGTCGTGGCGATAACGGTCAAAGTCAACCGAATCGGGTACGCTGTAATTCCAATTTTTGTACAAGCTGGTCAGCTCGGTAAAAAAGTCGCGGGCCGCCTCTTTATCCTTGAAATCATAACGGGCATCAATCAACCCTTTCAGCAGCTGAAAACTCTCCAGCTGCCGCTCTCTGGACATGCAGGCGTCAACATCGTCGAAAGCATCCTGCTGCAGATAAACCATATCCAATAGTAAGGATTTTTGCCAGGTGACGAAATCATCCTCGGTAATGCCTTCTTCGCCGGTGACCTGCATCATCTGATAAATAGTGTCGCCCTGTTCAAGCAAGGCCTGCATGGCTTTGACGTTGTCGACCCAGTTTGCATCAATGTTTTTGCTGAACCAGCCGCCCAGTTGGTCAAGATAACGCGACCAAGAAATCAGCGGATCGATGGCGGGATAAAAGCGCCGGTAAGCGCGCTCAGCGGACAAGCCGAGAAAGGTTTTCACCGTGCCCAAGGTCGATTGCGTGACCGGTTCCTCAAAATTGCCGCCTGCGGGGGAAACGGTGCCGATCATGGTCAAACTGCCGATTGAACCGTCCGGGCAGCGCAACACGCCAGCGCGTTCGTAGACATTTTTGATCGATGAATCTAAGTAAGCAGGAAAGCCCTCTTCGCCGGGAATTTCCTCCATACGCCCCGAAGTCTCGCGCATCGCCTGCGCCCAACGCGAGGTGGAATCGGCAATCAACAGCACGTTATAACCCATCTGGCGAAAATACTCGCCCAGCGTAATGCCGGTATAAATGGAGGCTTCGCGCGCCGCCACCGGCATCGACGAGGTGTTGCAGATAATGACGGTTCTGTCCATCAAGGTGCCGCCGGTGCGCGGGTCTTTGGTTTCCGGGTATTCGGTGATGGTTTCAACCACTTCGCCTGCCCGTTCGCCGCAAGCCACGATCACCACGATGTCAACCGTCGAATAACGGGCGATAAGGCTTTGCAACACGGTTTTTCCGGCGCCGAATGGGCCGGGAACGCAACCGGTGCCGCCTTGGGCAATCGGAAAGAAGGTGTCGATAATGCGCGTCGCGGTGGTGATCGGCTCGGAAGGATACAGGCGCTCGGCAAAACTGCGGCGGATCAGCCCTTCCGGTATCGGCTTGCGCACCGGCCAACGTTGCGACAAGGTCAATTCCTGCTCTTTGTCGTTGCCGATTTTATAACGGGCGACAACGTCTTCAACGCCGACATCGCCGCCGCGAATCCAGGTGATTTCGACCGATGTCGGCAGATTAAACGGCACCATGATTTTGTGGCTGAATTCGCCCTCGGGCACAGTGCCGATAACGCCGCCGGGCGTTACGCGGTCGCCGACTGCGACGCACGGCGCAAATGCCCAAGTCTTATCCCTATCCAGCGGCGCGATAGTCACGCCCCGGGGCAGAAAAAAACCGTATTGATCGGCCAACGCCTGTAAGGGATTGAGCAGGCCGTCAAACACCTGCCCCAGCAAGCCGGGACCTAATACCGCCGACAGCATTTCTCCAGTTAGCTCAACCCTATCGCCGACACGCACGCCGCGCGTATCCTCGAATACCTGCATGTCGGCGGTGCGCCGCCGTACCCTTAGCACTTCGGCTTTAAGCCGTTCGTCGCCGACGCAAATATAACCCAGCTCGTTTTTCATGATCGACGCATCCTCGTCAACCTCGATAAGCACCAGGCTTTCCTTGACTCCTATGATCTTGGCGGTTCTAAATAGCGGTTGTTCAGCTGTCATCTTTTATCTCTTTAATCAAATCTTGAAATCGGCTCTTCGCCTGTGCGGCATCGCGCGCCAGCCAGGCTTGAAGAATGTCCCATTTAAAAACAAAGGCGAATACCGCCTCGAAGCCGAACGTGTTGCTTTCTGCGATATGGCCTAGCCGTTGCCAGATGATGTGCATCAATAGGCTGTCAAGGGCGTCGGCATTGTTGCCGTCAAGATAACTTCGCGCGTCGCTTATCCACGGGTAAACCGCCGCCAGCTTGAAATTCGGGTCGCCCCAATGCGCCGCAATATGCCGTACCCAGCGGCTGGCGCCTGAAATGGGCTCCAAAGCCGCCGCATCGATACCGGCATTGCGCTGGCGTAAACCGGCCAGTATCACTTGCTGGTCTATCCTGAATTCGATGAATTCGCGCAACGCCGGTTGGCTGATACTCTGCATTGCGGCACGACTGCGCAACACCATATCGGCATCGGTTTTCGGCTTGGCCAGAGACATCCGCCAACTGACCAGGGCTTCCGCTTCGGCCAGTTGCCTAGCATCGTCGGCGTCCAGGCTATGCAAACGCTGTTCCAGACGTAAACGCGTAATCGGCGAGCGCTCGGCCTGCTCAAACGGCGGCAGATAGGGCAGACTGGAAACCAGCGTCATGTAAGGCTCGGCCATGACGCTTAATCTCTGCCTTCGAATATCGCCTTGAAACGGGGCAAAATGCGCTGGTAAAGCAGCTTGGAAATGGCCTTGTCGGACAAGTCTATCTCCAGTTTTTCTTTAACCAGACGCACGCTGGCGCCGCCTTCGATGTCGCTGGACGGAATCAGCTCAACGCCTTCGCGCAGCATTTCGCTGCACAGGCCGATGATGGTCTGATTAGTCAGTTCGCTCAGTTTCTGATTGGGCTGTCCCATTAATATCGACTCGGACACCAGGATTTGCACTTCCTTGTCGCCGATCAGCTCTTTTTCGACATGGCCGGCCAGCACCAGCACAATGGATTTAATAAATTGCTCATCGGTGGTGGCCGATGTCACCAGCCGTTGCACGAAAACCTCGAAGGCCAACGACACTTTGGCCTCCAGTTGCAGCATGGTGTCGCGCGCCGACAGTTTCAGCGCGTCCAGGGCGGCGGCATGATTGGATTCAATCTCAATGCGGGCGCTTTCCCGCAGCTGCGCGGCTTCGCGCCTGGCATCCAGCAGCAGTCTTGCCGACTTCGCCTCGGCGTCTTTGATAATCTGCTCGGCCTGCTCGTTGGCTGCCAATATGCCCTGATCGCGGATACGGTCGACCAGTTCCTGAACCCCGGCACCGGTTTTAGCTTGTTCTTGTTCTGTCATGTTGTCAGTCCCGTGAGATTATTTCGGAATGCCTGCAGCCAGCACCAGAGCGAACACGAAAGCGAAGACGGCAAAGCCTTCAACCAGCGCCGCCGGTGCCAATGATATGCCGAAAATTTCCAGCTTGTTTTTTGATACGTTAATCGATGCGGCACAGGCGGAACCTTGGGCGGAAGCGCTGAACAACAGCGCCAATCCGGCCAAAAGGCCCAGACCGAAAATGCCGGGCGAATTTTCCACATTCAGTTCGCGGCGCAAGGCCATGGTCACAACGATGCCGTAAATAGTCTGCGAAGACGGCATCGCCGCCACGCCGATATAACGCCCGTAGCCGCTTTCGACTTCCAATAAAGCGCCGCAGGCCGCGCTGCCGGCACGGGAACAGCCGATCATGCTGCCTACCGCGCCCAACGCTAACGGCGCATACAGCCCCACCCAACCCAGTGCCAAAATTAACGGTTCCATACATTATCCTCTGCTTTTTTAAATGGTTTGTACAAGGTTCCCTCTTCTGTGAGTCCCCAGTTGAAAAACTCGATCACGTTTAAGCGCAACCCGTGAATAACGCCACTGGTTATGCCGAGCAATAGATTGACCGCATGTCCGAGTATCAGTATCAGCAACGCGAAAAACAGGCCGATGCCGGGATAGCTCTCATAAACGCCGCTGGCCATGTTGTTGAATTCCACCGCCAACGACCCGGATGCAAGCCCTAACGCAAACAAGCGCAGATAACTCAACACATCGCCCAAGGCACCGGACAGCTTGGTCAGGCCCAACATGCCTTGGGCAAAACGGGCGAGCGGTTTTTCGCGCGACGCAGTATAAGCGATGACCAATACGCTGCCGATAGCGATTAAGGCGATGCCCAGTGTTTGCAAACCGGCGATGCTGACGGAACTGCTAATCGCCAATATAAAGCCGCCGCAAATCACGCCGATCCAGCCGATGGACGGCAGTTTATCCGCCCAATCTTTACAACGGTAGGCATTCATCGCATTAGCCAACACAATATGGAAAATGCCGATGACTACCGATAGCAGCATCATCCGGTCGGTATCGCTGATCTCAAGCACATGCAGTTTGCCCGCCCAGGAGGCGTCGTCCGGCCTCACCCCGAAATAACTGCCCACCATAACGCCAAACCCCAGCGACGCTATCACCACCGACAATAATAACGGGCGAAATCTGCACCCCGAATAGGAGCGCCCCATTTTTTTCCACAGCGCCATTAAGACTAAAATCATCACCGCCGCATAACCGGCATCGGACAAAATCATGGCAAAAAAGATCACAAAAGACACGAAAGTGACCGATGACGGGTCCCAGGTTCGATAACCGGGGGTCATGTAAAAAGTCACCAAATCTTCGCCTGCAGCCAGCCAGGACGGATTGCGCATCAGCGTCGGCGGATTGTCTTCGGGTGTTGAGGCTTCGGCAGAAAAATGAAACGCCTGTGCTTTAGCATAACTTTCCAATGATGCCAGACTTTCGGCCGGTGCCCAACCCTGCAAGGCGAAAGCCGCGTCGTTGGTGTAGACCTGCGCCGCTGCCGTCTCGCGTACCGCGCGGTCTTCCAGCTGATTCAGGTCGTGGCTGAACAAATCATGCCAGCGGGTCAGATAAGCCCGTTCCGCCTGCACATCTTCGATGATAAATTCGACTTCATCGAGCCTCGCTTCCAGCTCGTGCCGAGACCGGCTGCCCAGATGAATACGCGGCACCGGCATGTCCAGCGGTTCATCCCTGTCCACCACGATCACATAACAAAAACGGTTGTCGCGCCGCACCACTTGCCAAACCGCCGCCGACGCTTCGATTTTCGGTAAATCCTTATGCAGGACTGTGTAGAACCAAAGCCGCTGCTCGTTCATGTCCGACAACGGCGGCAACACAAAATCGCCCCAAGGACGGATGTCCTGAATGCGTTTAATCAAAAAATCGCGCTCATCTTCCAAATCGCGCAGGTGATTTCTCACCGCCAATATCTGCTGCTGAACCTTGACCGCATTGAAGCGCTGCTTGTCGACAACCTGCCGCCGGTGCTGCGGATAGGTCTGTAAAAACAGCAACGCCTCGCGCGCGCCTGCTGTATGCGCGGCCTCGGCATAGTCAGCGCTGCGCTCGGTCAACGAAATAATCTGCACGCAACCCGTTGTTTGCAGGTCGGCCAGCAAACGCTCGCGATCGGCAGTGATACCGATGAAGGTCACTTTATGCATGGCTACAATGCTCATAACGCCGCCTCCGCTGCCAGTTCCGCTTCGCGTTGTTGTAGCTGTTTGTGTTTAGCCAGCTTGGAAATGATGACGCTGGCGCGCTCGGCATCGCCCAGGAAAATGCGTATTTTCTGGATATTCTGTTTGGCGGTCGGGATCAGGATTTTCTCGAACAAATTGACCCGCTGGGTGATGCGCCGCACCGCAATTTGCAGGATACGCACCCGCTCACCGGCGATTTCGGCACGCATCCGTTGCTCTGCGGCATCTTTTAGGCGTTGCACCAGCGTATCGACCCAAGGCGGCGTCGCCAGCCGCGAATAATCGGCAACGGCACATTCGATGCTGTCCAAAAACGGCAGCTTTACGCCGACCACGTTCTGTTCGACGACGCTGTAACTTTTCAAATGCACCAACCCGGCCAGGCGAAATTCCTCGTCGGCCAGCATCGGTAATTCCTCGCCGATGCGGATTTCCAGGGCTTCCACCGCCGCCTGCGCCGCCGCATATTCGCCTTGCGCCTTTTTTGCTTCCATCATCAACTGCCGCCGTTTCATGTCCAGCGAGGGTAATAGCCGCTGGTACAGTTTTAAGTTTTCCTGCTGTTCGTGTAAAGCGTGTTTGCTCAGTTTAAGCTTGGCCATGGCGGTTTACGCGGCCTTGTCCGCATCGTGCGGCTCGGCTTTCGGGTAATATGTATCGATCAGGCTCTGCTTCATCAGCAATTCCTTGGGCTCAAAACATTCGGCCAGCGTCTGCCAGCACAAATCCAGGGCCTCGATCACCGGTAAGGAAACCCGGGTGTCCATAAAACGCTCGCGGAAAAACCCGCCGAACTTGAGCAATTTCTCATCGAACTGCGACAATTCAAAGGCCATCGCCTGCTTCTTTTGCGCTTCCACCGCGCCGGAATAAAAACGGATCATGGTGTTCATAATCTGCCCGTGATCCTCGCGCGTGGCCTTGCCGACCACATGCTGCTTTAACCGTGACAGCGAACCGAACGGATCGATAAAACCGTCATGCAGATAGAACTGCCCCTCGGTGATATAGCCAGTGTTATCCGGCACCGGATGGGTCACATCATCGCCGGGCATAGTGGTTACGCTCAGGATTGTCACCGAACCCGCTCCTTTAAAATCGCAGGCTTTTTCATAGCGCGAGGCCAGTTGTGTGTACAAATCGCCCATGTGCCCGCGCACCGCCGGAATGCGTTCCTGCGCCACGCCCAACTCCTTCATCGCATCGGCAAACGCAGTCATATCGGTCAAAAGCACCAGCACCCGTTTGTTATCCTCAACCGCCATTTTTTCGGCGACCGCCAGCGCCATATCGGGCACCAGCAAGCGCTCGACCAGGGGATCGGACGCCTGATTGACAAACATGATGGTGCGGTGAAAAACGCCGTGTTCCTCAAAAGCGGTGCGAAAAAAATGATAATCATCGAAAATCAGCCCCATGCCGCCAAACACCACCACATCGGCATTGGCCTGAAAACCGATGCGCGCCAGCAGCTCATTGAACGGTTCGCCGGCGATGGAAAAAATGGGGATTTTCTGGCTTTCCACCAGACAGTTGAACAAGTCGATCATCGGCACCTGGGTTTCGATCATCCGCGACGGCATCACCCGCATCACCGGATTCACCGTAGGTCCGCCAACCGGAATGCGCGGATCGGTCGGCAGTGCCGGGCCGCCGTCGATAGGCTCGCCGGAACCCCGGAAAACCCGGCCGAGAATATTATCGGAATAAACCACATCCAACGGGCGGCCAAGAAAAGTGACTTTAGCGTCGGTCGACAAACCTTTGCCGCCGGAAAATACCTGCAAACTGACAATGTCCCGGTCAAGATCGACCACTTTGGCCAGGGATATTTCGCCGTCGATATTCTCAACCACGGCGAGATCGCCAAAAGCCACGCCTTCAGCCTTCACCCGGATCAAATCGCCGACAATTTCCAGTAGGCGTATGTGACGTATCAAATTTTGAATAATGGTCATCATTTAACTCGTTTTTTCTATGGTGGAAAGCTATAAAATGCGAGTTATTATTACTCTGTAATAATAACGTTTTTAAGAAATGGAAAGTACTGCGACGCTCAACCTTCTCAACAAAGCACCTGATTTTTCATGTCCCGGAAACAGATTAGAGCTTATCTAAAAGTCCGTAAAGCCCCGTCTCTTCAGGGCGGGAAGTAAGGATGCTGTTGACTATATTCTATGATACTTCTTGGCAGGAATTATATACTACTACCGTAGCGGCGCTTCTCGTTTATTATACAAGAGCAATAAGGAAACATCCCGTTGGGATGAAGCCAACGATTGGAAAAGACTATGCATCCGCTCTCCAATCCGCACCCGCCAATTGCCGGGCCCTTAACCTAATGGCAGTGCCACGACAGTAAGCGGGCCTCCCGCCTTTTAGCTCGATCACAGCGGGTCATATGGTATTTGTACGCATATCTTCATTACACCTTTCAAGATAAAATACCGATCATTCAAGCCATTTAAAATGGCGCATAGATATGCGCCAGCCGAGCAAAACACCCGGATAACGATAGCAAGCCGTGTTACGCTGACGGCAATTGCATCGCGCCCAAACACCATGCTGCGCAATATCGGAACGGCGAATACCCGCTTTGTCGAATAAATTATTGAACTCATTATGCAAGCGATTTCTGTCATGACTAAGGTTATCCCATTCCTGCTATTGCTGTGTTTAGCGGCTCCGGTTGTCATGGCAGATGTTTCTGTTAAAGGACTGGCTAGCGAAGCTAAAAAAAACGTCGAACTGCTGCTGTCGCTGGCAAAAGAAAGCTGCGACGCGCCGGAATGGAAAATACGCGACCTGTTTGACCGGGCTGATGCCGATATAAACCAGGCTTTACGGGCTTTGGGCTATTACCATCCCGTTATCGAAAAATCACTGACTGTCAATACCCCCTGCTGGCAGGCAGATTTTATTATTAACGCCGGCCCTCAAGTCAGCATTGATGAGGTCACTATCTCATTGACCGGAGATGCCGCTGATGACCCCGAATTCCAAAAGTTGCGCAGTCGGCTACTGACCGTAAAGGGAAAGCCGCTACGTCACGATCACTATGAAAAAATGAAAAGCCGGATTGAATCGCTGGCGCTGGAAAGAGGTTATCTAAACAACCGTTTTTCAGAAAAACAGCTGTTAATCGACAAAGTCAGCAACAAGGCGCATATCCAGCTGGTATTTAACTCAGGAAAACGCATGGTATTCGGCGACATCAGCATTGATCAGGACATTTTAGACCCGGATTTTGTACAGAAATTGATTCCGATCAAAAGCGGCGATTATTATTCCGGCGAGCAGCTGGCCAACACCCATAACACGCTGTCGAAAAGCGGTTATTTCGACATGATAGACATACGCCCGCACACCGAAAACATCGATCGGCACCAGGTGCCGGTGTCACTTAAACTGCACCCTAAAAAAAAGCACCATTACAGTCTTGGCGCGGGTTTCGATACCGACATCGGGCCTTTGTTGAGCGCTACCTATATCAACCGTCGAGTGAATCGCCGGGGCCATTTTTTTAACGCCAATATTGACCTGTCTCCGGTACTGTCAACAGCCGATACCGAATACAGCGTCCCCCTCGACAATCCGGTCAGCGATTTTTTCAGTTTCGGCGGAGGCTTCAAGCGGGAAGATACCGATAGCTTTAACTCGCTATCGGCGAAACTTTCCGCACGGTTAAAACATGCCTTAGACAACGACTGGAAACAGACGCTTTTTATCGATGCCGTCTACGAAGATTTCACCATCGGCGAAACATCCAAGCAAGTGCTTTTATTGGTGCCTGGCGGCAGCTGGTTGCGTTCCGTTTCCGATAGCCCGACGCGGCCTACCCGAGGCCATCGTCTGGAATTTAATCTGGCCGGAAGTTATAAAAACCCGCTATCCGATGTCAGTTTTGCGCAAGCTTCCGTCGCCGCCGTCTGGATGCATCCCTTCCCCTGGGGCGGCAGATTTATCGCCCGCACCGAGCAGGGCGCCATACTGGTCGACCAGTTCGACCTACTGCCGACATCATACCGATTTTATGCCGGCGGTATGAACAGCATACGCGGTTACGCGTATAAGGAACTGGGCGCGAAAGACCAACTGGGCAACGTGGTGGGAGGCAAGTTCTTAAGCGTAGTCAGTGCCGAATACGAGCACCCTGTGCTTGACGACTGGGGCATCGCGGCATTTGTTGACGGCGGCAACGCGTTCAATCCCGATAATATCAGTATCAAAGCCGGCGCGGGCTTGGGGGTTAGGTGGTATTCGCCTATCGGCCCGATCCGGCTGGATTTTGCCGTACCGTTGAATGACGCAGACTCATCATTTCAAATCCACTTTGCCGCAGGCATAAGGTTATGAAAAAACGCTGGGTTCTGATCGGCTTGATGCTGGCGTTGATGATACCGATCGGCCTGCTCGGTTTGCTGTCCAGTTCAAGCGGCAGCCGCTGGCTGCTGCAAGCCGTTTTACCGGCACAAGTCTCGGTTGAACATATTGAAGGCCGCTTGCTTGACCGTATCACCTTGACCGGTCTGCGCTATGAAAGCGACACGGAAACAGTGGCTGTCAACAAGCTGGTATTGACTTGGCAGCCTTCTCAGCTGTTCTCGGGAGTGTTTAAAATTGTTGATGTGACCGCCAATGATATCAACATTAGCCTGACTGAGACCGCGCCGGCAGAACCTAGCACGTTCGACTTGAATGCCGATTTTCCGCTGCCGGTGCAGATTGCCATTGAAAACTTGCTGCTGACCAACCTTACCGTTCAGCAAAACGGGCAACAGCAACATTTGGAACAGCTGCATTTGTCGGCCTTTACCGAACAGGGACGTCTCAACATCGTTTCGCTGTCCATCAATGCCGAACCGGCAGAGCTGACCGCACAAGGACAAATGGGGCTGGGCAAAGGTTTTCCCTTGGATTTAACTGCCGATTGGCAAGTTGCCACAGCAGACCACGGCCTGTGGCAGGCAAAGACCGCAATCAACGGCGACATCAAACAACTGGCTTTCGATAGCCAATTAACATCGCCGTTTACCTTAACCTTAAAAGGCCAGCTGGATGATTTGCAGGGCGAACCGAAAGTAAAGTTGCGCGGCGATTGGCAAAAACTGAACTGGCCGCCGACCGGCGATACCCCGCAAGTCAGCAGCGAACAAGGAAGTTTCGAGCTGAGCGGCTTGCTCAGCGATTACCGGATTAAGCTAAACGGGGATTTAACCCAGCCGTATTTGCCCCAAGCTGCCCGACTGGTATTTAACGGCCAAGGCAGCATGGATGCTTTGACCATTGAAAAACTGGAGCTGACATCAACGGCCGGGGCATTCCGGATCGACGGCGATATATCGTGGAAAGATGCCACGGTTTTCGACCTGAAAGCCGCCGGTCAAAACTTCAATCCCGCAATCCTGGTGCCCGAGCTGCCGGGCAGTCTGAGCTTTAACGCCCGTCTTAAAGGACAGCTCGCTGGCGAAGCCTTGCAACTGGATGCCGATATTAGCCAGCTGACCGGCAAGCTAAGAGGCTATCCGCTTAGCGCAAACGGCAAGCTGTTTTTGGCTGACGAACGGCTTAAAGTCGATGACTTTACCCTGGTTTCCGGAGCCAATAAATTTGCCGTCAACGGTACCCTGGGACAGGAACAAGCTGCGCTCGATTTGGCTATTGATGCCCCTAAGCTGGAATCATTATGGCCGGGTCTCGGTGGCAGTCTAAAAGGAGACGGGCATTTGCAGGGCGCCTGGAAAAACCCGTCGGTAAAATTTCAGGCTGACGCCAAGCGCCTGCGTTTTGCCGAACATCGCGCCGAACGGTTGACTATCGATATCGACTATCAGGCCGACGCCAACAAAATATCAAAACTGCAACTGTCTGCCAATGTCATTCAATCAGGAAAAACCAGGATCGAAACAATGCAAATTAACGGTTCCGGTACAGTTGACCTGCATCGTTTTAACGCCGATGTCCGTTCTGCTTATGGCGATATATCAACTGCGCTTACAGGCCGTTTGCAGGGCGATGCATGGCAGGGCGATTTTTTCAAACTGGATGTAAACGCCAGGGATTCCGGACGCTGGCAACTTAGCAACAATATGCTTATCCGCATTGCGCAAAGCGCGGCCGGCATCGATGCAAGGTTGTCGGAAACCTGCCTGACCCAGAAAACCGCCGCTATTTGCCTGCAGGGACATTATCCTGCCAACGGCGACTTTGCCTTTAAAGCTAAAGCCACAGACCTGCCGACCAGCCTGATTCAAACCTACTTGCCCGAACAATTGAAGTTAACCACGGTTATCAATGCCGACGCGGACATCCGGCAGCAACAGGGAGAACTCAGCGGCAATTACCGACTAACGATGCCCGCTACCACCGTGACCTTAAAGACCGAAGAGGCAAGCACCCACATTGCCTTAGGCGCATCGTCGCTAGCAGGCGAGATTAACGGGGAGATTGTTTCAGCCGACCTTAATCTGGCCTTGGCCGCCCAGGATTATGTGCGCGCCCGCCTGCAACTGGATAGCGGAAAAACCCAAGCACTATCCGGCCAAGTGACCGCTTCGATCGTTGAATTTTCTCTGCTGAATCCTTTTGTTCCGCAGCTATCGAATATAAAAGGCGCCCTTAAAGCCGATTTAACTTTAACGGGTAGCCCCGCCGCACCGATTGCTAACGGAACCATAAGCTTCACCGGCGGCGCTGCCGACATGACTGAACTGGGTCTGGAAATTCGCGAAATAAAACTTCAAGCGCTTGCAGCAGCCGAACGCATTCAGCTCAGCGGCTCGGCAAAATCGGGGCAAGGTTTTATCAATCTCGACGGCTTTGCCGACCTGCAAGGTGCTGCAGAAATAATGTTGAACGGGACGGACTTTGAGGTCGCTAAACTGTCCGAAGCGCAAATAGCCGTTTCGCCAACATTAAAGCTGCTGTTTGCCGACAGGCAAGGCAAAGTGACCGGCAAACTAAAAATTCCCAAAGCGGTGTTACAGCTAAAGGAAATCCCTGAAAATGCGGTCAAAGTGAGTCCCGATGAAGTGATTCTCGGCGAACAAAAAGCCGAGAAACCGACAACGGCGGCGATCAACATTGATGCCGACATTGAAGTTGAACTGGGCAAACAGATCAGTTTCTCAGGACAAGGTCTGGAAACCCAGCTGTCAGGTAAATTGAAGATTACCAAAGCTGGAGAAAAAACCGCCATGTACGGCGTGGTCGACATGAACAAAGCCCGTTACAAGCGCTATGGACAGCATCTAACCGTGCGTAAAGGGCGCTTCTTGTTTAACGGTCCTGTCGATAAACCCTGGCTGGATTTAGAAGCCATACGGGTATCGAAAAGTCAGGATGTTACCGCCATTCTCAGCCTAACAGGGCCTTTGGAAGCACCGCAAACGCGTATCTATTCGGAACCCGCCCTGCCCGAAGCCGAAGCGCTGGCCTATTTAGTGACCGGCAGAGCGTTAAACCAAGTAAACAGCTCGGAAGGCAATATGCTTGCCAGCGCCGCCTTATCCTACGGGTCCGGTCAGGTATCCTGGATTGCCGACAAGTTAGGCGTTGACAAATTTGAAATTAAAGAAGGAAAAACGCTACAGGATACGCTGGCTACCGTAGGCCAATACTTGACACCGGATTTCTATGTGGGCGCCAAAGTCGGCCTGTTCAATAAACAAGCGGTATTGGTGTTAAAACGCAAACTGACTAAAACCCTGAATGTTGAAACGCAGACCGGCACCTCGCAAAGAATTAAGCTTAATTATGAGTTTGATACCGATTAATTGAGTTAGCAGCTCCGGTCGGCTTGCACCATGATCGTGTTTAAAGAAGTTATTCGGTTATCATATCTTGAACAAGCCTAGACTTTTTCATCAAACCGAAAACACTCAATTATGCGTTTTGCAAATAAAATTATCATCATCACCGGGGCTTCAGAGGGTATTGGAAAAGCTGCCGCGATAAAACTGGTCAAGGAAGGCGCCCAATTAGTCATTAATGCGCGCGGCATAGAACGATTAGAACAATTAAAACAAGAACTCAGTGAATTTGGACACACGCCGCTTGCGATAGCGGGCGATGCCACGCTTCCCGCCACTGCCGAATGCTTGGCCAACAAAACCTTAAAACAGTTCGGTCGAATTGATGGCTTGGTTAATAACATAGGTGGGGCCTCTCATTTACGATACTTGGAAGACATTACTGTTGAAGATTGGGACCACACCCATAACTTTAATTTAAAAAGTGCCTTCTTGTTATGTAAACAGGTGATTCCGATTATGAAAGCGCAACGCTATGGCCGCGTTGTTAACGTGTCCTCGTTGGCCGGTCGAAATAAAAGCAGACTAGGCGGCTTGCAATATGCCAGTGCTAAAGCCGGTTTACTCGGACTTACCCGACATCTTGCTTCGGAAGTGGGCAGCTTCGGTATCACCGTCAACGCTGTCGCTCCGGGCATAGCACTAACGGAACGGGCAACAGGCAAATGGGAGGCGTTATCCGCTCAGGAACGCGAACATATTTTAGCGACTATCCCTTTACATCGACTGGCGCAACCCGAAGAAATGGCGGGTGCCATTGTTTTTCTTATTTCTGACGAAGCTTCCTATATCACCGGTGTCAGTTTGGATGTAAACGGCGGCAGCTACATGGCATGAAAATGACAACCGAGCTATTACCAACGCATAATGGCGCGTCATTAGTTGTGGAATGGTTGCAGCAACGACACATCCGCTGGGTATTTTTGGTTCCGGGCGGACAAATTGCAGCGTTATTGGAGGCGCTGGCGTCTACCGATCAAATCCAAGTTGTCGTCGCCAATCATGAACTTGGGGCGGCCTATATGGCGGACGGATATGCCCGCGCAACAAAAAAAATCGCTGTTTGCCTCAGTATCGGCGGTCCCGGTGCCAGCAATATGCTAACGGCAGCCATCACTGCACGCATGGACAACAGCCGTGTATTATTTATTAGCGGAAACGTACCGGTCGATTTACAAGGCATTGGCGCCTTTCAGGATGGCGGCTCCAGCGCTTGTCGAGACAGTGCGTTATTCTCTGCGGCATTGCAGCACGCCGCCAACGTAACAACAGCAGAGGCATTAATCACCCAGTTGAACCAAGCCTGGGATGCCATATTGTTGCACACCGCTCCTGCCCATTTATCCATACCCAAAAACATCCTTGCACAACATTCGGCTTTTTCCTGCGTCATTTCCGATCAACCGCATCCAGACATAGCGACGGTTAAACTGCACAAGGTTATAGCCGCTTTAAATACAGCCAAAAAAATCCTGATTGTGATTGGCCAGCGCTTATATACGCAAGAAGCATCTGCACAATTACTAATGCTTCTTGCCAAAACCTATGCCTTGCCTATGGTCACGACATTAGGCGCTAAAGGTGTTATGGCTGAGACATCTCCCTTTAACTTGGGTAATTTCGGCTATGGCGGAAATGCGTGTGCCGATGCCGTTATTTTTACCGAAAAAATCGATTTATTATTGATTTTAGGCACCGATTTAAATGAACGGGATACGCTGGGATGGGATAAACGGCTCAATGCCCCCGGTCGACTATTAGTCCGTATCGATACGGTATCAACCCCGGCTTCGCACCCTTATCAACCTGATATAGAATTGATCACCGATAGCTTTTCTGCATTAGTCGCACTGATTAATGTCGATAATCTTTTGCAACCGTTACGCGATTCCGCAGCTTATCGCATGGATTGGCTTAACAGCTTAACAGCGAATAAACCCGATAAAGAGACCGCTATGGTCTCTTTATCAAACCCCGTTATTCCGCTCATTCAGCTCATTCAAACACTGCAACAGCAGCTTCCTGACGATAGCATTTTGGTTGCCGATGCAGGCATGCACCGGCAATTATCAGGGCGTTATTGGCAGGTCAAACAACCCAATACTTTCTTTAACCCGGCAACTACCGCGCCGATGGGCTGGGGTCTTGCGGCGGCAATCGGCATACAACTTGCCAATAAACAACAACAAGTCGTGGCTATAACCGGTGACGGCTGCATGAGGATGCACGGCATGGAGTTAGCGACTGCGGCGCGTTATCAAATCCCCGTCCTTTTTGTTATCTGCAACAATGCCGCTTATGCCGCTACCGCCTCCTATTTACAGCCTCAAAATTATTCCACGCTGCAATTGCCCCCAATAGATTGGGTGGGTTTTGCGGCGGCCATTGGCATAAACGGCATAAAAGTCGATCGGCACAGTGATTTGGAGCTGGCCATAAAACAGGCTCAAACTATTCATCAGCCTTTTGTTATAGAAGTGATAACACCCTCGCTTGTCCCAGAACGTTAAAAATACACAACCATGTTTCCAGCTACCGAACCTCAAAGTTTAATTCAATTATTCTCTTACTGGGCAAGCTGCGCACCTAATAAAGCCGCGATGATAGCGCCAGCGCGTCTGCCATTAACCTATAAGAATTTATTAATCCTAAGCCAGCATATCCGCGAACAATTAAACTCAATGGGTTTGAGCTCCGGAAGCCGCATTGCCTCCATTTTGCCTAATAGCCCGGAAGCTGCGGTTGCTTTTCTTGCCGTGAGCTCCTGTGCGTCATTTGCGCCGTTGAATCCGAACTGTACTGACGCAGAATTGGAACGCTATTTATCTGACCTTAAACCCAACGCACTGCTTGTTTTATCTAACTCAAACTCTGCAATGAGAATCTTCATTGCCCAACGTTTCAATATACCTGTTATTGAACTTATTCCAGAGCTTTCTCATGGAGCGGGTAGTTTTTCATTGCGCGGCGATACCGGATTGCCTGCTATCAATTCTGATTTTGCCAGTGCCGCCGATATTGCGCTGCTGTTATATACATCAGGCTCAACCGCTAAAGCTAAACTGGTTCCTATTCTGCAACAGGCTATTTGCCAAACTTGTATTAGTGTTGCAAAGTTTATGGGGCTCACTGAACAGGATTGTTGTCTAAACGCACTGCCTTTATTTCATACGCATGGCTTGGTTTCAGGTGTTTTAGTGCCTTTGGCGGCGGGCGGCAGTTGTGTGTCTATCTCAGAATTTCAAGCTGAAACTTTCGTCGCTTATTTGCAAGCCTATGACCCAAGCTGGTATCCCGCCTCACCGACGGTACACCGGATGATTTTAGAACAAATTAAAAAAACGCCGGGCTTTCAGACCAACCCGTCATTGCGCTTCATTCGCTCAGGTTCGGCACCGTTAGCGGTTGCTTTAATCAATGAACTGGAAAATATCCTGAAAGTTCCCGTTATTGAGCCTTACGGTATGACTGAAGTGGTGCATATCAGCAGTAACCCCATGCCTCCGGGTATTCGCAAACAAGGTTCAGTAGGCATCAGTTACGGCCATTGTAAAATCAGTGTTATTAACGATATGGGGCAAAATGTACCGTCAATGATTGAGGGCGAAGTAGTCGTTCAAGGGCCAACGGTCATCCGCGCCTATAGTGATAATGATGCCGCTAATCGGGATGCATTTTGTGCACAGGGTTTTCGTACCGGGGATTTAGGCTATCTCGATGAAGACGGCTATTTATTCATTACCGGTCGTATTAAAGAAATCATCAATCGCGGCGGCGAGAAAATATCGCCTTATGAGGTTGATCAAGTCCTGTTGGCACATCCTGCCGTTAAAGAAGCGGTTACTTTTTCGGTGCCTCATGCGACTTTGGGTGAAAATGTCGCCGCCGCTGTGGTTCTAACTGAAAAAAACCCAGTGGAAGCAGAAGCACTCCGGCACTATGTTCGGCAAAAATTGGCGGCATTTAAGGTACCTTACCGTATTGTAATCAGCGACCATTTGCCCAAAAGCCCTGTCGGCAAGGTGCAACGGCATAAGATGGCGGCCTACTTTGCAGAGCAATTATGCCCGCAAGACAGCAAATCCAGCCGACAACACAGCACATTACCGCCAACCCAAGTGCAAAAACAGTTGCTTGCCATCTGGCAAGCACTGCTCAATATTGAAAGTGTCGGCATTGATGACAATTTTTTAGCCTTAGGCGGGAATTCTTTGTTAGCGATGCAATTTATCGCGCAGGTTAATACCCAATTTCAAGTCGATTTTCCACTACAGCTATTGTTTGAAGCCGCCACCGTTGCTGAGTTATCGGCACACTTGGAAGCTCTGCTGAAACAACAAAATCGCCAGGTAAGCCTTACTATCAAAGCATTGCCCCGTCAGCATTAATCCATAAAAAACATGAGCCACCTTCAAAAACACAACCACACGCCCTGTTTACAATCCCCCGTTAAAAATGATGACATTTTCCCCGTCTCCTATGCCCAGCAACGGCTTTGGCTTTTAGACCGCTTACTCGGCATCGGCGGTCTTTATAATATTCCTTGGGCCGCTCAACTGAAGGGCAAACTGGATGTTCCTGCCTTGCAACAGAGCCTCAAGGCCATTGTTGCCCGTCATGAAAGCTTGCGGACGTGTTTTGTCGAACAAAATGGCGAACCGGTTCAGGTCATTAAGGCGTCAATGCCCTTTGCCTGCACCTTGATGGAATTGCCTCAAGAAAATCAGCATAGCGAAATCCAGCGCCTGCTCCAGACAGAAGCCAATAAACCGTTCGATCTTAAACAAGCCCCCTTAATACGCGCCTTGTTGCTCAGATTATCGGAACAGGAACATATCCTGATAGTTACCCTGCATCATAGTATTTCTGATGGCTGGTCTATGGGCGTGTTTAGGCAAGAATTGGCCCGTTTTTATCGGGCTTTTAGCCAAGGCCAGCCTGCCGATTTACCTGAACTGCCCATTCAGTATGCCGACTACGCGGTCTGGCAACGCGAATGGCTGCAGGGCGAGGTGCTGGAAAGACAGCTTGGCTATTGGAAAGCCCAGTTGACCGGTTTGGCGGTATTGGCATTGCCAACGGATAAGCCTCGTCCCAAACAGCTGACTTATCGGGGCACGCAAGCAGACATTCAGTTGTCCGCCGTCTTGACCCAGCGTTTGAAAATGCTGAGCCGACAACAACACGTGACCTTGTTCGTCACCTTATCGGCAGCCCTGCAAGTCCTGTTACATCGTTACAGCGGCCAGAATGATATGGTGCTCGGCACTGCGATTGCCGGACGCAATCGGCAGGAACTTGAAAATCTGATCGGTTTTTTTGTCAATACGCTGGTATTACGGACTGATTTATCCGGCGCGCCCGGTTTTAATGCGCTATTAAGCCGGGTACGCAAAACCTGCTCGGACGCTTACGCACATCAGGATTTGCCCTTTGAAAAGCTGGTGGCTGAATTGAATGTGCCGCGTGATGCCAGCCGACATCCGTTGTTTCAGGTCATGCTGATTTTGCAACCCGCTACCCAAGACTTGCAATTGCCCGGATTGACCATCAGCAGGCTTGCCGTACCGCATTCAACCGCCAAGTTTGATTTGTTAATGTCACTAAAGGAGCATCCCGACGGCTTAACGGGAACGATTGAATACAGCACGGATTTATTCAATGCCGGGACCATTAACCGGCTGATAGGTCATTTTCAGACCTTGCTGGAAGCCATTATTGAAGCTCCGGAAACCAGCATTGCCCAATTACCGCTGCTGACTGCCGCTGAACGTCAGCAGTTATTGGTTACATGGAATGCCACCCAATCCGACTATCCGAAACACCGCTGTATTCATCAACTTTTTGAACAGCAGGCGGCAAGAACACCGGATGCCATTGCGCTGGTTTTTGAGGGTCGGCAACTGAGTTATCAAGCGTTGAACGACAAAGCCGATCACTTGGCCCATTACCTGCGAACACTGGGCGTACAAGCGGATAGTCTGGCGGCGATTTGCCTGGAGCGCAGTATTGACCTAGTGATCGGCCTGCTGGCCATATTGAAGGCGGGCGGTGCCTATGTGCCGCTCGATCCGACTTATCCGCTGGAACGTCTGGCTTTTATGCTGGACGATTCAAAAGCGTCGCTGTTGTTAACCCAGAAAAAGTTTGCTTCGGTCACCGACGCCTTGACCTTAAATAACGGGATACAACGGGTTTATCTGGACTCGAAATTACCGGAAACCCTGTCCATTTTGCCGGAAGTTGGCCTTCATTCTGCAAATCTGGCCTATGTCATTTATACCTCAGGCTCCACCGGAAAACCCAAAGGCGTACAGATTAATCATCGCTCAATGGTCAATTTTTTAACGGCAATGGTCAAGCTGCTTGAAATAAACGGCCAAGATGTTTTACTGGGCCTGACCACGCCGTCTTTTGATATAGCCGGCTTGGAAATTTATCTGCCACTTATCTGCGGCGCAAAAACCATCATTGTCCGCCATGATCTTTTCACTGCCGAGGGTTGGTCAGGTTTAACCAAAACATTGCAGCAAACTGACGCGATTACTCTGATGCAAGCCACACCGGCGGCTTGGCATTTGTTGCTGGCGGCGGGCTGGACAGGCAATCCGCAACTGAAAATTTTATGCGGCGGCGAAGCCCTGCCCCATGATTTGGGCTTACGTTTACGAAAAAAATCCAAAGCGTTATGGAATCTCTACGGCCCGACCGAAACCACCGTCTGGTCATCCGCGCAGCGTTTATCCGGCAACACTTTCTTGACTAGGGTCACGCCGATTGGTCGTCCTATTGCCAATACCCAGTTTTATATACTGGACAAACATTTACAACCGGTTCCGGTAGGTGTGGCGGGCGAGTTGCATATCGGTGGCGATGGCTTGGCGCGAGGTTACCTTAATCGCCCCGAATTGACTGCTGACAAGTTTATTATCAATCCGTTCAGCAATGACATTCAGGAGCGCTTGTATAAAACCGGTGATCTGGCGCGTTATCTGCCCGATAGGACCGTCGAATTTTTGGGGCGTATTGACCAGCAGATTAAGCTGCACGGTTTCCGCATCGAGTTAGGTGAAATTGAAGCGGTGTTACTACAGTATTCCGGAATAGTCGGCGCAGCCGTTATCATGAGGGAAGATCAGCCGGGTGACCAACGCTTGACTGCCTATCTGGTGCCCGAGATGCAAGACAATCCCCCGGATGCAGCTGTCATGCGTCAATTTCTCAAGGAGAAGTTGCCGAGCTATATGCTGCCATCTGCCTTTGTCATCGTGGCAAGCATACCGTTACTGCCGAACGGTAAGCTCAATCGACACGCATTACCCAAACCGGAACAAACGTCGCAAACGGATGAAGCCACCTTTACCGCGCCCCAAGGAAAATTGGAGCGACAGTTAGCGCGTGTCTGGAAAAAAGTATTACGCATTCCTTCCGTTGGCAGGCATGACAACTTTTTTGATCTGGGGGGTTATTCTTTTCTGTTTTTCCAGTTAACCGTATTCATAGAAAAAGAACTGACCATCTCTTTTCCGGCTAATGGTTTGTTGCAAAGCTACACTATCGAAGAGCAGGCCATTCATCTTCAGTCGATAACAAAACCGACTCAGGCACAAGCAATAAACCAATATGGCATGGCGGATAGCAACTTTAAACGTCTATTGACCTATGCCAACGGAAAAAAAGAAAAACAGCACCCTGACCATCCGCTGATATTTCCTTACAATGAGCATTTATCCGGCATTCCCTTGTATTTTGTTAATGGAGGAAAGTATCTCGGCGCACATAGTAAAAACAGGCCGCTTTATGATTTAGTGTCCGGGTTTAATGTCATTAAATTGCATGAGCATAATTTTTCTGCCTTGGCCGATTATTATGCCGGTGAAATAATTAAATTAAACCCATCGGGCCCCTATTTATTAGGGGGGTATTGTTCAGGCGGTTTATTGGCTTTTGAAATAGCGACTCGACTGTTGGCACAACAAAAGTCAGTACCTTTATTGATTATGGTCGATCAAAGCTTGCCTTGTACCTATTCAGGTAATATTGCTTTTTTACTTTTTCATGAAAACGGTCTAATTAACGAATTATCGCGACTGGATCAATCCGATATTTTAAAAGAATATTATCCTGGCGGTTGGACACTGGATGTCATAGAGAGCCGACATTATCCGGAATTATATTATATATCGGCAATGATGGTAGCTGAACGCATTGAGTCTCGCATTAAAAACATATTGGAAAATAAGTCGGCTGAGCCGCTAGCTGATCTGGCTAAACAATGTCATATTCAGGCGGTATTACAGGAGCAAAGCGCCCAAAAAATTATTTTTAGGGTCGAGATAACCAATTGCAGTCAAATTTTATGGCCTGCGGGACAGCTATCGATAACACATCATTGGTTATCCAATTTAGGCAGGGCTATTTTATATGCTGAAAATAAAGTAACCCTTGATATTGCTGTAGCGCCGGGTCAAAAATGCAGTGCTTTTTATCATGTCAATAAACTCAACGAATCAGCCGAAGCTGTTTTAAGGTTTTGTATCGTTGATAGGTTCGGCACTTGGTTTGAAACCGGCTGCAATATCATTATAACCAGGGATATTCACAGCTACGATGCCCCGGCCCTTGATTTGGCTAATATCGCTCAACTGGAAGAACAGGGAAAACTGACTCAGGCGATACAGTATTATCATCAGTATTTACATACGTATGAACATCATTCAGCTGCTATGTTAATTAAGTTAGCCGAGACAACTCGATATGCAAGAGGCGCACAAGATGCTCTTATTATTAATAAACGCGCATTAATAAAATGCTCTACTAACAAAGAAAGAGCGCACGTTTATCAGAATCTTGCTGAAAATTATTTCGCTTTAGAAGATTTTGAACAAACCATCATTCATGCCAGGGATGCTTTAAAAAACAATCATACAGACTATCTAGCCTTATCCTATCTTGGTTTAGCCTATGTGCATAAAAAGAATTATTCAAAAGCGATGAGTATTTTTAATAAAATATCCTGTCATTTTAAAGAGTACTATCCTGAGTATATTAGTACCGGAATGCACAGTTTTGCGCAGGAAATTAGCAAGAATATCAACAAAACAAACTATAACTATGTTATTAATTTCACCAAAAAACTACTCGATACTGATCCCTACAAACCTATCAATTACTATATTCATGTGAAAAATTTAATTGCTGTAGAGCGCTATGATGAGGCGGAACAGGTTGCGCTTGACGGCGTTCAAACTTATCCCTATTTAACAGCCGGATATGAAACATTACATTTCATCTATATGCAACAACAGCAGCTTAGCAAAGCTATCGCCATGAAATATAAGATCTGCGAGTTAAAGCCATTTTGTATTGAACAGCATAAACAATTATTGCATTTATTAGAGCATGAGTTAGAGCCGCGCTTGCAAGATGTCGTAGACTTACAAAAAAAGCTGCATGCACTGCAATGACCGGACGATGCCATTGCAATCCGTGAGTCAATTATTAACCAGAAATCATGCATATGTGAATTTAACTAATTGTTTTATAAGCCGTTAAGTTTGGGCAGATACTTATAATCTGAAAGAAGGGGCTTTTCTGAAAAATTATCGCAATAATCATCAAAGGACTGATAGAATAACTCAGTTAATGCGCACGAAATATACTTTCCTTTAGAGGACTGATGTCAAGGTGCTTTTGACTTTAGCCGTCAAAATAATCCACTAAAATTCCCAAACCAACCCAAGGTTATATTCTTATGAAAAAAAAATTATTGGCGATAGGTATAAGCTCAGTTCTTTTAACGGCTTGTGTCACTGATCCTTATACAGGGCAATCCAGTCTCGGCAAAACAGCAATGGGCGGCGGATTAGGCGCAGCGGTCGGCGCAGGCGCGGGAACACTGTTCGGCGGTAACGATTTGAAGAATGCCGGACTGGGTGCTGTAGCCGGTGGCCTCGTTGGCGCGGCTGTAGGTGCCTATATGGATCATCAGGAACAAGAGATGCAGCAATCGCTGCAAGGTACCGGTATCCAGGTGCAAAGAACAGCGGAAAATACGCTTAATCTAACCATGCCGAGTAATGTTACGTTTGCGTTCGATTCGGCAAATTTAACCCCACAAGCACAAGGTGCTTTAGACTCTGTCGCCAAGGTATTAAATCAATATCCGGATTCAACCATCAATGTCACCGGGCATACCGATGATGTCGGCTCGGACAGTTATAATCAACTGTTGTCCGAACGACGTGCCGCCAGTGTTGCGGGTTATTTAGCGCAGCATGGCGTCAATTACTCCCGCCTAACCCAACAGGGCATGGGCGAAAAAATGCCGAAAGTATCTAATATAAATGAGACTAGCCGGGCGCAGAATCGCCGGGTAGAGTTGGCTATTGTCGCCAATAAAAATGCCGGGGCGACTCAACAGCCGCAGCAGCAAGGTTACCCGCAACAGCAAGGTTATCCGCAACAGCAAGGTTATCCGCAGCAACAAGGTTATCCGCAGCAACAAGGTTATCCGCAGCAACAAGGTTATCCGCAGCAACAAGGTTACCCGCAGCAACAAGGTTATCCGCAGCAACAAGGTTATCCGCAGCAACAAGGTTATCCGCAGCAACAAGGTTATCCGCAGCAACAATACAACTACCCTCAATAGCCAAGCATGAGTATAAGCCGCCCCGTTGTACTTTCATTTTCCGGTCATGACCCCAGCGGAGGTGCCGGGGTTCAGGCGGATATTGAGACGCTGGTCAGCCATCGTTGTCACGCCGCAGGCGTTATCACCGCCTTAACCGAGCAGGATACCCGGAATGTCAGAAAACTCATTCCGCAAAGTCCGGAAGCCATTATCAGTCAGGCCAACACCTTGCTGGACGACCTGACGGTTAAGGCGTTTAAAATCGGCTTGATCGGCCACCATGAAACCGCCGTCGCCATTCATGCGATATTAAAACAGCACCCGCATATTCCGGTGATCTTGGATCCGGTATTGGCGGCGGGAGGCGGCGCTGACTTGTCAAACGACCGGCTGATAACAACCCTCGTTGACTTGCTACTGCCCTGCACTACCGTGTTAACACCGAACAGCGAAGAGGCTCGCAAGCTGACCGGATTGACCGACCTTAATGACTGCGGCTTGGCCTTGCTGGAAAAAGGCTGCGACTACGTACTGATTACCGGCAGCCATGAAGCGACGCCGTCGGTCAGCAATCAGCTGTTCCATGACCGGCGCAGCTGGGAAACCTATACTTGGGACAGATTGCCGTTCAGCTATCATGGCTCCGGCTGCACGCTGGCTTCCAGCATTGCCGCTTTGATCGCACACGGACTGGAGCCATTGCAAGCGGTCATCGAAGCTCAGGAATATACCTGGAATTCATTAAATACCGCTTACCAACCGGGCAAAGGCCAGCATATTCCCAATCGATTTTTCTGGATGGATGAAGATGCATGATAAATCCGCCGGGAACGGATTTGCACGCAAAGCGCCCGACAGAGTGCGGACAATGAAATTCCCTACTCGCGGGCTTTACGCAATCACCCAGACCGAAAACAAATCCGACGACACTATTATTAACGAAGTGGCGGCGGCGATTAAAGGCGGTGCCGTTGTCGTTCAATACCGTGACAAAAATCCGGTTGACGCGCCATTTCTTGCTGGTGAACTGGTTAAAATCTGCCATCAATATAACGTCCCGTTTCTGATCAATGATGACATCGAACTTGCCGCGCTGGTAGGCGCTGACGGTGTTCACCTCGGCAAAGAAGACGACGCCATTGCCCAGGCAAGAAAGCGGCTAGGCAAAGATGCCATTATCGGCGTGTCCTGCTATGACTTTGTCGAACAAGCCTTAAACGCCCAAACACAAGGCGCCACTTATGCAGCTTTCGGGCGTTTTTTCCCGTCCAACTCCAAGCCGCTGGCCGCACCCGCCCATATTGAAACATTACATCAGGCAAAACTGGCACTGACTATTCCGATCGTTGCCATAGGCGGCATTTTGCCCGAAAACGGCGGGCAGTTACTTGCTGCAGGAGCCGATTTATTAGCCGTTATCGGTGGACTATTCGACTATCAACCGCAACAATCAGCTAAGGCTTACCAGACTTTATTTAATGATTAACTGCTAATTTAAAATCCGAATAATAGATCATGACCGACCATCGCAGAGCATTCATCAAAAAATCTGTTGCCTTAAGCGCTTACGCAATTATTGCGCCCGGCGGACTGTTAGCCTCAGCCGAATCAAAGGCGACAGAACGCTCCGATAGCTTATCAACCAATAACCTACAACAAACCCTAAAGCGTTTATTCAAAGATCAGGACATTATCGCATCCGATCAAATCGACATCCAACTTCCCAAAATAGCGGTCAATGGCGCCGCTGTCCCGATTACGATAACCAGCACCCTAAAAAATATTGAAAGCATTGCGATACTGATCGAAAAAAACCCGACACCCTTGGCGGCCAAATTTGAATTATCGCCAGACCTTGATCCTTTTGTATCGACCCGCTTAAAAATAACCGAATCATCTGTGGTGATGGTCATCGTAGAGTCTAGCGAAGGATTTTACAGCGCCAGAGAAAAAGTCATCGTCACCTTGGGCGGTTGCTAGCATTCGCATGTCGAACATTAAAATACGCACTAAGCGCCAGGATGAAAAAACCCAAATCAGGATGCTGATAGCCCACCCGATGGAACACGGCCGTAATCGCGATGCCAAAACCCATGCACTAATCCCGGCGCATTTTATTCAGGAACTCACGGTAAAATTAAATAAAACGCTTATTATTACCGCCAAAACAGGTGCCGGCATTGCTAAAGACCCCTTTTTTGCTTTTATGTTAAGAGGCGGCAACATCGGCGATAAACTCACCGTCAGTTGGCTGGATAATCTGGGCAACAAAGAGACTCAGGTTCATATTATTAAGTAACATGCATTCTCCATGGCTTTTTTAGAAATCATCCTATAAATAATCATTTATACGCTAACGAGATAAAAAGCACTGCTTAACAGAGGTGCCGATTCGATAATTCAACTTTACTTAAAAAGGCTTTGTTGCTGATCTTATAGACATAATTTATTGATTAGCGCTTCTGTTATCAGCCGCTTAACTATTATAATTAAGCGATAAATAATGATATTTTAACCTTTAGAGGATAACTGAGTGGATTTTGCAACATTAGCGGGTTTTGTGTTAGGTATTGGCATTATCGCAGCTGCCATCGTAACCGGCGGCGATTTCATGCTGTTTGTCGATGTGCCGTCCATTCTCATCGTCTTTGGCGGTACTTTTGGCGTGTCTCTGATGCGCTTGCCGCTGGCGGATTTTTTGCGTTCATTCTCTGTTGCCGGCAGAGCATTCATGAATAAAAACCATAACCCCAGTGTACTGATAGAAGAAGCCGTTTCCCTTGCCGATCTAGCGCGCAAAAGCGGCTTACTGGCACTGGATTCGGTCGACGTTACCGATCCATTTATGAAAAAAGGTATCCGGCTGTGCGTTGACGGCAATGCCCCTGATTTTGTTCAAAGTTTACTCCAGCAAGAAATTGACTTGATGATCAGACGTAATGAAGTCGGACAAAATATGTGGAAAGGTGTTGCCGACTTAGCGCCTGCAATGGGCATGATCGGTACCTTAGTGGGGCTTGTGCAAATGCTGGCCAATATGTCCGACCCTGCGGCCATCGGCCCGGCGATGGCGGTAGCCTTGCTGACTACACTATACGGCGCCATGATCGCCAACGTGTTCGCATTGCCGATGATCGATAAACTGGCCAGTATCCAGAATTATGAAAAGACCAATAAAGACCTGGTCGTTAGCTTTATTGGCAATCTGCAGGCAGGCACCAACCCTAAAGTATTAAAGACGCTGCTGAACACCTATGTTGCCGGAAAAAAACGCGATGAAGAGGATTAATCATGGCTGATAGTCCTAAGTGCCCTCCGGCAGGCGCCCCCATGTGGTTGGCGACTTTTGCCGACCTGATGTCATTATTGATGTGTTTTTTCGTTCTATTACTGTCTATGGCCAGTATGGATGTCATCAAGTTCAAGAAGGTTGCCAACTCCCTGAAAGAAGCCTTTGGCGTACAGCGCGAGCTTCAGGTTGAAGATATTCCCAAGGGTACCAGCGTTATCATGGAGCATTTTACGCCCGCCCAAATAACGCCGACAATATTGGAAGAGATTAAGCAATCTGCCGAGTTGCTTGCGGATAATCGGCAGGATCTGGAAAAGCTCAAGCAGCTGCAGCTTGAAAAAAAGCAGGAGGAAATCAAGCAGCAGGCAGAAAAAATCAAAGAGCAGCTGCAAGGCGAAATCGACCGTGGCATGGTGACGGTCGAGGTCAAAGGTTTTGAAATCATACTGCGCATCAATGAAAAAGGCTCATTTGCCTCAGCCAGTGCTGATTTACAATCCGGCTTTAGCCTGGTCATGGATAGAATTACCGACTCTATCGCCGAATCGGAAGGTAAAATCATCGTTGCCGGTCATACTGATAACATTCCCATTAGAAACAACGCCTATCGCTCCAACTGGGAATTATCGTCATCACGCGCGGTGACTGTAACTCAGCTAATGATTGAATCCAATAAAATTGAGTCCGGCCGGTTTTTGATTGAGGGGCATGCCGACACCCATCCTTTAGCTCCGAATGATACAGCGCAAAATCGCGCCATTAATCGGCGGGTTGAAATAGTTTTGATTCAGAACAATGACGAAATCAATGCAGACTCGCAATTACCCGGACAAAAAGCTTTAATTCAGGAACCATAATGCACAATACAACAACAGAAAAACGACGTTCATTCAGAATTGATGACACGATTAACCTTTCTTATCGGCTAATTGATCCGAAAACAGCCGACTTGGGTATCAGGCATTTGCCTAATGAATACTCATTAGCGGCAATACTGGATGTTTTGTCCCAGGAAGCCTTAATCATCATTCAAAGCCTGGATAAAAAGGACGCCAAAATAGCAGAGCTGTTCAAAGTATTAGACGCAAAAATCAATGCTGTTGCCCAGACGGTAATGTTCGTGGGAAGCGATATAGATGTGCAAAAGGCTCTTAACGTCAATTTAAGCGCTACCGGCGTGGCCTTCTACCAGCCGATTTCTTTAGACATCGGTCAGAACCTAGCTATAGAAATGTTTCTGCCCGGTATGCTGGCACTCATCCTTGTTTACGCTAAAGTGGTTAACTGCCAACAAATTCAGCCTGATCAGTTTCTGATTAGCGTCGATTTCACCGACATTAAACAAGATGACCAGGAATTGCTCATTAAACATGTCGTGCGCATGCAATGGCAGCAATTACAAAAAAAATCGCTTGTCAATGAACAGTCTTCAGCTTAAACGATACTCAGCGAGTATTTAGTCAATTTGGAAATGACGGGTACCTGTTCAGCTGAAGTCGCCCACATCCGGCTGCTTAACCGTCAGAACCCGATTAAAACCCACTACGAGATAGAAAAGCGATGAAACCTTACAATCAAGATTGTTCACTATGCCGGGTGATGCGTAGCTTGGCATTTACCGGACTGGGAATGGGTACCGGTGCTGCCATTGCTTATATGTTAGGTGCCTCCAAGCAAAATATGGTATTAACGGGCATCGTAGTTGCCGCAATATTAGTCTTTGGCCTATTTCGCCGTGAAAAACGCCACTAGACACCTGTCTTTACTAGTTGATGCAGGCTGAAATCAGACTACCCAAAAACGCTACCGCTCCTCGGCAATTGCTCCTGCATTGCTCTACCTCCTGCACCTAATGTATAGGCAACACGGTTGCCGCTGTCGCTTGAACCGGCTTATTCCGTTCTACAAGGCATCGCCCCTGTAATCCCCGGACAGCTGTCGGTTAATCAATGTGCATACCTATTACCGGTTGAATATTCAGCCGCTGTTGTTAAAATAATTTTTCTAATGTATATTTAAAATGTCCGTTTGAAATATACCTTAAAATTTTATTCATGCCCCATAAAATGACTCCGCCGCTAAAAACTCGCCAACGCTTGCTGGTCACTGCTTGCCGGATTTTTGCAGATAAAGGTTATCAGGAGGCCACCATCGCAGAAATTTGCGAGCAGGCCGAAACCAATATTGCCTCGGTCAATTATCATTTCGGCGACAAGGAAAACCTGTACCTGGAAGCCTGGCGCTATGCTTTTCAGCAAGACTTGCGCAACCATCCCTCTGACGGCGGCATTGCTCCAGGCACCTCCGCTGAAGTGCGCCTGGCCGGACGGATCAAATCATTGATAGCCCGGATTGCCGACCCCGACTCCAGTTTTTTTGCGATCGTCCACAAGGAAATGGCGCAACAAACCAGCCTGTTGCAAAAAATCATGGAGCAGGAAATCAACCCGGAACGCCAAGTCTTAATGGCGCTAATCAAGGAAGTGCTGGGAGATAATGCGACCGACAAACAACTGCAGTTTTGTCACGCCAGCATTATCGGCCAATGCTTTCACTTGCTGAAAGTTAAAAACATGAAGTTGAGCGATGAAACCCGCCGCTATGTCATGGACCTGAAAGATGCACAAGCCTTTGCCGAGCATGTGGTGAAATTCTCACTGGCCGGCATGGCCGCGATTCGCCATGACAACAATAATTAACATGAAGGCCTTTACAAAATCTGCCTTGATGTTGTTATTGTCGGCAACCACTGCCTGTTCCGTCGCTATTAAAGATGTCCCAACGCCGGTTAATTTACCGGAAAAATTTTCCGTCACTGGACGCACCCAAGCCCCTAATCAATGGTGGCTGACGTTTAATGATAGCGCGCTTAACCGCTTGATCGATCAGGCGCTGAACGAAAGTTTCACTGTGCTTGCCGCATTTAACCGATTGGAACAAGCCCGGGCGGTTGCCAAAAAAAGCGGTGCCGAACTCATTCCGGCGGTCAACGGCAGTTTTGGCGCCACGCAAAAAAGCACCGATAGTTCCACGATCAACAGCCTCACCACGGGACTGGCCGCCAGTTACGAACTGGATTTATGGGGTCGTATTCGCGCCAATCTTGATGCAGCCGAACTGGACACCAAAGCCGCCGAAGAAGATGTTGCCGGCGCCGCCATTTCAGTGTCGGCGGAAATAGCCAGTAACTGGTATAAGCTGGTCGAACAACGTCAGCAGTTAGCGCTGCTTGACAATCAGATAAAGGTTAACCATGATAATGCTGCCATGATAACCACTCGCTTCCGGCTCGGACAAGCCACCGCCGCCGATGTTTTCCAACAAAGCCAGTTGCTGGAATTTGTGATCGGCAGTCGGCTAAGCGTTATCGCCAACATTAGCGTTTTGGAAAATCAACTGGCTATTTTAATCGGCAAATCGCCCGGTACCGTTGTCATACCTGAACAGCATAACTTCCCAGTGTTGCCGCCGATTCCCGAAACCGGTTTAAGCGCCGACTTGATACAACGCAGACCTGATCTTCGCAAGGCCTATTTTCGCATTCAGGCGGCCGATCAGCGGATCGCTTCGGCGATTGCCGACCGGTTCCCTAAACTCAGTTTATCCGCAGGAATCGACACCAGCGCCCCTGATTTGCAATCGCTGTTTAATAACTGGATGGCAACAATTGCCGGCAATCTGGTCATGCCATTAATAGACGGCGGTCGTCGTATTGCCGAAGTTGAACGCAGTCAAGCCGTTTCTGCCGAAGCGGTAAACAACTACGCAAATGCCCTGCTCAATGCCGTTCAAGAAGTTGAAAATGCGCTGATCCAGGAACACCAGCAATACCAGTTAACGCTTAACCTCAACAAACAGGTGCAATTATCGCAACTGGCTACCGTCCAAATTCGTTCGCGTTATGTTTACGGCGCTATGGATTTTCTGCGAGTGCTGTCAGCATTGCTCAGCCAGCAAAACCTTGAACGCAACCGCTTGCTGGCACAGCAACAGCTTATCGACTACCGGATCAACCTTTACCGGGCCCTGGCGAGCGGCAGGAACTGATTTTTTTACTTTGAACCGTAATCATGCTTAAGAAATTGATAAAACTGTTACCGGCGCTACTGATTATTATTGCAGTAGGCGGATTATCTTATTACTGGATGACCAACAAACCGCGAGCCGTCCGCGCCCCGTCCAAGACTCATGCGCCGCTGGTACAAACCATCAAACCGGAGGTCATCAACCATCAAACGACTGTTTACGCCATGGGCACGGTGATTCCTTCACAAAGCGTCAACCTGACCCCGCGTATCAGCGGCATGGTGGTCAGTATCAGCCCCAACTTTATTGAAGGCGGCATGCTTAAAGAAGGCGAGCCGCTGGTTCAGCTTGATCCGACCGACTATCTGTTGACTATCAAGCAAAGCGAAAACGAGCTTGCCAAGGCGCAATTCAACCTGAAAATGGAACAGGGACAACAAGCTATCGTCAAACGGGAATTCCAATTATTAGGCATGGAACTGACTGCCCAGGAACGGGAATTGGTACTGAGAAAACCGCATCTGAACGCAGCCAAAGCGGCGTTGGCGGCGGCAGAAGCCTCGCTGAAACAGGCGCAGCTGAATCTGGAACGTACTCGTCCGACCGCACCGTTTAACGCGATCATTACCTCACGAAACGCCAATATCGGTGCCTGGATGTCGGCTTTTTCAACCGGTACGCCGCTGGCAAAACTGGTAGGAACCGACAATTTCTGGATCAATGCGTCCGTTCCTGTCGATAAATTACATTGGCTCAAAATCCCCGGCATCAATAGCGACAAAGGCTCTCCGGTAAAAATACGTTACGAAACCGCTTGGGGTAAAAATATTTACCGAACCGGAATCATTAAACGCCTGCAAGCGGAAATCGAACCGGAAGGCCGTATGGCAAAAGTCATTATTGAAGTTGACGACCCGCTCAGCCAAAAAGCGACCAACAAAACTGCACCGCCTTTAATGCTGGGCAGTTATGTGCGCATTGAACTTGCAGGAAGCAGCCTTAACGAGGTGATCGAACTCCCGGAAACTATCGTTCATGACGGCCATACAATCTGGCTGATGACTGATAAACAAACGCTAGATATCAGGGAAGTCAGTCCACTCTGGTCTGAAAAAGGCCGTATCTATCTGAGTAAAGACCAGTTGCCCGATCATGCCGACATCATCACCAGCGATTTACCGGCGCCGGTGCAAGGCATGAGCCTTAAGACCATGGACAAAACAATCAGTCCTTAACCTTTCTAGCGTTCCACGCTGCAGCGTGGTAACCATATACCTTGAACTTTACACCGTAAACCTTCCGATGCAACCTATAGAAAACCCAAAAAACCAAGGTCCGATAAACTGGATGGCCGGTCACGGCGTAGCAGCCAACCTATTAATGGCCACGTGTGTTTTGGGTGGACTGCTGTTTATGTTTTCGATCAAGCAAGAGGTTTTTCCTGAATTTGAAACCGATACCATTTCTGTCAGTGTTGCTTATCCGGGAGCCAGTCCCGAAGAAGTCGAAAACGGCATTTTGCTGGTTATTGAAGACGCGATCAGCGGACTGGACGGCATCGACGAAGTCAATGCGACCGCCAAAGAAGGTCTAGGACTGGTCACTATTGAGGTTCAGAGCGATGCGAATATACAGCAACTGGTACAGGATGTGCAGCAGGAAGTTGACCGCATCACCACCTTTCCGGTGGATGCGGAAGAACCCAAAGTAAAAATGCTGTCCAGAAAACGCCGTAATATGTCGCTGGTGTTGTACGGTAATGCCACAGAACACGTTCTACAGGAATTGGCCGAACAATTCCGCGACCAGTTGTTGCAAGACCCCAATATTACCCAGATCGAACTGGAGGGTATTAGACCGCTGGAAATCAGCGTTGAAGTTTCCCAGGAAAACTTGCGCCGTTACCGATTGTCGTTAGCGAACATCGCCCAACGTATTCAAAATGCCAGCATTGATCTGCCCGGCGGCAGTGTAAAAACCGATGTCGGCGAAATATTGATCCGCATGAAGGAACGCAAGGATTACGGCCGACAATTCGCACATATCCCCATTATTACCGCCGCAAACGGCAGTGTCGTATTGTTGGGCGACATAGCCACCATTGATGACGGCTATGAAGAGACCGATTACTCGGCCAGCTTTGATGGACAGCCGGCAGTAATGCTGCAAATTTACCGGGTCGGCAAACAATCGCCAACCCAGATTTCCGATGCAGTGATACGCCATTTAGAACGCGTTAACGCCCAATTACCGCAAGGCATAAAAGCTGAAATTCGTTACGATGCTTCAAAAGCCTATCAACAACGCATCGACTTGCTGATGCGTAACAGCGCTCAAGGACTGGTACTGGTGTTTATTGTCCTGGCGCTGTTTCTGGAATTACGCCTGGCCTTTTGGGTGATGATGGGCATCCCGACCGCATTTCTCGGTTCGTTCCTGTTTCTGCCGCTGCTGGGCGTATCGCTGAATATGATTTCCCTGTTCGCGTTCATTATTGCGCTGGGAATCGTAGTCGATGACGCGATCGTGGTTGGAGAACATTTTTACCATTACCGCCAACAAGGTATGTCGCCGATGGAGGCGGCTATCAAGGGCGGCAGGGAAATGGCAGGACCGGTTACCTTTAGTATTTTGAGCAATATCGCCGCCTTTATTCCGCTGTTTTTTATTCCGGGTGAAACCGGCAAAATATTTTACATGATTCCTTTGGTCATTATTACCGTATTTCTGCTTTCGCTGATAGAAAGCCTGTTGATACTACCGCATCACCTGGGTCGCTTGTCGCCCGTCAACAACAACGAAAAACACGGCTGGATTCATCAAAAACAACAGCAGTTCAGTTTCTTTTTTAAACACTGGGTGGAATCCCGTTACGGCGCGTTTCTTGAGCTGATTTTACACCATCGTTATTTGACTATTTTAGTCTCTATTGCCTTATTGGTCGGCACCCTCTCCTATGCCTTAAGCGGTCGGATGGGCATGTCCGCCTTTCCCAAAACCGAATCGGATTATGCCAAGGTGACGGTCACCATGCCCTACGGGACACCGATAGCCAAAACCCGGGCCGTTGCACTTAACATCGTTGCCAGCGCGCGGGAAACCATTAAACACATTAAAAACGGCGACCAGCTGGTACAGGGGATCTTTACCGAAGTCGGCAAAAACAGCAGCAATAAAGCGGAAATAAGAGCCTATCTGGCTGACCCCGAAATACGCGAAAAAATCATCAGCACCGATCAATTTAACCAGAAATGGCGACAACAAACCGGTGATATTTTAGGTATTAAATCGATATTATTCGAATCCGATGCAGGCGGACCGGGAGGCGGCACTGCGATTACCATTGAATTAAATCATTCCAATCTCGCCATTCTGGAACAGGCCAGCAATGAACTGGCCGATGCGTTGCGCGCCTACCCTATCGTCAAAGATATTGATGACGGCTTCAGTCCCGGAAAACAGCAACTCGACTTCACGGTACTTCCTGAAGGAAAAAGCCTGGGGTTGACCGCGCAAAATGTTGCCAGACAAGTACGCAACGCCTTTTACGGCGCCGAAGTTTTGCGGCAGCAACGCGGTCGTAACGAACTTAAAGTAATGGTCAGACTGCCGGAAGATGAGCGTATTCTGGAATCCAACATTGATAATCTGCTGATCTGGACTGCCGGTTCGTCATTGATACCGGCACGTGAAATACCGTTGCGCGAAGTCGTCCATATCAAACGTGGGCGTGCCTACATGGAAATTGACCGGCATAATGGTCGGCGTAATGTACAGATAAAAGCCGATGTAACCCCGCGAAGTAAAGCCGGCGACATCCTTAACGACTTGAAAGTAGCGGAATTGCCCCGCTTATTGGCGAAATACCCGGGCTTGCAATACAGTTTTGAAGGTCGACAAGCCGACATGGCAGAAAGTATTGGCAGCCTTAAATTAAGCTTCATATTTGCCGTACTGGGCATTTACATCTTGCTGGCGATCCCGTTTCAAAGTTATGTGATGCCTCTGATCGTTATCGTCAGCATTCCGTTTGGCGTAATCGGTGCTATTTTCGGACATTTGCTGATGGGCTACGACTTAAGCATCGTCAGTCTACTCGGTATCGTGGCGCTATCGGGTATCGTCATCAACGATTCGCTGATATTAATCGATCATGCCAGCCATCTTAAAAGGCATAGCAGTCACCTGGCCGCGGACATCATTAAAATGGCCGCCATCCAGCGCTTCAGACCTATTGTGCTCACCACGCTAACCACTTTCGGCGGTTTAATGCCGATGATTTTAGAAACCTCCCGGCAAGCCCGCATCCTGATACCGATGGCCATTTCCATCGGTTTCGGCATCCTGTTTGCCACCTTGATCACCCTGATTCTGATTCCGTCTTTATATTTAGCGATTGATGATGTCAATCAATTGCTATTCAAGAAAAAAACCAAGCGGTGAAAGATTACCTCCCTATTTTCAAATCCAGACTAAAATAAAGTTTTAGGATGACTCAATCGAAAACGCAAGGGGGGTGTTGTTTTATTTACCCTCTGCAGTAATGAAACACAGGCAATTGGATTTGTTTATTCATCAATAACTTTTTACCAAAAAGCACCGTAAAGCCCCGTCCTTTAGGTCGGAGAGAATGTCAAGTTATTTCCCTATAAACCAAATAATTAAAGAGAACCTATGCTAGTGATTGCTGGATATTTAATCCTCTCTATATCGATTCTGGGCGGATTTATGGGAGGTGGCGGACACCCCGGCGTTCTTTTTCAACCCTTTGAATTTATTATTATTATTGGTGCCGCTGTCGGCGCTTTCGTCTGCGGAAACTCGATGCCCGTTATAAAAGCAGCCGTCAGTCAGGCCACTGCCACTTTAAAAGGCACCCCCTACAATAAAGCCTATTACCTTGATCTGCTGATGTGTTTTTATGCCATTACCACGAAAACACGCAAAGAAGGCCTGTTGTCTCTGGAAAGCATTATCGACGATCCGAAAAGCAGTCCGGTGTTTACGCCCAGAATTATCCACGACCACCATTTATTGGATTTTATTGTCGATAACCTGCGTTTGATCGTTACCGGGGTTGAAATCTACGCATTGGAAGAGCTGATGGATCAGGAACTCGAAACCCATCATGAGGAGGCTCATGCGCCAGTCAAGGCCATCCAGAATCTCGCTGATGGCTTGCCGGCTTTTGGCATTGTCGCTGCGGTCATGGGCGTTGTGCATACCATGGAATCGGTCGGCATTCCGCCCTCAGAACTGGGTAAATTAATTGCGGCAGCTCTGGTAGGAACATTTCTGGGGATTTTACTGGCCTATGGCTTTATCGGCCCGGTCTCGGCAGTGATGGCAGAGCGTACTGAAGCGGCAGGCAATGCCTATAAATGCGCCCAAAAAGGCCTGTTGTGCTGCGCCAAAGGCATATCACCGGCCATGACTGCGGAATATATGCGCACCATGATTACTTCCACCATGCGCCCCGCATTTCTCGAATTGGAAGAGCGGTTGAGATCAAATAAAGGTTAATTCAAAAAATGGCAGAGCAACAACCGATCATCATAAAAAAAATAAAAAGATCCGGTCATGTTCATCATGGAGGCGCCTGGAAACTGGCTTACGCCGACTTTGTTACCGCCATGATGGCGTTTTTTTTACTGATGTGGTTACTGGGCACAACCAGTGAACAGGACCGCAAAGGCATCGCCGAATACTTTCATGACCCTTTTGCCTCCTCCACAGAAGATCGAGGCGCGGATGTCGGCGATCGAACCAGCATTATTCAAGCAGGCGGCTCAGATATTACCTCGCAAGATCAGGGCCAGGTCGACAAAGGCATGATACCGGAAGAAAAACAGATTACAGCTGAGGACATTGAACACAAAGCCGAAGCAATTGAGATGGAAAAGCTCGAAGATTTAAAGGAAAAAATTCAGCATAAAATAGAATTAACGCCTGAATTAAGCGAGTACAAAGATCAGATTAAACTGGAAATAACCTCCGAAGGCTTGCGAATTCTGATTATCGATGCCCAAAACAGACCCATGTATAAACTGGCCAGCGCCGAAACCGAGCCGCAAATTAAGTTAATCTTGAGGGCGCTGGCACCGGCTATTAACGAATTACCCAATAGAGTCAGCCTTAATGGACATACCGATGCCCGGCCTTTTCCGCCAAATCAGAAAAAATACACCAACTGGGAGCTTTCCAGCGATCGGGCCAATGCCGCTCGATACGAATTAACCCGGGGCGGACTTGCCGAACAAAAAATATTAAGAGTGATCGGCTTATCGTCCAGCGTTCCCTACAACGCCGACACCGAACCGCTGGACCCGATTAACAGACGAATTTCCATTATCGTTATGAACAAGAAAACCGAGCAGGAAATTGTGCAAAATGTCGTGGAAGATACCGAGACCGCACCGCCTTAGCAAGCCAAGTCCTATCAGATAGGCCGAGGCCGCTACGGTGCTGTTAACGAGTCCGTAAAGTAAAGGTAACCGGCCCGTTATTGACCAGAGAAACCTGCATATCCACGCCAAACTGACCGAATTCAACTGTTGGATAAAGTTGTTTTGCCAGCTGTTGCAAATAGTCGAACAGCTCTTTGCCTTGTTCCGGCGGCGCAGCGGAAATAAAACTGGGGCGATTGCCCTTTTGGGTATCCGCAGCCAGCGTAAATTGAGGAACCAGCAACAACCCGCCGTTAATATCCCTCAAACTCAGATTCATGCGGTCATCACTATCGGCAAAAATCCGGTAATTGAGGATGCGTTCCAGCAGCCGTTGCGCATCTTTTTGAGTATCCTGTTTTTCTACCGCAACCAATGCCATAATGCCGATATCGATGTTACCGATCTGTTGATTATTGACAGTGACTGTCGCAGTGGTTACGCGTTGGATAAGGGCGATCATAATGACGGTAAACAAAAATAGTGACGAGGATAATGAATGATGTTCTGCGTCTCACACTGCTAGAGCGGGACTGGGTTTGTTCCCACGCCGGAACGTGGGAACAATGCTGGAGATATTTTAATGAGCAACTTCTACTTTAGCGCCCTTGGCTTGACCGATTTCAGCCAAGGTTTGATTAAACCAGCCTGTATTCAAATCAAAAGGCTTGCCGCCTTTGATGCGTGGAAACTCAATCGCACGCAGTACAAAACCTTTATCGTCATCATGACCGATAACGCCGGACTCACGACGGAACGCGCACTCGACCGCCAAATCGGCACAGGATTTGATCAAGCGAATGTCTTCAACATTGGCCGCCGCAGCACGGGCAAAATAGCCGGATTTTTGCACCAGGGTTTTTTCCGCACCGATCATTTCGGCAAACTGGTCGCCGAACCATTTACCCGGATTAACGGCGTCAAGCTTGACGTGACCGAACGCATCGCGCGGCACTTCCTGGCCATTGGCTTGCATTTCGGCGACGATAGACTCAACGCCCGCGCCTTCGGAAACGAAGATATTGACGCAATCGACTTTATCCATCACCGCACGAAGACGCTTGGCTTCGGCCGCCAAATCGACCGTCATTTCAGGAATAAAAACGCCATGCACTTCATAAGTGGCGCGATCCAAACCCAATTCAGGCAACCATTCGGCGCGATCCAGCAGTTTACGGTATTCCACAGCGGTCGCCGCCGTCAACCAGCCGCAGCTGCGTCCCATCACTTCATGGACAATCAGCATGCGCGGGTTGGCATTGTTTTCGGCAACCACGTTCCAAAAGTAACGCGCACCCTGCTCCGCTGCCGTCCAGGCGCCCAGCGATTGCTTGATCGGGAACACATCGTTATCGACGGTCTTAGGCAGACCGATAACGGTCAAACCGTAGTCGTTTTTCGCCAGAAAAGCGGCAAGATCTGCGGCAGCGGTATTGGTATCGTCACCGCCAATGGTATGCAGAATATCGACGCCGTCTTTAACCAGTTGATCGGCTGCTACTTTTTGCGGATCCTGACCTTCCTGAACCAGTCCGCGTTTGATGCAGTCTTTAACGTTGGTCAGTTTAACGCGGCTGTTGCCGATTACCGAACCGCCGAAACGGTGTAAAAGTCCGGCTTTCTCACGGATTTCCGGGGTGACCGTATAAAAATCGCCCAACAGCAGACCTTTATAACCGCTGCGATAGCAGATGATTTCAATGCTGGGATCAATTTCAGTGTAACGCTCGATAAGGCTGCCGATGGCTGAGTTTAAGCAGGGGGCCAAGCCGCCCGCCGTCAAAATTGCGACTTTTTTAGGTTTGTTCATGGAAAAACTCAAAGGTGAAATTAAAAAATTGGAATTTTATCATACAAGGGCGGCTGCTTTTTAGTCTTTCGCACCGTTGTTAGCAACGCTGGAGCGTTGCCGTATGCATTCCCACGCTGGAGCGTGGGAACGATGACCATACGAATACTTTCACAGTCTCCGTAACCTGAAAAGATAGACGATTTTAACCTTTAGCCAAATGATACCCGACAATACGTTCGACCTCGTTTTTCGATCCCAAGATAACAGGAACCCGCTGATGTAGGCCTGTGGGATTCATGTCGAGGATACGCTCGCGTCCGGTAGAGCAGGCACCGCCCGCTTGCTCGACAATAAATGCCATCGGATTGGCTTCGTACATCAGGCGCAGCCTGCCTGCTTTTGACGGATCGCGCAAATCATACGGGTACATAAAAATCCCGCCGCGCGTCAGTATCCGGTAAACCTCAGCCACCATAGATGCAATCCAGCGCATATTAAAATCTTTTTCGCGCACGCCTTCGGTACCCTGCAAACATTCCTCGATATAACGCTGTACCGGCGGTTCCCAAAACCGCTGGTTCGACATATTGATGGCAAATTCACCGGTATCGTCAGGAATCGTCATAGCGGGATGCGTCAGGATAAATTCGCCAATATCCTGATCCAGCGTAAAGCCGTTAACCCCATGTCCGGTGGTTAACACCATCATCGTTGACGGGCCGTACAGCACAAAACCGGCGCAAACCTGCTCGGAACCCTTGCGCAGGAAATCCTCCAGCGCCGGCTCCACACCTTCACGGCAACGCAATATTGAAAATATGGTACCTACCGCCAAGTTGACATCGATATTTGAAGAACCGTCCAACGGATCGAACAACGCCAGATATTTGCCTTTGGGATACTGCGAGGGAATGGGGATAATGCCATCGATTTCTTCCGATGCCATGCCTGCCAAATGACCGGTCCAGTTCAGCGCATCGACCATAATATCGTTGGTGATAATGTCCAGTTTCTTTTGTACCTCACCTTGTACGTTCTCGGATTCTGCGCTGCCCAGCACGCCGACCAGATTGCCCCGATTGACCAAATGCGAAATTTTCTTACACGCGGTAACCACATCGTTGAGCAATGAGGTAAACGTTCCCGATACGCCCGGCAACTCGCGCTGCTGTTCGATGATAAACTGGGTCAAAGTAACATGATTAGTCATTCTTTATCGCTCCGATGGTAGGTTGTCTTATTCAGAAATACTTTTAATAATCACATGCAGCTGCTGTGTACGCAAGGTTCAGAACAATAACGCCTCGTCGAACAAGACGGCTATCTGTTTGTGTTTCAAGCTATGGCGTATTGTAAATCATAAACAGCGGAAGTGAAGTGGCTACACTAAACCGGACACACACTCTAAAATAACCTGAGATTAGAGAGAGTGTCGAAAATGGATCAAGAAAAACAAAAACCCAAAATATGTATAGTGTCGGCCAATGACTATTTGTCGCCAGTGGACTACGAAATGCAGCTAAAATCTGCTTAACCTTGTGTCCGGAAAAGTGTTGACACATCAAAAACAGTTTATCTCCAATGTGCGACAACGCACCGACTCTTAGACGATTTTTCCATAAACTTTACATCAGCTTGCATCATGATGTCTTTTAACAGCATGCTTGAATATAAGCCAGAATCAATAAATAGACGTATATACACGAATATTTTATAGGCTGGCTGTTATAGGCTGGCTGGTGGGTGTACCGACGATTGTTTTGGTCATTATTTATTTGGTGTTCAATCATTAATCGTTCAGTCCCGACCTGCAGCCATTTAAAAGACTGCTAAGGTCGGCGTGCCATCTTTAATAAGTAGGGTTTTGAAATCATCAGATTTTAAAACTTAACTGATCCTTTTCATTTTTTATAAGGAATCCATTATGGAAGCAACAGACAAGACCAACACTGTCGATGACACCGCTGACCGACTTAGATTTAGATCAGGAGTTCACTCTGCCGTTGACAAAGTAGCCAATGCAACCACTCAGGCGGCAGAAGTGTTGGGTCAAAAAAGCGAGCAATTGAAAAATGTGGAGCAGCAGTTTTTAGAAAACTGCCAGAGTTACATTCATAAAAACCCGGTAGCTTCATTGGGTATAGCCGTCGGAGCCGGTTTTCTGTTAAGCCGTCTGATGAGTAGTCGCTAGACCATCGGCTAAGTTGTCCTGCGATAACAGGTTTTACCGAGCAACAGCGGATTAACGATACCGTTTGTGGTTAGGTAAAGTGGGTGGTCATTCGTTGAATCAGAAGGATAAAGCCGATGCCATTCAATCATTTCGAAAAAGCAACACTCACTATTTAGGAGTTTATTATGTCTACACGCTTATTGTTAGCTATGTTCACTTTGACGGGCAGTTTAATAATGATGACGGGTACTGTTCGAGCCGAACAGAATACCGCCATCTATTTGGCGGCCGACTCAGCATTGGAAAATACCGAGCGCAATGTTCGCGACAGGGATAACACGACGTTAACTCCGGAAGATCAAAAGGAAACCGAAAGCGATATCAACATCACAGCTGCCATACGGCAAGCTATGGTTAAAAATGAGTCGCTATCAGTCAATGCGCAAAATATAAAAATCATCACCCGTGATGGCGTGGTGACTTTGCGCGGGCCGGTTGAAAGTGAAGCTGAAAAAATTAAACTGCAAGATATCGCTAAGAAAACGCCTGATGTAATTCAGGTAAATAATGAACTTGAACATAAAGCGCCATAAAGGCCCAGGAGAATGACATGACTAAAGCAGTTTTTTGTATCGCCCAAAACACCGATCAGGCAGAGAGCATTGTTAATGACCTGATTATCGCAAACTTTTCAAATAATGATATATCGGTGCTGTTTCCCGACAAATCCACCACCCAGGATTTTGCGCATGAAAAGCACACCAAAGCGCCGGAAGGAGCTGCTATTGGTGGGTCAGTGGGTTTAGGCACTGGCGCTGCACTCGGCTTGTTAGCCGGGATTGGTGCTCTAGCTATTCCAGGCGTCGGTCCGTTAATCGCCGCAGGACCCATTATGGGCGCCTTGAGCGGAGCGGCGGTAGGCGCTGCCACCGGCGGTTTGGCGGGTGCTTTAATTGGGCTGGGTATTCCGGAGTATGAAGCCAAACGCTATGAAGGAAAAATCGCGGGAGGCAATGCTTTGATTTCTGTCCACACGGCAAGCAGCGAAGAGGTTGATCGGGCGAAAAAAATCTTTGAGGAGGCTCATGCCGAGGATATTTCCTCGACCGGGGAATCGTCAGTTTAAGCTTGATGATGTTATTGCACGTAATCAAGATTTTCATTTAAGCCGCGTTCCCAGGAGTTATAGAGGGATACGAAAAATACACATCAGCTTTCGCTGCGAGACAGGAGTCGAGCAGTCCCCGGAAACGATAGGGCATATATTAGTGGTCGCGTAATTTTTGCCGCTTGTTGGGCATGGATGCCCATAAAAGCTTTCGCAAAAATAGCGACTCTCCGAAGCTTCTCGGTGCGTGCGTTACCGAACTGACAGCGGCGTAACCTCCAGTTTTGATACTGCCGGATCAGTAATCGCCCTATTACTCCGGGTCTATTATTCCGCGCAGATCTTCTTTTTCGGGGCCGAGTTTACCCGCCAGTATGCTTTGCGGTTTGGCAGTCTGCGTTGGCGCGAACAACTTATACCAATTTCAAAATATTTACACCGTAATTAGACTATAATTTGTTTTTATCTATCGCTTACTTAAAGAGAGTTAATAGCTATCGTACGTCCAAGAAAATTGCCTCCAGAGCTGAAAGATCATGATTTTCAAGCGCTATCGCGAAAGGAGAAGCATTCACGCACTCGCATTCGCTGGCTTGGGATGGCACACCTGCAAGAAGGTCGGGAATACCATGAAGTCGCAAAATTTTTATACGTTAGTGAAGAAACGGTTCAAAAATGGGTGAAGCGATTCAAAGCGTCTGGACTTGAAGGACTAAAAGAATCGCCGCGAAGTGGCGCAAAGCGCAAACTCGAAAGCAGCCAAGAATTCGACTTTAAAAAAGCGGTTATTGACCTTCAAGAAAATCGCTCGGGAGGCCGAATAACGGGGCGTGACATACATATTCTCCTTGAAGAGCAGTTTCACGTTAAGTGCTGTCTCAATAGCGTATACAACCTACTGAGTCGTTTAGATTTAGTTTGGATAACAGTTCGTTCAAAACACCCGCAACAAAGCCAAGAGAAGCAAGATGCGTTTAAAAAACTTTCGAGACTCGGCCATAGGCTTACTGCCGAAAGGTATTGATGTAAAGCAGGTTGAAGTCTGGTTTCAAGATGAGGCGCGAGTCGGACAACGTGGGACAGTCAGTCGTATTTGGGCACAAAAAGGCACACGCCCCCGCATTGTTCAACAGCAACAATTTACAGCGGCTTATATTTTTGGCGCCGTGTGTCCTGAGAATAGTAAAACCGCAGGATTGATCATGCCAAAAGCGAATACTGAAGGTATGCAGCAGCATCTTGATAT
>JAGXGY010000013.1 GCA_024636505.1 Methylobacter sp. | reverse complement strand
TAAAAAGCTGGACGAAAAAGTGGCCAGATCGCATCTGAAACAACTGGGTGTGAACTTGACCGTACTCACTGCCGAGCAAGCCAACTATATTAATGTGCCCGTTGAAGGTCCGTTTAAAGCCGATCATTATCGTTATTGATTAATCATCGTTCCCACGACTTTTGTGGGAATGCAGTCCGTTTCGCATCTGCGACACGGATCGCAATGAGTCCATAGCGGTATCGGCCGAAACCGTGGGAACGATATGCTATAGATTCCCGTCAGTGAGACCCAAAATAATGCAATCACAAAAAAAACACAGCCAGCTATTCAGTTTTGAGTTTTACCCGCCAAAAACCGAAGAAGGTGCGGAAAACTTGCAAATTGTTCATAGCAAACTGGCAAAGCTCAATCCCGATTTTTTTTCCGTTACTTTTGGCGCCGGCGGATCAACTCGCGATCTTACCTTCACCACGGTCATCGATATTCAAGCCAAAGGTATCGCCGCCGCGCCGCATTTATCCTGTGTTGCCTCAACTAAAGCCAATATCCGTGCGATTCTGAAAGACTATCAGGAACACGGCATCACTAAAATTGTCGCTTTACGGGGCGATTTGCCTTCCGGCATGATGTCGGCCGGAGAATTCCGTTATGCCAATGAGCTGGTCGAGTTTATCCGCCAGGAAACCGGCGATCATTTCCAGATTCATGTGGCCGCCTATCCAGAAATACATCCGCAAGCCGCCAGCGGCGCGGAAGATTTTAAAAACTTCAAACGCAAAGTGGCTGCGGGTGCCGATGCGGTCATCACTCAATATTTTTACAATGCCGAAGCGTATTTTTATTTTGTCGATGCCTGTGAGAAAAGCGGCATAACGATCCCTATCGTGCCCGGCATTATGCCGATTACCCAATATACGCAATTGTTCCGCTTTTCAGAAATGTGCGGCGCGGACATTCCCCGCTGGCTGCGCAAACGCCTGGAAAGCTTTGGCGATGATAAAGAATCCGTACAAGCATTCGGTCTGGACGTGGTCAGCGAACTTTGTCGGCGTTTGCTGGATGGCGGCGCGCCGGGCCTGCATTTTTATACCATGAATCAGGCCGCGCCTACCTTGGCGATTTTGGGAAACTTGCAAATAAAGCCCCAAGACTAAAGGTATCCGTCTCGCACAAAAATCTGTAGGGACGACTTTAGTCGCCCTCCTGCATCCCGAGAACCGAGTATCAACCTGAATCTTTAGTCTATGTCGTCTAATCAATCTCTTTCCAAACGCGACCTTTCCGTTTTGTGGCATCCGTGCACACAAATGAAAGATCACGAAAATTTCCCGATTATTCCGATCAAAAAAGGCCGGGGTATTTGGCTGGAAGACTTTGACGGCAATCGCTATCTCGATGCGATCAGCTCCTGGTGGGTGAATTTATTCGGCCATGCCAATCCTTACATCAATGCGGCATTAAAAGACCAGCTCGATACCCTGGAGCATGTGATTTTTGCCGGATTCACCCATGAAGCCGCCGTAGAACTGGCGGAAAAACTGGTTGAAATAACGCCGGAAGGACTGAACCGCTGTTTTTATGCCGATAATGGTTCTGCTGCGGTGGAAGTCGCGCTCAAGATGAGTTTTCATTATTGGCGGAACCTCGGGCAAACTCAAAAAAAACAATTCATCACCCTGGAAAACAGTTATCACGGCGAAACCCTGGGTGCGTTGGCGGTCGGCAATGTGCCGCTGTATAAAGAAACCTACGCACCGTTATTAATGGATGTGATTACCGTGCCCGGTCCGGATTGTTATCACCGCGAACCCGGCGAATCCTGGGCGGATTATTCCACCCGCCGTTTTGCCTTGATGGAGCAGGCACTGCAACAACACAGCGATACGGTGTGTGCGGTCATCATCGAACCCTTGGTGCAATGCGCCGGCAATATGCGCATGTACGATCCGGTCTATTTAACATTGCTCCGTGCCGCCTGTGACAAATACAACGTGCATTTAATCGCCGATGAAGTCGCGGTCGGTTTCGGCCGCAGCGGAACCTTATTTGCCTGTGAACAGGCGGCCATCAGCCCCGATTTTATCTGTTTGTCCAAAGGCCTGACCGGCGGCTATTTGCCGTTATCGGCAGTGGTGACCACCGATCAGATGTATCAGGCTTTTTATGCGGATTATCAAAACATGAGTGCTTTTTTGCACTCCCATAGTTATACCGGAAACGCGCTGGCGTGCCGGGCAGGGTTAGCGACGCTAGAGATTTTTCAGCAACACAATATCATTGAAAAAAACCGATCGCTGGCTGAGATGATGACCAAAGTGGCGGCACGTTTTCATGATCATCCGCATGTCGCTGAAGTCCGGCAAACCGGCATGATTCTGGCGATTGAAATGGTCAAGAATAAACACAGCCGCGAACCTTATCCTTGGCAGGAACGTCGCGGGCTTAGAGTCTATCAATACGCGCTGTCCAAAGGTGTGTTATTGCGCCCCTTGGGCAACGTTGTTTATTTCATGCCGCCCTATATTGTGACCGAGGATCAGCTTTTGTTAATCGCCGAGGTCGCCTGGCAAGGCATACAACAGGCGGTTAAGGACTGATGATGCGAGTCTCCCGATTATATACGCCAGCACCGCTGGTTACAGGCAAACTGATCGAACTGGATGATGACAACGGCCATTATGTCAGAACGGTGTTGCGGCTGAAAAAAGACGCCGAAGTCATTTTATTTAACGGTCAGGGCGGCGAATATTTGTGTACGGTTAGCGAGGTCAGCCGGAAAGCCGTACTGATTGCCGTTAAACAATGGGTTGAGCGTAGCGTGGAATCGCCGTTGCAGGTCATTCTGGGGTTGGGTATCTCGCGAGGTGACCGAATGGATTTGACGGTACAAAAAGCTGTGGAGCTGGGCGTCAACCGGATCACGCCGTTATTGACCGAGCGTTGCCTGGTGCAATTTAAAGGCGAAAAAAAGCCGCAGCGTTTGTTGCATTGGCAAAAAATCGTTCAACATGCGGCCGAACAAAGCGGCAGAACCGCCTTGCCGGCCTTGCCGGAAGTCGAGCAGCTACAAAACTGGGTAGGCAAGCAACAGGGGCTGAAAGTGTTTCTCGATCCTTATGCCGAAACTACATTAACCGAGTTAAAGCCCGAAACGATGAAAGCCTGTGCTGAGTGCAGCCGAAGGGTGACCTTGCTGACCGGCCCCGAAGGCGGTTTTTCCGATCAGGAGAGGGAGCTGGCGACAGCCTCCGGCTTTATCCCGGTCCGTTTAGGCGCTCGCATATTAAGAACCGAAACCGCATCAATCGCCGCCTTAGCCGCCGTGCAGCTGTTATGGGGTGATTTTGGCCGGGTGCCTAATCCGGAAATGGGACGCTAATGAAAAAATACTTTATTTGTTCAACAGTGCCCTTGCTGGTGTTGCTGACAGCCACCTCAATGGCCTGTCTTTTAGGCTATTTGATCGCGTTGGGACTGGACGACCCGTCGATGTTACGAAAACTGATCATCCGCTTGACGCAGATATTTCTGCTGCTGAGCATTTTCCCGGCAATGGCCTATCTGAACGTTAAAAAAGAGGACTTAGGCTTTAGCGCAAGGCCGAATTTTTTAAAACAGTTATTGCAAGGATTAGGGTTGGGATTACTGACCTTGCTGCCGGTATTTGTTATTCTGTACGCGTTAGGAGTCAATATTATTGATCAGCCGCAGCAATGGACAATCGGTTTCCTGGTTAAAAAAACAGGGCTTTCATTGTTGCTGGCGCTGTTAATTGGCGTGGTCGAAGAATCCGTTTTTAGAGGCATGCTGTTGGCCGGTTTAAAAAACAAGCTGCCGACCATTGCCGCCATTGTAATCAGCTCGGCTTATTTTGCAGCGCTGCATTTTCTGGATAGCAAAACCGAAATACCCGCGCAGGAATTCAATGTATTCAGCGGCTTTATCTTATTGGGTAACGCATTTATCAATGTGCTGAATCCGCAAAATCTATCGGCATTTCTTTCCTTGCTGGTGGTCGGTATTTTTCTTGCGGTGCTGAGGACGCAGGTAAAGGAAAGTCTGGGCTTATGTATCGGCTGCCATGCCGGTTGGGTGTGGCAGATAAAAATGAACGGCAGCCTGTTCAATACCGATTTTAGCTCGGAATATCTTTATCTGGTCAGCAGTTACAATCATGTTGTCGGGCCTTTAGTCACCGGATGGCTCAGTCTCGCTATGGTCGGCTATTTTGTTTACCAAAAGACCGGGAAAGCCGCCTAATCCCTGAAATTCTCAAACTGCAACGGCATGTCCAGCTTTTCCTCTCTGAGCATCTTAATCACTTCTTGCAAGTCATCCCGATTTTTACCGGTAACCCTGACCTGATCGCCCTGAATAGCCGCCTGGACTTTCAGTTTTTTATCCTTGATCAATTTGACGATTTTCTTGGCCAGCGCCGAATCCAGTCCTTGCTTCATGATGATTTCCTGATGCACCGACTTGCCGCCGGGCTTGGGATCGCCAACCTCCATACAGGCAATATCGACGCCGCGTCGACTGAGCTTTGAGCAGAGCACACTGAACATTTGCTGTAACTGAAACGTCGATTCAGAGGTCATAATCAATTTATCGTCGGTCAATTCAAAGCTGGAGTCGGTGCCTTTAAAATCAAAGCGCGTAGTCACTTCCTTGTTGGCTTGGTCGACGGCGTTTTTAAGTTCGTGCTTGTCGAATTCGGAAATAATGTCGAAAGTAGGCATGGTTATCATTAGGAAATAAGGTAATAAAGAAATGTAGCTACTCAGCCATCAATATAATAATAGAACGCAGATGACGCTGATAAATAGGATAAACGCAGGTAACTCGAAAAAAATCTTATTTGATCTTAATGATCAGCGTCATCTGCGTTCCACTTCTCTAACTACTGAGTCGTTACAAAGAAATTTTAATATTAAGGGTATTTAAAACATTATTCAACTTTCAGCCGACGCTGATTCGGCTTTAATAAACTCGGCGACGGCCTTAATGCGCAGGCGCCGTATCGCCTCGCCGATATGCGAACCTTTCAGTTCGTCATTCAGGATAGACGAGGTGTCAACGGATGCCGCTGTCCTGGCAGCGCCGCTCAGCAGTTCGGCTTGAGGATAGCGCGTGTTTTCAAGCCCGGTTCTGCCTTTGGCATCGGCCTCGCAAGCTTGCAAAAATTCAGGCAACTTATGCTTAGGCTTAAAGGCGCCCAGAGCGGCCAGCATATCGGTTAGGGTTGAAGCGCGCAGTTCAAAAGCCCGGTGGCAATGCGTATGGTATCGCATCACCTGCATAGCCAGGGTTTTAAACGAATTCGGCACACGCAAACGCATACACAGCTGTTCCAGAACGGGCAACCCTAAGGTTTCATGCCCGTAATGGTGCGGCCAATTGGTTTTTGGCGTCACGCCCTTGCCCAGATCGTGGACCAGGGCCGCAAACCGGACTTCGGGGCTAGCCGACAACAGCGCCGCCTGCTCCAAACAGAGCATCGCATGAATGCCGGTATCGATTTCCGGGTGATAGCGTTCCGGCTGCGGCACACCGAATAAGCACTGTATTTCCGGAAAGATTTTATCCAGTGCCGCGCACGCCTTTAAGGTATAGAAAAAAGCGCTGGGCGATTTCTCATTCAGCACCTTAAACAGTTCCGCCCAGACCCGTTCGGGAACCAGGTGATCCACTTCGCCCGCAGTCACCATGGATTGCATCAAAACACGCGTTTCTTCAGCCAGGGTAAAACCCAGATGCCCGTAGCGGGCCGCAAAACGGGCGATACGCAGAATCCGCACCGGGTCTTCGGCGAATGCCGGTGAAATATGCCGGAAAACCCGTTTTTCAAGATCGATCTGACCGCCGTAAGGGTCGATAAGTCGGCCTTCCGGCGTCATTGCCATCGCATTGATGGTCAGGTCGCGGCGAATCAAATCCTGTTCCAGGCTGACATCGGGCGCTGCGTGTATGGTGAAACCTTTATAACCGGGTGCGGTTTTTCGTTCGGTTCTGGCCAGTGCATATTCTTCATGCGTTTTCGGATGCAAAAATACCGGAAAATCCTTGCCCACCGGTCTGTAGCCATGCGTCACCATGGATTCCGGAGTTTCGCCCAGCACCACCCAGTCACGCTCCTTGACCGGAAGCCCCAGTAATTTATCGCGCACCGCGCCGCCGACAAGGTATATTTCCACAGAGTCTCTCAGTCGTTTAAAAGTGCGCCTAGAATAGCACAGCCGTAGGCAAAAAAAGGCATAATGCCGATACAGGCAATCAGCACATTATCAGGAGAATCAAGTGATCGTTATTTTTTTAGCCAGTATTTTATTGGGCGCAGTCGCAGGATTAATGGCCGGACTTTTCGGGATAGGCGGCGGCCTGATTATTGTGCCGGTATTAGCCCTATTATTTGCGGCGCAAGGATTCCCCTTGGAACTGATCATGATCATGTCGGTGGCAACCTCGCTGGCGACCATTATTTTTACCTCTATCTCTTCGGTGCTGGCGCACCATCGCTTGAATTCCGTGTTATGGAATGACGTGCGGGCGCTAGGGCCGGGAATTATGGTCGGAGCGGCAATCGGTGCCATGATTGCCGATCACATGTCCGGTGGCGTATTACGCTTTATATTTATAATCTACTTATTAGGCGTGGGTGTGCAAATGGCTTTGCAATTAAAGCCCAAACCAGGACAGCAGCAGCCATCCAAAGAAATGGATCTGGGGGCAGCGGGTCTAATTGGGCTACTGTCGTCATTGCTGGGTATAGGCGGGGGCACGCTTACCGTGCCTTATTTAGTGCATTTTCAAATGCCGATGCGCAATGCCGTCGCCGTGGCCAGCGCCTGCGGTTTGCCGATAGCCGTCGTCGGAACGATAGGTTATGCGCTATTGGGCAAGGATGCGTTGCAGCTGCCGGACTGGAGTTTGGGTTATATCTATATGCCCTCCTTTTTGGGCATAGTACTGACCAGCATGTATACCGCGCCGATAGGCGCAAAGCTGGCTCACAAACTGCCGGCGGAAAAATTAAAACGCTATTTTTCGCTGCTGCTGTTTGTGATGGCGGCCAAGCTGATCTGGTTTTGATCGCCGGTTGCCATAAAATTTACTTTATTTTTATGCCGCCAAATTTGCGATAATGCACAGCCATTTTACTGACAAGGGTTCCGTTGCACATGTGGTTTAAAAATCTAAGTATTTTCCGTCTTACTGAAGAATTCGCCTTGGCTCCAGAAGACCTGGAGCGCAAACTTGAACAAATGGCTTTTCGTCCCTGCGGCAGCCATGAAGAATTTACTTTCGGTTGGACCTCGCCGTTGGGCAAATCGTCCGATCAGCTGGTGCATAGCGCGAACGGCTTTTTGATGCTGTGCGGAAAAAAAGAAGAAAGAGTCCTGCCTGCGTCCGTCGTTAATGAAATGATGCAGGAAAAAATTGGTGAAACCGAAGAGCAACAAGGGCGTAAATTAGCCAAAAAAGAACGCGACGCGATCAAGGATGAGCTTATCTTTGAGTTATTGCCCAGAGCCTTCACCTTCTCGAACAAGACTTACGCCTATATCGACCCTAAAGGCGGCTGGCTGATCGTCGATGCCGCTTCTGCCAAAAAAGCCGAAGATTTGCTGAGCAATTTGCGCAAATGCTTAGGTTCGCTGCCGGCTGTTCCGCTCAATACCCTCGAAAAGCCGGTCAAAGTCATGACCGAGTGGCTGAGCAATCATCAGGCGCCGGACGACATCACTATTGAAGACGAATGTGAATTGCGTTCACCGGAAGAAGAGGGCGGGATTATCCGTTGTAAACGCCATGACCTGAGCCTGCCGGAAATTAAAAACCATCTGGATACCGGCAAAGAAGTGATCAAACTGGCGCTGAATTGGTCGGACCGTCTTGCTTTTATTCTCGATGAGAATCTGGCCGTTAAGCGCCTGAAGTTTCTTGATCTGATTCAGGATCAGGCATCCGATATGAATACCGACTCCGAAGCTGAGCAATTCGATGTCGATTTTTCGATTATGTCGCTGGAATTGGCAAACTTCCTGCCGCGTTTGCTGGAGTTATTCGGCGGCGAGCATAAAGGGTAAACTTCTGCCGACCAACTCGCTACCGTCGCCGATTCAAAAAGACGCCGAGGGCTAACTTGCAGTGAAGCTTTGATGCGCTTACACTGCAAGGTCAGGTTTCAACCATCCGTGAGGAACTTCCCATGTTAGAAAAACACCAGCAAGCGCCACTGTTCAGTTCAAGAAATCAATTTAATGAAGCGGTTAATTTGTCTGATTACCTCGGGAAAAACAACGTAGTCTTGTATTTTTATCCCAAAGACGACACCCCGGGCTGCACCATAGAAGCCAACCAATTTACCCGGCTGGCCGGAGAATTTGCTAAAGCCGATACCGTGGTTATCGGTGTGAGCAAGGATTCTTGCGCCAGCCATGCCGATTTTGTTAATAAATACGATTTGAAAGTGGATTTGCTGGCGGATGTCGATGGCGAACTCTGCGAGAGTTACGGCGTATGGCAGGAGCGGGAAAAAAACGGCGTAAAAAGCATGGCTATGCTTCGTTCCACATTCATTATCGACAAGCAAGGCGTATTGGTTGAAGCGGCCTATGGGGTCACGCCTGAAGGTCATGCTCAAGATATATTAGACAAAGTAAAAAGTTTTATAATCAATGACAAACTTTAATTTTACTATCCATCACGCCAGTCTTATTGTTGCCGATGCCGCCGCATCACTGAAATTTTACTGCGATATTCTCGGCATGCAGCAGACTGACAGACCCGATTTGGGTTTTCCAGGCGTCTGGTTGCAGTTAGGGGCTCAGCAGATACATTTATTGGAGCTGAGAAATTTCGATCCGACCACCGGTCGCCCCGAACATGGCGGCCGTGACCGGCATATCGCTTTAAGTGTGCAGGAACTGGCACCGGTTAAAGACGTTCTGGACAAAAACGGTGTTGCCTACACCTTGAGCAAATCAGGACGAAAAGCACTGTTTTGTCGCGACCCGGACGGCAATGCATTGGAGATTCTTCAGCAACCCTAATGTTACTCATTCTGGCTTAGCGCTGATCTTATCGTGTCAAAACGACCCGTAAATATCAGGAGGATTGGGCAAAGGGTGTCGCCCGAACAGGCTGAAGCGTTTAAAAAACAGCAAATAAAGAAGTGAGTTTTTACCAAAAAGCACCGTAAAGCCCCGTCGTTCAGGGCGGGGATGTAAGGTGTGCTCTTGATTTTTTTTGACAGCGCAACCGACAAGCCGTATCTTGGCAATCATGAAACCCGTAATTAGAACACTTTCAGTCAGAGTCCGCGATAAACATACCAGTGTATTGAATCGCATGGCGTTTGATGTCAATCAAGTGTGGAATGCCGCTAATGCCTATTCTGATGAATTTTCGTGGGTTTTCGTGCCGGAAGTTGGCTATATTAATTGCGGCACCTCGGCGTTTGAGTTGATGAAAGACTTAAAAGGCATTCGCAAAGAGCGCGGCATGATCATCGACTCGACGGCGGTTCAAGAAACCATTGCCGTTCATGCCAAAGCCAGAAAGCAATTCAACAAAAACAAATTGAATTGGCGGTGTTCCGGTGGCGCAAGACGCGCATTAGGTTGGGTGCCGTTCAAATCAGGCGCAGCTAAATGGGTTAATGGTCAAGTC
>JAGXGY010000004.1 GCA_024636505.1 Methylobacter sp. | reverse complement strand
TTGGAGAGCATGTGAGCTACCCCTTGTTGGGTAGCGATCGAGTGACCAGGACGGCTGGGGCCGCCGCAGGCATTAGCGGTCGCGTAATTTTTGCCGCTTGTTGAGCAGGGACGCTCATAAAAGCTTTCGCAAAAATAGCGATTCCCCGACCACCGTCCTCTATCCGTCGGCGGGTGTCATTCGACGGATGAGGTCGGATATGGATTGAAACATAATTAACGGATATTTCTTTCTTTTATATTTTTCATAGTCACTTATAGCAAAATATCGTCATTCATTACGCATAAAAATGCGATTTCTCTACTTCACAATAAAAACATGTAAAAAAACTCAGTCGTCAATTACAATCGGTGCCACTTTCGATTTGATGGTGAAAGGAGCATTGAGAGTTGGCAATGCTATACGAACGCAGAGCTTATCTAAGACTGATCCACTTTATTGGGGCAGCAATTGGCGTTGAAGCGTTTAGATGAACATAAGATACTTTTCTATGGAATTCACAACTATTAAGCAGCCAATTAAAAAATCAATGACTTACAAAAAGACATCGTAAGTCATTCATCGTTAGAGAGTGTATATAACAAATGGCTCTCTAATTTTTAATTCAAGGTCATTTTTTTCTTTTCAGCATTGCTATTTCTGAGCTCGGTGACATCCATCTCAATACCTGCCATATGCAGAGCATTGCCTTCGACATCGCGCTGAATGACCGCGCCGCGATTCAGCAGCCAAATCAAGGTGCCGGACCGGGTGCGAATACGATATTCAGCCTGAAAAAACGGCGTGCGATTTTCTAAATGCGCTGTTAAAGCGGCATCATAAGCGGGAAAATCATTAGGATAAATACTGTTTTCCCATGTATCCATGTGGAACTCTATATCGCTCAACCGATAACCGCGTATTCTGGCCCAACGTTCATTGAAAACGACCTGTCCGGTCTGGATATTCCAATCCCACGAACCGCTACCGGCACTGGTCTGCTCTATATCCAAAGCATGCGTATAATGCTCGCGCAACCCGTTTTTTGCCTGTTGACTTTCAGCCAGCGTAAGCCGTAGCATCGAACCTTTACCGCCGGAGGTTACGCACCAGCAGCCTATCTGAACCAGAAATACGCTACCATCAGTGCGTTTCAGCGTCAGTTCGATATTGTTATTTTTTTTATGCTTATTTATCCCTGAAAAAAAAGGTTGGCAGCATTCAACATCGTCAGGCGCCACAAAATCCATAAAATTATGAGACAGTCGCTTTCTGCGATCGACGCCCAGCAATCGGGCAGCAGTCAGGTTAATTTCTTCAATCTCACCCTCACGCGTGAGGGTGAGATAACCGACCGGAGCAAAATCATAGAGACCGACATAACAGTCACGGAATTCCTGCTGAACAATACGCCCCTCCCCCGGTTTTTTATTCTGTCTTTCCATCTCGACCTGATGTACTCGTAACTCATAGAGCCATTCAGCAATAGGAAGAACGCCTGCCTCTGGATAATATCGTTCGGCTCGCAACCAGTTTTGTTTTTCTTCTTTTATCATACGGCACCTGCAAAGTTATGAAGGATGTGGGGTAAAACATGTCTTGGCAATGTGGCCTTCAAAGACACCTGAGTTTTTAGCAAGAACAGCGCCATCAGTTGTCTGTTCTTTTACTTATTGCTACGTTAAAAAAAAGGCCTATCCACTCACTAAATTTAAGTGGTTTTTAAGCTTAAATTAATGTTGCTTACCTTAACAAAGCAAAAACCCAAATAAAATACGTGTTAACACTTACCAATCAACAAAACATTGATGATGCAACAGCATGATTTTTTAAGAAGGTGACGATAAACGACGCTGTTATAACCTGTACCATCAATTAACGCGTAAAACTACCGCATCGGGAAGAGAGTGAATGCTTGGAATACGCAGTACTACTAATTCGCATTACGCCATGACTATGATAATATTTAATGTAACGCACTAATTTACTGAAACTTTTTAATCTTGTTACTATGTAGCCGGTAGAACAAAAGTCCACAGATTTGACCGGTAAAGATAAAAAAATCAACTGCACCGCAAAAAACCAAAAAGCAAGTGCCTGTTAGACCGCTGAAGGAAATACCCCGTTGGCTAGTTAATGGGTTCTGCGTAACATCAGTGATGAGTTACCAGAAAATCATCGTTGCTTTATTGCTGTTCAGACCCTGTATCTTTTTACTTAACATACGCCATGCTCAACTTTTCTAAGCTATTGATTATAAATGCTCGTGATTTGCATTGTACTCATTTCACTAAAATCAGAGTCAATTGAATCAATGAGATACAAATTAAAGTTGAGCATGGTTATTAACATGTTTTTTGAGGCCCACTTATGAATACCAATTTCCGGATTTCACTGATCAGTGATGACTCTTATCTTCGCGGTTTATTAAAAGGCTATTATCATGCACATTACTATAAGATTTTTGAAACCGCTGTCGACAGGGTATCGGTTAATGCAATGGTTAAAATACAGCCGAACATCATTATTCTTGCCGTGGATTCAACACAACGTCAGCTCCAAAAAAATGACGTTAAATTGATTCGTGAAATTAGCCTTAACCATCAAATCCCCGTATGTTACTTACGTGACAAGAATAATTCTTCCCGCTTAGAAAAGGACTTAACCGGCTGGGTTGACACGGTTTTAGACTCCCCGCTTGATGTTACTCAATTGGATAACTATTTGATCGAAAAATTCAAAAAGCATCAATGTATTCAAGAAAAAAGGAATCATGCCAGACGAGCAACCAATGATAGAAGGCTGTTAATGTTTGAGCTTACCAGCAATAATCCGCTGACTGATATCCCCGAAAAAAAGGGTAACACAGGGTATGTTACAATCGAGCCTTTTCAAATTAATCAACGCTCTAAATGTGTATTTTTTAACGGCAAGTCGCTGAATTTGACCCGTAAAGAATTTGATATTTTCGAGTTATTGGCAAAAGATATTGATCGCGTGTTTATGAGCAGTGAAATTATTAACCATGTCTGGCCTGAAAATAAGCGGGTAACCAAATCAGATCTTTATCAATATATGCACTTGTTAAGAAAAAAGATTGAACACGACTCGAATAATCCACAATGGATTTTGACAGTAAAAGGTTTTGGCTACAAACTGAATACGGCAACGCCGACTCAAGTGAACCCGCTTGGGATGTTAGAAAATGAAGATAGTCATGCAGCGCTTAAAACCATTACAATCCGCGGATAATCTCCGTTGTTTCTAACGGATTCTAAAGCGAGGCATCGTGAAGACACTTTACTACAGCCATCCTGATTTTCTTTCTCATGAAACAGGAACAGAACACCCCGAATGCTCCGACCGACTCAGACATATAGAAAAAGCATTGGCTGCAGCGGAGTTCTCAACCTTAATCAGAAAATCTCCGCCACTCGGTACCAACCAGCAAATCAGGCTGATTCACCCCCAGTCTCATATCGATACCATTCTAAAAGCCATACCCGCGCAAGGTGAGTACCGTTTGGATCAGGACACGGTGCTGTCGCCCGGCTCGAGACTGGCTGCTTTTCGTGCAGTTGGCGCGGTTTGCGATGCCGTCGATAAACTCCTAACCGATCAGGCCGACAATGCCTTTTGTGCAGTACGCCCACCCGGGCATCATGCAGAACCCGGGCAAGCCATGGGCTTTTGCCTGTTTAATAATATAGCGATTGCAGCGAATTATGCACGTCACCATTACCAACTCGGACGCATCGCCATTGTTGACTTTGATGTTCATCACGGCAACGGTACGCAGGCGGCTTTTTATCATCAGCCTAAAGTGCTTTATGCGTCCAGCCATGAAATGCCGCATTACCCCGGCACCGGCCATCCCTCAGAAACAGGTGTTGGCAACATTATCAATGTGCCGCTGGCTGCGGGTGACTCAGGCATTGAATTCAGGCAAAAATACCGCCGCATGATTTTGCCGGCGCTCAAAAACTTCAAGCCGGATTTATTGTTGATTTCAGCCGGCTTTGATGCACATAAAGATGATCCTTTAGCTTCGATCATACTGGTTGAAGATGATTTCAAATGGGTTACTGAAGAACTGATGAGCATTGCTGAAAGCTGTTGCAGAGGCCGGATTATTTCAGTGCTGGAAGGCGGTTATAATCTCAAGGCATTAGCCGCCAGTGTTGCCATTCATGTCAAAACGCTAATGACCGGCTAAGATCAACTCGCCAACTATAGCTGTTTTATCAGTCACACCCATTTTTTTTGCATATTCCGATAAAAGAAAACTATAGTTGTTGTCATGGTCGCTCCAGCCAAGATAAGCGCGCCGGCAACAATGCCTGCTAAGGCATTGAGCAGCCAAGAAGCCAGCGTTTCCAGTATGCCGCCAATAGCAGGCACGACGCTGGCGCTTTGGGACAGCTGCTCGATGAAGTGATGCGCTGCGGGAATGCCATGCACCAGAATCCCGCCACCGACCATAAACATTGCCGCCGTGCCGACAACTGCCAGCAGCTTCATTAAATAAGGTGCCCCATGCAAAAAGGCCATGCCAACTTGATGCTGGCTTTTCGCCCATAAACCGACTCCCGGCTTTTGACACAGATAAAGGCCTGCATCATCCAGCTTCACTATCATTGCCACCAGACCGTAGACACCAGCGGTCATCATCAGCGCAATACCGGAAACCACAATCACTTTGGTCGTAAAAGCCGCCGTTGCTAAGGTCCCCAGAGTGATCACAATAATTTCCGCCGACAACACAAAGTCGGTACGAACGGCTCCCTTAATTTTATTCCGCTCAAACGCCACCAGGTCAATCTCGGGATTGGCGACTGCCGCAGCCAGTTCGGCATGACGACTTTGATCTTCGTCATGGGGATGCAATAACGGGTGCGCCAGTTTTTCAAAACCTTCAAAACACAAATAGGCCCCGCCCAGCATCAGCAACGGCATAATCAGCCACGGCGCAAGCCAACTGATTGTCAGCGCTGTCGGCACTAAAACCAGCTTGTTTTTCAGCGAGCCTTTCGCTACCGCCCACACTACGGGCAGCTCCCGTTCTGCCCGAATGCCGGCTACCTGTTCGGCATTCAACGCCAAATCATCGCCCAAAACGCCGACCGTTTTCTTCGCCGCCATTTTGGTCATTAAAGCCACGTCATCCAAGACTGTAGCTATATCATCGAGTAAAACTAAAAGGCTTGTTCCGGCCATATTAAATTATTTGAGTTAAAAGTAAGTTGAAGAAATTTCAGTGCTTGATCTAATCGGACCGTTAAACAATAATTTTCTCACCCACGTGAGGAATATTGGCATTCCATCCAGTGCGCTTGAAGCAGGTCTGCAATGACAATGTGGCCGTTTTTTCACCGTGAATCAAATAAAGACGCGGCTTGGGTTCTTTAAAATGACTGGCCCAAGCCAACAACTGACTTTGATCGGCATGAGCACTTAACGCGCCCAAGGTATGCACTTTGGCCGCCACATTGACGTCTACGCCCAGGATTTTCAGATGCGATTTTTTACCGTCAACAATAGCCCGACCCAAGGTGCCTTCGGCCTGAAAACCTGCGATGATGATATGCGCATTGCGCCGCCATAAATTGTATTTAAGATGGTGACGAATGCGCCCCCCGGTACACATGCCGCTACCGGCAATAACAATCACACCACCGGCAATACGATTGACCGCCATCGACTCTTCCGCAGTCTGCGAATAGACTAACCCAGGCAACCAAGCTTGCCAGCCGTTAGGCGCAACTTTGCTAAACTCGGGATCATCGATATTGAATAAGTGGCTATGTTCAGCGTAGATATTGCTGGCACCGATCGCCATCGGGCTGTCCAGATAAATCTTTTGCTGCGGCAATCCGCCCTGACGCTGAATTTTACCCAGCCAATAAATCAGATCCTGAGTTCTGCCCACCGCAAAAGCCGGAATAATCACATTGCCACCGCTCTCTGCGGCTTCTGCCAAAGCTGTACGCAATTCCTCCAGGGTATTTTCCAACGGTTTATGGTCGCGATCACCATAAGTAGACTCCAGCAACAACACATCGGCTTCGGTTAGAACCGCTGGATCACGCAGTAACGGTGCATTCTGATTGCCCAAATCACCGGAAAAAACCAATGTTCTGCTATGTTCTTTGTCCTTGATTTGCAATCGTACGACGGATGAACCGAGTATATGCCCTGCTTCATGAAAAGCAACGCTCAGCTCAGGTAATATTTGAGTTTCCACGCCATAAGCTATCGGCTGACGTAGCGCCAGTAACGCCTTGACATCGGCCTCAGTATATAACGGCTCCAGCAACGGCTTACCGGCGCGTTCCCGCCGTTTATTTTCCCATTCGGTATCTCTTAATTGCAGATGGACGGCATCCATCAACATCAATTCCAGCAGTGGGAAACTGGCTTTGGTCAGAAACACCGGCCCCTTGAAACCGTCTTTAACCAATTTGGGTAAGCGTCCGCAATGATCAAGATGGGCATGAGACAACACCACTGCATCAATAGTGGCCGGATTAAAAGGAAAATCAGCTTCATTTTGTTTTTCTGTTGCTTTTGAGCCCTGAAATAGCCCGCAATCAAGCAGTATTCGGCTGGAGTCGGTTTCCAATAAATAACAGGAGCCGGTAACTTGGCCGGTTGCACCTAAAAAAGTAAGATTTGCCATCGTATTGCCTTGTCATATGTAATAATCAATATCATGATGCCACGTTGCAAAGGATCGCATCAAATTTCCTTGGGTGACAGAGTTGATGTTAAAATCGGACCATCACCAAGTCGTTCAGCAAAAAGCTTATTATCCTATTAAAAGAGTTTTGTCGTAACCCAGTGACAACACTTAACTTCACGAATTTTTTCAGCGAAGAACTAAATTGAAAAAGACCATAAGACACTCTATCCCCCGATTGCTCCTGTTTTTTTGCTTAGGTTTCCCCATGCAAACACTGTTTGCTTTGGGCCTACCTATGCCAGCAGTGCCTACTGAAAATCCCCTCAATCAGGAACCCGGCATAGCTCAGGAAATTACCGCCATTATTTCGGCAAAACAGCACCCCTACCTGATGCTGTCCAATTTCGAAAATCGTACCGAAGATATTGAATCCCTCTATAAAATGTCGAACCATCAATTACTGTGGCTAGGCAATCAGGATACCGAAAAAAATATCGCCGATGGGCTTAACCTGTTGGCTAAGGCAGCTGACCACGGTTTAAATCCTAACAATTACGATATTGAAACCCTACGACGAAATCGACAAATTGCCTTATTGCTCAAGCCTGATTCGTATAAGGAATTAGCGCTCTACGATACCGCGCTCAGCATCTCATTGCTACGCTACTTGCATGACTTGCATTATGGACGGGTCAATCCACAGGGCATAAACTTTAACTTGAGATTAAGAGAAAAAAAGCTGCTTGATTTACCGATGCTGATTAAAAACAGTCTGGCACAACAGACCGTGGCTAAATTACCGCTATCGGTTGAGCCTCAGTTAAAACAATATCCAAAGTTAAAACAGGCATTGGCCAGCTACCGCCAACTTGCTGCGAATACGCCGCGTTTAAATCTGAATATTAAAAAAACCTTGCTCCCCGGAGACGCTCACCCGCAAATTGGCGAACTGCGCCGGTTTCTGATCACTGTCGGCGATTTGCCTGAAGATAACACCGTTATCGCTGCTGAAAAATCATCGCTGTACACCGATACCATAGTTGCCGGGGTTAAAGCGTTTCAGCAACGGCATGGACTTACTGCAGATGGGCATATTGGAAAAAATACCGTCGCCGCGCTCAACGAGCCTTTAAGCCGGCGAGTCGTACAAATCGAATTGGCGATGGAAAGATTGCGTTGGTTACCTGAGCTCCATACCGGAAGATCCATTATTGTTAATATTCCCTCTTTCCAATTATGGGCATTTGATGCGATTGATCAGGCTGATGCAAATATCATCAATATGAGGGTCGTTGTCGGCAAAGCGCTGCAACATCAAACCCCAATATTGATGGCGAAAATGCACTATATCGATTTCATGCCTTACTGGAATGTTCCTTACAGCATCACCAAAAAAGAAATATTGCCCAAGTTGATTCAAAACCCCAATTATCTTAACCAGGAAAATATGGAATTGGTCGCTGTTTACCGCAATATGCAAACGTCTACTGTACTGAATGGAGAAAGCCTGAATCTGCTTAAACAAGGCAAGTTAAGAATCAGGCAGCGTCCGGGAGGGAGAAATGCCCTGGGCAGAATCAAGTTTATTTTTCCCAATAAGGAAGACGTGTATCTGCACGATACCCCGGCAAATGCCTTGTTTAGCAAGTCGCGAAGAGATTTCAGTCATGGTTGCGTGCGGGTTGCGAATCCTCAAAAACTGGCTGAGTTTGCGCTGAAAAATCAGGATGACTGGAATCCGGAAACGATAAAACTCGCCATGAATACCCCAAAAAACCGGCGAGTTCTTTTGCATAAGCCGATACCGGTATTGTTTTTTTATACCACGGCTTTTTTTGATCACCTTGATAATTTAGAGTTTTATCCTGATATTTATGGTCATGATGCTGTATTGCTAAAAGCCTTAAGTGAAGCGAATGACCTGTCGGATCAGTCGTTTTTTATCAGCAGCGATACAACACAGACTATAGACAAGCGTGACGGAGTGAACAGATAATCATTTATTCTAACATGTCGTCTACGGCTCCAGGCCTTCTCTGCCAAGCGGATTAACCGCTGCAAAAAAAAGGACACGAATTTTCATTCGTGTCCTTTTATGTTTTTCGTGGTTTATTGGCGCTTACTACATTGCACCAAGCTTATATCAAGATACAAGCTAACTACCCCAGCTTCTTACGCTACCGGTATCTAAATGCACAAAATTGGATCTTGAGTAATAACCGACGCCGCCACGCTGCATCGCCAACGCTGCATTTCTAATGCGTCTGGAATCTATACCTTCAAGACGTATATCAATCGCCCGACCCTGCATATGCAGGCTGTTTTTGGCAACGCCACTGCTGTGTCTGCGCAAATTGGCATTGGTCGTCGGCGAACGATAGCCGGAAATAATATGAAAAGGCTTTCTAATGTCAAGCGTATGCTTTAGATAATACAACTGATCCAGTAATGCCGGGTCAATGGGATGAATACTACCGTCATGGTAATCACGAAACAGGTGATTGATTTCGTGCAGTGCGTCTTTAACATAACTTCCCTGTTCAAAATAAGTCAGCTTTAAGCGATCGCCGGTATGCGTATTATGTAAAGCGAGAACCTTATGTGACGGTGAGGCGTTTCGAACGAGTTTGGTATGAGTATCAATCCTATGTGAGGATTTTTTTGAGGAAAAATGATGATGCAAGGTGTCATGAATATGTTTTTTATGCGAAACATGTGCCGTGTGGGAGGCTGTAGCTTTAGCATTGACAACATCGATGCCTCCCAGCATTAACAAGGAGCCGTAAGCCATGTTTTTCAAAAATTTGCGTCGTGATGCGACAATATCACTTTCATTCATAGTCAATTCTACTCGCGCTCGTGCTTTATTTAGGTATAAATACTGGCCGCTATTGTGATCATTTAATCTTAAATTAGTCTTAACCAACCTTTAAAATATTCCAGACAAAATTATCTTTCCGGTGCTACATACGTAGCATATTGAAATTATTACCATTTTTAAAGCCACCCCCCTCATCAGGAATAAAATGAACCTATCGGTATTGACTCTGTTTGCGGTATTTGCGTTGATTGCCGTGCGTAAAATCGGTCATTTTAATATCAGGATCTGGCAATCGATGACTTGCGGCGCGTTGGCGGTATTGGCTACCGGCGAGATTAGCGGACTCGACGCCCTAAAGGCTATCGATTTTAATGTGATGCTGTTTCTGTTCGGCATGTTTGTCGTCGGTCAGGCGCTGGTTGACAGCGGCTACCTGTACGCCCTCGCTTATCATTTATTTAACTGGATGACATCAGTGCCGCAACTGGTTTGCGGCATTTTGTTCGGCGCGGCCTTGAGCTCTGCGCTGCTGATGAACGATACGCTCGCGATCATAGGCACACCGCTGGTGCTGCGCCTTGCTCGGGAACACAACATCAACAGTACGCTGCTGTTATTAACCCTGGCTTATGCCATTACCATCGGCAGCGTGATGGGCCCTATCGGTAATCCCCAGAATTTCCTGATTGCCAGTCAGGGCGGATTACCCGCACCTTTTCTGACTTTTTTTAAGGCGCTCACTATCCCTACGCTGCTTAATTTGATTGCCACCTATTTAATGTTAAGGCTGTTTTATCGACAACAATTCATTGCCGCTATGCCGCCTACTCATAATCCGGTCAAACTATTGGATAAAAAACTGGCCAAATTAGCCCAAATCTCGATATTTTTGTTGATCGGATTAATAACACTTAACATCATTCTTTCTACCGTACACAGCACGATGCAGCTTAAATTAAGCCATATCGCCATTCTTGCCGCCCTACCGCCAATTTTATTCAGCCCTGCCCGGCTAAACTTATTAAAAAGTCTGGACTGGTCAACCTTACTGTTTTTTTGCTGCCATGTTGGTGTTAATGTCCAGCGTCTGGCAAACCGGCATCATGCAGCAACAGGTTAATGAATTGCACATAGACCTGACAACAACGTCGGCTATCATGTTGCTCAGCGCCTCGTTCAGTCAGTTGATTTCCAATGTGCCGCTGGTAGCGCTGTATCTACGGATGCTGGCCCATCCGAGCCCCGAATCGCTAATGGCTCTGGCAGCCGGCAGCACTATCGCCGGTAATATGCTGATTCTGGGCGCCGCCAGTAATGTAATTATTATTCATCATGCGGAAAAGCATGGCGCTACCCTGGTTTTTTTTGAGTTTGCCCGAATTGGAATTCCGTTGGGCTTTATCAATCTATTGATATACTGGACCTAGTTTCGCTATGGGTATGACTAACCGCGTCCCTATTTAAATATTGCACCGCTAATGGACGACACACATGCGCAAAAAAGCCGTTAAACCCTCTGCTTATCTGACCGAAGTCAAAACGCTATCGGATCGGATCGTCAAGGCTCAACAACCGATTCGCATACTCGACGCGATCAAATGGGATGACCATATTAAGCAGGCTTTTTTTGATAGCAATTGCAAAAAACCGCCCATAGTCACACCGGATTATTATCAAAAACGTCCATTGGGATTTGATCCAAACGAAAAGAGACTTGAGTTTTATCAGATTGAGCGTGATTTAATGCGAAAACTTGGCCAACTCAACCCGCTCAGTGTGATCATGCGCCGAATTTGCCGGGAGTATCAGGACGTAGTACGCATGTTGGAGGCGCGAGGAACCCCGACATTTTCCAATATTTCTCAGGAATTATACGGCTCATCCCAGGACGTTTTTCATGTCGGCGATCCGACCATTGCCGGTCTGGGCAGCATGATGGAAGAAACCCTGGCGCAATTATTGAAGCTGGATTTCCTGGTCGAAGAACCCAAGACCATCAATGCCAAGGATGCGGTAGCCATCCTTAACGAAAAAATAGAGGCTGTGTTTCCCGGCGATGGCCTGCGCGCCATGCTCAGCGACGGTATCGTCGCCGATGCCGCCGCCGGTACCGATTACATCAAATTGCGCGCCGATGCATTATTCAATATGCGCGATTTGCGCGTGCTCGAAGTTCATGAAATATGGGTGCATCTGGGCACCACCCTGAACGGTCTGGCTCAACCTTATTGTACCTTTCTCGGCAAAGGACCGCCTTCCGCGACCATCACCCAGGAAGGACTGGCAGTATTGATGGAAATATTAACCTTCAGCTCCACGCCCAATCGGCTGATGCGCCTGATCAACCGGGTGCGCGCTATCACGCTGGCCGAAGAAGGCGCTGACTTTTTGGACATATTTAATTTCTTTATCGAGAAAGGGCTGGATAATGAAGAAAGTTATACCTTAAGCAGCCGAGTATTTAGAGGCAGCAGCTCTGACGGTATGCCGTTTACCAAAGACCTGACCTATATCAAAGGCTTCGTATTGACTTATAATTTCATGCGACTGGCGGTCAGCAAGGGCAAGCCGGATCGCATTCCGTTACTGTTTTGTGGCAAAACCATGATCGAAGATATGAAAGTGCTGGTCGATTTGGTTGACGAAGGCACGGTAATAGCCCCACGTTTTCTACCACCGCAATTTAAAGATCTCATGGGACTTTCATCCTGGCTGAGTTTCAGCCGCTTCATGTCATCAATGAATTTCAAACAACTGGAACAAGACTACGCCAATGTTTTATGATGACACGTTGTTTAAAATGTGAGTGATGGTTTCGTCTACCGAGTTGTTAGCTTTAACGACAACCCACAGCATAACCAGAACTCACCTTATATTGGTTACGACAAAAATAATTTAAAGGTAATTCCATGAAAACACCAAAACTACTCGCTATATTTTTTATCGCATCTTGCTTTAGCACTGTCAGTGCATCTGAACATCACGGCGGACACGGCGGTGGCGGTGGCGGCGGACACTCCTGTGTAAAGCCCCGGTTAACCAAATTCGTACCCGCCCATTTAGCCTCTGCCGCACCAGGATCAGAGTTCTCTTTTATGGCTTTTAACGTCAGTAAGCCCGAACAAATTCACGTCGCGGTCAAAACGATTCCCGTTGAAGTGACTACAGAAGATAAAGAAGCGTTTTTCCTGGTAAAAGGGACATTACCTGCCGATTTAGTTAACACCACCGCAAGAATCAATATCAAGGTTAAGGCTAAAGACTCAAGATGTAATGGCGAAAATGGCTGGCTGGTAAAAATTACCGAGTAATCGTCATTATGCTTTTGCAGGGCGTACCCGGCCTGGCGCGCCCTATTCAGTGCCGCCGAGTCAATTTCTAAGAGCACAGTTATGTCTGAAAACAAGACCATCAAACAATGTACGGCCTACTGTCTGGCGCAACACTTTGATATTAATACTCTGGCAACCGCATTAAACTCAAAGCTGATGCGCATTATTAAAGGCGCATTACTCATTGAGGATAATCAATCCTGGTCGGTGATCTTTGCATACGGTGCAGTTGTACACTGGAATGTCAGCTCAGAGCAGCAAACCAAGCTGCACCATTTATTACTGGAGCATGCAGAGAATCCGCTGACCTTCGTAGAAGAAGATAACTTCACTTTTATTCTCGATTGCCCGAGCACACGTATTATTGAAGATCATATTGAAATCGAGTGTTCCGATCCTATTGTGATATTTTCATTATCCCAAGGCATGGCTCAATCGATTAAGCTGGCCTCTTTTGAAACCAACGCGATATCCACCATTAACAATACCAGCTACATCCCCAAATCATTAGCTGAAACCGGAAAAATCAACTTAAACCGCCATCAAATCGCGAAAATTCGCGGACAACTGTTTTTAACCAAAAGCGACATCATTCTAAATTACGACCTGCTGGACACCCCCGACTTCTTTTGGGAATACCCGGAATATGAAGCCTTTTACGGGGTCACCGCAAAATATCTGGAAATAGCCCCGCGAACTGAGGTATTGTCAAAAAAGCTGGAAACTATCCACGAGTTATTTGAAATGCTGGCCGATGAGCAAAAACATCGACATTCATCAATACTGGAATGGATTATTATCTGGCTGATTGCTTTTGAAATAGGCATGACAATAGTCGACAAAGTATTCTAACCCATCAAACCCATCATGCTCAGCTACCGACACTCGTTTCACGCAGGCAATTTTGCCGACGTTTTAAAACATATCGTCCTGATACAAGGCCTTGAATACTTAAGCAAAAAAGACAAACCATTCTGCTGCATCGATACTCATGCCGGCCCCGGAAAATATGCGCTGGACGGCGACTACGCCTTGAAAAACCGGGAATTTGACAACGGTATCGGTCAGTTATGGCAGTGCAATGATTTACCGGAAAGTGTTGCCCGTTATGTCGGCCTGATCAAACGCTTTAACGGCACTGACGCATTAACCCGCTATCCCGGCTCACCGTTAATTGCCAAACAGTTGCTGCGCGACAAAGACCGACTGTGTTTATTTGAATTGCATAACACCGAAATAAAGCTGTTAACCGCTGAAGCCAACAAAGACAAGCGCATCAGCGTCTTCCATGGCGACGGCTTAACCGACTGTTTAAAATTGTTGCCGCCGTTCGAGCGCCGGGGACTGGTACTGATTGATCCTTCGTATGAAATGAAAAGCGATTACCAGCAAGTGGTTGAATCGCTGGTCGCCATGCATAAACGTTTTGCCACCGGCACTTATGCGCTCTGGTATCCGGTAATCGACCGCAGCCGTAACCAAAAACTGGAGCGCGCCATAAAAGCCTGCGGCCTCAACAACGTGCAACTATTCGAGCTGGGCATACGCGCGGACAGCGACGAACACGGCATGACCGCCAGCGGTATGATCGTGATCAATCCGCCGTGGACGTTAACCGCTGAGATGAAACAGATTTTACCCTGGCTGGCCGATGTTTTAGGCCATAACGGCGAAGGCTTTTACCGGATACAAACCCTGGCTGCCGAATACCTCCCTAGCCTTCATCCTTAAAACGGCGATTTATCCGCTAAAAGCACGAAAGACACGAGATAAATCAATAGGCTGTAATAAAAATAGGTCAAGCTAGGTTACATTGCGGACGCGAACTAAAAGTAACCTGACTCCTTTCTATATTAGAACCTACTATATTATTGCTACAGCCCTATCTGGATAAGACGTTAACGATTACCGCAGATAACGGCAAAGAGTTTGCGGGGCATGAAAAAATCAAGGAGCGGCTGAACGCTGATGTGTATTTCGCTCATCTTTATAGCTCCTGGGAGCGTAGTTTAAACGAAAATACCAAGGGCTTGATTAGGCAATACTTTACCAAAGTGAGTAGTTTTGAGAGCATAGCCGATGATGACGTTGAAGCAGTCATACATAAGCTCAATCATCGCTCTCGAAAAACGCTCAATTTTAAAACACCGCATGAGGTATTTTTTCTGAAAAAGAGAGAAATGTCGCATGATTACTAGGATTTCACTTCGGAGTTGAATTCGCCATTTAATATAATGAAGAATAACTATACCAGTTAGATTTCCTATCGATTAACCTAAAAAAGGCTTTAAAATGATATTTATCAGAACCTTAGCGTTTCTAACCATCTTTATTTCATCCGCGACTTACGCACAAACAAATGAACAAACAAATGCAAATGGGCAAACAAATGCCCTAATAATATTCCGGCACGCGCAAGACTTGGCTAATGACAAGTGGCAGAAAAATTGTTCGATGCAACTCACCGCCGAGGAAGCGAAAAAGTACGGCATAACCTGTGACAAAGAAAAGTGGAAGTACAACAATTTCAGAGATCCTCAGGCACAGCCTGTCTTAATCCCGTGGCGACGTTTGTTGAACAACGACGACACGAACGATAAATATGGCAATAAATTGAAAAACGGGATAACGCAAGCGCAGAAAATAGCCGACCAGTTACCAGCATGGCTCAATGCAAACGGATACAGTCCAATAAATAGGGTCATAACGAAAGACCCTAGGCCCTACGACTCTACGTCAAATCCTTTTCAAACGGTTGCCCCCCTTGTTTTAACTTTAGATAAGGACGAAAGGAATTACAGCTCTGAGCGAGGCTATGTTCGTCTTAAATTCTTTAAGGATATGAGCGACGACGAAGTGACCCAGTCCGCGCTGTTCGATGGTACGGAATTTTCATCAGTGCTATGTTGGGACGCTGAAGGGCTATGGGGTAAAAAGGATGGTGATTACCCAGCCACAATGTTATCAGACTCAATCTTGGGTAGATTATTAACAGAAGAAAGCATTGAGGATATTAACAATCTGGGAAAACCAGGAAAAGCAAAGGAGATCTACATATTGGTTTACGATAAGGAGCTAAAGAAATTTACAGTAGACCACGTACTCGATCTGGACGATATGCAATTAATATGGTGAAGGGGGTTCTTCCACAGGATCCCAATTAAAGTCCTTCATTGTAACGGAAGAGATACCTGCTTACTCGACTAATATTGGTCTGGGCAGAGCAATCCACTACACTCATTTACTATAATAACAAGGGGTTAATTATGAATTCATTTCCAATCGATCTTGGTGCTTATCAACGCATCACTTTAAACGCAAGCAATAGCACTCTGACCGACGAACAACGCGCCAGTCTTAAGGCGAATATTCAACTGTGCCGCGACGCCATCGTCTTTTTTACTGCGACCGGCGCTGCCAGAGGCGTCGGCGGTCATACCGGCGGCCCTTACGATACCGTGCCGGAAGTAATGATTATGGATGCTTTATTCCGGGGCGATGCGGATAAATACGTGCCTATTTTCTTTGACGAAGCCGGACATCGCGTGGCCACCCAATATCTGATGTCTACGCTTAACGGCGATCTGCCAGCAGAACGTTTGATGGAATACCGCGCCGCACATTCGCATTTACCGGGTCACCCTGAACTGGGCTTTACGCCTGGCGTAAAATTCAGCTCCGGACGATTGGGCCATATGTGGCCTTACGTCAACGGCGTGGCTATGGCTAATTCAACCAAAACATTGTTCTGCCTCGGTTCTGATGGTTCCCAGCAAGAAGGTAACGACGCAGAAGCTGCACGCTTGGCCGTTGCTCAACAACTGAATGTTAAGCTGATTATCGACGACAATAACGTCACCATTGCCGGTCATCCGTCACATTATCTGCCCGGTTGCTCCACGGCCAAAACCTTGACTGGTCAAGGTGTCACCGTATTGGAAGGCGACGGCGAAGATCTTGATGATCTTTACAAGCGTATTTGTATTGCCGTAAATACCAGCGGCCCGGTTGCGGTCATTAACCATCGCCCGATGTGTCCCGGCATTGTCGGCCTGGAAGGTTCTACTCATGGTCATGACGTCATTTCTGTCAAAGTGGCGGTCGAGTATCTTGAGTCTCGTGGTCAACAAGCGGCAGCCGATCACCTTAAAGGTATTAAAGCGCCAAAGAATGACGCGGTATTTTTAGGTTCCAGCGACAAGTGGGATGCTAACCGCAACGTTTTCGGCGATGCAGCGGTTGAAATCATGGGCAGATTGAGCGAAGCCGAACGTATCGAAAAAATCCGTGTTGTTGACAGTGATCTGGAAGGCTCTTGCGGCTTGTTCAAAATTCACGCGGCTTACCCTGAAGTGTTTATCTCTTCGGGTATTATGGAGCGTGGCAACTTCTCGGCAGCCGCCGGTTTCGGTATGGAAGCGGGCAAGCAGGGTATTTTTGGTACCTTTAGCGCCTTCTTGGAAATGCTGCTGTCTGAAATCACCATGGCGCGGTTGAATAATTCTAATGTGCTCAGTCATTTCTCGCACTCCGGGATTGACGACATGGCTGACAATACCTGTCATTTCGGTCTGAACAACATGTTTGCCGACAATGGTTTGAGTGACGCCTATGCGACCAACCTTTACTTTCCTGCCGACCCGTTGCAAATGAAAGCCTGTTTGGAAACCATCTTCTTTAATCCAGGTTTGCGTTTTGTCTTTTCGACCCGCTCTAAAGTACCGACTATTTTGAATACTGAAGGCCAGGACTACTTTGGTGGCGACTATAAATTTGTCTCTGGCAAAGATGAAGTTATCCGCGAAGGTACTCAAGGCTACATCATCAGCTTCGGCGAATCGTTGTATCGGGCATTGGATGCCGTAGAGCGTCTAAAGCAAGAAGGCATCGATGTCGGTTTGATCAACAAACCTACTTTGAATGTCATCGATGAAGAGATGATGGCCAAGATTGGCAAGTCGCCGATGGTGTTGGTAGTCGAGTCGTATAACCGCAAAACAGGATTGGGCAGCCGCTTTGGTTCCTGGTTGCTGGAGCGTGGTTTGACTCCAAAATACGCGCATATTGCAACGCATAAAGAAGGCTGCGGCGGTCTGTGGGAACAGTTCCCGCATCAAGGAATCGATCCCGCCGGGATTATGGCCAAAGCTAAGGAGCTGTTAAAAGCTTAATTGGATTTATCGTTAAGGGGCGCATAGATTTTTTTATATCATAAATCAAAGACTTGACCCCGTTATTCATT
>JAGXGY010000012.1 GCA_024636505.1 Methylobacter sp. | reverse complement strand
GTCTCTTGATAAGTTTTCTGGCTTTCGTTGAGACTGTTATTCCACAACCACCGCGCACAACCGAACGCCTTAGCCAGTTTTTCAACTTGCTGTGTGTTTGGATATATGCGTATTTTGGTGGCTGCAATCATGTTTTTATAGCAAATAATTATCACTGCAAAATCAAGAGCACACTTACATCCCCGACCTGAAGGAAGGGATTTTATGTGCAATCTGATAAAAAAAGCCCAAGCGTCACTTGGGCTTTTTTTATAAACAACTTTACGCCTTACTTTTCAGCAGACGATTTAAAACTTTGTTTAATACCTAAAAACATTTCTTTAATGTCGCCGAATAAATTACCCAGTGTAAAGGCTTCTTTGGTAATAAATTTTAACCGAACCAATGCTACGGCTAAAACGCCGACAATTTGGGGCATTAATTCCATATAAATTGAAAGTAAAATACCGCCAAATCCCTGAAAACCGCCTTCGTTTTTTCTATCGCCGATAGTGGTTAAATCACGTTCATAGTCGGCACCGCCCTGACCGCCTTTTATTGCCTCCATAATGTAAAGGTTGATATCGATAAACACCAACTGCACGACAAAAAAAGTAACCGCGCCAATCGCAACCCATATTATTACATTGTCTACCTTAGCTCTCATCGCAGACTGGTAAACCCAGAGAGCCACTAAAATCATTATAATGCCGCCTATCATAGCTATATCCTTTTTTTAATTATATTTTTGTTAGAAAAAAGTAAAGATACGTACACTTTAAAATCATGTTTGAACCCTCTTTTTCAACAACCCTGCAGGATTCATATTTTTCTCGTCCAGGAGTTGTCTGTTTTTTAATTGCGCCATTTTCGACAGAATATTTGATCGCTATTTTCATTTCTTTGGTCCGTCCACGCGGATCTGTCGACGTCGTTAATAAGCCGCCATCCGCTTTAAACTCCCATTCAGTTCTAACAGCCTTTTGCTCTCCATCCAATTTAGTCGCTTCCGCATATAAATTCCATTTCCCTAAAATTTCAGAATTATCTTTTAGTTGAACATCGGCATTTGCCGATAACGTAAAGAAAATTGCGACCAGTGGTAATATTTTAACGCATCTATTCATCATAGTTCCTTATCTTAAAACCTGTCTGCACTCAAAAAACAGATTCTAAACTATACCACACTGACTATCGAACAATAAATTCAAGCGGCAACTGAATTTACCAAAGAGTCCGTAAAGCCCGTTCCTTTAGGTGGGGGATGTAAGGATGCTCTTGACGTTGTTTGTTCATCATTTATAATTTTTTCTGTTGGATGCGCTGTTGCTGCGTACCTCCTGCCATCAGGGTAGCTGAGATGGCGTGAACTAAGACGATTTTCAGAGTCGTGCCCTTCGGGCATGGAGGGCTGTTCTAAGGAATCCCCTGGCTTTAGCTGGGTGGATGTCAAATTAGCAATAAAAATACCGAACAATAAGCCTTAAAAAGGCCGAACAATAAGCCTTGACTTTAACTTTACCTAAAGTATCATGCTCATTCCATTTGCTATCTAATTAGCAATATTTCTAAAAATACATAATTATAGGTAGGACATCCCATGGGAGCGATCTTAGATATCACCGAAATGTTAAAAGAACCAGCTGGTATGGTCGGCGCAGTTGTCGTTATAGCGGCTGGCTACTTCCTGGTAAAATGGGTATTTGCTGAACACCCAGACGACGAAAAATAAGTCTTAAACCGGTTTATTAGTAAACTTAGACCGCTCACTTCAATTCATAATGAATTGAACGCGGTCTTTGTTTTATCTGTACATTTAAACGCATAACCCCCACATTTCTTATATAATTTATACATTCTCCCGATTTTTCGAATCATGAAATGTATAAGCTTATTTCCTCTAAAATCCTAGAACTTCACGCCAAACAAGCCCCCGCAACCGGTGTTGGCTTATTTCGGATTCTTTACGGCTTAGTCACACTACAGGAAATTATTTTCCTGCTGTATTTTAATCATTTGATTTTCGACCCTATACCTTATATAGATGTCGAATTCCCGATGATTCCTTTTTTCTTGTGTCTTTGGGGCCTTATTGCCGTATTTATTACAGTCGGTTATCGCTACCGGTTTGCAATGATCTGCAACTATATTATTTGGATTGTTTTTGTTAACTTTACCCCGATGCAGCGGGACTTTGATGGCGGTTTTGATTTATTCATGATCGGAACCGGGTTTTTTCTGCTGTTTATGCCGGGAGACCGTGCGTTTTCAATCGACAATCTTCGCCGTAAACTAAGCACGCCTTTTACCCATTACAGCACCTATTCAACACCAACAGTCTCAGCCCTTGCCTACACCCTACCCGTTGCGATTTGTCTCGGCTTCCTCTATTTCGACTCTGCCATACACAAGCTATTTGCCGAACACTGGCGTAACGGCTTAGGGGCTTGGTTACCTACGACCCAGCCTTATTATGTGTCAGCCATCGACATGTCGTATTTACTGAACAACAAGCTGCTGCAAAATATCCTCGGCTATACTATTTTAATTTTTCAATTCACCTTCATCTTCTTTTTTAACCAGCGTCAATTACGTATCATCTATTTATTAATCGGCCTTGGGCTGCATCTCGGTATTACCCTGTCTTTTAATATTTATCCTTTCGGCCTGGGCATGCTCATTTTTTATACCTTACTGATTCCTTTTAAAGGGTGGCGCCGTATCGGTCGACTGCTTACCGCAAAGCAGCCGTCTCTTACTGTATTTTACGACCGACTGTGCCCACTGTGTAATCGCACCGTACTGATCCTTAATCATTTCGATATATTCAGTCACGTGACTTTCAAAAGCGCTCAGGAACATGCCGCACACTACCCGGCACTGGCCTCCATCAACCACGAAACGCTGTTAACCGACCTATACGCGCTGGATTGCAACAACCGTATTTATTCAGGCGTCGACACCTACAGCCAGATTTTTATAAAAATGCGCTATCTATTTCCACTTGGCATTATTCTAAGCCTTCCGGGAATTCATCAATTAGCCTTAAAAAAATACCGGTCTATTGCCGATACGCGCAGTCGTATCCCATGCACATCAACTTGCCTTACGCCACAAACACTGCCGGATACCACTTTCTACCATCAATTTTTCGAACAGTTTGCCTCACAAAAACCCAGGGCATTTTCCAGAAAACTCGCAAAAATATTGCTGGCGCTGCTCATTTTGCAATTAAACAGCTCCATTCATTATGGGCTTATTTACAGGCTTAATGCTGACCGCCTTCAAAACCCCATATCACAAGCCAGTAATGCTGTGTTAATGGTCTCGCAGACGTTTTTAGGCATCACCCCGCACGCACTTTATTTGCACGACCATTTTGAAGGCTACGATCATATTCTAGCGATCACCTACACCGATCAAAAGGGTGTTGAGCACTGGTTGCCGTTTGTCAATGAACAGGGTCGCCTTGTCGCCCCCAACTGGGGACGGGTTCATTCCATGTGGGCCAATATTGCTGTTACCCCAAATATTGACAACCAACGTTTACATAAATTCATCATGAAAGTCACCGCTTTCTGGGGCCGGAAAATCGGCCTAAGCCTGGATGATGTCGTTTTCAACATCAAACTTAAAAAAATCAGCGCGCCCTCGCACTGGGTTCGCGATCAATTACACCTTAACTTTACCTCTCCATGGAGCACTATCGGAACCGCTAAATGGACCGATCAAAAAATTTCTATTGATTTACCTGACAACATCAATCAGCTTTAATTACGCGGATATTTTTCGATTTTTCTCAAAAAGCACCGTAAAATCTTGCCGTTTAGGGTGAAAATGTAAGATTAAATTTCTTTACGTTGAAAATGAGCAGCAACGCCAGTGGAGGAGACATAAGACTCAAGCACCTAAAATGCCGGGCATCACCCCGTTGACGCTGGAAGCTCCGTCTTTTAGGTCGGGCAATTCACTATTGCATCATCATTCTAATCATGATATAAAATGCACGTGCTTTAATTTATTGGCGCAACTTAATAAAAATAATTGAAACCCCTTTGGAGGATATTCTTATGAAGAAAATTTTATCTGTTCTAGCTATGACATTAATGATTGTTGGTTTGACTGGCTGCCTGGATGATCCAGATAGCTCTGCACAAAAAGTTTCCAGTTCTATTCAATTATAAGATAGAACGCTCAGCAGTACCAAAAAACCCAGCCCAGGCTGGGTTTTTTGTTTTTAAGCAATCAAATTTATCTGCAAAACAAAAAGCTTAAACTAAAAAATCCGTATATCCGTATCATTCATACACGCTGTCATCTTTTGTTACGGCGTTAATTCATTCGCAGCCCTTCGCTTTCCTCGCTAAAAAATCAAACTGTGCCGTGCCGCACTGCGCTGACCCGGACGCAGACTATTTTCTCCAGAATTCCGGTACGAATAAGATAATAATGGAAAATATCTGCACCCGCCCCAACAGCATCGCAAAGGTACAAATACCTGTTTGAATATCACTCAGACTGGCATAGTTGGAGGCAGGGCCAACCTGATTGAGACCGGGACCTGCGTTGTTAAAACAGGCAATAATCGCTGAAAAAGCGCTGATAAAATCCATGCCGCTTAATAACAACATAAAGACCAAAATAACGATACTGATAAAATACAGAAAAATAAACCCAGTTACTGAGGCAACGATTTTATTGCTGATCACCGTATCGCCTATTTTCATGGATTTAACCGCAAACGGATGAATGAATTTAAACAGCTCCAGACGCGCCTGCTTCATCAGGATGATGGTGCGAATCATTCTGATGCCACCGCCGGTAGAGCCTGAAGACGCCGAGACGCAGCACAAAAACAACATCCACATCGGCACAAAAATAGGCCACTGATTAAAATCCTGACTCGCATAGCCGCTGGTGGTGGCAATGGTGACCACGTTAAATGTCGCATGACGCAAAGCGGTTAAAAAATCAGGATAAGCGCCTTCTTGCCATAATACTGAAGCCGCCACCAAACAACTCCCCAAAACCAAAGCAAGAAAAGACCGCGTCTCCCTGTCACAAACATAAGGGTTAAATGAGCGTTTTCGAAGAGCTACAAAATGGGTGGCGAAATTGATTGCCGACAACAACTGAAAGAAGGTCAGCACCATCTCAATGGACACCGAGTCGAAATAGCCGATACTGCTGTCATGGGTGGAAAACCCACCCAAACTCATTGCAGAAAACGCATGGCAGACCGCATCAAACCAATCCATTCCCGCCAAGCGCAAAGCGACAATACACATGACAGTAAACCCGGCATAAACCAGCCACAAGGCTTTTGCCGTTTGTGCGATACGCGGCGGCAAGTCCGACTCCTTGACCGTCCCCGGCGACTCCGCTTTATACAACTGCATGCCGCCGACACCCAAAATGGGCAACACAGCGACCGCTAAAATAATGATGCCCATACCTCCTATCCATTGCAATTCATGCCGCCACAGATTAATCGACATCGGCAATCGATCAAGACCCGTCAGCGTTGTCGCCCCCGTGGTGGTAAGACTGGAAACGGCCTCAAAATAGGCATCAACAAAACTAAGCTCAGACAGGTAAAGCGTCAACGGCAACGTACAAAAAACCGGAATGATTGACCAAGTAGCCGCCACCATCAAAAATCCTGTCTGTCTTGACACTTTTTTAGGCACGTTAATGGTCGGGATAAACATTAATGCGCCCAGCAGCAGAGTGATCGAAAAACCTTGAAAAAACGCAACAGTGGCGCCGTCATCAACGATGATCGACATTAGCAAGCAAGTCGCCATTAAACCGCCAAAGCCTAAAGTGACTAAGCCGAAAATATTAACGATAGTGAAGATGACATTCATGGGATAAGTTCAGAGCGAAAGGCTAAAGACCAAAGGCTAAGGTTTTTCGCCTTTAGCCTTTGGTCTTATTAAAGAGTCTGGAATTTTTTCTCGACGTTGACGATCAGTTTTTTATCCATCACAAACATCACCACATGATCGCCTTCTTCAAACACCGTGTCGCAGTGTATGCAAATAACCTGCTTGTTACGTATCAACGCACCCATCACGATGCCGTCAGGAAAACTGATCTCATCCACCCTACGCCCAACAACTGAATTCAGATCGGTGCTTTGATGGGCAATAGCCTCGATTGCTTCAGCGGTGCCGCCGCAAAGGGAGCTTACTTGCGCCACATCACCGCGACGTACATGCTTTAGAATACTGCCCAGCGTTTCCTGATTGGGCAGCACAGCTACATCAATCCCGGTTCCAAGCAACAGTTTGCTGTATGAAACATGATTGAGCAAACAAATGGCTTTGCGTGCACCCAAACTTTTTGCCAAAGAAGCGGAGACGATATTGACGCCGTCATTTTCAGTAATGGCACAAAATAAATCGGTACTGTCGATAGACTCATCAAGCAACAGCGCTTCATCGGCGCAATCGCCAAGAAGCACTACCGTATGATCAAGATCATTAGCTATCTTATGAGCGCGCTTAGGCTCTTTTTCAATGATTTTTACCTGATGGTCGTCTTCCAGCGCCAACGCCAAACGCTTGCCGACATGACCGCCTCCGGCGATAATAATGCGCCTTAACGGATCTTCCAGCTTATTCAATGCCTTCAATACTCGACGCACCTCTTCACGCGGCGCCACAAAAAAAACCTCGTCGCCGGTCTCAATAATCGACTGACCGCTCACGTCCATCGGAATACCTTGCCGAAAAATAGCCACCACTCGAATTTTACCGCCAACCAGGCGCTCTTTCAGAGTTTTAACTTCTTTGCCGGTTAAAATACCGTCCGTCACCACCCTGACCGAAAACAATCGCACCAGGCCATCGGCAAAATCGGAAATATGCTGAACACCGGGAAATTCGATTAAATTACGGATGGCCTCCATGACAATTTGCTCCGGACTGATCACAATATCCACCGGAATACCTTCCGCCCCGAATAAGCGCGGATTTTTCAGGTAATCGACAGCGCGCACCCGCGCAATTGTTTTCGGTCGGCTATACAGCGTATTAATGATGACACATGCCAGCATATTGGTCTCATCGCTGTCGGTAACCGCGATAATAATATCCGCAATTCGGGCGCCGGCCTGTTCAAGCACCCGGGGATGCGCCGCATTACCGGCAACCGTGGCAATATCGAAACGCTCTTTTAACGCATCGAGCAATTCTGTCCTGAAATCAACGACCACTATATCGTTCTCTTCGCTTGCCAACGCTCCGGCAACCGATGAACCCGTGACGCCGGCACCAAGAATAAGTATTTTCATCAAATTTCCTTGTTGGTTTGAAACCTCTCCCTTCGTTCAACGTTGACAACGATGCTTTAGCATCGTTATCCTTTCAGATAACCTCGTCGTTTACGGCGAGGCGATCCACCGACCTCTATCTGTCGATGGATGGTCGAAAGACAAGTCATTTGGCAGATGAGGTCAAATGTGGATTGAAACATTTATACCCTACGGGATCTTAAGAAATAAAAACGAACAAAGGACAAAAGAAATAAAGCCTAAAAACCTTGTACCTTTCGCCTTTTATTTTGTATCTTTCACTTACATTCCCGCCAGAACTGCCGCCACTGTTTCGCCCATGGCTGCCGGTGTCGGACAAATAGTGATTCCCAGCTCTTTCAGCATCGCTACTTTTTCAGCGGCGCTTTCACCCGCCGATGAAATAATCGCGCCGGCATGACCCATGCGTCGGCCTTCCGGTGCCGTTAACCCGGCGATATAAGCGATTACCGGCTTAGTCATCTGTTGTTGGGCAAAAATGCCGGCTTCAACTTCTTGCGGACCGCCGATTTCGCCAATCATAAGAATGACTTTGGTTTCAGGATCGGCTTCAAATTTTTCCAGAATATCACGGTGCGAACTGCCGTTGATCGGATCGCCGCCGATACCGACAGACGTTGAAATGCCGATGCCCAAACGTTTCATCTGGTCGGCCGCTTCATAACCCAAAGTACCTGAACGGCCGACGATGCCGACATGGCCTTGCATGTAAATATGCCCCGGCATGATGCCAAGCATGGCGCGTCCCGGACTGATAGTGCCCGCGCAGTTGGGACCGGTCAGCATCATACGTTGCTCTATTGGAAAACGGCGCAGAAAGTTTTTCACCGTCATCATGTCCTGGGTAGGAATACCGTCGGTAATCGCCACGCAATATTTAATGCCGGCATCAGCGGCTTCCATAATCGAATCGGCGGCAAAAGCGGGCGGCACAAAAATAATGCTGGCTTCAGCGCCCACCTCGCGTACCGCTTCTTTTACCGTGTTAAAAACCGGCAATCCCAAATGGGTTTGACCGCCTTTGCCGGGCGTAATGCCGCCGACCACGTTAGAGCCGTAGTTGATCATATCCTGGGCATGAAAGCTGCCGATTTTTCCGGTAAAGCCCTGGACAATAATGCGTGTTGTTTCGTCAATTAAAATAGCCATCTTTATGCTCCCTGTGCCGCTTCTTTTGCAACCGCTTCATTGCGCGCCTGCACCGCCTTTTCCGCCGCTTCGGCCAAGGTTTCCGCAGTAATAATCGGCAGACCGCTTTCTGCAATAATACGGCGGCCTTGTTCAACGTTAGTGCCTGACAACCTGACAATCAGCGGTATTTTCATATCGATTTTCCTGACCGCCTCAACCACGCCTTCGGCAATCCAGTCGCAACGATTGATACCGGCGAAGATATTCACCAGCATGGCTTTTACGCCTTTGTCGGCCAGCACCAAACGGAAAGCCTTTTCGGTGCGTTCAGCCGACGCGCCGCCGCCGACATCGAGAAAGTTGGCAGGCTCGCCGCCGGCCAGTTTGATCATATCCATGGTCGCCATCGCCAAACCGGCGCCGTTGATCATGCAGCCGATGTCGCCATCCAGACCGACATAACTTAAGCCGCGATCGGCAGCCGCCATTTCCCGAGGATCTTCCTGGGTTTTATCGCGTAATTCGGAAATTTTCTGTTGACGGAACAGAGCATTGTCATCAAAGCCCATCTTGGCGTCCAGTGCGATCAATTCACCGCTACGCGTAACCACCAGCGGATTAATTTCCAGCATGCTGACATCAAGATCGCGCAGCGCACGATAACAGCCCTTGATGGTTTTAACCGCATGACTCATCAATTCGGGCTCCAGACCCAGCGCAAAAGCCATTTCGCGTGCCTGAAAATCCCGCAGACCTACCGCAGGTTCGATATAAATTTTGGTAATTGCCTCGGGATCGTTTTTGGCCAGTTCCTCGATTTCCATACCGCCTTGAGCGGAACCGACCATCACAATACGCTCGAAACTGCGGTCAACCAGAAAACAAAAATACAGTTCTTTGGCGATGTCGGTACCGGCTTCGATATACAATCGACCGCACACTTTACCGATAGGCCCTGTCTGGTGGGTGACCAGTCTTTTGCCTAACAACGCTTCCGCCGCCGCCTCAACCTCGTCGTGGGTCTTGCAGATTTTAATGCCGCCGGCTTTACCGCGCGCGCCGGAATGAATCTGCGCCTTAACCGCCCAAATGTGGCCGCCAATATCTCTGGCGCGTTGCACGGCTTCTTCCGGGCTGTAAGCCATACCGCCTTCGGCGATTTTAATGCCGTAACCGCTTAAAATTTCTTTCGCCTGATACTCATGAATATCCACAGCATCTCCTGATTCATATGTTGCGTAGGCCGGGTTAACCTAACCCGGCAAGACTATTATTTTTTTGCCGCGATCGCTTCTGCAGCTCTGACCACGTTATTGGCCATTTTTTCCGATGCAGCATCGATTAAGCGACCATCCAATGCAGCCGCGCCTTTGCCTTGCGCCGCCGCTTCTTTTAAAGCCGCCAAAATACGCTTGGCTTTTTCAACTTCAGCCGCAGGCGGAGTAAATATATCATTGGCTAATTCGACTTGCGACGGATGGATCGCCCACTTGCCTTCGCAACCTAAGGCCGCCGCGCGTCTTGCCGCCAACTTGTAACCTTCGGGATCTTTAATATCGCCAAACGGGCCGTCAATCGGGCGAAGTCCATAGGCTCGACAGGCAACCGTCATCCGGCTAAGCGCAAAATGCCATTGATCGCCGGGGTAATCAGGATTTAAACCGCCGATATTGGTGGTTCTTGCCCGGTTGCTAGCAGCGTAATCGGCCACGCCAAAATGCAAGGCTTCAAGACGACCCGATGCGCCGTTGCGGGCAATATCTTCAACATTTGCCATACCCAGAGCCGTTTCAATCAAGGCTTCAAT
>JAGXGY010000001.1 GCA_024636505.1 Methylobacter sp. | reverse complement strand
AACGCCATACGATTTAACACGATGGCGTGTTTATCGCGAACTCTGACTGATAATGTTCTGATTATGGGTTTCATGGTCTCCAAGATACGGCCTGTCGATTACGCTGTCAAAAAAATCAAGAGCACATCTTACATCCCCGCCTTGAACGACGGGGCTTTACGGTGCTTTTTGGTAATTAACTATCTGTGTAAAATAATTTCCAGCACTAGCTTGCTGCCAAAGTAAGCCAGTAGCAGTAAAACGAAGCCGGTCAAAGTCCAGCGGACTGCCGTTTTTCCTCGCCAGCCATAACGTAATCGGCCTGTCAAAAGACAAGAAAAAATGATCCAGGCGATAATTGACAATACGGTCTTGTGTACTAAATGTTGGTCGAATAAATCTTCAATAAATATAAAGCCGCTGATCAATGAAATGGTCAGAAAAAAAAGTCCAGTGCCGAGCATTTGAAACAATAAGGATTCCATGGTTTGCAAGGAAGGCAGTGATTGGATAAAGCGTTTGGGCGGATGACTTTTAAGCTGCTGGTCTTGAATGGCGAGCAAAACAGCTTGCAGGGCGGCGATGTTGAGCAGGCTGAAGGCGATGATCGAGGTTAAGATGTGGATACTCATCTGCCAATTGTAGGTGTGCAGTAGATGGGGTTTTTCCGACAGATTCAGCTCTAGTGCCAGCATCATGGCGGCAAACGGAAAGATAACGAGGCCCAGTTTTTCGACAGGTTGGGTGATTGTTGCTATCAGCAGCAGCAAGGCGACAATCAGGGAAATCAGCGATGCGGTACTGATAAAGCTAAAATTAAAGCTGGCGTTCTGCTGGAAAGCGATAGATGTATATAAGGCGTGCGCGCATACTGCTGTCCATCCCAGATAAAGCGGTGTACGCTTTTGCCTGTTCAGATGGGTATCTCGGGCAATAAGCAGCGTGCTTGCCAGATAAGTGCAAATTGACAGAGTAACGAGTGTGGTGTTCATTAGAGTTGTTTGTATGGTTTTGTGATCAAGTGTAACAGTGCGGACTTATTGCCTGAATGAATGCGGGTGGGTAGCGATGGTGTCCTCATGATAAGACTGGCGGATTTAGAGAACGCTACAAATTCCCTTGAGATTAATGCAAAGGCCTCAACGGCTATGTTAATATATCCCGCTAAATAGTCCTAGCGCATTTGTGTTAGTGAGTGGTTTCCTTAAAGATTAATAAAGACACTGATATGTTTGATAATTTATCCGATCGATTAAGTAGCACGCTTAAAAAAATTAAGGGTCAGGGGCGCTTGACTGAAGACAATATCAAGGAGACTTTGCGCGAAGTGCGTATGGCTTTGCTTGAAGCGGATGTCGCCTTGCCGGTGGTGACTGACTTTATTGAACGTATCAAGATGGGGGCGTTAGGTCAAGAGGTTCAGTCCAGTCTTTCTCCCGGGCAGTCGTTAATTAAACTGGTTCAGGCTGAACTGGTTACGGTGATGGGTGAGGCTAACGAAAAGCTGAATCTCAACGCCGTTCCGCCTGCGATTATTTTAATGGCCGGTTTGCAGGGTGCAGGTAAAACCACGACGGTGGCTAAATTAGGTCGCTGGCTCAAAGAAAATCAAAAGAAAAAAGTCGGCGTAGTTAGTGCCGATGTTTATCGGCCTGCGGCTATTAAGCAATTGCAGATGCTGGCAAATGAAGTTTCTTTAGACTTTTTTGACAGTGATGTGTCGCAAAAACCGGTCGATATTGCTAAAAATGCGATTGAAGCGGCCAAGAGAAAGTTTCTTGATGTCATTATTATCGATACCGCAGGTCGTCTGCATATCGACGATGAAATGATGGGGGAGATTAAGGAATTGCATGCGGCAATCAATCCTGTCGAAACCTTGTTTGTGGTTGATAGTATGACCGGGCAGGATGCGGCGGTTACCGCCAAAGCCTTTAATGATGCCTTGCCGTTGACCGGGGTTATCCTGACCAAGGCGGATGGCGATGCGCGGGGCGGTGCGGCGTTGTCGATACGCCATATTACCGGCAAGCCGATTAAGTTTATCGGCATGGGCGAGAAAACCGATGCTTTGGAGCCTTTCTACCCGGATCGTATTGCTTCGCGTATTTTAGGCATGGGCGATGTGCTGGGCCTGATTGAAGAGATCGAGCAGAAAGTCGATAAAGAAAAGGCCGAAAAACTGGTCAAAAAGCTGCAAAAGGGCAAGTCCTTTGATCTGGAGGATTTTCGTGAGCAGTTGCTGCAAATGCAGAATATGGGCGGAGTCGGTTCCATGCTGGATAAATTGCCGGGTATGAATGACATTCCGCAGGAAATGAGGGATAAGGTTAATGATAAGGAATTATCGCGTCAGATTGGGGTGATTAACTCCATGACTATGAAGGAACGGCGTTACCCTGATTTGATTAAAGGCGGTCGTAAGAAGCGTATCGCTGAGGGTTGCGGGCAGCAGTTATCCGATGTTAATCGTATTTTGAAGCAGTTTATGATGATGCAGAAAATGATGAAGCGTTTCAAAACAGGCAATATGACCAATATGATGCGCGGCATAAAAAATAATGTGCGCGGTATGGGTATGAGAAGGTAGTTTTTTCCGGCTAATCAGCAGAAAAAAACAGGGCGCTGCGCATTCTGTTCATGCTAAACGCCTCATAACGCCATGGATGGCGTGCAGGAGCAATTCTGCTCCTGTAGCCGACGTGATAATGATGATTAAATCAGATTTTTCTTGGTTTCAACAGTGTTTGTGTAAATCAGGAAATTATCCGCGTTTATCAAATTTCCTTGTTAGTTTGAAATCTCCCTAAAGGGAGAATCGTTAGATTTACAGCAATGTATTAGCATCGTTGTCCTCTGGTAATCTCCTTGTTTACGGGCAGTCAATCCACCGAGCTCATCTGTCGATGGCTTTGTCATTCGACAGATGAGCTCGAATACGGATTGAAGCATGAATTAAATGAAGTATGTGTTGTGCTTTACTTGTATAGAAAATCGCGTAAAATGAGTCGATTAAATTTTGATTAATTGTTTTTTGAGGAACTTTGATGGTAACCATTCGTCTTTCTAGAGGTGGCGCGAAAAATCGTCCTTTCTACCACGTTGTTGTAACCGATAGCAGAAGCGGTCGTGATGGTCGTTATATCGAACGTCTTGGTTTTTTTAACCCGTTAGCGCGCGGTAATGAAGAAAAATTGCGTTTAGACTGCGACCGTGTCGATCATTGGAAAGCCAATGGCGCACAGCCTTCTGAGCGTGTTGCAAAATTGATTAAAGACGCACGTAAAGCGGCGGCATAAACCTAAATTGTCAAAGCAACAGCATATAAGTGTCGGAAAAATTTCCGGCGTTTTTGGTATAAAGGGATGGGTTAAGGTATTTTCCTTTACTGATCCGAGGGAAAATATTTTAACTTATTCCCCCTGGTTGTTGAAAAAAGACGATGAAACAAAAACCGTTAGTGTTGTTGACGGGCAGCTGCAAGGTAAGACCATAGTTGCTCAGCTGGCCGGTGTTAATGATAGAAATCAAGCAGAAACTTTGATGGGCTGGGATATTTTTATAACCCAAGAGCAATTGCCTAACGCTGCTAAAGATGAATATTACTGGTCTGATTTGATTGGTTTGCCTGTTGAAACCGTTGATGGTGCTCAGCTAGGCCGGGTTGATAGTCTGCTGGAAACAGGCGCTAATGATGTGATCATTGTTCAGGGAGAGCGAGAACGGGTTATTCCGTTTTTACAGGGACAAACGATAATTAGCGTTGATCTGGTTGCAGGTAAAATTATTGTCGACTGGGATCCTGAGTTTTAATTGCTGTCATGCGTTTTGATGTTGTAAGTTTATTTCCAGAAATGGTGTTAGCGGCTGCGGGTTGCGGCGTAACCGGCAGGGCAATCGAACGCAACATCGTCAGTTTGTCGGTATGGAATCCTCGGGACTATACCGTGGATAGACACAGAACTGTTGATGATCGGCCTTACGGCGGCGGTCCTGGTATGGTCATGAAATATCAGCCCTTGCATGATGCGGTTAATGCGGCAAAACAGGCCGGCGAAAAGACCGCCAAAGTGGTTTATTTGAGTCCGCAAGGCAAGCCGATTACTCAGGCTTTGTTGGCAGAAACTTGTAATGAAACGCAATTAATTTTAGTTGCGGGGCGTTATGAAGGTATTGATGAACGTTTTGTCGAGTTGGATTGCGACGATGAATGGTCTATCGGCGACTATGTTATCAGTGGCGGCGAACTTGCAGCCTTGGTAGTTATTGATGCAATAACGCGTTTATTGCCGGGTGTGCTTGGCGATGAAGGCTCGGCCCAGCAGGACTCTCACAGCGACGGTTTGCTGGATTGCCCTCATTTTACCCGACCTGAACAAATTGAAGGGCGTTCGGTGCCGACGGTTTTATTGGGTGGTAATCATGCGGATATAGCCCGCTGGCGAATGAAGCAGGCTTTGGGTAGAACTTGGCATAAACGCCCGGATTTGCTGGAAAAAAAGAATTTGAGTGCAGAGCAGGAAAATTTGCTTAGAGAATTTATTGTGGAGTTGGTTTAAATTAAGGTGTGGTAATGAGCAATATTATTGATGAATTGGAAGCAGAACAACTGAAACAGATTCCTGACTTTGGTCCAGGTGATACAGTTGTTGTACAGGTTAAGGTAAAAGAAGGCGAGCGTGAAAGAATTCAGGCTTTTGAAGGTATCGTGATTGCAAAACGTAATCGCGGATTAAACTCGGCTTTCACAGTAAGAAAAATTTCTCACGGTACCGGTGTTGAGCGTGTGTTTCAAACTCACAGCCCTATCATTAGCGAGATCAATGTTAAGCGTCGCGGCGATGTACGTCGTGCCAAGTTGTATTACTTGCGTGACCTGACTGGTAAAGCGGCTCGTATTAAAGAAAAACTTTAATCAGGCGTTTTTACACAAGATAAAAAGGCAGCTTTGAGCTGCCTTTTTTTATGGCTAATCTTTTGCCGAATCATTAAAATTATTTAAGGTTTATTTAATGCCATTTATAATTCAGTGGGTGGGAAATTGTTTGGGATCCGAGGATGTCGTAAGGCTTCAGACTCCGGCAGGACAGTTTGTGTTAACTAGCCGACAGGGTGTGATCGTCAGAACTGATTGGGAGTCGGGTGCTAGCCAGAACTTGCCCGCTGAACACGAATTAAACGCCTATTGGCAGAATCCCGACAAAGCCATTAACATCAAATTGTTAAAACAAGGCAGTTTGTACAGAAACCAGGTGTGGACTGCACTTTGCCAAATACCCTTTGGGCAAACTTTGACTTATTCGGCATTGGCCAAGAAAATAGGCTCATCGGCGCGAGCAGTCGGCAATGCGTGCCGGGACAATCCCTATGCTTTGTTCATCCCCTGTCACCGGGTAGTTTCCGTTTCCGGCATGGGCGGTTATTGCGGACAAACCGACGGCGATTTAATGGCAATAAAATACAAATTGCTGGAATTTGAAGTCAGCTATAAAAAATGAATTCAACCGTTTTGATCGATCGATTTCTTGATGCTGTTTGGGCGGAGCAGGGCTTGAGCGAGAATACGCTTTCAGCCTATGGCAGTGATTTGAGGATTTTTGCCAAATGGTTGGCAGGAAAGCCGATGTTGGAAGTGGATGGAGTGGCGTTATCAGGTTTTCTTGCCAGTCGTTATAAAGACGGCATAGGCAGTCGATCTACTGCGCGCATCCTGTCCAGTCTTCGACGCTTTTATGGCTATTATATTCGAGAAAACAGCATCAAGGTCGATCCCACCGCTTTGATAGAATCGCCCCATATTGGCCAGCTATTGCCCACTTCGCTCTCTGAAAAGGATGTTGAGTTATTATTAGATGCGCCTGAAGTGACTAATCCTTTGGGTTTTAGGGATAGAGCTATGCTGGAAATGCTTTATGCCACAGGACTTAGAGTGTCGGAGCTGGTCAATTTAAAGTTTGAACAGATCAGTTTTAGGCAAGGTGTGGTCAGAATTATCGGTAAAGGCAACAAAGAGCGACTGGTGCCGGTCGGTGAAGAAGCCATGAGCTGGCTGGAGGATTATGTGAGCCAAGCGAGAAAGGCTCTGCTTGGTGAGCGTCAATGTGATTATTTGTTTGTCACCAATCGGGCCGACGGCATGACTAGGCAGGCTTTTTGGCATATTATCAAACGTCATGCAAAAAAAGCCGGTATCAACAAAGATCTGTCGCCGCATACCCTAAGACATGCTTTCGCTACCCATTTGTTAAATCATGGCGCGGATTTGCGCGTGGTACAACTATTGCTCGGGCATTCGGATTTATCGACTACGCAAATTTATACCCATATTGCCCGCGAAAGACTCAAAGAATTACATGCAAAATATCATCCAAGAGGATAGCTAAGATGGCTCAAAATATTCACCCGACCGCTTACATAGCGCCCGATGTGTCTCTGGGAGACAATGTGACGGTAGGGCCTTTTGCCGTTATTGAGACCGGTGCTCAAATGGGTGCTAACTGCCAGATAGGCGCTCATGCCGTTGTGCATAGTCATGTCAAAATGGGCGAGGGCAATATTTTACATCCGCATGCGGTATTGGGCGGATTGCCGCAAGATACCGGCTTTCAAGCCGAAACGGTTTCCTGGCTGGTTTGCGGCGACAATAACGTTTTTCGGGAAGGCTTTACCGCGCATCGGGCCTCCAAAGAACAGGCCGAAACGCGTATCGGTTCGGGTTGTTTCTTTATGAACAACAGCCATGTCGCGCATGACAGCATAGTCGGAAATAACACCATTTTTGCCAATAATGTCGCGATCGGCGGATTTGTTGAGGTTGGCAGTAATGTTTTTATAGGCGGCGCGGTGGTTGCGCATCAGTTTTGCCGGATCGGATCGTTTGCGATAGTGCAGGGTACCACCGGGCTTAATATGGATGTTATTCCCTTTATGCTGATTGGCGGCCGCCCCGCACGGCATTATAAGTTAAACACCGTAGGACTAAGACGTGCAGGCATTACCGGAGAGCGTTATAAGGTGCTGTCGGCGGCATTTCGCCTGTTAAAGAACAAACAAAGCCTGGATGACCTGGAAGAAACGGAAGAATTAACGCACTTGAAAGACTGGCTGGCCGTTAAGTCCAAGCGCGGCCTACATGGCTTTGTTGATGTGTCGGGCTAGATTGATAATAGAACGCGGATGACACGGATTAAGTGGATTATCACGGATAAAGCTATTAGAGCATTTGTTAAATGCTTAACTATGGGTTTGACTTTTTTTAAAATCTGCGTAAATCAGTCCAATCTGCGTCGCCTAGAGGCGCCTACTTTTGGCATCCGCGTTCTATTTTTTAAATGATTAGATTCAGTGTCTTGATTTTTACTGAAAAATCAACCTTGTCGGCTTAAATCCGCCGTATCTGGTATCATAAGCGATTGAATGACGGCAGTTCGCCGCCATTTACGTCAACATAAAGAGTCCTTAGTGAGTACTGCCAAATTTTCATCCCTAGCTTTAAAACCCGCCCTGCTTGAAAACATCGAATCCTTGGGATATACCCAGTTAACGCCGATACAGGCGGAGAGCCTGCCGCATATTCTTGAGGGCAGGGATGTGATTGCGCAGGCTAAGACCGGCAGTGGCAAAACTGCTGCATTTGGTATTGGTCTGTTATCCAAGTTGGATTTGAACAGCTTTAGAGTTCAGGCGATGGTTGTTTGCCCAACCCGTGAGCTTGCCGATCAGGTCGGCAAAGAGATTCGGCGCTTAGCCCGATTCACGCAAAATATTAAGGTACTGACCTTGTGCGGCGGCGTACCTTTCGGGCCGCAGTTGGGTTCGTTGGAGCATGGTGTTCATGTGGTGGTCGGCACGCCGGGCCGGTTGCAGGAACATTTGCGCAAACGCAGCTTACGATTGAGCAATCTAAAGGTATTGGTGCTGGATGAGGCGGACCGGATGCTGGATATGGGCTTTGAAGAAGCCATTACCGACGTGATTTCCTACGCGCCGACGCACCGGCAAACCTTGCTGTTTTCAGCGACGTATACCGATCCTATTCGGGAAATAAGCCGGAAATTTCAGTTTAAGCCGGTTTCCGTCAGCATTGAGAGCAGTCACCATGACAGCGATATTGAGCAGCGTTTTTACCAAGTAGAAAAGTCTAAACGGATCAGCGCGCTGGGTTATCTTTTATCGTACTATCGGCCTGAATCAGCCGTGGTCTTTTGCAATACCAAACGCGATTGCCAGGATGTGGCAAGTTCGCTTGAAAACAGCGGTTTTTCGGTTCAGGCCTTGCATGGCGATCTGGAGCAAAAGCATCGGGATCAGGTATTGGTGCGCTTTGCCAATAAGAGCTGCTCTGTTTTGGTAGCGACCGATGTGGCGGCGCGAGGGCTGGATATTAAGGATATGCAAGCGGTGATCAATTACGAATTGCCTTGGGATCCTGAGATTTACGTACACCGGATTGGGCGTACCGGCCGCGCCGGTAACAAGGGCCTGGCGCTCAGCTTATGCACGGAACAGGAATTAAATCGGGTTAAAGCGATTGAGGAGTATCAAGCTATTCCGGTTAAGTGGGACGAAGTGGCGCCTTTCCAGATGAGCCATGAGCCGCGCTTTGAGCCGCCGATGGTGACCTTGTGGATAGACGGCGGGCGAAAAAATAAAGTGCGTCCGGGGGATATACTCGGTGCGTTAACGGGTGATTTGGGCATTGCGGGCAGTGAAGTCGGTAAAATTGATATTTTCGATGCCCATGCTTACGTGGCTATCAAGCATGGCAGTGTTGATAAGGCCTTGGCTTGCTTGAGAAACGGCAAAATAAAGGGACGCAATTTTAACGTTCGCAAGTCCCAGTGGGGATAAGCGAAAGGGCGACTTGCCGGTCGCCGTTTTAACGGTATTTCCTAAGCGGGACGGGGTTTGCAACCCCGTTCTTAACGTTTTTCTAGTCTGAGTGATACGGCAAGGGACGGTCAGCACGAAACGTTTCGGACGGGGCAGCAGTTCTCGCGTCCGGCTGTCGCTAAGTAGCTCGATAATCTAAGCGCTTCTTGTCCGAGGCTTATTTCTGGACTGATTACCGCCGACGGGCTTACGCGCTTGATTTGAGTTTCTGACAGGGCGTGGGCCGCGCGGTTCCTCTGGAGGCATCGGCGGGGCCACTGCGGAGGCTTCAAAGCCGACAATTTGTTCGCGTTTAATCTCTTTACCGATCAGTTTTTCAACCAGACGCAAGAAGCTGTATTCGTCATGGGATACCAGCGATATGGCTTGACCTTCCTCGCCGGCGCGTCCGGTGCGACCAATTCTATGCACATAATCTTCCGGCGCTTTGGGCAGTTCAAAATTGACCACATGCGGCAACAGGTTAATATCGATGCCTCGGGCAGCCACGTCGGTCGCTACCAGCACTCTGATTTCACCGGATTTAAAACCTGATAAGGCACTGGTTCTGGCGCCCTGGCTTTTGTTGCCGTGAATGGCCGCCGCCTTGATATTAACCTTGTTGAGTTTTTCGGTGAGTCGATTGGCGCCGTGTTTGGTGGTTGTAAATACCAAAACCTGTTGCCAATTATTTTCTTTTATCAGGTGGCAGAGTAGTTCGGTTTTATTGGCTTTATTAACCAGATAAGCGACTTGCTGAATCAGTTCGGCTGCGGTATTACGCGCGGCGACTTCGATTTTTATCGGATTGACCAGAAGCCCTGTCGTCAGTTTGCGTATGTCTTCGGAAAAAGTCGCCGAAAATAGCAGGTTTTGGCGTTTTTTCGGCAGGAAGGCGACAATTTTACGAATATCCCGAATAAAGCCCATATCTAGCATGCGGTCGGCTTCATCGAGTATCAGCGTTTCGACTTGATCGAGTTTTACCGCATTCTGACTGACTAGGTCTAAGAGCCGACCAGGCGTGGCCACCAGTATATCTACGCCGCCTCTTAATCTCATCATCTGCGGGTTGATTTTTACCCCGCCGAAAATAACTTCGGATTTTAAGCGGGGATGCAGATGCGCGCCGTATTTGGTGACTGATTCGCCTATTTGCGCCGCAAGTTCCCGGGTTGGCGTCAGTATCAATACCCTGACCGGCCGGTTGTTGCCGTAGGCTTTTTGTGATAAGCGGTGCAGGATGGGCAGGGTAAATCCTGCTGTTTTACCGGTTCCAGTCTGTGCGGCCGCCAACACATCTCGGCCGTTTAAGACGGCTGGAATGGCTTGTGACTGGATGGGGGACGGCGTGGTATAGCCGGCATCAGCAATGGCGCGTAACAGTGGATCAGATAAACCGAGGGTGGTAAATGGCATATTTTTAGAGTCTCAATAAAAGGTTGCTGTTGACAAAGGTCTTACAGCTTGGTGAAAACGGTGTAGGGGCTTATTTAAAAAAACGCGGCAATGAATGACGGTTAAGTCGATTGCGGAAATATTGGCGCTTTGATAGCGATGGCGTGTCTTGTCGCGGGTAGGTGTGTTGTCAGTGGTTGATATGAATGGTGCCCCGAGGCGGATTTGAACCACCGGCCTGTCCCTTAGGAGGGGACCGCTCTATCCAGCTGAGCTATCGGGGCAAAAACAGAAAAAAATTATAGCATAGATAGGTGTTTAATTCACTGGTTCTGTGCGCTATTCACTAATAAGCGAGGGGGGCCGCGATTACTGCGGCTAAAGCTGCGGCTATAATTGTGTGCTAAGTGATTATACTGAAATCAAGGTGCGCGAATACCGGTCGCTTTTGGCTGAGCCATCGGAGCCGTAGGTGTTTGAAAATTCGGGCTTACCTTTTAAGATGTCCAGCGAACGCTTGGTGTGGCGAGACAAAAGATCAATGCCGGCACCGTTTTGTTCATTTAAGTTTCTGCATTGTGTACAGACAAGCATCAGCTGGGTCCAGTTGCTAATGGATTCGGCGGTTAACAGGCCTGTTGTTTTAGCCCGTTTAAAATATTCATTGATACTTGCTTGATCATTGGGCAGGTTTTCAGTTGCCAGGACTTGAGCGAGTTGTGCGTTGAATTGTTCCAGCTGCGCGACTAATTGCTTTTTGTCGGCTGCGATAGTGTTAATCAATTCAGCTTGCTGGGTTTTTTTTAAGGCATCGGCTTCCTGATTGAGCGCCTGATGAAGCTGCTGCGCTAATCGTAGTGCATTAGCAATGAGTTGCTCAGTAATGGGGTAGGTTTTTTGTATCATGGCTAGGCGCTATTTTCTTGAGGCATTAATTTTTCAAATTGAATCAATTTCGTGGCAACTTTTTCAGCATCGATTTGATAACTGCCATCAGCAAGCGCTTTTTTTATCGCGTTGACCTTGTCAATATCGACAGTCAATGTAGAGGATGAGCCAAAAGCCTTTTTGATTTCTTGGGTTGTCGTCGTAAGAGCAACGCTGTCGTCTATTTTGGTATTGGAATCAGCCGCTTTCTTTTCACCGTCAACCCCGGATTTTGGGGTCGATTTGAGAGGTGTCGGGCTGTTTATTCTGCCGTTTATCTCGATAGCCATGTTAAATTCCTTAATAACTTTTTCATTTGCGATTGGTATCGGCAGCGAAATAAAAAACTTTAACGGTTTAGTTGTAACTGTTCAGTCACAGATCAAAACGGATTGTTTGCGCTGTTTGTTATAAATACGAGGCGCAAGAGAGGTTAGTCGTTAACAGAGACTAATCCAGGTTTGATAACGGTGGCATTAATCAGGCGTCCTGAGTTCTGGTTCTTAATCCGGATGCGTTGCCCTTTAGTACCGTCCATCATCGCTATCCCGCCCATCTTGATAGAAAAATTCGATTTTGTTGTGCTGATAACCACCTTATCCCCTCTTTTTATAAGCTTGGGTTCGACAAGGTTTCTCAAGCTGAGAATAGTTCCGCTATTCAGTTGACGCGTGACCTGTTTGTTTTCAACGAGTTCAAATTCAGTGACAAAATCTTCTCTGAGGTTAGATACCTCTCTTTTTTCGATAGCAAGATGTTGCCGAGTGATGATTTCGCCACGTTGTACCGGATGAGCGAGGACGACGATCATTTGATAGGTCTTGATGATTGCCGAAGTAAAAATCGACCATTTTTTTCCTGTATTACAGCGGACGCCGATAGTCGCTCTGCCTGCTTTTATTCGGTCGCCGGTTGTGTATGCCTCCAGTGGATCAATGCATTGAGGCAGTCTTAATCGGCTGTCCAGTGGCATTAGATTGACTTCGTATTCTCCGGGCAGATTTATATTTTGTGCAATATAAGCGTTAACGACTTCGGCAATCGATTGGTGCGATTGCCAACCTTGGTCGGCCTGAGCGGTAACAAGAAAAATAAAGTTTACTGTCAGAAATAAAAGGGTGTTTTTTATCATGGTTAAAGCCTGTTTTATGATCTGTTTACGTTGTCAAACATGATAGCTGTCAGCTTAATAGATGACAGTCAATTTATTGACGCCTTGTCGGAGCGGAAGCGATGATGTCGCTTTCTTGGAAAAAAAGGGGAGAGCGTTCGCGCTTAGACTGCAAGTCGATTTATCGGCGGTCATTTTTTGCCGGAACACTTTGTTATATTCTAATCTTAATCCGTTGCCGTGTAGTGCACATAAGCATAAAAATAATTATCCGTTTGATTTAAATGTACTTATATATCTTTGGCATGTGCTGTGCTTTTATTTTTGTACAAGTAATCAGTGAGGTAACTATTATGGCTATTAATTTTGACACAGCGCTTGGTATTCATCCTAAGGCTCTGGCTGTACGCGAAAAACGCAGTGAGATTCTGGCGGCTAATTTAGCCAACGCGGATACACCTAATTATAAAGCCCGCGATATGGATTTTAAGTCGATTTTGAAACAAAGTCTGGCATCGGGCGTGAGCATGGAGCGCACCCATGCCGGGCATATTACATCGCAGCAGCAGTTATTTGGCGCTGATGTCATGTATCGGAACCCCAGTCAGGCGTCGTTGGATGGCAATACCGTTGAAGCACATGTTGAACAAGCTAAATATGCGGAAAATGCGGTGCAATATCAAGCCAGTTTGCAGTTTATTGGCAGCCGATTTTCCGGACTGATGACTGCTTTGAGAGGACAATAATCATGACCAGTATCTTTGATATTGCCGGCAGCGGCATGAATGCGCAATCGCTAAGGCTTAATCTGGTCGCCAGTAATATATCCAATGCGAACAGTGTCAGCAGCAGTGCAGCTGAGGCATACAAATCCAGGCAGCCGGTATTTGCCGCCGAACTGAAGAATGCAATGAATCAACATACGGCTACCAGTAAAGTGAACGTGCTGGGCGTAGTCGAGAGTCTGGATGCTCCTGTTATGGAGTATTCGCCCGGTCATCCCATGGCGGATAAAGACGGTTACATCTTTAAATCAAATGTGAATACCGTTGAAGAAATGGCCAATATGATGTCGGCATCACGCTCTTATCAAAATAATGTCGAAGTATTGAATACGGCAAAGCAGATGATGCTTCAGACCTTAAAAATGGGACAGTAGGGAGATAAAAATGGCTATTCAAGGCGCAGTCAATCCATACAGCAATTTAACCGTCACCGCTAAATCGGAATCGGCGGCAACGCCTAAAAAAACCTCATTAGGACAGGAGCAGTTTTTAAAGTTAATGACCACGCAGATGACCCATCAAGACCCGACAAAACCGATGGAAAACGGTGATTTTTTGTCGCAAATGGCGCAGTTCGGCACGGTGGCCGGCATCCAGGATTTGCAAAAGTCATTTGGTGATTTTGCCGGTTCGATTACCTCCAGTCAGGCGTTACAGGCAACCAGTTTGGTGGGGCGGCAGGTATCTGCACCGGGAACGCGGGGGCTGCTGGCCGTCGGAGGCGATATAACAGGAGACATTAATTTGTCGGGGAGTGCGTCCAATGTTCATCTTAAAGTAACCGATTCGGCTACAGGTGAAGTTGTAAACGATGTGGATTTGGGCGCTCATGGCGAAGGAAAAATGCCTTTTTCCTGGGATGGTCTTAATGCCCGGGGGGTCATGGCCAATCCCGGCGTATATAAAATTGAGGCAACGGCTTATATGGATGGGAAGAATACCGTATTGGCAACAGATATTAATTCGCGAGTTGACAGTGTCAGCATGGGCAACGGTGCTAATGGCATGAAAATTAACCTGACCGGACTGGACAGTGTTAATTTTAATCAGATCAAACAAATTCTTTAGGATTGGGGGTGTAACATGGGTTTTGCAACAGCATTAAGCGGCTTAAAAGCCGCATCAACAAATTTACAGGTAACCGGCAATAATATTGCCAATTCGCAAACCGTCGGTTTTAAAGAATCGCGTGCTGAATTTGCCGATGTCTATGCGTCCAGTCTTGGCGGAGTTAGTAAGACCCAACCCGGCTCCGGTGTGAAAGTTACCGAAGTGGCGCAGCAATTTAATCAGGGCAATATCGAGTCCACTCAAAACAGTCTTGATATGGCCGTCAGCGGCAATGGTTTTTTTGTGTTGGCGGATACGGTGAATCTCCCTGACAAAAATAATCCGAATACCCCGGTCGATCCTTCGGTACCGAGCGCTTATACCCGCAATGGCGCGTTTCAGTTAGATAGCGAAGGCAATGTCGTTAATGATAAAGGCCAGTATTTATTGGCGTTTGCACCTAACGGCACTAGCGCAGCCGAGGGTTTTAGCGTCGGTGTTTTTAGACCGTTGACCATTGATACCGCTCAGGGCTTGCCCAATGCTACCGAAAATATCAATATGAAATTGAATATTAACGGGGCTGCCAATGTGCCGACAGTTGCGTTGTTTGATCCTACCAATCCTTTATCTTATAACAATACCACATCGGTCACGACCTATGATACCCAAGGTAATGCGCATATCGCATCGACTTATTATGTGAAAACACCGGTAGCCAATATATGGGATTCTTATTTATTCATAGATAATTTCGGCATTACCACAGGCGGACAGGCTGTACCGCCGGCAGTTGCGCCGACATCGACAGTGTCGGCAACCGTTAATTCTCCCGGATTACCTATACGGATGTCCTTCACATCATCTGGCTTGCTTGATGATGTCGGTATTGGGGCGGCCGCCGATCTTACTGCCGGTATTGTAACCGCTGCGAACACCGCAGTTGCCAGTACAGCAGGCGCTACCGGTACAGTTGCTCTGTCAGCGGCGGTAGTTGCAGCATATACCCCCGCAGATGCGGCGGCCGCTCTTGCGCAGGCCGTTGTTGCGTCTACCGCCGCGACAAGTTTGGCAAATGCGACATCGGCGGTGAATACCACGCCTGCGGCTGCGGATGCTCCGGGTCCTCCAATTGTTCCAGGCTTGGCAAGTCTTGCTAAAACGGCTGCCGATCTAGCGGCTACTGATGCGGCAGCTTATGCCGCAGCGGCGGCCCTTGTTGTGGATGCAGCTACTGCGGGTGCTGCTGATGCGCTTGCAGGGCCTGCGGCAGCATCGGCTTTGGCTGCCCAGACTGCTGCAAATAATTATAACACTGCTGTTGCCGCTGCAGCTGCGGGCGTTGCGGCAACAACCAAAATGGATTTTGGAAATATTGATTTATCGGCTATCGATCCTAATATCAATGTTGATCCTATGGCATTTGATGTGGACTTTTTTGGCTCTACCCAGTTCGCTACGCCTTTTAGCGTTAACGGTTTGGATCAGGATGGTTTACCTGCCGGCAACTTGACCGGTATCGATGTTGACGGCACCGGGGTGGTGTTTGCACGGTACAGCAATGGTGGTTCTAAGGCTTTAGGGCAGGTGGCATTGGCGCGCTTCCAAAGCAATCAATCCTTGGCCAAGTTAGGGGATACTTCCTGGGCTACGACATCAACTTCCGGGGCGCCAATTTATGGTGCAGCCGGCGATAATAATTTTGGCGGCATTCAATCGTCAGCGTTAGAAGGTTCCAATGTGGATTTATCCGATCAGTTGGTTAAATTGATTATTGCCCAGCAGGCTTATCAGGCTAACTCTCAGACCATCACCACTGAAAAAACCTTGATACAAACCATTTTGAATGCCTAATGTATTGTTCCCATATTATTGGACCAATATTTGCCTCCTCGTTCCCAGGCTCCGGCGTGGGAACGATAATCTGGTTTTTAAACTAAAGGAGAGCCGTTATGGATCGTAGTTTATATATTGCCATGAGCGGTGCCAAACAAACGCTTATGGCGCAAACGGTAAACGCCAATAATTTGGCGAATACCCAGACGACCGGTTTTAAATCCGATCTGGAGCAGTTTCGCAGTAGGCCGGTGTTCGGTGCAGGCTTCCCTACCCGGGTTTATGCAATGAATGAAAAACCGGGGGTCGATCTTGCTCAGGGCGGCATGCAGACCACAGGCGGCGATTTGGATGTGGCGATTAACGGCGAGGGCTATTTTGCCGTCCAGGGGGATGATGGCAAAGAAGCCTATACGCGCGCCGGTGATCTGCGGGTTACTCCGGAAGGCTTGTTGCAGACCGGAGCGGGTCTGCAAGTACTCGGTCAGGATGGGCCTATCGTTATTCAGCCGGCAGAAAAGCTGACCATAGGCAGTGACGGCACCATCAGCATTATTCCCTTGGGTTCGGGTAACGCGACCACACAGGTGGAAGTCGGCCGTATCAAAATGGTTAGAATGGAGGCGGACAACTTGGAAAAATCCAATGATGGCTTGTTGCATGCCAAAGATGGGCTGCCGGTAGTCGCCAGTGCTGATGTCAGGCTGGCGCAGGGCGTTTTGGAAGGCAGTAATGTCAATGCGATTAGGGCGATGGTCGATATGATTGAGCTGGCAAGAAATTTCGAGCTGCAAACCAAGGTAATGAAGAGTGTCGATGAAAACTCGGCAGTGGGTGCCAAACTGATGCAAATGGGCTAGGAAACAGCCCGTAGAATTGCTGTTCAGCAACACCGGGTTTAGCCCGGCTTTTTTTTGGGCGGCAGATTATTTCAGTCTGTTAAAAAAGTGGCACATATCATGCTTTAAGTTTAACTAAGACAACAAATTGGCACTGAGGAGATTATCATGACAGAACGTGCATTATGGGTGGCTAAATCCGGTCTGGATGCCCAGCAAACAAGAATGGCGGTTATTTCCAATAACCTGGCGAACGTCAATACCACCGGCTTTAAAAGAGGCCGCGCCGTTTTTGAAGACCTGATGTATCAGAATATCCGTCAGGTCGGCGCTCAATCCACGCAAAATACCCAGCTACCCACGGGTTTGCAGCTGGGAACCGGGGTAAGAACGGTTGCTACTGAAAAGCTGCATACCCAGGGCAATGTTCAACCGACAGAAAACTCGTTGGATGTGGCAATAAATGGCCGGGGCTTCCTGCAGATCCTGACCCCGAACGGCGATATTAATTACACCCGGGATGGTTCGTTCAAATTAGATGCAACCGGGCAGATGGTCACCTCAGGCGGATTGACGCTGGATCCTGCGATCACCGTGCCTCAAGATGCGCTGAGCGTCACTATCGGCACTGACGGTACGGTATCCGTTTTACAGCCGGGTAATGCCGCGCCCGCTGTGGTCGGCCAAATTCAGACGGCTAATTTTATCAATCCTACCGGACTGGAGGCGATCGGCGAAAACCTGTATCGGGAATCTGCCGCCAGCGGCGCGCCGTTAGTCGGAACGCCGGGGCAAGCAGAATACGGGACCTTGGTTCAAGGCGCACTGGAAACTTCCAATGTTAATGTCGTTGAAGAGCTGGTCAATATGATTGAAACGCAACGGGCTTATGAAATGAATTCCAAGGCTATTTCAACTACGGACCAGATGCTGTCTTTTGTGACGCAACAATTGTAAGTTAGGGCATCGTATGAGCACTCAAGCATCTGAATTGACAGCCAATAGCTACCTCTCAACCCTTTGTACGCTGGCGGTCGCGTTGTTGCTGTTAGGTGGCTGTACGTCAATACCAAAGCGGGATCCTGCATTTGCTCCGGTTGCGCCGGCCGACTTAAGACCGCCGGTACAAAGCAGCGGCTCAATCTATCAGGCCGGTTACGATATGCGCCTGTTTGAAGATCACACCGCAAAAAGGGTAGGAGATATTCTGACGATTACCCTTCAGGAGAAAACCAAGGCGATAAAGTCCGCCAACCTTGAAACTAAAAAAGATACCGCGATGTCAGCCGAGGTTCCTTCGATATTTGGCATTGCGGCCTCCGCCTTGACTGGGCAGAATATTAAAACCACGCTGGCGTCAAAAAAAGAGTTTAACGGTGAGGGTGATGCCGATCAAAGCAATAGTTTAACCGGCAATATTTCCGTTACCGTTGTCGAGGTATTACCTAACGGCAATTTAAGTGTACGCGGCGAGAAAAGAGTCACTTTAAATCAGGGCGATGAATTTATCCGCTTGTCCGGTATCGTCAGGCCGGTTGATATCAACGCCTCTAATATTATCAGTTCAGACAAGGTGGCAGATGTGACCATTATGTACATAGGTGAGGGAGCCGTGGCCGATTCCAGTAAAATGGGATGGCTGTCAAGGATTCTTCAAAGCCCATGGTTTCCATTCTAAAATAAGGATGTTGAGATGAACACACTAGCTAAGCGCCTTATCTTTCTGTTCATGCTGAGCATCGCTTCCAGCGGCCCGGTTTATGCGGAACGCATCAAGGATATCGCCTCTATCGAAGGGGTGCGCAGCAATCAATTGGTCGGTTACGGTTTGGTAGTCGGCTTGGATAAGTCGGGTGATAAAACGGCTTTTACCGGACAAAGCTTACGCAGCATGCTGGCGCGTTTAGGTCTGACCTTGCCGCCCGGCATTGATCCTAAATCAAAAAATATTGCGGCAGTTTCTATTCAGGCCGAGCTGCCGGCCTTTGCCAAGCCGGGTCAAGCGATTGATGTCACCGTCTCTTCCTTGGGCGATGCCAAAAGTCTGCGCGGCGGGACCTTGTTAATGAGTCCGTTAAAAGGTGCCGACGGGCAGGTTTATGCCATTGCTCAGGGCAGTTTGATTGTCAGCGGCCTGAGTGCCTCAGGTCAGGACGGTTCAAGTATTACCGTCAATAATCCCAATGTGGGCCGTATTCCCAATGGAGCGACTGTTGAACGCACCGTGAACAGCTCTTTTTCTGAAGGCGATGCCTTGGTGTTTAATTTACATACTTCGGATTTTACCACCGCCAATCGCATGGCGGAGTCTATCAATAAGGTGCTGGGCGCTAATACCGCAAAGGCGCTTGATGCGACTTCGGTCAGGGTTAGTGCGCCGCTCGATCCCAATCAAAAAGTGACCTTTGCATCGGTGGTCGAAAATATGATGGTGATTCCGGATGATGCGCCGGCGCGTATTATTGTTAACTCCCGCACCGGCACTGTCGTGATTAACGGTAAGGTCAGGGTGCAGCCGGCGGCGGTGTCTCATGGCAGTCTGATTGTGACTATCAGCGAAACGCCTCAGGTTAGTCAGCCCAATGCATTGGCCGGCGGCGAAACCGCAGTTACACCGGAATCTAATCTTAAGATTGAAGAAGAAAAAAATCACATGTTCGTGTTTAATCCCGGCGTTTCCCTGGATGAAATTGTTCAGGCGGTCAACAAGATAGGTGCCGCCCCCAGTGATTTGGTGGCTATTCTTGAAGCGCTGAAATCAGCCGGCTCCTTGCATGCCGAGTTAATTGTTATTTAAAAGTAACTGCTCGGCAGTTAGAAAAATGGAACGCAGATGAATGCAGATAAATATGATAAGCGCGGATAACTCAAGAAAAATCTTATTTTATCTTAATCAGCGTTCCATTGTATTTGATGGCCGAGTCGTTACTAAAATTGTTGGTTTTTAAGCGCACGTTTAGCCGGAGGTTGTTATGTTAAAGGTACAAAATGCCGATGTTTATACCGACTTTAATGGCTTGGCTAAATTAAAAGGCGAGGCCCGAAAAGAGTCGCCGGCAGCATTGAAAGAAGTTGCCAAACAATTCGAGTCCATTTTTCTCAATAATGTGCTGAAAAGTATGCGTCAAGCCAAGCTGGCCGATGGCGCCATGGATAACGATCAAAGCAAATTTTATAACGATATGTATGATCAGCAGTTGGCCGTCCATTTGTCGGGGTCTCCCGGCGTTGGTCTGGCCGACTTGATCGTTAAGCAATTGAGTCACGATAAACCCAAACATCAGCAGCAGAATACCGAAGATGCTCTGAATAGATCCGGGGGAATATCGCCTAGCGGTTCTGAACGGACTCATGCCGTTAACCGGCAGGCAAGCGCTAAAGCCGACGGTCCGGTCGCCAGCTTTAAAGACGGGCAGGTTACGGTAACGCCTTATGTTCATGAGCGAAGCCCGCTTGAAGCGGCAACTGAGTTACCGATAGCCGCTATCAATCAATTAAAGACGGGTCGCGCCTTGCCGATACAGTCGGCAGCTGAGTTTGTCAGCCGCCTGCATCCTCTAGCTGTCGAGGCTGCCAGAGAACTGGGTGTTGAACCCAAGGTTCTGTTGGCGCAAGCCGCGCTGGAAAGCGGATGGGGGAGTTCGCTGATAAAAAACGCTCATGGCGATAATGGTTTTAATCTGTTTAATATTAAAGCCGATAAATCCTGGCAGGGCAAACAGACACATGTGGCGACACTGGAGTTTGATCAGGGTATCGCGAGAAAAGTGAATGCCGGCTTCAGATCCTACGATTCCTACGAAGAAAGTTTTAGGGATTATGTCGATTTTATAAAAACTAATCCGCGTTATGGCGATGCCTTAAAAAAAGCGGGTAATCCGGAACACTATATGCATGCATTACAGCGGGCGGGTTATGCCACCGATCCGAAATATGCCGACAAAGTCATGAGTATTTATCAAGGCAAGACTATGGCCGGATTTGAGCCTGAAGTCACCGTGGCGATGAACTAATGATCAAGTTAAGTTGGGCAGTTAACGCTGAAAACAGGACGCTATCATGAGTGGAATATTAGCAACATCATTGTCAGGTCTGATGGCTGCTCAGCGGTCGCTGGCAACAGTTAATCATAATATTTCCAATGTCAATACCGAGGGTTACAGCCGTCAACGTGTACAGCAAGGCACTAATCCGGCAATGTTTACCGGTGACGGATTTGTTGGTCAGGGGGTAAATGTCAGCAATATCACGCGCAGTTATGACCAGTTTGTTAACAAACAACTGACCTCCAGTATCACAGCCTTCGGGGATGTGGATCGTTATCATCAGCTTGCAACTCACGTTGACAATATAATGGCTGATCCCGCTACCGGCATGGCTCCAGCCATGAAACGTTTTTTTAATGCAGTGAATGAAGTGGCGGATAATCCGTCATCAATCCCTGCCAGGCAAGTATTCTTGTCTGAAGCGGGTGTTGCAGTACAAAGCTTCAATACGATGAACAGCCGCTTTGAAGAGATACGTGCGCTGAATAATAGCGATATAGGGTCCATGGTTAATGATATTAATGCGTTAGCCAAGTCAATTGCCGGTCTTAATGTACAAATCGTATCTGAACTTGGTAAATCGCAAGGCTTGAGGCAGCCTAACGACTTGAAGGATCAGCAGGATGTTTTGCTTACAAAGTTGGCCGAAATTGTTAGTGTTTCGGTAATTCCCCAGAAAGACGGCTCATCCAGTGTTTTTATCGGCAGCGGCCAGGCATTGGTTCTTCAGGGTACGTCAGCCGAGTTTACGACTATGCAGGCTGAATTCGATCCTAGTAAGCCGCAAATCGGAATTAACACAGTAAATGGCCCTATGGATATAACCGCTCAAATAAGTGGTGGATCGTTAGCGGGTTCATTAAGATTTCGGGATGAAGTGCTGGACCCGGCACAGCAACAACTGGGCAGGGTTGCTGCCGGCCTGGCAATAGAGTTTAATGCGATTCATGAGCAGGGCTATGACCTGAACGGCACCGCAGGAACCGCCTTATTCAGCTTTTCCGACGATGCGGTTCCTGTTATGCAAAGTTCAAAAAATAGCGGAACTGCTTTGGTTACGGCCAATTTTCAGGATGCCAGGGTCAATCCATTGGCAGCAGCAGGACTCGATTTCAGTGATTTCAAGTTAGAATATGTTAATGCGGGCGGCGGAGTTGATTACACGCTGACCAGGATTCGCGACAATAAGGTGATTAATCTCACGGCTAACGATACAGTACCTGCTACCGGTGTTTTTAGCTTGTCACTTGCGGCGACTCAACCGGCAAAATTTGCTGCCTCTGCTTTTTCGATGGCGACCATTATTTCGCCAGGGACTTTTACCCCGGCCATTGCGGACGGCGTGGTGGCGTCACCGCGTGATGAGACCTTAGGCGCCTTTACACCGGCTGTTTCCGGCGCTCCGGCGGAAGTGTTTACCATGAATCTTGACGGGATCGCCTTCTACACTAAGACCAGTGCGTTGGCCGGTGAAAGCGTGGTTAAATCGGAGCTGGATACTGCGCTGGCAACCTTCCTGGCCGATTCGGCCAACGCAGCGTCTTATCAGGTAGTTTCAGGCTCCTTTGCCACCGATAACCTGCGGCTACGCAAGCTTGACGGAACCCCGATTGTCCCGAGTTTCGCTAGTAACTTTACAGCCACCCCCGGCGCATTTGCAGCCAATACCGTTAACATTGCCGGAGCGCCTGCTGTTCCCTCGACTGTCGGCCCTTTTACTCTCGAAGTTGACGGCCTGCAAATCTATACCGAGGCGGCGGCGCCCGGCGGCACCGTGACAAAGGCCGAGCTTGATACGGCGATGGATATATTTTTGAGTTCAGGCCCGGGAGCAGGTCTGTACGCAAAAACCGGAACGTTTGCGAATAACGATCTGGTGCTTAGCAGGCTTAACGCCACGACTTCTACACTTGCCATCACCAGCAACTTTAGCGGTGTCGGCAGCACTGCTGGGGCATTCTCCGGGGTGCTTGTCGGCAAGGCGGTTATCCCGGCGGGTATTGATATAAAAGTAGACTTGACTAGCGGTAAAACCATATCGGTGGGCGATCAATTTTTGACGAGGCCGACCTACAATGCGGCCCAAAAAATGGGGGTTAATATAGATGATCCAAGAAAAGTTGCTGCGGCGACCAATATAGAAATCGATCCCGTGACCAAACTGCCAGTGTCCGTGATCAAAGGGCCAATGCCCAGTGATAATAGAAATGCATTGATACTGGCAAATCTTGAGAATAAATTGGGCATGCTGGGAGGTAAGGCTTCATTTAACGACGCTTATGGGCAAATTGTTTCCGGTGTCGGAACCTTGACGCGAGCAGCTGAATTGAGTTCTTTTTCGCAGGAAACGCTATTAAATCAGGCAAAAGCTTCCAGAGAGAGTCTGGCAGGTGTAAATCTAGACGAAGAGGCCGCTAACTTAATAAGGTTTCAGCAAGCTTATCAGGCATCGGCGCAATCAATTTCAGTGGCTAAGTCATTATTCGATACTTTAATCGGTGCAGTTAGATAGGAGCGATAGCAATGAGAATTTCAACAGCTTGGGCACAACAGCTTAACGTCAATGCAATGAATGGTCAGCAAGCCAAATTGGCTAAGGTGCAACTGCAATTAAGCACAGGACTTAAAGTGTCGACACCTGCCGAAGACCCTGCGGCAGCGGTAAGAGTGCTGGATTTGGAGAGATCGGTTGCCAAAACAAATCAATATCAAAATAATATTGCTACGGCTCGCGGACGTTTGGGTATTGAAGAGTCGGCTTTAGAAACTTCAGGCAATATATTGAATCGTGCCAGAGAACTGACGCTTCAAGCTAAGAACGATACCTTAAACAGCAGCGATAGATTAACGATCAAGGTTGAAGTTGATCAGTTGATTGAGGAAATGGTCGGCGTTGCCAATACCCAAAATGCCAATGGCGAATTTATTTTTTCAGGCGATCTGTCGACAGTTCCGCCTTTTGCCATTCACCCTACGACAGGTGAATATGTTTATCAAGGCGGTTCACAGCAGCGGACTGTGCAAATTAGCCCTGCTAGACTGGTTGCCGATGGCGATCTGGGATTTAATGTTTTTGAAGATATAAATTCGAGCAGTCCGGCTGCCGATGAGAATGGCAAACGCAGTATTTTTAATACCTTAAAAGCGCTATCCGAGGGTTTAAGCGGCACTTTTAAGGCAAGCCCCGCTGAAATTACCGGCGACAGATTCTTACGCTATGGTTTGGATTACAGCGATCCTCTTTTGCCGCCAACGACATTTGAGCTGCATGCAACGGCGGCGCCCATGGCGCCTATCGCAGTGCAAATAGACTTAACGGGTAAAAAATTTACCGGTGTGGAGGATTTGGCTGCTGAGGTTAATAAGCAGCTGGCAGCATCCCCTGTACCGGCTCCCGGCACAGGATTTTTTGGCGATACAATGCTGGCGCGGAGCAATGGTAATAGGATTGAATTTGCAACGGTGGCTACCGGGGCAACGTCCAGCATAACCGTTAGAAACAGTACTCCTGCCTCAGGATCGTTTTTAACCGATGCCGGTTTTAACCCGCTCGGTCAGACGAATGAAGGGACTGACTTACCTGTGCTTCCTATGAATGCTTTTCAAAGTCAACTTGACGATGTTTTAACCGATTTTAACTCGGCTCAGGACAGTTTTCTTCAGGCAAGAACCAGCGTCGGAGTGAGGATGAACGCCTTGGATAATCAAGAATCCCAGAATGAAAAGTTTATATTAGACACGACAGCAACGCTTTCCGAAACTCAAGATCTCGATTACGCAGAGGCAATCAGCCGGTTTCAATTACAATCGACTGCTTTGCAGGCTGCCCAACAGGCTTTTGGCAAGGTCAGCGGATTATCGTTGTTTAATTATATCTAGCGCTTGGCCTGTATGAAGCCTGCATGGATTGAGATTTTTGGTGCTTAATCAGTCTGCTTTTTTTGCCTGAAGGTGCGGTGTGGACTGAATAAAAGGTGAATCTGATAAAGATCCACCTTTTAAAATCTGTATTAGGGATAAATAACTTTAGGTTGAAAATGGGCGGCCGGGTATTTAGCGTCAAACTCGACTTCCTTTTCGGCAGTTTTTTGGGCGGGACATTTAGTTGAAGGTTTGATCGAATCTTTATCGAGATAGATGACTTTAGGTTGAAAATTTGCTGCCGGGTATTGGGCATCGCTTGCGGCTGAAGCCGTTAATGACGCTAATGCAACAACAGCAGTCGTCAATCCTAAGATAATTATTTTTTTCATATGATTTAACCTTGGGTAGTTTGTACAGTAAGCACCGCAGAATTGACTCTAACAGGGCTTGACGACTCAAGAGTATCGGATATTTTAGTTGAAGCTGCAACTGTTTTTCCAGCCGAAAAACGCTCACAAAAGTTGTTTTATTTCGGGATGATTTTTCAGTAATTGCTGCCTGAATGATTCAATAGCCAGCTCATTGCCGCGCTCACTTCGGGGGATCGGTACGATGATTTCGCTAACGACCTGCATCGGCGCTGCCGATAAAAATATCAGTCGGTCAGCCAAGGCGATGGCCTCACGCAGATCGTGGGTGACAAATAAAATCGTATGCGGACGTTGTTGCCATAGATTCAGCAACAGCTCCCTGACTTGCCTGGCGGTCGGCGCATCCAGCGACACAAAGGGCTCATCCATCAGCAACACCTCCGGATCGACAGCAAATGCCCTGATGATCGCGACCCGGCGACTCATGCCCAATGACAGGTGTTCCGGATAACTATGCTGCGCTGCGGTTAATTGCATCGCCTCAAGCAGTGCATCAATCACCTCGGGAGCTTGATGCTTGTCCACTGCCAGCTCGATATTTTCCCTGACTGTACGCCAGGGCAGCAGGCGCGGATTCTGGAAAACGTAACCGATCTTGGGGGAGGTGTGCTGTCGGCCCACTACAATATCGCCCTCGTAATCATTATCCAGGCCGGCAATAATATTCAGCAGCGTGGTTTTGCCGCAGCCGGACGGGCCGACCAGACAAATAAATTCCTCCGAAGTTAGCGACAGTTTAAGGTCGACGATACTGGGCTTGGCGGCTGCCGGATAGGTTTTATTGTCGATTTGGATTTGGATGTCGGTCATCTGCGCCACCGTAGGGCTTTTTTGTCCAGCGGTTTTAAAATCAGCAGTTCTATCAGCTGAATGACCGCAACAAAAGCGATGGTATAAGCCAGTATGCCGGCGACATCGAACAGTTGAAAGAACAAATGCAATTGATAGCCCATGCCGTTGCTGCGGCCTAATAACTCGACCACCAGAATGATTTTCCAGATCAAGGCAAGGCCCGAACGGGTAGCGCCCATCACAAACGGATGCAGTTGCGGCCAGATCACGTGAACTAGGGTTTTACGCTTGCTGAAACGGTAACAGCGCGCCATGTCCAGTAAGTCCTGATCCAGCATGCGTGTGCCTTCCCGGATGGTAACAATGACATTGGGCAGTTTGTTGATCACCACCGCGAGTATCGCCGCCGATTCAATCAGGCCGAACCAGACATAGCACAAGATAATGGTGACCAGAGCCGGGACATTTAAGAAGATTACCAGCCAGTTGTCGAAGAACGCATCGAGTTTTTTACTGCGCCCCAGTACGATACCGATAGCGCAACCGAGCAACATCGCAATCGCAAAACTGATCGCCAGTCGCAGCAGGGTGACGCCCAAGTGAAAAGGCAATTGCCCCGATACGCAGGCTTGCCAGAAAACCTTGGCGACTGCTTCAGGCGTCGGCAAGGTGTTGCTGTCTAAATAAACAGCCAAACCCTGCCAAATGACTAAAAAAGCCAGTAATGACAGGGTCGGTAAACGTTTTTTAAGGCTAATCAAACCGAATCCTTTATTCAACCGACCAGAAAGTACCGGGTTGCAGGTGCTCTGATTGCCCGGTTAACTGATTGTGACTTAGCTGACGGAGCATCGTATAAATGCGCTCAGCAGCCAATTGTTCCGGTTTGCCCCAATGCTCAATGCTGCCTTCACAATAACGCTGGCGTAGTTTGGTTTGGGTGGGTAAATCATCCGTCTGGGTTAACGGGATAATTTTTTTCCAGGCAGCATCAGCCGTACATAGCTGATTTTTAGCCTGCTTGCTGGCGTTAAAAAAACGGTTGACCGCCTGTTTATGCTCGTTTGCCCAGCTTTGCCTGAACACATAACCCAGGCTAGGAACATCTTCCATAATGCCTAAGCCTTCTAAAATCCCTTTGCCGTCAATAAGCTGACGATAGGGCTGGGCTTCAAGTCTGGCCGCAAAATGCCAATAGGTGAGCACCGCATCGACGCGGTTGTGCTTGATTTGCTCGGTGATCAGCGGCGGCGCGCCGAAGACTTTTTCCACCGAAGCATTCAAATCGAATTGTTCTTGTTGAGCTAGGGCCTGTAGCAACAGCCAGTTTTTGTCCAGTTCGCCTCCGGCAATTCCCAGGCGTTTATCGTGGAGATCTTTTATCGAATGGATAGGGCTGTTTTCCGGTACAACCAAGGCGCCCGAGGTATTCGAATAAGGATAAAAGGTAAAATCGGAACCGGTAGCGCGCAGCCTGGAAACCCAAATCCAGTCAGATACGATCATATCGACAGCGCCGGATTGCAACGCAATCTTGCCCGCTTCCGCATTGGCTAAATGCTGTATTTGCAATTGAAAGTCAGCTTGGGGATTATCCTGTAAAGCGGCCAATTCCCAAGCGACTGTGCCGAAAGCCTGAACGCCGATGCGAATCACGGTTTTTTCCGCAGCATAACTGTTGCCTGAGGCAAGCAGGCACAGGCTGATAAAAAAGACATTAAATTTCATCAAATTTCCTTGCTGGTTTGAAATCTCCCCCTTTAGGGAATCGTTAGATTTGACAACGATGCATTCGCATCGTTATCCTCTGGTAAGCGCCTCGTTCACAGGGAGGCAATCCACCGACCTCATCTGCCGATGGCTTAATGTGGATTGAAGCATGGAAGCTATCTATTCTATCCGGCCTCAGGGTTTGGTGCGAGGATGATCATGATTTTCTACGCAACAACACTCTGTAGTCCTATAGTCTTTTAGCGGGTAATGGCCTATTCTTATACAAAATTATTAGAGGGATTCATTAATTGAACAGGTCTATCGTCAACAATCAGCGCTGTATTTTTACCCGATGTGTTTTACTCGGATGGATTGTTTTATTTGCCGGTTGTGCTGGCGTTTCGGAAATAAAGCCAGCCGGGAATTACTCGCCTATGGTCAGTTATGCGTTGAGTTTGCAGGGGGCGCCTTATCGCTACGGCAAGAGTTCACCCGAGGAAGGTTTCGATTGCAGCGGTTTTGTCCAGCATGTATATGGGCATCAGGGTATAGCGTTGCCACGTACCACTCAAAAGATAGCTCAATCGGCGGCGCTGACCCAAGTTCCGAAAAATGATCTTCATCCAGGCGACCTGCTTTTTTTTAATACCAACGGCAAGCCGTTTTCACATGTCGGTATTTATGTCAGTAATCATAATTTTATTCACGCGCCTAGCCGACGCACCGGCAAGGTGTTGGTGTCCAGTCTTAAGAATCGCTACTGGGGGAATCGGTTTGTTTGCGCGCGTCGGCGCTAATGGCAACGTTTGAAGCATCCAAAGCCAGTTTTGGATTCCGGAAAATACTGAGACCGGAGTTTAACGCTGGCGTTGAAACGATGATATTAAGCCGCAAGCTTGGTTACAGCTGTTTTAACTAGGTCGCTTAATTCAGAGCCATCTTCCTGGCAATAGGCGATAATGGCTTTACGCATTCTAGGGTCCCATGCTCTTAAAATATGGTTTTTTATGCCTTCTGCGGCGATTTCTTTATCGGGTTCCGCGTTGAAGAAATTACCTATATCGTTAGCCATTTTAATAAGCGGTTCTATTTTCATCGTTAATTACACAGTTAGTTATTATGGGTTAAGCGTTGCGGATGGGTGTAAACCACATGTTGGTCGTCGCGGGCAAAACCGATTAAAGTGAGGCCTGCCTCATCAGCTAGGCGTATGGCTAATCCGGTAGGCGCGGAAATGGCCGCAAGCAGCGTGATGCCGACCCAGGCGGTTTTTTGCACCATTTCATAACTGGCGCGGCTGGTAACGATAATAAAACCGGCGGATAAATCTTTGCCGGTACGCAATAAAAAACCGATCAATTTATCCAGCGCATTATGCCGTCCGACATCTTCCCGTATATCTAAAATGCCTTGTCCTGGCATCGCCCAAGCCGCCGCATGAACGGCGCCGGTTAACTGGTTGAGCTTTTGGTGCTGTTTTATGCCGGTTAAAGCGGAACGCAGTTCGGCAGCAGACAGGCTTAAGTCCCCGTTAACAGGGCAGGGCTGGCGGATAGCTTGTTTTAAGGTGCTCGCGCCGCATAGCCCGCAACCGGTGCGACCGGTTAAATTACGACCTTTACCGGTCATGTCTTGAAAACGTTGCTCCGGAATTTTCAACTGAACTTCGATGCCATTTGAACGGTTATAGACTCGCGCCGATAATAATTCTTGCGGGTTTTTAATAATGCCTTCGGTAATGCTAAAACCCAGCGCAAATTCTTCAAGGTTAGTCGGGGTTGCCAGCATCACGACATGCGGCATCCCGTTGTAAATCAAGGAAATAGCGACTTCTTCGGCAATAGTGTCTTGCAGCTGTTCATGCCGTCCATTTCGCCAGCGATCAACGGTGATTTGTTGATAACTGGGCCAGCCTAATTCCAGGGGTAATGACTCTGCGGCAGCAGTGTCGTTAGTCATGGCTTATTCCCTGCTCCAGAAGATCAAGTTGTTTTTCTGAAAATGCGCTGTATTGCTGTTGCCATTCCGAAGGCTGGCTGACTTTAGTAATTTGCACAGCCGTCACTTTGTATTCAGGGCAGTTAGTCGCCCAATCAGAGTTGTCGGTGGTAATCACGTTAGCGCCGGACTCAGGGAAATGGAAGGTGGTGTAAACCACGCCGGGTTGTACACGATCGCTAACTAAGGCGCGCAATACGGTTTCGCCTGCGCGGCTTTTAATGCCGACCCAGTCACCGGTATTCACGCCGCGATCTTCGGCATCGTGCGGATGAATTTCCAGGCGATCTTCACTGTAAAAAACCACATTATCAGTACGACGAGTTTGTGCGCCGACATTGTATTGCGACAAAATCCGCCCGGTAGTCAGAATTAACGGATATTTGCCGGTGACGCGTTCTGCGGTTTGCACGAATTCGGTCAGCATGAACAAGCCCTTGCCGTTATCGCGCAGGAAATGCTCGGTGTGCATAATCGGCGTGCCTTCCGGCGCTTCATCATTACAAGGCCATTGTATGCTGCCGAGACGGTCAATTTTTTCATAGCTGACGCCGGAAAAGCTGGGAGTCAGTTGCGCGATTTCATCCATGATTTCTGACGGATGGCTATAATTCATCGGGTAACCCATCGCATTGGCCAGCATTTGGGTAACTTCCCAATCCTGGTAACCGGCTAATGGCGACATCACTTTTCGCACCGGCGAGATGCGGCGTTCGGCGTTGGTAAAGGTGCCGTTCTTTTCCAGGAAAGAGGAGCCTGGCAAGAAAACGTGGGCAAATTTGGCAGTTTCGTTGAGGAATATATCCTGCACAATCACGCATTCCATGGCGCGTAAGGCGGCATGAACGTGTTTAATGTCCGGGTCGGATTGGGCAATATCCTCACCCTCGCAATACAATCCCATAAAACTTTTGTCTAGCGCCGCATCAAACATGTTGGGGATGCGCAAGCCGGGTTCGGCGCTGAGTTCAGACTGCCAGGCGTTTTCAAACAGTTGGTGAGTTTCAGGATCGGATACATGGCGGTAACCGGGAAATTCATGCGGAAACGAACCCATGTCGCAAGAGCCTTGCACGTTATTTTGTCCGCGTAAGGGGTTAACGCCGGCACCTTCGTGACCTAAGTTGCCGGTAGCCATGGCCAGATTGGCAATGCCGATGACCATGGTGGAGCCCTGGCTGTGCTCGGTTACGCCCAAACCGTAATAAATCGCGCCGTTGCCTGCGCCGGCATAAAGCCGTGCGGCTGCTCTAAGTTCAGCGGCGGGGACGCCGGTAATGGATTCGGACGCTTCTGGCGAATTATGTTCCTGGGCAATAAAAGTTTTCCATTTGGCGAAAGAGGCGGTATCGCAACGTTCATTGACAAAGGCTTGGTCGATTAAGTTTTCAGTAACAATGACATGCCCGATAGCATTAATTAAGGCAACATTAGTGCTGGGGCGCAATTTCAGATGATGGCTGACTTTGACATGCGGCGCTTTGATCAGGTCAATCTCACGCGGATCAACCACGATCAGTTTGGCGCCCTGACGCAGGCGTTTTTTCATTTGCGAGCCGAAGACCGGATGGCCGTCGGTAGGATTGGCACCGATAATCAAAATTACATCGGCTTTCATCACCGAGTCGAAATCCTGGGTGCCGGATGATTCGCCAAAGGTTTGTTTCAAACCGTAACCGGTAGGCGAATGGCAAACCCGCGCACAGGTATCGACATTATTATTGCCGAAACCGGCGCGTATCAGTTTTTGCATGATGTAGACTTCTTCGTTGGTGCAACGGGAAGAAGTGATGCCGCCGATGGAGTCCTTGCCGTATTTTGCCTGGATGCGTTTTAATTCCGACGCTGCATGGTTAATCGCTTCTTCCCAGCTGACTTCCTGCCATGCATCTTTAATGCTGGCACGGATCATCGGCTTGGTGATGCGATCTTTGTGCGTGGCGTAACCGAACGCAAAACGTCCCTTTACGCAGGAATGGCCGTGATTGGCCTTGCCGTCTTTATGCGGCACCATGCGAATGACTTGTTCGCCTTTCATTTCCGCCCGGAATGAGCAGCCGACGCCGCAATAAGCGCAGGTGGTCACGATGGCATGTTCCGGCAGACCGTTATCGATGACCGATTTTTCCATCAAGGTTGCGGTTGGGCAGGCTTGTACGCAAGCGCCGCAGGATACGCATTCCGAATCCATGAACGGCTGGTTCTGGCTGGGCGATACTTTGGAATCGAAGCCGCGACCGTCAATGGTTAGCGCAAAGGTGCCCTGGGTTTCTTCGCAGGCCCTGACGCAACGCGAGCACACGATGCATTTGCTGGGGTCGAAGCTGAAATAGGGGTTGCTTTCGTCTTTGGCGGCGTTTAGATGGGTTTCAATCGGGTTGTAGCGTACTTCACGCAAACCTACTGCGCCAGCCATATCCTGTAGTTCACAATCGCCATTGGCCGAACAGGTCAAGCAGTCCAGCGGGTGATCGGAAATATACAGTTCCATGACGCCGCGACGCACATCAGCCAGTTTTTTATTCTGGGTAGTGATTTTTAAACCTTCCGCGACCGGCGTGGTGCACGATGCCGGCATGCCGCGGCCGCCTTCTATTTGCACCACGCAAAGCCGACAGGAACCGAAGGGTTCGATGCTGTCCGTTGCGCATAGTTTAGGAATTTCAATACCGATGCTTGCCGCCGCACGCATGACTGAGGTGCCTGCTGGCGCGGTGACTTGAAAACCATCAATTTCCAGCGTGACCATGTTCTCGTTGGTGCTGGCCGGTGTGCCAAAATCTTTTTCTTTATTGATCGACATTGTAATCTCCTCTAAATCATTATCAGGCGGCGGTCGCTTTTGCATTTATCCCGAAATCTTCAGGAAAATGATTTAAAGCGCTCAGTACAGGGTAGGGCGTCATACCGCCTAATGCACAGAGGGAGCCGTTGAGTAAGGTGTCGCAAAGATCACGTAACAAGGGGATGTTTTTATCGAGGTTGCGACCGTTAATAATGTCGTCCATGACTTCTACGCCACGGGTGGAACCGATACGGCAAGGCGTGCATTTGCCGCAGGATTCGATTTTGCAAAATTCCATGCTGTAGCGAGCCATTTCAGCCATATTGACGGTGTCGTCAAAAACGACAATGCCGCCATGTCCCACTACCGCCCAGATAGCGGCAAAGGCTTCGTAATCCAACACGGTGTCAAATTGCGCTTCGGGCAGATAAGCGCCGAGCGGGCCGCCGACCTGGACTGCCTTAATCGGTCTGCCGGAAGCTGAGCCGCCGCCGAAATCGTACAGTAATTCGCGCAGGGTTAAACCGAAGCTGAGTTCGACTAAACCGGGGCGCTTGATGTTGCCGGCCAGTTGCACCGGCAGAGTGCCGCGCGAGCGTCCTATGCCGAAATCGCGGTAATAGTCGCCGCCTTTATCCAGAATAATCGGCACCGAAGCCAGGGAAATAACGTTGTTAACGACGGTGGGTTGTCCAAACAAACCGCTGATGGCCGGCAAAGGCGGTTTAAACCGTACCAGGCCGCGTTTGCCCTCAAGGCTTTCCATTAATGAGGTTTCTTCGCCGCAGACATAAGCGCCTGCGCCCAGTCTGACTTCCAGGTCAAATCTTTTGCCGCTGCCTTGAATGTTGTCGCCCAGATAGCCTTCTTTGTAAGCGGTGGCAATGGCGGCATTGAGCACTTCGCAAGCGTGAGGGTATTCTATGCGCAGGTAGATATAACCTTGGGTGGCATTGACGGCTAACCCGGCAATGGTCATGCCTTCGATTAACACGAACGGGTCGTCTTCCATGACCATACGGTCGGAAAAGGTGCCGGAATCGCCTTCATCGGCATTGCAGATAATATATTTCTGCGCTGATGCGGTGTTAAGTACCGTCTTCCATTTTATGCCGGTTGGAAACGCTGCGCCGCCGCGACCGCGTAAACCCGAATCGGTTACCGCTTGGACGATTTGCTCCTGAGTCATGGATAACGCATTTTTTAAGCCCCGATAACCGTCATTTTCAACATAATCAGTCAAGCTGACTGGATCGGTTTTGCCGATTCTGGCAAAAGTCAAGCGTTGCTGTTTTTTAAAGTAATCAAGTTCTTCAGTCAGGCCTAAAGATAACGTATGTGCGGCACCTTGGGTGAAGTCGGCATCAAACAAGCCGGACACGTCGGCAGGCTGAACAGGGCCGTAAGCTACGCGCCCTTTAGCGGTTGCCACTTCAACCAGCGGTTCCAGCCAGAACATGCCCCTTGAACCGTTACGAACCAGGTGAATATCAATGCCGCGCGTTGCCGCTTCTTTAGCGATAGCGGCGGCAACGCGATCAGCGCCCAACGAAACGGCGCTGGAATCGCACGGCACATAAATAGTGATGCTCATGCTGATGCCTCTGTAGTAGTGATGGTCGCATCAAAGCTGTCTGCTGTTACCCGTCCATAAATTTCCTTGCCGATTTGCATGGCCGGCGAACAGGCGCAATTGCCTAAACAGTACACGGGTTCCAGAGAGAATTTGCCGTCTGCGGTCGTTTGATGAAAACCAATGCCTAGTTTGCTTTTAACATGCTCTTCAAGCTGTTTTGCGCCCATCGCTTGACAGGATTCTGCCCGGCACAGATGAATAGTGTGTTTGCCCGGCGGCGTGTCTCTGAAATAGTGGTAAAAGCTGATGACGCCGTGTACTTCGGCGCGGGAAAGGTTAAGCGCTGTGGCAATGTCGGGAACGCTTTCGGCAGGGATATATCCCATGGCACCTTGTATGCCATGCAGAATAGGTAAAAGTGCGCCGGGCTTGTCTTTGAGTGCGGCAATTATTTCTTGCACGGTGGGTTGCGTGGTGCCTGATTCTGTCATGATCATCTCAAAATAGAGTAAATCCGTCCGGATTAAAACAACAGTTATTCCTGACTGTTGCGTATTTAAAAGTGTCTGATAGCATAGCACAAGATATTTTGGCTGTAAAAATGCGATAAAATGGACAAAAAATGTAGGTGTTTAGCGCTATCGGTTATGTGTCTATTTATAATGAATTTTTTAAATAGACTGCTTTAAAATCATTTGTCTGCTTTTGGATAATAGACTGTTTGTTTATTGATCTGTATTCAATGGTATTTTTTTGCTAAAAATCAGTAAGAGCGGCCGAAGCCACTCTTTGATAATTGCTTTCTTATTCCACAAAACAATTTTTTTCAGCAGATTGTTCTGCGTCTTTAAGTCGTTTTCTTAAATCTTTAGACTGAGTCGGATCGCGCATAGCCCCGGCAGCATCGCCGGTTTGACCTTTAGTTAAATAAGAAAAGGTTTTCGCGGCTTCGTATTCGGCAAAGCTCAGTTTTTCAGCGATTTTGTCGATTTTACAACCGCAGGCGTATTGGTTGATGTAGCTCAGGCCGCCGTGTTGTGCAACGCAATTTAACACATAGTCGACGCGGTCGCGGGTAGGGTAGTCGTTGACAAATGGCACAGGATCGGCAGATGCTATCGGTTTTTCCGGCCCGGTAGCGCAAGCTGAAATGAGGGCGGCTAATGCAAGGCTTAATATCAAGGGTGTATATTTAATTTTCATGGATGATTTTTTATTCCCGTAAGTCAGAAAGTGAAAAAGGTTGCGTAGCTTGCAATAAACAACAGGCTTGCAAGAATAGTCTGTCGATGGTTTTGTCATTCGACAGATGAGGTCGGTGGATTGCCTCCCTGTGAACGAGGCGCTTACCAGAGGATAACGATGCGAATACATTGTTGTCAAATCTAACGATTCCCCCTAAAGGGCGAGGTTTCAAACCAGCAAGGAAATTTGATGAATAATCAAACAAAAGTAGCCGGCGTGATTCTTGCCGGCGGCCGTGCCCGGCGCATGAATAACAAGGATAAAGGCCTGGTTATATTTAATGATCGTCCTATGGTCAGTTATGCGATAGCTGCGATGGTTCCTGTTGTCGATTGCATGTTCATTAATGCCAATCGAAATATCGATCAATATCGGCAATTTGGATGGCCGGTTATTAGCGATCAAACCGACAGTTTTGACGGTCCTTTGGCTGGCGTATTAACGGCTATGATTCATGCGGATGCGGATGTTCTGGCGGTCTTGCCTTGCGATTCGCCGTTAATTAAAACGCAACATCTGCAAAAATTGTTATCAGTTCGCGCCGAAAATAATGCCGATGTTGCGGTCGCCTTTGATGGCCTAAGCTTGCATCCGGTTTTTTGCGCAGTAAAAACGACCTTACAAAGCAGTCTGCAAGATTATTTGGGCGGCGGCCGGCGTAAAGTGGCGTCTTGGCTGGAGCAGCAGAATCTTGTAAGGGTCGATTTTAGTCTCGAGTCGGAAATATTTCGCAACATTAATACCATGGCCGAGTTATCGGTGCTGCAGGAAGTTAATCATTCCAGTTGCATCGGGCATCGTTATGCCACGGAAACGGATAATAAAGAAATTTGAATAATTGTCCTCAGAAATCAATAGGCGGCTGAATTTTGCGGCTAAATATCGGTATTAAATCAGGGTAAGTCATCGTTGATGAGCAGGTCATTTGCTTAACTTAGCGGACACCATAAGTTTCGGTATCTGTTCGCGGACATTACTTTCAGCGCGATACGTTGCTGTCGAAAACATCTGTTTTCCGGTATAATTTGCAGCATTTTTAACTCAGGGTATAGGCGTTATGTCAGAAATCAATAAAGTTGTCTTGGCTTATTCCGGAGGTCTGGATACTTCGGTTATTCTTAAATGGTTACAGGATGTATATGGCTGTGAGGTGGTTACTTTTACAGCCGATTTGGGGCAGGGCGAAGAAGTCGAACCGGCACGTGCCAAAGCCCGAGCGATGGGCATTAAAGATATTTATATCGAAGATTTGCGTGAAGATTTTGCGCGCGATTATGTTTTTCCGATGTTCCGCGCCAATACGGTTTACGAAGGCGAATATTTGCTGGGCACATCAATCGCTCGTCCTTTAATCGCCAAACGGCTGATTGAAATCGCCAATGAAACCGGTGCGAATGCTATTTCACACGGCGCAACCGGCAAGGGTAACGATCAGGTGCGTTTTGAGCTGGGCGCTTACGCCTTGCGTCCCGATATTCATGTTATTTCTCCTTGGCGGGAATGGGAGTTAACCTCCCGTCAAACCTTGCTGGCTTATGCCGAAAAACATAATATTCCTGTGGAAATGAAGAAAGGCAAAACCTCGCCTTATTCAATGGATGCCAATTTACTGCATATTTCTTACGAAGGCCGGGTTTTGGAAGATCCCTGGGCGGAACCTGAAGAAGACATGTGGCGTTGGACGGTTTCACCGGAAACCGCGCCCGATCAAGCTACTTATATTGAGCTGACTTATCGCCAAGGCGATATTGTGGCGATTGACGATGTGCCTTGCACACCTGCAACAGTTCTGGAGCAGTTAAATAAAGTAGCTGGCGCTAACGGCATAGGTCGTTTGGACATCGTGGAAAATCGCTATGTCGGCATGAAATCGCGCGGCTGTTATGAAACTCCGGCCGGTACGGTGATGCTTAAAGCGCATCGTGCGATTGAATCATTAACGCTGGATCGCGAAGTGGCGCATTTAAAGGATGAGCTGATGCCCCGTTATGCGTCTTTAATCTATAACGGTTACTGGTGGAGTCCTGAACGGGAAATGATGCAAACCATGATCAATGCGTCTCAGGCGAACGTTAACGGCAAGGTCAGGCTTAAGCTTTATAAGGGCAATGTCACTGTTGTCGGGCGTGCTTCCGATACCGACAGCCTGTTTGATGAAAGCATTGCCACCTTTGAAGATGACGGCGGCGCGTATAATCAAAAAGATGCCGAGGGCTTTATTAAATTGAATGCGCTGAGAATGAGAATAGCCGCTGCCAAGCGTTTAAGCTAATGTTGTAGGTAGGATCATGACTATCATGGTGTGGGCGCGAATTTATTCACGCCCACACCATTTAAATAAAATGCAGGATTTGAGTATGTAAACTTGTATAATCGCGAGTCAGGTAGTAAGACTACCTATATAGTTTGTTGTGAATAATAATTGTTCGATCAGGTCGGTTAGCATAAGTTCCTGGTTCGAGGAGAAGTAGTTAATGAGCGATATAGATAAGATAAATTCAGGCGTAGAGAGCTTGCACAGCAACGCTTCTAAGGTTCTGCAACATATACCTTCGCATCATGCATTAATGAAAGTTAACCGGCTGTTGTTGGCTGTAGTCTGTTCCTTGATGGCTGTTGTTTTCATAGCAGGCTTTTTATTATTCCCAACCGACGACTTTATAACGCGTTATAAAACTGCGACGGCTACCGAGACCTATGCGGCGGAGATGAACCCGGTATTCTCTGCTGAAGTTAATGCCTTGAAAGGCCAGCTGGTCGGCTTGGTCAGCGGATCAATTGAAAGTAAATTAAACGCATTGGAGGCGAGCCTTAGGATAGGACCTGTATCCAATTCTATAGATACTATAGAAGACTTGAAAAAGGATCTTAAGATTCTCCGTTCTTATTCTGGACCTGCGCGGAAGGAAAAGGCGGTTATTTCTAATGAGCAGTTAATGCAGGAAATGTCCCAATTGAAACAGTTGATCTATTTGACCATTGCTTCTTGCGGGCTGATGTTGGCAGCCGTTGCCGGTATCTGGATTAAAAATCGCAATCGCTTGCCTTATAAAGAGACTCAAACAAGTTATTTGGGTAAAGATTGATTTTTGGTTGTCCGTTTTTTTTGAATATAAAAAAGCCGCCTCACTCTATGAATGGGGCGGCTTTTTTGTGTTTACCGAATGGGGTTTGTTATTCGCCGCCCAGATATTTGTATAAAGCATCAACAGCTTGGTCTTCGCCGTATCCGGCTTTAACAACGGCTGCATTTTTCATGATCTCAGCAATAGCTTTCGGCATGCCGCCTTTGCCCTCTTTAAGCACTTTTTCAAATTGCGCTCTGTCCAGTTGACCCGCTTTAATTAATGCGGATAGCTGTGGGTTTGACGCAATGTCGTGGCAAGTGCCGCAACCGCGACCGAAAGCGCGATCATAAATTTTCTTGCCGATAGCAAGTTGTTCGTCAGCGAATACTGAGCCACTTAACGTAATTAAAACAATACCTGCTAATATACCTAATGATTTTTTCATATTGACCTCTCTTGGTAGTAAAAAAAGAACTGAAGTTTCCCCTGAAAGAAAAAACAATTCAATTAAAAAGCTAAAAGCGGAAAGGATAGGGATTTTTCCGGGGAAATTCAATTGTTTTATTTATTTTCCTTAAATAATATTATCAATGAATGGATATGAATGATAACTGAATACATAGATCAATAAGATCTGTTTTCGCTACGCTTGAGTTGGCTTCTTTCGACCGGTTTGAAACCAGCTGAGTTTGTGATGCAGCGTTACTACCGTGCCGATAATAATGAGGGTAGGCGGCTTGATGTCCTGGTTGGCGACTTTGTCCGGTAATGTCGCCAGCGTGCCGGTAATTACTCGCTGGTTAGTGGTGGTGCCTTGTTGCACAATCGCAATAGGTAAATCTTTGGAGCTACCGTGTGCAATTAAAGACTGGCAGATTTTTTCGAGGCCGACCAGTCCCATATAAACGACGATGGTTTGATTCGGCGCTGCAAGCTGTGTCCAGTTTAAATTGATTGAATTGTCTTTCAGGTGTCCGGTGACGAAGGTGCAGGATTGTGCGTGATCCCGATGGGTCAACGGGATGCCGGCGTAGGTTGCACAACCTGAAGCCGCAGTGATGCCCGGAACTACCTGAAAATGAATGCCTTGTTGCATTAATGTTTCAATTTCTTCTCCTCCCCGACCAAAGATGAACGGATCGCCGCCTTTTAAACGTACCACTCGCTTGCCTGATTTAGCCAGATCAGCCAGTAGAGTATTAATGGATTCCTGGGGTAATGCATGATTTTTTCGCTGCTTGCCGACATAAATTTTTTCTGAGTCTCTGCGTGCCAAATCGAGAATCTCCGGCGAAACCAGTCGATCGTAAACGACTACATCGGCCTGTTGCATCAAGCGCAGTGCGCGAAAAGTTAATAAATCGGGTGCGCCGGGGCCTGCACCAACCAGATAAACTTCGCCCTGGTT
>JAGXGY010000011.1 GCA_024636505.1 Methylobacter sp. | reverse complement strand
TCAATAGTTCGGTCAGGCTATCGTTAATTGTCCCTGGAGTATCCAACCCTTTTACGTTATCTTTGCTCATGGCGTACCTTTTTTGCTGATTATTCGATTTCGTTAATCTAATTTCAGCAGAGGTCGCCACCTTGTTTCAAGTTTGCCATACACCAGATTTATTTATACCTCTCCGGTCGGCATTGTTACCGATCGCGATATTGTCATTGAAATCATTTCCCAGTCTCTTGACCTCAATATGTTCAGTGTGGGCGACATCATAGGTCCGCAACTGATCAGTGTGCAGGAAAAAACAGGGGTGTTTGAAACAATTGAGCTTATGCGGGCCAAGGGAATACGGCGTATCCCGATTGTTAACGAGGATGGAGAACTTGAAGGCATTGTGTCGGCCGACGACATACTGGACCTGCTGGCCGAGGAGATGGTACTGCTAGCCAAAGTCGCGCCCCGGGAACAGGAACGCGAGGTTAAAACAAAAATCTAATCGGAAAAAGCAACCGGGAAATCCGATTAACGGTAACTGGGATCGTTAGAGCCGGCGTCAAAATCATACTCATGCTCAATATTGGAGATTTCCGATTTTCTACGCTTCAAAAAAATCCGACTGCCTTCCGGCGATTCCAAGATCATTTCAACACAACCGCCCATGATAAAGTCATAAGAGAGTATTTTAAAATCTTTGGACATTCCCTGAACCTTTACATGATTGCCTATCACCCAGACACTGCTCATACTGTTTTTTCTTCTTTTGGTAAAATGAATGTTGAAAAAATGAATTCAGCGTCAGCCCAACAAAACCGCCAACCCAATGCGGGCGAATTATAATCCATTTTTAATCATTAAAAATGACTATTTCACCAGACTTTCTTACTTTAAAAATAATTAGTTACACAAGCCGCTTAAACTAAAAATGTAACAACAACCGATAAATCGGCATACCCTCAACATGTGACGAAAAAAACCCATCCAACCTGCAAAACCGAGAACGCAATGAATACCTTAAATACCGCCAAAAAACCAGCCCATGCCTGAATTACCCGAAGTCGAAACGATCTGCCGAGGCATAGCGCCGCATATTGAAGGCCGAATGATTGCACAGGTCATTATTCGCCAAGCGCAGCTGCGCTGGCCTGTGCCTGAAACGCTCAATCAAACTCTAACAGGCCTTATCATTCAATCCGTATCCAGAAGAGCAAAATATCTGTTATTTTTCACCGCTTCCGGCACTGTGATTTTGCATTTAGGCATGTCCGGCAGTTTACGGATTATGCCTGCGGGTCAGGCAGCCGGTAAACACGATCATATCGATTTTATTTTTAATGACGGGACGGTATTACGCTTCAATGATCCACGCCGTTTCGGCGCGGTGTTATGGACAACTGAACTTGCAGACCAACATCCATTGCTCAAAAATTTAGGCCCGGAACCGCTATTAGCCGGTTTTACCGGCGAGCTGCTTTACTCGTTGTCCAGGAACCGCAAAATAGCGGTTAAGTCCTTCATTATGAACAGCCGCATCGTGGTTGGCATCGGCAACATTTATGCCAATGAAGCCTTGTTTATGGCCGGCATTCAGCCGACACACCCAGCAGGAACAGTATCTTTAGCCGGTTATCAGAAACTGGCTGAAGATATTCGCCTGGTTTTACAGCAAGCTATCAGGCAAGGCGGCACAACGTTGAAAGATTTTGTCAATGAAGCGGGAAAACCCGGTTATTTTCAGCAGCAGCTCAGGGTTTATGGTCGTGCCGGACTGCCTTGCGTTAGCTGCAATCAGCCGTTAACAGAAATCAGAATAGCCAATCGTTCAACGGTATTTTGCGGTCATTGCCAAAAATAAACTGTACAAAGCCGATGGCCGCAGCAATCGATTTTATGTGACCGGCTAAGGTACAGACGCCAAAGCGGCACCCTTGCCTGCCGCTGCCGTCTTTAAATTCGCCAATGCTTTTGATGCTCCCCCCGCCACGGCTTTATTCACCAGAGGCGCCAAGGTAGGTTCCAGAAACTTGATGATCTGTACCGGCAGCGAACTGGTGAAGTGATAACGCTTAGCATCCGGACCTTCCACATAAGCGGTAATGACGCCAAAAAAACGTTCGCCCAGAAAAAACGTAAAGGTAGCCGAACGGCTGATAAATAGCGTATCGATCAAGCGCCCGCCAACGCCTCTTATTTCGCGGCGATGATCTCCGGTTCCGGTTTTTCCGCCAACCGACAGCGGTTTGCCGTCTACATCCTTGTAAACACCTCTGAGCCGCACCGCTGTTCCGGCCTCCACCACACCCATTAGCGCATCGCGCGCCACTCTTGCCGCTTCCGGAGCAAGTACCTGTCGGCCTTGTCCGGCCGACTTGTCTAGCACTGTTTCATAGGGTGTCCCCTGGGCAAAATGCAGACTGTCAAACCGGACTGTCGGCAATCTGATGCCGTCATTGCCTAAAATACCGATCAGTTCGGCCAGCGCCGCAGGACGATCCCCCGAAGAGCCGATAGCGGTCGCGTAAGAAGGTGTTAACGCTCCGAAAGGATAACCTACGTTGTCCCACGCGGTATGAATCTTCTTAAAAGCTTCAACCTCAAGCAAAGTCATAATGCGCCGCTGCTGGGCATTTTTCCGGCTGCTTTTAAACAGCCACCGGTAAACGGACTGCCGCTGCCCGGTACTGGCAGCAACCACTTCAGTACGTGTGGCATCGGGATGCTGGAGCAGATAACCGACCAGCCATAATTCAAGAGGATGAACTTTGGTGATATACCCCTGATCTTGTAAATCAAATTTTTCCGGCGAATACTTCTGATGAAGCTGCTCAATATCTTCGGCATCCAGGCTAGTCGTGGTCAAATGCTCATTCAAATAACGGCTTAACGCTTCAATATCGGTGTCCGGGTAAACAGCTTGGTAAAGCATGGTCAAACGTGACGGCTTAGCAAAAACTCTCTGGGAGAGCAAATCCATGATTTCTTCGGCCGACTTGCCGGTATATTTGTCGTAAAAACGTCTTAAATAGATCCGGCCTTCTTTATCGGCAAAGCGTTCCAGGTATTGTCGGCGGCGAGGATCATCGGGTATTTCCAGCCATCGCGCTATACCTTCCGGTTCATAAAGGTGATGATAGACCAGTTCACGCATTAACCGGATAAACACCAGATTGACTGAGTCGCGCAACGCATGCCGCACCGACATGCTTTTGTTATCGTCAGTCGAGCTAAAATTATTAAAATGATGTACGCCGCCCCCGGTATAAAAATTCTCGTGCGGGCTGGCCGAATAGCGACGATCCAGCGCCCGGTTAAGCAAGTCTTCCAGGTTGACTTGGGGATTTGCCCGTAACTGACCAATGACCCATGCCGATAAATAATCGCGCGGGTGCAGCTCAATCCGCTTCAATTCCGGTGCCGACTGGTCTTTATAGTGCCGGTAAACCTCGGCAACAAGCTCCAGATAATGCACCATAGTCCGTAACTTGGCGGTTGAGCCCAGATCCAGCCGTATGCCTTCGCTAATGTCGAGCGGCTGATCATAATTATCGGTCTGGATACGCAGCAGATTGCCTTTTTCGCCACGCTCAAACAACATCAAACTATAGACAATGGAACTCAGATCGACATTTTCATTGAGCATTCTAAAGCCCAGTATACCGGCAGCACGGGCTTTATCCGGCTCACTCAACTGGATTAAAGCCTGCTTGACTGCCCGTTGCGTAGCGTAATCGAGCGTGGTTTTAGCCGTCAAATCCAGACGATCCAGCTCATAGTGGGATCTTACCCCGACAGTCCCGGCAAGACGAGTACGCAGCACATTTTGGGTTTTATGTTCGGCGATGAATTTGCCCGGCATTTTATCGGATTTGGGAAAACGAACCGTAGATGCCTGTAAGGCGGCATCCCGTAGCGGGATTGAAATAACGCCTTGCTCTGCCAGCACCCGCAAATAACTGTCGGTAAGATTTTGCAGTACCTTAAAACCCGCGCCCAATAAATAGGAAGGCCGTCTTTGCGACAACAGGATACTAAGCACCTGTCGATAAGCTTGCGCCTGTTGCGGGGTAACCGGTTCGCCTGGATTTAACGATTGCCGGGATTCCATTGCCATGGCGACACTTCCGCCATCCCCGGCAGCCGGTCTGAGCAATCGGTTAACCTCGTTAAAATCGGCTCCGAACCAGGCCGACAAGCCATCGCCTAAACCATGGACTTCGCCGAGTTTCGCGGTTGCCGCCAGCGGCATCGAATTCAGATAAGAAAGAGCGATTTGCCGTCTCATTTCGCGAGTATCAGGCCCCAGTAAATAGGCGCGTAGAGACGCGCTGCCCATTTGACGAACCTTTTCCGCTATTGACTCGGTATAACCGCCCGGCGAATGCCGGTACTTTTCCAATTGTGTCGCCAAGGTGCTACCGCCCGGCACGTTGAGATCGGCGCCGAGCTTTCTCGCCATCATTTGCAATGCGGCAAAGCCTAAACGATCCCACTCTACCGCAGGATTAATATGGCTATTATTTTCATCCAGAAGTTCCCGGTTTTCTATAAACAACAAGGTGTTCAATACCAGCGGCGGGATGGCATTAAAATCGGCATAACCGTGAGTGGGATAGACGGCACTAAATATCGTTTGCTCGTTTTGATCGACAATGCGAAGTCCGGCCTGGGTTTTCTCTTGATAGATAGGAAGCAGGCCGTACTCATCAACCAAGTGACTCATCATCGGCGAAATGGATGCCTGTTTAGTCACGCTGTAGCCGGATTTTTCCAGGCGGGCAATCTTGCTCGGCAACAGCGTGTAACCCAAGCGCCGATCATAAGGACCATGATCGGGATAGCGTATCGCCGAACTATGTCCCGGTTTAAGTTCCGAACTTAATTGCCGGCTTATTTCCGACAGATAACGGGCCTGGTATTTAGAAGTCTGCACCTCTTTTTTTACCAGCAAGGCCATAGATGTTGCGATGACAATACATCCGCCAAAAATATAAAGCAGCAGCAACTTTGAAATTGCTCGTTTATGTATGTTCATTATCTATATATAGAGGCTGGCAGGAAGGGAGCGCAAGATTTACCCATCATGGGTTTCCGAACAAATTCCAGATATTATCATTACGGAGCGACTCAAACATTCTGGCATTAGTAGTAACTTGACATCCTCTTTTCCGGTTCGGTTGTTTTATACCCGCAAGCGACAATAAAGGGCTATCCACAATAACTGTCTGTGATCGGCATAAGTATGCGACTCATTATAACTACTCGCAAGCAACAATGATAATTGAAAAAAGGCTTATTGAATGCCCTTTTCATTTTTACCAAAGAGTCCGTAAAGCCCCTTTCTTTTAGGCCAAAGCTGTTTACACAAGTTTCCAAGGCGCACGACATGTTCACGGCTGCATCCACCACATCTCTTTGGATGTACGACTCCATGGGTGGAGGAGGTAGAGCAATGCATGGAGCAATTGCCGAAGTCGCCCCGTGCTGAACAACGTGACGCACATCATTGACGATACATCAGCATTATCGCAATGCGGACGACCTACCTGATCGCCCCTACTCGTTAACTTGTGTTGATAGCTATGCCTCATGGCAGGCATAAAAGCCGCTCTTACTCCGTTGATGTATAATTCCGCGCCATGAGCATTATAAAAAAACTGGCATCGCAAACCGCAGTCTATGGCCTTAGCAGCATTTTCGGCCGCTTCCTCAACTATTTGTTGGTACCGCTGTATACCTATTCTTTCACACCGGCGGAATACGGGGTGGTATCGGAGTTTTACGCCTACGCCGGATTCTTTTCGGTATTGTTGCTGTGCGGCTTTGAAACCGGCTATTTCCGCTTTCGCGACAAAGAACATACCGGTCGCGATGTCGCCTATTCGACCGCGCTGCTGTTTGTGGTACTGGTCAATATCGGTTTTTTTGCCTTGATACTGCTGATCAACACGCGGCTTTCAGCGGCGCTAAACTACGCTGATCATCCGGAATATGTGCTGTACTTTAGCCTGATTTTAATCCTGGATGCGGTTGCCGCCATTCCGTTTGCCCGGCTGCGCGCCGAAAACAAGGCTTTTCGCTTTGCCGCTATCAAGATCCTCGAAATAGGGATAACCGTGCTGCTCAGCCTGTTTTTCATTATCTATTGCCCCAAGGTCTATGCGACCCATCCCGAATCGTGGATAGCGCTGATCTATAATCCCGCGATAGGCATAGGCTATATTTTTATCGCCAATTTACTGGCCAGCATATTCAAATTCCTACTGCTGGCGCCGCAGTTATCGGGCCTTGCCTGGGGCTTTGACCGGGTATTATTCGGCCGCATGCTGCGCTATGCATTGCCCATGACGGTGATCGGTTTCGCCGGCATTATCAACGAAATGCTCGACCGCGTCCTGTTAAAACACCTGTTGCCTTACGATGCTCAGACCAACATGAAGATGCTGGGGATTTACAGCGCCTGTTACAAGCTGTCGATTTTGATGTCGCTGTTCATTCAGGCCTTCCGCTATGCCGCCGAACCGTTTTTCTTTGCTTACGCCGACAAAAGCGACGCCCGTAAAGTTTATGCCGTGATACTTAAGTTTTTTGTCATTTTCTGCATGTTCATCTTCCTGCTGGTCGCCTTATTTATCGATTTTTTTCAATATTTTGTCGGCGACGAGTTTCGCGCAGGACTTGAAGTCGTACCGATTCTGCTGCTGGCCAATCTCTGTCTGGGTATTTATATTAACCTGTCCATCTGGTATAAACTGACCGATCGAACCTTGCTGGGCGCGTTGGTATCCTTAGCCGGAGCGGCGCTGACCATCCTGCTCAATCTCTGGTGGATACCGCTGCTCGGCTATGTCGGTTCGGCCTGGGCGACCCTGGCCTGTTATGCTGGCATGGCTATCGTCTCCTATCTGTTAGGGCAAAAGTATTATCCGGTGGATTACGAGGTCAAACGCATACTCGCCTATATCGGATTGGGCATCGGCCTGTATGTTGCTCACGGGCAATTATTAACGCTGATCACTTGGCAGTCCTGGCAATTGGCTGCTGCCTTGTTGCTGCTTTATGTGCTGATTACTGCGCTATGCGAACGCTGTACGGCGGATTCGCCATAGGCAGAATAGTATATATTGATGGCATTCTGTCGCCGCACCACCGTTAATCAGGTAAAGGGGTCAGGCGAAGAAAGGTGAAGGGGTCAGGTCTTGCAATATAGCAAAAATCGCTCTATTTTAATTGCACAAAATAAAGAGCAACAGGATCAGGTCTTGTAATGATGCGTTAATGCAAGACCCGATCCCTTCATGCCCTTAAATTTATCCGGTTCATTCTACTCAAGATGATCGATTCTACCGGATGGGTGAAACGTCAGCAGAACCTACAACATTAACTCAGTTCCGACCGGTTTTTTTTAATATTAACAAATTTATTAATTTTCAATCCAAATCAACTCGACACGACGATTTTCCGATCTACCCGCTTCCGTGCTGTTATCGGCAATGGGTTGAGTTTCGCCGTAGCCTTTTGCCATCAGCCTGTTGGTAACACCTTTCATTTTGAGGTAATCGACAACCGACTGCGCACGACGTTGCGACAACTTCATGTTGTAGTTATCGGCTCCTTCGCTGCTGGCGTGTCCCTGGACTTCAATATCATTTTTCTGAGGATAAGACACAAGGTTTTCTGCAACACCATCAAGAATTTCCTGAGCTTTCAACGTCAACTCCGCCGAATCATATTTGAAGTGCTGGCCTTTAAGTATCAATCTAACCGGGCATCCGATATTATCAACCTTGGTATCTTTAAGGGTTACGGGGCAGCGATCCAGACAGTCGTTAACGCCGTCGTAATCCGAATCCTGTGTTGAACAATCGGCAACTACGGCAACTGCGGCAACTGCGACGGGAGCTTCATACTTTTCTACGGGTTTCGGCTTGTCGCCGAACGGTATAACGAAGCCGACATTAACCGTCATATCATGAAATTCGTCGGTACCGGGTTGTACATGCGCATTGAGATTGTTGTTGTAACGATAACGAACATCGCTTCTAAGCAAGAAATTATCATGAAGCTCGTAGGTAAAACCTGCCCCTGCTTCGCCAATGAAGCCTGCTCCGCAATTAGCTGAAGCGCAACTGTTCATGCCGCCTAAGCCAACCACCGTATAAGGCGAGAATTTATCGCGGGAGAAATAATATTGTAAATCGGCGGTGCCGCCGGTCAGACTCCAAGGACCGTTAGATCCGCCGAATTCTTCATAAAAACCTTTCACTTCAACGTTGAAATGTTTGTCCAGTATCTTGCCGATTCCCATACCGCCACCCCAGCCGTCGCTTGAATCCCGATCACCGCCGGTTCTGACAAATGAAGCAAAAGGCGCAATATACCAACGATCGTCCTGAATGTGATCGGCGGCCTGTGCCAGCGGTAAAAAGCCTACGCTAGTTAATGAGGCAATGGCGAGTAATTTTTTTTTCAACATAACATTTTCCTTCAGAGTAATAAAAAAAGAACCCCATAAAAACACATCAATGTGTTACCAAATCCAGGGAGTATTCTTGACTTGCTTTATTTTGAAACGGTACCAACTTGCGACTCTGCATAATCAACTGATCTGTCGGCTATACCTGCTAAAGTCATCTCAGACATTATCCTTTGCCTCATGGATCGGTCAGTTACATGTCATCCGATATTCAATAAGTACTTTTCATGAGTCATTGTTTAAAAAACACTACTTATATTAGCTGGTGTTGCTAAAAAATCTCATAATGTAGTTTAATCGCAACATAAACGGTTTGTCCGTGCGGTACCGCACATAACGATCTTAAATATAAAAAGAAATAAAGAAAATAGGGGTAAGACAGGGTAGAGTAGAGAACAGGCTTGCGCCTGCCCTCCCTCATCAAACCGTGCATGCGCTATTAACGCACACGGCTTTCCGATGTTCTTCACACCAAGGCATGCGCTGTTTTCCAGCCAGCCTTTGTCGGAACCTTGTATAGCC
>JAGXGY010000010.1 GCA_024636505.1 Methylobacter sp. | reverse complement strand
GCTTGGAATAAGAGAGTGGACTTGTGCCGAGTGTGGCACTACGCATGATAGAGATATGAATGCGGCAAAGAACATTCTCGCGCTTGGGCATAAGCGTCTAGCAGTAGGAATCCCCGTTCTTTAGGGCGGGGAGGATGTCAAACCTTGGCCTTTAGGCCGAAAGGAGCGCTCCGCAACAAGCGAAGCGATGTGGCTTTATCGGGTGCGGATTGGGAAGGAATGCAGATCCTTTTCCAATCGTCGGCTTGATCCTAACGGGATGTTTTTCTTATTGCTGGTACAATTAGACGGTATTAGTCCAAGTAATCATTGCATAATTGAGGGTTTATTATGTTTCAATTCACCGACCTCATCTGTCGAATAACAAAGTCATCGACAGATGAGGTCGGTGGATTGTCTCCTGTGAACGAGGAGCTTACCAGAGGATAACGATGCTAATAGATCGTTGTCAAATCTAACGATTCCCCTAAAGGGCGATGTTTCAAACCAGCAAGGAAATTTAATGAAAAAAATATCAGTATTAAGCGCGTTATTGTTGACTGCCTGTGTGACCATCAACATTTATTTTCCGGCTGCGGCCGCAGAAAAAGCGGCAGATGAAATTATCAGAGATATTCAAGGTATTACGCCGCAAAAAACAGAACCTGAGGCGAGTTTGCCGGATTGGCAGGTGAGCATCTATCAGCTGATTGATACGGCGATTAATGTGGTGGTGTCTCCGGCTCAGGCCGCTGAAGCCGACTTGAACATCGACAGCGCTGAAATCAGGCGGTTGCGCGCTACTATGGAAGCCCGGTTTTCCAGTCTACAGCCTTTGTATGCGGCGGGTTTTATCGGCATACAGGCGGATGGCATGCTGGCAGTCAGGGATGCGGGAAGTGTACCGCTTAAAGACAGAAATCAGGTCAATAGACTGGTCGCCGCAGAAAATGCCGATCGTCAGGCGCTGTATCAGGCGATTGCCAATGCCAACGGTCATCCCGATTGGGCAGCGCAAATCAAATCAACCTTTGCCGCTCGCTGGGTGAGCAATGCTCAATCAGGCTGGTGGTATCAATCTTCAGGAAGTTGGAAACAGAAATAAACATGGCAAATAGACGAAGAGCAAAAAAACAGTTATCGGAAACGCCGGTTCAGGTCACGATAGAATCCTTGGCCCATGACGGGCGCGGGGTGGCGCATGTCGATGGTAAGGTGATCTTTATCGATGAAGCGTTGCCGGGCGAGGAAGTGGAGTTTATTTATACCGAAAGCCGCAAGGATTATGCGGAAGGCAAAGTGGTTACACTGTTAAGTCGAGCCGCCGACCGGGTCGATGCGTTATGCGCGCATTACGGCGTGTGCGGAGGCTGCAGTTTTCAGCATGTCGAATCATCTGCACAAATCCGCATCAAGCAGGCGTTGTTGGCCGATCAATTCAAGCGCATCGGCAAGGTTGAAATTCCTGAGCTTTGGCCGCCGCTGGAAGGCCCGCATTGGGGCTATCGCAGCAAAGCGCGGATGGGCGTTAAATATGTCGAAAAAAAGAACCGGGTGCTGGTCGGTTTCAGGGAAAGACGGCACCCGTATTTGGCTGAAATCGAAAGCTGCATGGTGATGCATCCTATCGTTGGCACCAAACTGATGGACTTGTCGGACATGATCGGCGGTTTGACCATTAAAGATAAGATTCCGCAGATCGAAGTGGCTATCGGCGACGCCCAATGCGTGCTGGCGTTTCGGGTACTAGAGTCGCCAACCGATGCCGATAAGGAACGGATGCGCGAGTTTGGGCGCGAGCATGACATATCGGTATGTCTGCAATCCAAAGGTCCGGATACTATCGTGCCGCTGGATGGTGAGCCGGAGCTGATACCGACTTATGCGCTGCCGGATCAAGGTCTGGAATTCAAGTTCAAACCGGCGATGTTCACCCAGGTTAATTATGAGATCAATAAGCAAATGATCAACCGGGTGCTGGAGACTTTGGCCTTGAATGAAAACGATGCGGTACTGGATTTGTTTTGCGGTCTGGGCAATTTTACCCTGCCGATGGCGAAATTTGCAGGAAGCGTGGTCGGCGTGGAAGGCGATCAACCCTTAGTGAACCATGCCAAAGAAAATGCCCGGCATAATGGCATCGAAAACGTCGAATTTTATGCGGCCGATTTAAGCAAGGATATTTCCGATCAGCCCTGGGCCAACCGTAAATACAACAAGATTATGCTCGACCCGTCCAGAGCGGGGGCTTCTGATGTGTTGCAGCATTTTAAAAAATGGCAGCCCGAGCAGATTGTTTATGTGTCCTGTAATCCGTCGACCTTAGCCCGTGATACCGGAATATTGGTTAATGAACTCGGTTATAAGTTGGTTAAAGCCGGGGTGATGGATATGTTTCCGCAGACCGGGCATGTTGAGTCGATGGCTTTGTTTGAGAAATAAAAAAATCATTATTCCGCCGTCATTAAGACTATTTAAGTAACTTGAATAGTCGTGGGCGCAAATGTATTCGCGTCCACAATACCTTGAGCCTTTCATTTGATAGCAGTGAAGTATCAGTCTGTAGCGCCCAGCATTTTCAGGATCTCCATGCGCAGTTGTTCTTGCCTGACAGGATCTGTGATGGGTTGTGATTGGTTGTCGGTGATGTAAAACATGTCTTCGGCACGGCTGCCTATGGTGGTGATTTTTGCATTGTGCAGATGTATCTCTTTGTTTATAAATGCGCAACCTATTTTTGATAAAAGCCCGGCGTGATCGGTGGTGATAAGCTCTATAATCGTATATCTGTTTAATGGGTCTGCATAAAATTGAATACTGGTAGGGATGGGAAAATGTTTGGCTTGCCTTGATTGGCGATGAATGTTTTTGTGTATTTTCGCTTCGTGATGCAATAAATTATGACGCAGCACGTTACAAATATGTACTTCCCTAAACAGTTCGTTAATCGGTTCTCCCGATTGCTCAAGCACCAGAAAACTATTTAGTACATAGTCGTCAGTGGTCGTCATGATTCTGGCGTCAAGTATGGTCAATCCCAGTTGGTCCAGGGTGGCCGTACTCAGCGAAAAAATAGCCCCTTCATTTTTTGTATAAACAAAGACTTCCGCACTGCCCCGTTGGGTTTGTGGACGCAGCAGAACCAGCGGTAGTTCGTTTTCTTGAGATGAAGCTATGGCAATGGTATGCCAGGCTATTTCATCGGCTGAATATCTTAAGAAATAATCATCGTCGACATATTGCCAGGAGCTGAGGATGGCCGGTTCGGATATGCCAAGTTTGATTAATTCTTCTTTGGCTTCTTTTTTGTTTTCGAGTAGACGACGTTCCGCCAAGGTTACGGGATTCGGCAAGCCTCTATATAAGGTGCTGTAGGTCACTGAATAAAGTTCTTTTAATAGAGCGTCTTTCCAGTCGTTCCACAGTTCAGGATTGGTGGCGCGAATATCGGCAACGGTCAGCAGGTATAGGTAATTCAGGTATTCGGTACTGCCGACGGTTTGTGCAAATTGATGGATAATGTCCGGATCGCTGATGTCTTTTCGTTGAGCCGTCATTGACATGACCAGATGATGACGAACCAACCAGCAGATTAGGTTGGTATCGTGCGAGGAAAGATCGTGCTGAATACAGAATTCTCTGGCAATTTGTTCGCCAATGGCTGAATGGTCGCCGTCTTTGCCTTTGGCTATGTCATGAAATAGTCCGGCAAGATACAGCAGCTCCGGTTTTGAAATCAGCAGAAAAATATCGTTACAGAAAGGCAGTTCATCGAGGTGTTTTTCCAGGGCAAAGCGGCGTAAATTGCGGATAACAAAAAGCGTATGTTCGTCCACGGTGTAAATATGAAATAAATCATATTGCATGCGAGCGACAATATTGGCAAAACTGGGAATATAGGCGGCTAAAACACCGTAACGGTTCATGCGCCTTAGTTGGTCGGTAATACCGCGCGGTTGCCGGAACGCCTCGATAAAAAGCCGGTTGGCGGCTTTATTATGCCGGAATTGCTCGTCGATTAAGTGCAGGCTTTTACGAACCAAGCGTATGGTCGTTGCTCTGACGCCTTTAATCGATGAATTTTGTTCCAGAACTAAAAAGAGCTCCAATAAAGCTAGTGGGTGTCGCTCGAAAACTGTGTCGTCAATGGCTTCAAGATAACCGTTGATGGCAACAAATTTATCGTTAAGCGGGATTGATTTGTAAACAGCTTCTCCAGAAACGAAACGTTCATGAAACAACTGTAACAACATTTCATTGAGACGTTCGAGTCCAAGTACCGTTTTAAAATAAAACTGCATGAATTGTTCGACATCCTGATTGTATTCCTGATGTTCGGAGCTGAAGCCGAATTGCTCAGCAAGGTCGCGTTGATAATCGAAAATCAGCCGGTCTTCGCAGCGGTCGGTTAACAGATGCAGCGCGTAACGAATCCGCCACAGCACGTCAAGGGCTGCAACCAGTTCCAGATATTCTGACTCGGGCAGGAACCCGTATTTAATCAGTTCTTTGATTGATGAGGCATTGTAATGGCGTTTAAACACCCAAGAGATGACTTGTCTATCGCGCAATCCCCCCGGTCCTTCTTTAATGTTGGGTTCGAGATTGTAGGCGGTGTCATGAAATTTGGCGTAACGCTGTCGCTGCTCTTGCATTTTGGCCGCAAAAAACTGGTCTGACGGCCAGATTTTATCCGGGGTGATTTGTTGTCTTAACGCTTTGCGTAGTGTGACATTGCCGGTAATCAGGCGGCTTTCCATCAGGCTGGTCATGACGGTTTGGTCGGCTACAGCAGCTTCGACACATTGTTTGATGGTACGGACGCTTTGTCCCAGTTTTAAGCCGATGTCCCAGAGAAAGGTAAAGAAGTTTGATAAAGCTTCCTGGTAGAGGGTGGCGTCTTCGCAATCGAGCAGCACCACTATATCAATATCGGAATAGGGGAACAGCTCTCTTCTGCCGTAACCGCCAACGGCGCATAGCGTAAGCTGGCTGGCGTGTTCGCCGAGAAAATGTTGCCAGCAGCAGCGCAACACGTTATCAATGAAATCGGATTTCTCTTTAAGCAGTTTGGCAGCCGATTTGTGAGGATCAAACTTTTGTCGAAGTTCAGTGTTTTTTTGTTTTAGCAACTGTTTGACTTGCTGCAGGCTGTCTTTTTCGGCAAAAATCGACGGATGCATGTTATTGCTCAATCCTTAATGTGATTGCTTGGGAGGGTCGCCTTAGCTACAAGGCATAGTAGGTAAGGAGGCGATCGGGAGCGGCAGCTTTTCTTCCTGGCGTAAGGTCAAAATCTCGTAGCCGCTTTGGGTGACAAGAATAGTGTGTTCCCATTGCGCTGATAAGCTTCGGTCTTTGGTGACGGCGGTCCAGCCATCGGCCAATACTTTCATATGCCGTTTGCCAAGATTGATCATCGGTTCGATGGTTAGGATCATGCCTGCCTCAAGGACTTCTCCGTCGCCGGCCTTGCCATAATGCAGCACTTGGGGTTCTTCATGGAATTTTTTGCCGATACCATGTCCGCAAAATTCCCTGACCACAGAGTAACGGTTGGATTCTGCATGTTTTTGGATGGCATGACCGATGTCGCCTAAGGTAGCGCCGGGTTTGACCTGTTCAATGCCTAAAAACATCGCTTCCTGGGTTATTTTAATCAGGCGTTTGGCGTGCGGACTGACTTCGCCGACGCAAAACATTTTACTGGTATCGCCATGATAATCATCTTTAATCACAGTAATATCGATATTGATGATATCGCCCGGTTTCAGTTTTTTTCCGCTGGGAATACCGTGGCAAATCTGTTGATTAACTGAGGTGCAAATTGATTTTGGAAAGCCATGATAATTGAGCGGCGCAGGTATGGCTTGTTGCACGTCTACCATGTAATCGTGACAAATCCGATTAAGTTCATCGGTGGTAATGCCGGGAACCACGTAGGGTTCAATCATATCTAAAACGTCGGCTGCCAGTTTTCCGGCAATACGCATTTTTTCGATTTCAGTTTCACTTTTAATAATTATGCTCATAAAATCAGGTGTAGGCTAAAGGCTAAAAGCACAGCAAGTCGCATGTTTTTTGGTTTCGATTCATTCACTTTGCGCTTGTGTAATACGATTATTTTAACAGAGATCGGCTTGTTGTGAAAAAGTAATTATGGTATAAAGGGAAGTTCATTTTGAACCAATACTCACACTTATCGTCACGTTTGGAAGGGTGCCAGCATACCTGAGTTTTAACTAAAATAGTTATTGCTGGTTTTCAGGCGGGGTAGGTGGAGGCGTAACCCAACTCGGAACAGGTTGTTCCGAATTTTAAATCTTAGGAGAACACATGTCAGCAGTATCTATGCGTCAAATGCTTGAAGCGGGTGTCCATTTTGGGCATCAAACCCGTTATTGGAATCCGAAAATGGCGACTTACCTGTTCGGTGCCCGTAACAAGATCCATATTATCAATTTGGAAAAAACGCTTCCAATGTTTAATGACGCAATGAATTATCTGGGTCAGATGGCGGCAAACAAAGGCACTGTCCTGTTTGTTGGTACCAAGAAATCAGCACGTAAAGTAGTTGCTGAAGAAGCGGCGCGTTGCGGTATGCCTTATGTCAATCACCGCTGGTTAGGCGGCATGCTGACAAATTTTAAAACCATCAAGAAATCAATCAATCGCCTTAAAGAATTGGAAGCGATGAAAGCAGATGGTACGCTTTATCAACGGTTTGCTAAAAAAGAAGCCTTAGGCATGGAGCGCGAACTTGAAAAACTGGAGCGTAGCCTGGGCGGGATTAAAGACATGAAAGGCGTGCCTGATGTCATTTTTATCTTGGATGTCGGTTATGAAAAGAATGCGATCAGTGAAGCTAGAAAATTAGGTATTCCAGTTGTTGGTATTGTGGATTCTAATAATTCACCTGAGCAAGTTGATTACATTATTCCGGGTAATGACGATTCAATTCGTGCCGTTAAGCTTTATTGCGAAAGTGTTTCTGCAGCAGTGATGGAAGCTAAATCAGCCGGTTTAGGATTGTCAGCAAAATCTGATGATTTTGTTGAGGAAACGGCGGCGGAATAGTAGGCTATTTTTTTAAGCGTTTTCTGAGCGCTTAACGTTAGGCAAAAAAACGCCTCCTTATGGGGGGCGTTTTTACAGTGATGAACAATAAGGAAAGATAAAGAATGAGTATGACTATTAGTGCAGCGATGGTTAAGGAGCTGCGTGAAAGAACAGCCTCCGGTATGATGGAGTGCAAAAAAGCATTAGTTGAAGCCAACGGCGATATGGAATTAGCCATTGAGAATATGCGAAAATCCGGCCTAGCCAAAGCCGATAAAAAATCCGACCGTATTGCTGCGGAAGGCATCATCGGCGCTAAAATCAGCGACAACGGAAAAACGGTAGCGATTGTCGATGTTAACTGCGAGACTGATTTTGTTGCCAAAGCCGATGATTTTGTCAATTTCGTCGATAATGTCGCGACAGCTTTGTTAGATTCTGACATTGAAACCGATGAACAACTGCTGGCAATGAAACTGGCCGACGGCACTGTTGTCGATGAAGTTCGTCGTGGAATGATTGCTAAATTGGGTGAAAATATTACGGTCAGGCGCTTTTTAAAATACCAGACAGCGACAGGTGGCACAGCTTTTTATCTGCACGGTAAAAAAATTGGTGTGATCGTCGAATTGGCTAAAGCAGATGAGCAATTAGGTAAAGACATTGCTATGCATATTGCAGCGAGCAAACCGACTTGTGTTTCTGAGGAGCAAGTATCTGTGGAGCTGATTGAAAAAGAGAAAGAAATATTCTCGGCTCAAGCGGCAGAAAGCGGCAAGCCTGCGGAAATTATTGAGAAAATGGTTGTAGGTCGTATCAGCAAATTTTTGGCGGAAATTACTTTGGTGGGACAGCCTTTTATTAAGGACGATAAAGTGACAGTTGGTAAGCTGCTTGCATCAAAAGGTAACAGTGTTATTCGTTTTGCTCGTTTGGAAGTGGGCGAAGGCATCGAGAAGAAAGAAGAAAACTTTGCCGAAGAAGTTATGGCGCAAGTCAGAGGCAATTAATTTAGGCGCAAGGTTAAAGACGACAACCTTGATCTTGAATATCTTTATTAATAAAACACTAGCCACCCGATAATTAAAATGACAGAGTTTTCCAATACTAAACTAATTTGCCAAAGAATTTTGCTTAAGTTAAGCGGTGAAGCTTTAATGAGTGAGACCGGTGGTAGTATAGATGCAGATATTGTTAATCGTCTTGCAGTTGAAATCAAAGAGTTATGCGATGCCGGTCTTCAGGTTGGTTTGGTTATCGGTGGCGGTAACATATTGCGTGGCGCTGAAAAAGCTTCGCAAGGTTTAGACAGGGTAACCAGCGATCAAATGGGTATGCTGGCTACGGTAATCAATGCCCTGGCCATGCAGGATGCACTCGAGTCCCACGGACAACAGGTCAGGGTGATGTCGGCACTGAAAATTAATCAGGTCTGTGAGGATTATATTCGCCGCAGAGCGGTCAGGCATTTGGAAAAAGGCCGGGTCGTTATTTTTGCAGCAGGAACCGGAAATCCTTTTTTTACCACCGATTCTGCCGCCAGTCTTAGGGCGATTGAAATCAATGCCGAATTAATGATTAAGGCGACTAAAGTTAAAGGTATATATTCTGCCGATCCCCAAAAAGACAAGAACGCCAAATTCTATTCGCGGCTAACCTATGATGAAGCCCTGGATCAGCGTCTGAATGTCATGGATACCACTGCACTGGTATTATGCAGGGATAATAATGTACCGATGCGGGTGATGAATATTTTTGAGCAAGGTGCGGTAATGAAACTAATGATGGGCGAAGAGATAGGATCTCTTATTCAACGAGGAACAGATAATGATCAGTGATATTCAACAGGATGCTTCAACTCGTATGAGCAAAAGTATCGATGCCTTAAAACATGAGTTTTCAAAAATAAGAACCGGCAGGGCTCATCCCAGTTTATTGGATCAAATTAACGTTTCGTATTACGGCACCGATTCTGCATTATCTCAGGTTGCTAATATTGCTGTTGAAGATGCGCGTACGTTAACGATTACTCCTTGGGAAAAGGGTATGGTGCAGGCGATTGAAAAAGCCATTATGAAATCGGATCTGGGGTTGAATCCTTCTACCAATGGCATGGTTATTCGTATTCCGTTGCCCCCGTTGACTGAAGAGCGTCGCCGCAGCCTGGTTAAAGTTGTCAAGAACGAAGCAGAAAATGGTCGTGTTGCGATCAGAAATATTCGTCGTGACGCCAATTCAGCCATAAAAGAAGCTTTAAAGGAAAAAATGATTTCCGAAGATGAAGCGCGGGCAGCAGAAGAAAAAATTCAAAAATTGACCGATCAATATGTCAAAGATGTTGAGAAATTGCTGGAAGCGAAAGAAGCTGATTTACTGTCAATGTAATCGGAATGTAAACAATGTCTACGGATGACGGTATCAGTTCGGAATCAGCTAACATAAATAGCAACAACCTGCGTCACATCGCCATTATTATGGATGGTAATGGTCGCTGGGCACAGAAACGGTTTATGCCGCGTGCAGTCGGTCATCAGGCCGGGGTTAAAGCGGTTCGGAAAATTGTAGAGTATTGCGCTAAACAAAAGATTGAGGTTTTAACCTTATTCGCTTTTAGCAGTGAAAACTGGCGCCGTCCGGAAGAAGAGGTGTCATTATTGATGGGGCTGTTTATGGCAACCCTGCAAAGTGAGATCAACAAGCTCGATCGCAATAATATCCGTTTACGGTTTATTGGTGACAGAGCGGCATTCTCCGACAAGCTGCAGGCTAAAATGACCGAAGGAGAGGCGCAAACGAAAGATAATAATGCCTTAACCTTAGTTATCGCGGCTAATTATGGCGGGCGCTGGGATATGTGTCAGGCATTTCGGACTGTGGCGGAAAAAATAGCGGTCGGAGAATTGAAAAAACAGGACATCAGTGAACAACTGATTAATCAGCATTTATCAACCGCCGACCTACCGGAACCTGACTTGTTTATCAGAACCGGTGGTGAGCAACGAGTGAGTAATTTTTTGTTGTGGCAACTTGCCTATACAGAGTTGTATTTTACCGAAATACTGTGGCCTGATTTCGACCAGAAATCGCTTGAAGATGCTATCTGCAGCTTTAGAAAACGGCAAAGACGCTTTGGTCATACCGGAGAGCAATTGCTTGATAAACTACTTTAACAGTAACCTGCTGGTTGCTGTTACACTAAAATAAGAGTGACTGATCAGTCACTCTAATAATACTCCCAACTTCATCTAATAATAATATGTTACTACAGCGAATTATTACTGCCTTAATTTTGGTTCCTCTGGTTGTTCTGGCTGTTTTTCAGCTGCCTTCGGAATATTTTTCATTACTTATCGGCTTAATCACGCTTTTAGCCGCCTGGGAGTGGACTAATTTGATCGGTATTGATTCACCGGTTAAACGCGGATTATTTTTAGTTGCGTTGATTTTGCCGATGTTATGGCTGCATTTTTGGACGCAATTTCTGGAGGTGGTAGCCCAGGTCTTAGACTGGTCTGATGTCAGGAACTATTCAGGCGTCCTCGAGTGGCTGGTTTTAGTGCCGCTGCTGTTCTGGATATTATCCATGATGTTAATTAGAAACTCGCCTGCCGGTATTTTAAATCTTAAATTAAAAATGCGTTATAAGGCGTTGATCGGCTGGATTATTCTATTAGCGGCGTGGCTGTTCTTAACCCGGTTAAGAGCTTTTTATGGTTCAGAAATGACCGTGTATTTTCTGGTGTTGATTTGGGTTGCCGATATTGCCGCCTATTTTTCCGGAAAGAAATTCGGTAAGACCAAGTTGTCAGCCGAAATCAGCCCGGGCAAAACAGTCCAAGGTATGTACGGCGCTTTTATAGCCGGAGCCGTCTGGGCTGCTGCTTTTATCGGTTATTATAGCTATCATGATGGTTTTATCTGGATGAGAGTATTCGATTTTATATTGTTGTCTGTGTTGACGGTGTTGATTTCTATTTACGGCGATTTGTTTTTTAGCGTGGTCAAACGCCAGCGCGGCGTCAAAGATACCGGGTCGATACTGCCCGGACACGGCGGTATTCTCGATAGAATCGATAGTCTGGTTGCCGCAGTTCCATTTTTTTATGCCGGTATAGTGGCGATTGGACTTATGTCATGAAGGGTATTTGCATACTTGGAGCTACCGGCTCCATTGGCGTCAGTACCTTAGATGTAGTGGCAAGGCATTCCAGCCTGTATAAGGTCATCGCCTTAACGGCTAATACCAATATTGAAACCCTTTATGAACAATGTCTGGAGCACCATCCAGAGGTTGTTGTGGTAGTGGATCAGCATAAGGCTTTGGTCTTTGAAGAAAACCTTAAAAATACGCCTATAGCCGATATAAAAGTACTGTCGGGCGCAAAAGCGCTGGAGCAGGTGTCAACACTGGATAATGTCGATTCAGTAATGGCGGCCATCGTAGGTGCGGCGGGTCTATTGCCAAGCCTTGCGGCCGCAAAAGCGGGTAAAACCGTATTGCTGGCCAATAAAGAGGCTCTGGTGATGTCGGGTGCCATTTTTATGCAAGCCATTAGCGATTCCGGTGCGCAATTGCTGCCGATTGACAGCGAGCATAATGCGATATTCCAGTGCATGCCCTCAGGATATAAAACCGGTATGCAGGAAAAGCAAGCCAGACGTATTTTATTGACCGCTTCGGGCGGCCCTTTTCGGGAGATACCTGTTGAGCAACTGACCCATGTTACGCCGGCTCAGGCTATCGCTCACCCTAACTGGGATATGGGCAGAAAAATATCGGTGGATTCGGCAACCATGATGAATAAAGGCCTGGAAATGATCGAGGCGTGTATTTTATTCGACATGACCCCAGATCAAATTCAAGTGGTCATTCATCCGCAAAGCGTTATTCATTCGATGGTCGATTATGTCGACGGTACTGTTTTGGCGCAAATGGGCAATCCCGATATGCGCATACCTATTGCCTATTCCATGGCTTGGCCGGAGCGGTTTGATTCAGGAGTTGAACCGTTGAATATTTTTGATGTCGGGCGCATGGATTTTCAAGAGCCGAGTTTGGAACGGTTTCCTTGTTTGCGTCTAGCCTATGAGGCTATTGCTACCGGGGGCACCATGCCGACTATTTTAAATGCAGCCAATGAAATTGCCGTGGAGGCCTTTTTAAATGAACAGGTTCGCTTTACCGATATTCCGCTTATCATTGAGCGTTGCATGAAAAAATTCGAGGCCAAGACTGCCGATACTCTGGAAATTATTTTAGATGCGGATCAGCAGGCTAGGCTAGTGTCTACGCAGATTATTAACGAGCTTAATTATTGATGGATTTACTGCATACGCTGTTTTACTTCATAGTTGCGATCAGTGTCCTGGTTTCATTTCATGAATTCGGGCATTTCTGGGTCGCTCGTAAAGCCGGAGTAAAAGTACTTCGGTTTTCTGTCGGTTTCGGCAAGGTTTTATGGTCTTACCAGAAAAACCCGGAGGCGACAGAGTATCTGATCTCGGCCATTCCGCTGGGCGGCTATGTCAAAATGGTCGATGAACGGGAAGGCGAAGTTAATGAAGCCGACTTGCCGTATGCGTTTAATCGCCAGTCTTTATTGGCCAGAACGGCCATAGTAGCCGCAGGCCCCGTGTTTAATCTGGTGCTGGCCGTTGCGTTATTCTGGAGTGTGCTGGTGATAGGCGAGACAGGTATCAAGCCGATACTCGGCGCGGTGGAGCAGGAAACATTGGCCGCATCGGCAGGCTTTGTTGAAGGCGATCAGATTATCTCGGTTAATGACAAGGTGACACCCACCTGGACTGAGGCCATGACCGCCATAGTTTCCTCGGTACTGAACGGTGAGCAGAGCATTAAGGTTGCAGTGAAAAACGTTGATGATCGGCGTGCTGTCAGAACACTCCATGTTACTGATAAAGAAAGTAAAAGTCCTGATGTACTGTATCGGCGTTTAGGCTTCAAGCCTTGGTCCCCAGCATTGCAAGCCATCATAGAGAAAGTATTGCCTGATAGCGCTGCATTAGCCGCCGGTTTGCAGCAAGGCGACCTGATTGTGAGTGCCGATAACACAGCCATAAACGATTGGATGCAGTGGGTGGTTTATGTAAAAGAACATCCCGGAGTCCCTATTAAACTGGTGATTGAACGTGATGATGTACGTATACCTTTAACCATTACGCCCAAAACTGTCACAATAGGTCAGACGACCGAAGGTAAAATCGGTGCGTCTGTTTATATACCTGAAGAATTGATGAGTTCGGTCAGCGTTGAATATGCATTATCGCCGCTGGACGCAATCCCGGTTGCTTTGCAAACGACGTATTATTATTCAGTGACCACGTTGAAGATGATGGGTAAAATGCTGATCGGTAAAGCTTCCATGGAAAACTTAAGCGGCCCTATCAGTATTGCCCAATATGCGGGGCAGTCTGCGACCATGGGTTTAGTGCCTTTTTTAAAATATCTGGCTTTGATTAGTGTCAGTTTAGGTATATTAAATTTGTTGCCGATACCGGTATTGGATGGTGGGCATTTACTGTTTTTTGCGATAGAGGGTATTAAAGGCAGTCCTGTTTCGGAAATGACGCAAATCTTCTTTCAGCAAATCGGTATTGTATTGCTGGTGTTATTAATGGCATTGGCTATGTTTTTGGATATTGGGCGACTGTTTTAAACTTAACTAAAGGTAGTAGGGCCGACCGCTGGGTTGTGCCTCTGCGGTGAATTGACGACCCTAGGTCCTATAAACTAACTCAGGAACATTATGAAAAAAATTATCACAATTATTGCTATATCGCTATGCGGCCTGACTTTATCGATAGCCCATGCGAATGAAAATGCTATCAGGCAAGCGCTGGCTAAATCCATGCCATCGGTAACAGTCGAATCCGTTAAGTCTTCTGAAATCAGCGGGCTTTTTGAAGTTACCGTCGGCGGCAATATATTTTATGTTTCTGACGATGGTAAGTATTTGATTCAGGGACACTTGGTTGATATTGCTGCACGTACCGATCTCACTGAAGAAAAGCTGAGTGGCGCTCGCAAACAGGCCGTCGATAAACTCGGTTTGGACAAAATGATCGTGTTTAAACCTAAAATAAGCAAATATACGGTTAGTATCTTTACCGATATTGATTGCGGTTATTGTCGTAAATTGCATTCAGAAATTGATCAATACATGGCTGAAGGCATTACTATTCAATATTTATTTTTCCCAAGAGCCGGTAAAGGTTCCGATTCGTATCATAAGGCCGTATCAGTCTGGTGTGCAGATGATCGTAAAGTCGCCTTAACCGCAGCGAAAAAAGGCGATAAGCTCGACACTAAAACCTGTGACAACCCGGTCGATCAGCATATGCAGTTAGCTGAAGATTTTGAAGTGAAAGGCACGCCGATGATCGTTACCGAAAAAGGCAATATTTTTCCCGGTTATCTGCCTGCAAAACAGCTGGCTGAAGCGTTGGAAGATGAAAGAAATCCTAAATAAAGCGATGATCTAAAGACTGTCGGCGCTTTTAGGGAGGGTGTAAAAAGGCTGTTATTCAGCTTAAATCATCACCACTAAAGGCGTTACTCCGTTAATAGCGCATGCACGGTTTGATGAGGGAGGGCAGGCGCAAGCCTGTTCTCTACTTTACCCGTCTTTCATATTTCCTGAAAATGATAAAGATAGCAAAAAAGGGTAGCGTCCCCTTTTGTTCTTCGGTCTTTTTTCTTCAGCCACTCATCACGCTCAGCAATGTGTAATGATGAAACATGGGTAATGGGTCAAACCTGTAACTTGGTATGAATATCGACGCCAAACTCTACCTTATTGATAAGCAGTCCAATGACAGTATCAGGCATCAAAGCTGACTTGGAAAAACAGATGGTTTTCCTTGTCAACCGTTTGATCCAG
>JAGXGY010000003.1 GCA_024636505.1 Methylobacter sp. | reverse complement strand
CAAGCGGAACACCCAGAAAATTGAACGCAAAAACTTGAATCTACGAACCTGGATCAAACGGTTGACAAGGAAAACCATCTGTTTTTCCAAGTCAGCTTTGATGCATGATACTGTCATTGGACTGCTTATCAATAAGGTAGAATTTGGCGTCGATATTCATACCAAGTTACAGGTTTGACCCATTACCCAATGTTCTTTGGCATACGCCTTGAGTTTGAATTGCGCAGCGTGTGTCAAACGATCCTGTTTACGCTGATTACGCTCCTGGTCTTCGTGATCGACTAAGAATTGCAGACGTTCGGCAAAAGCTAAGCCTTCATAGGTGCCAGGCTGATCCCGTTGGGTTTGCAGCGCAGAGGCCATGCCGGTTAGTTTCAGTTGGCGTAGTTGGCTGAGGGTGTTTTCAATCATGTTAATGTCCTGTATTTAGATTTTAAAAGAAAAGGCGAACAAGCAGAGTCTTCTGTAAACCCTGCTTACTCAACGCTTTAGGGGTTAGTGGAAACTCTTTGCGCCACGAATGTTTTCATGGTCCTGAGGCAATAACGATAGCTGCACTAGCGCTGTGTCAGGCAGCTTATCCCTGTTGCTTACCAAAATGGCTTTGACGTTTTTCAAGTGGAACAGGGATTCTTTGTTGGCGATCTCACAGGCTTTGTTTAAGCGTTCGGAGGTATAGCAACGGTTGAGGCTCAATAAGCCCAGGCAGACGCGGTAAGCCTGTTCTGGATGCTCTCTACGCTGTAACTGCCCCTTCACCCACACCAGCACCTCAGGCCCTATCGATTGCGCCCAGTTCATTAACCGTCCTGGCGTCCATTGCTGATGCTGAGGATGCTGTACCGGCATGTGCCCTGGCTCGGTCGTTATGCCTGGATAATATTTCCGAACATGGGTAGCGATGCGTTGGTGGTGAAAATAAACCTCAATCAGTTTGTCACCGGCATGTAACTCCACCTGTTCGCCTACGCAGTGATGCGGCACCGAGTACAGGTGCTGGTCGTAGATCAGGTGATAATCGATATTGACGCGAGCATTTTTGATGTCGGTGTACTGGTAAGCGTACTTCGGTAACGGCGCCAGCGCCGGTTTATCCAGCGTTTCAAACCACTGCTGACGGCAGCCTGGCATTTGCTTAAAGGGCTTTTGATTGAGTTCGGTCAGCAAGGCGCTGACACAGTGATTCAGCTCCGCCAACGAGAAGAACGTTTGATGGCGCAACTTAGCCATAATCCAGCGCTCGACCAGCAGAACACCGGCCTCCGCCTTGGCTTTATCCTTGGGTTTATAGGGCCTGGCAGGCATCACCGCGATCGAGTAATGGGACGCCAACTGTTAATAACTGGGGTTCAGTTCGGGGTCGTAACGACAGGCTTTTGTCACCCCGCTTTTTAAATTGTCGGGGACCAGCATCAACGTCGTTCCACCAAAAAACTCAAAAGCCCGCACATGGCTGCCTAACCAATCCGGCAGGCTTTGGCTCCAGGTCGCTTCGGCAAAGGTGTAATTGGAGGCACCCAGAACCGCTACGAAGATCTGCGCGGTACGTATTTCGCCGGTTGACGCACAGACCACGGGCATCGTGGGTCCGGCATAGTCGATAAACAACTTGTCACCGGCACGATGAGTCTGCCGCATGGAGCGTTTTTGTTTCTTCCGCCAGTCGGCATAACGGGCGCAGAACTGTGAATAGCTATAGCAGCGATTCGGATACTGCTGGGTGTATTCCTCCCAGAGCAGCTGCTTGGTCAGGCCTTTTTTCTTCAACTCCCTATGAACGTCAGTCCATACCGGCTCTTGGAATTTGGCGGAAGGCTGAGCGTCTGAGCGGGGATAAAATTTCAGGGCTAGCGTTTGATCATCCCAATCCTCCGGTAACGGCCAGGTTATTTTCAGCTGCACGGCCAGTTTCAAGATGTTTTGGATGCTGCCGACACTGATTTTGGTGCTGGCACTGATTTTTCGGATGCTTAATCCGGCGCTATAACTGAGCCGGAGTACCTCTCGTAATTTTCGCATTGCTGTTCTCTTCGCTGACATATCTTTTCCACAAAAGGTGGAGAGGATAGTCTGATTGAATAAACAATGCGTTAGGCGGGATTCTGGCAAACTGAACAGTCATTCTGGCAACCTGAACAGTCATTCTGGCAACTTGAACACCGATTCTGGAAAATCCAGAAAAGTGTTCAGCTTGAAACCAGAATGAGTGTTCAAGTTAAATCAGAATAGGTGTTCAGATTGAATCAGAATGGGTGTTCAAGTTGGGCCAGAATACGCAGTATATTAATTATTTCCAACCCTCATTGAAATTGATAGAGAAAGAACGATGCGGTGCAAAAGTTTCAAAAAAATACGACTCTGCAAAAACGCCGTATCAACGTGTTCTGCTTTCTGAGTATGTTAGCCAGGCGAATAAAGATTCGCTAACACGCGAATATGAGACGATTGATCCTGTTAACATGCTTACTCAACTGGAAAGATTACAGGATCAACTGTGGACATTTTCCTGGAATAAACACGGCAAAGCAGAAGCCCGTGTTACAGATAACGCAGCAGGTGATGTGGGTGATCAAGAGCCCGTTAAACCAGAAGAAAATACTCCCGTAAGTCGTTATTACCGGACCAGTAAAATAACTGATTTAAGAAAAGCGCCACGTACCTGGCGAACGCGAAAAGATCCTTTTGAGAAAGTGTGGGATGAAATAAAATTGCGACTAGAACTCCTGCCAGATACGACAGCCAAAGAGATTGTCACATGGCTAATGGGTAAATATCCGAGCCAGTTTACGATAGGCCAAATAAGAACTCTGCAAAGAAGGATCTCTGAGTGGCGCCAAACTCAGCAGAGTCTGGAAGAGAGTTTGCGAGCACTCATGCTAAATGAAAATTCGGTCTTGGCAATAAATTCTGCTCTGGCTTCGAATATCATAGACAGCTTAGATTGTAATGCTGATTTTGGTGAAATCACACAGTCTCTGACATAATATCTTCAAAAGAGTGGAGTTAAAAATGTGAGTACAACTGAAATTAAAGCCGAGTCTGATGAGGTATGGCGGCTCTCCAGTAGTTTGATTATTATGTGAGGCAGTACGCCCGGCCAGGATAGTTGACGCCGGACATGGATATTACGTTCGAGTTCGCAGTGGCGGGTTTTGCCGCCAACACATAGCATATTCAAGCGATTTTCACGCTGGTGCGCCAATGGCGCATAGGAGAAGCTCTTCGGTCATTTTTCTGAAGCATCTGATTTACAGGATGTTTCTATGGATCGGTCAGTGATTAGGGCGCATGATGCCTGCGCGGCTGAAGCGGCAAACAGCATCGCCGATAATGAGGCTCCGAGGCGTTCCAAAGGTAAGTTTTGGCTGCAAGATCCACACGCTCTGTGATGCCTTAGCCATGCCGCTTAAATACATCCTGACAGGCGGCTGAATATAAACAAGCGATACCCTTGCTGGAAAACGTTAATGCCTCAGCCGTTTTGGCGGACAAAGCTTACGACACACACAAGTTGAGAGGGTGTTGGAAGTCGGGAAATAAGAGCCGTCATCTCGCCAAAATCGAATCGGAAAGAAGAAATTGACTGTGGTTTTTGGCATGATAAGGAGCAGCTTACGGTCGAATACCTGTTCGGCAAGCTGAAGCACTACTTGGGAAACTAAGAAACCTTGAGGATCTTTCCGGAATCTAATGAGGACTCAGGGCCAAACTCATTTAACTTTTGAATTTAACATAAAATCGTGGATTTTTAGCTCCGAAGTGCAATCTACGATCAAAAAAAACCCCCGCTACCAATAGGTAGCGAGGGTTTTCAATCCCTTAGCTAATAATTTAAATTATTAGCTAATTATTTCATTAAATGAAAGATGGAATTAATGGAGCATCTACAGTAACCATTTGACGGTTGCCTTCTTCATCAAAGAAGAATAACAAACCAGCAAAACGGCTGTCTGGATCATAGATCAAGTCAGCTAAACGGTAAACTTCCCACGCTGCGTCAGAAGCAGTAACTTGCACAGTTCTTGAAGTACCTGGAGCAAGTGGGCTGTTATCACTAACAGTCAAACCTTCTTCAGCCAACAAGTCATCTGGATAGCCTGTTTCATCTTCATGTACAGCAGGATCTAAGAAACGAACAGAGGCTGTATTGAACTCACCCAAACGCACTGCTGAATCACCATTGTTAGTGATAGTCAATGTCATTTGCATAGCACGACCTGGAACACGATAAGTTGCATCTTCAACTTTAACGTTAACAGTTGCTACAGGCATTTCAATAGTTTTCATGCCACGAATCAAACCAGCTTGCAATGGAGTTGTTACTGGATATGCCGCATTTGTGCTGCTCATACCGAAAGCAACAACACCAATGGTAGCAACCGCAAAACCCATAGCAACTTTTCTGTCAGTAGCACTGATCAAAGAATCTGCTTTACCAGCTTCAACTGCAAGGAAACGAGGAACGAATACAGGTCTACGAACCCAATATACCAACCAAGCCAAACCTAATCCGTACCAGAAAGCGTGCCAGAAGTAAACGTTGCTCAAGTTATATGTTTCTAAGTCGATAGTATCGCCTAGCAACGTAGTAACTGGATTAACGAATGATCCCATTGAACCAGTAACAGTTACCCATTTACCTGGACCGATGATTGGACCACCACCTTGAACGTTCATCATAGTATGAATGTGCCAATCGCCTGGACGACGTGCTTTCAACAATACTTTAAACTCATAAGTCTCACCCAGCTCAAGAGAAACTGAACGAGGCACTAATTGACCACCAATCCATGAACCTTGACGAATAAAAACAGGTCCTGGAATACCGATGTTCAAGAAAGATACTTCTGGTTTATCAACAGTTTCAGGCCATCCCGCGAAAACATGGAATTTACCGGAAATTGTCATAGTATCATTTACAGGTACTATATCTTTTGACCAGTTCAAGTCAAACCAGTGAATTGTACGCATACGCATAAATGCGGCTTGCGACTTTTCACCATGAGCAGATGCAGTTGGTGCGTAAAACATCGCTGCTGTAACAGTTACCAGCAGTGCGACAAAGGATAATTTAGCAACCTTGTCTTTAATTAATTTCATATATCCTCCTCTATAATAGAGAATCTATAGTTTTCAGAGTATCTGATGTCAACAGGTATAACCCGCATTAATAACATCAGTCTTTTTGTGTAGTTTCTTACAACCGAACGCTTATGCGCTCTGGGTGAATGAAGTACCGTTGAACCATTTACCGAAGAAATGCCACAAGAAGTAAATCAAGATACTCACGAAAGCAGAGAAGAATGCTGATACTGGAGCAACGTCTTTACCGAAAGTTCTTAATGTACCTTTTTCAACCATTCTGATGTACTCAGGTGTACCAGTTCTTACGTAGTGGTAACCTTGTAAATCAGCTAGTGTCATCATCATGCCATTATATTCAACAGGAACATGTAATGGAGCAATAATTGGCCAGTTGCCAGGGTAGAATAAAAGACCCCAAGCCATACCACCCAGTACTGCTGTTACTGTCATACTACCTGACAGCATCAACACAACGTCAAGTACGATAGCACCTGGCATCAAGTTTGAAGGGAAGCAGAAATTTACTGGGAAATAAGTCCAACCCCAGAAATTCAAATATCTGTTAACCCACTCACCTAAGAGCAGACCTAAGATACAAAGTACCGCACCGAAAGGTAAACGATAACGCCACCACAGCATAGACTGAACAGCCGCCGGGAAAGTGATTGAAACGATTGGTGCTACAGTTACCCATAGACGACGATCTTTCCAGTCAGTCCAAAAATCCCAGTCACCACCAGTTAACATATAGTGAATATGATAACCACCAAGTACAACGAAGAACAACGTAAAGATAATTAGCCAGTCGAACGTACGTGAAACTTTAACTGCTTCAGCGCGTGAACGTACAGCTGATTGAGATGCGCTCATTAGCTTACCTCCTAAAGGATTTAAATTATTTTTATTAATTAACTATCTTAATTTTAGCTGTTTCGCCCTGAAAAAAAGCGAAACAGCAAAAGGAGATAGTAATTACAGCCAAAGACTTATTAAGCTAAGTCTTTTTTCAGAAGTTTAGCAATAGCTGCAACTTCTGTGTTTACAACACCCATTACACCTAAAGCAGCCCATCCGAAGAATACGAAGCCATAATGTAAAGGAGCTACAAACAACTCTTCCATAAACCAGAAAGTATGACCCCACTCATTCAGACCAACATTTGGCAGAATCATGAAAGGACCAAGTACTGCAACCATATATTGAAGATGCAGACCTTGCTGATAAGTAGGAAGTCTTGTTTTTGCATACAAGAAACAAGCACCACCAGTAATGATGTAGATAGGGTAGCTCAAGTAGAATTCGATAATATGACTTGGTGTAAAGTCAGTATCACGAACAATAGTTTGATGCCATGTTCCATCTTGCTCTGTGAAGTAGCTAGCGCCGTAATAAATAGCGATGCCGTACATTACCAACCAAGTCCAATGAGTCATGTGTCTTCTTAACTCTTCTCTTGGTGTGATTGACATTACTTTACGATCACGACTTTTCCACAAATAACCCCATAAAATACTTGCGGTTATAATTTCTAAAACAAACTCGATATAAAGAAAGTTCATCCAATATGTTTCGAATTCAGGTGCAAATGAATCTAGACCAGCTGACCAGCCATAGACGCCTTCATACCAACGAACCCAACCATAGAACACCACGTACAGTGCTGCTCCAAGGAACATATTTCTTTTATTTAAAAGCGGTGCTTCCGCAGCATCAGCTTTCACTGATTCAGTTGTAGCTGCCATTTCTACCTCCTAAAATTATAAAATCCCCAACTGCTTTATCGCCAGGGGCTATAGTTACAACTCCATTTTCTCACCAGCACTTAAAATAACTTAAGTACTAAGTAACACCAAGTCAATTTAGTGAACTGTCAGTCTACCAGTTCAATTAGCCTTGTCAAGTCAAAAACTAGCACCCAATACATTTCCTCAAACCCAAGCTTTGCCGGCTAAATTCCTATACACTTAAGACGTTGATTCCTGTTAAAATTAATTTTTCAAACTTAGTTAATTTAATCCCATGAAGAAATACTCCATCTTAATTTTTATCGTCAGTCTGGTGGCTTTAATTTTATTTCAACACAAAGTCATCATGCCTTTCGTTTACAAGGTGATTCAATCTGATTTATTCCTTGTTGACAGCAAGGACCAAGGAAGCCAACTACCCATATCCAATCCGCTGACAGAGATTGCTTTTACGCATTGCAATAACTACATCAAGTCTAAGCTGGGATCCGATGCCACTATAAGCTTCGCTGCCAAACCTATTAACGCCTGGAGCATGGGGAACTACCAATACATTATTAACGCCGAAATTGACATCACCAGCGCCACTGCAAACACAACCACCCAAAAATATGTCTGTCGCATTAATTACAAAAATGGTGACAATGAAGAGGGTGCTCTTGATTTTACCAACTGGTCTATTGAGGGATTGTCCGACTTAGATTTTATTTAAGGAGTCACACAATCCTGCTCCAGCAGAAATGAATCGCCCAACAAAGCACAGCACCCATAAAGCAAAAAGCCAGTGCAATATTATTGCACTGGCTTTTTGCTTTATGGGTGCTGTGCAAAATAAAAAGCGTAATCAGTATCTTTTCGTTTACTCAGGCAAACCCTTTTTTATTCGCTATATTTTTCCACTTAACTGTATATTCTTGCAGAGTTATGCAGAAATCAAGACCACTCTCTGCGCAAAAACCACAAAAATTTACTTTCCATATCTTTTACGGAATTTATCAACACGGCCAGCCGTATCAACAACACGCTGCTTTCCTGTATAAAAAGGATGGCATGAAGAACAAACCTCAACCTGCAAATCCTTACCCAATACAGAACCTGTTTCAAATTTATTACCGCAACCGCAAGTCACGGTAATTTGCTTATATTCTGGATGAATTTCTGGTTTCATATCACTTTCACATTGCCCGAAACGGGCTACATACTTTATTAAAGAACCCCATATAATACGTATTTCATTAAAAGTCCGCAACCCAATTTATACTTATGCGCATTATTACTTTAAATACAAACGGCATTCTTGACATCCACCCCCATCTAAAGCAAGGGGATTCCTTAGTACAGCCCTCCATGCCCGAAGGGGACGACTCTGAAAATCGTCTTACTTCACGCCATCTCAGTTACCCTGATGGCAGGAGATACGCAGCAACAGCGCATCCAACAGAAAAAATTATAATGATGAACAAACAACGTCAAGAGCATCCTTACATCCCCCACCTAAAGGAACGGGCTTTACGGACTCTTTGGTAAAGTGGACTCCACTGCCCCAAAGAAATTAACCTAAAAAACTGGAGTAGAAACCAAAAAAATTCGGAATTTTTACCTGAAGAAAAAACGCGAGCGGATCAATCATGATCAGGCGACTAAATAGAGAGTAATCTTGGACAAAAAACGTCGGCCAGCATATTCATTATTAAATAAGCGCCTCCCCGATCACGCCCCACTTATCATAAATCATGACCACTGACTCTAATCCGACCTTGATAGCGGATCAAAAAAAGCACCAACACTATTGCCGGCAATCCGACTATTGACGCATAAATAAAAAAAACAGTGTAACCATAGCTATCGACAACCACACCGGAAAATCCGCCTAATAGTTGCGCCGGTAAAGTCATTAGTGAACTGAACAGCGCATATTGCGTCGCGGTGTATGCCGTACTGGTTAAACTTGACAGGTAAGCAATGAATACCGATGTCGCTAGACCTCCACTTAAATTATCGGCGCTTATAACACTGGCCAACAATAAAAGACTGGGCTCGCTGACCGCCAAAATGGCAAACAGTAAATTAGTCCCCGCCACCATTACCGCACCAAGCAGTAATGGGCGCATAAGTCCGAACCTAACGACCAGCACCCCACCTACTGCTGCACCCAAAATGGTCATAAAAAAACCAAAGACTTTGCTAATACCAGCAATATCTTTTTTACTAAAACCCAAATCAAGGTAAAAAGGATTCGCCATAACGCCCATAGTGATGTCGCTCATTTTATAAACCGCAATAAGCATTAAAATCAATAAGCCAACTTTACCGTTACGATTAAAAAACTCTACAAATGGACTCAATACCGCATCCATAAATCCTGTCAAAAATCGCTGCCAAATATTCTGACACTTAACAGCTGTATTCTCGCGCAACTTCGTCACATCAACAGGCTTATGCTCCGGCTCTTTAAGGCAAAGTGTAGCTATCAGCCCTACAATCATAGCCGACGCCATTACAAAATAAGCCACTTTCCAACTGGCATAATCGGCGACATAAAAAGCACCCGCCCCTGCCATCAATAAAGCAATCCGATACCCCAACACATAGGTCGCCGCCATAGCACCCTGATATTCAGGATTTACAGATTCAATCCGATAAGCATCGATAACAATGTCTTGGGTAGCCGAACAAAATGCCACCCAAACAGCTAACAAAGCAATCTGCTGTAATTGCGTATGCGAATCCGAATTCCCCATTCCCATTAGACCAACAACAATCCCCAGTTGCGCAAGCAGCATCCAACTACGCCTCTTGCCCATCCATTTAGTGAGCAATGGCAGCGGCAGCCTGTCAATAACCGGCGCCCAAAAAATCTTTATTGAATAGGTAACCCCGACCCAGCTAAAAAAACCTATAACCGACCTCTCCACCCCCTCATCCCGCAACCAGGCCGATAATGTCGAGAAAACCAATAAAAAGGGAAGCCCGGCGGAGAAACCAAGAAAGATCATGCTCCGCACCCGCGGCTGAGCATATATTGAAAAGGCTAACCGCCACCTTTTATCGTTAGCGGCCATTAGCTTTACCTGTGAAACGCATAGATACCGCTTACTTTTAGCGCAGCTGCATTTAAATCCACCACATTCCTCTGGATTATGCCAAAGACACAAACCCTTGAATCAGAAATGATGAATCCCAATTGAAACAGCGACGCAACTGAGAACACCGCACAGAAAGTGCGGTGCATATTCAAATTATCAACCATTAACCAAGTAATGAGTCATAATACTCGCCGCGTAACCGGCAGCAATTGCGGGCGTCCATTTTAAGTGACTGAAAAATGTATATTTATGGTTAGACTGCCCCATTAATGCTACACCTGCAGCCGAACCCACCGATAACATTGAACCGCCAACACCCGCTGTTAACGTTACCAATAACCACTGATACAAATCCATATCCAGGTTCATATTCAATACCGCAAACATCACTGGGATGTTATCAACAATCGCCGAAATTACCCCCACTAGAATATTCGCTGTTGTCGCACCTAAACCGTCATACATCGCACCGGACAGCAATTCAAGATAGCCGATATAACCTAAACCACCGACGGCAAATACTACGCCAAAGAAAAACAACAAGGTATCCCATTCAGCATGACGCACTTTGTCGAAAATATCGAAATGGTCATCGCCTTCAACGCGAAAAACTGTTTTTAAACGATAGCCATAAAGCATCAACACAGAAAGACCAACCATCATGCCCATAAATGGCGGCAAATGTAATATCTGCTTAAAACTTACTGCGGTCACGATAGTCAACAAGAACAACATACAAACTTGAACCGCACCCGGTTTTAACTGCACTGCAGCCTCAGTAGAGGCTTTTGGCTGCTCATCGGGCACCGAAAAATACATTATCGCCGCCGGTATTGCGTAATTCACCACTGATGGAATAAACAACCTAAAAAAATCAAAAAACTCGGCATAACCCGCCTGCCATACCATTAGCGTTGTAATATCGCCAAATGGACAGAACGCCCCGCCCGCATTAGCGGCAACCACTAAATTAACTAAACCAATACTAATAAACTTCGGGCTATCTGCCCCCACGGCCATGACGACTGCACCGACTAATAAAGCTGCCGTCAAGTTATCCGCCACTGCAGACAAGAAGAAAGTAATCACACCGGTAATCAAGAATAGCTGGCGATAACCGAGCTGCCTCCTTACCAACCAGGAACGCAAAGCCTCAAATACGTTACGTTCAGCCATTGAATTAATATAAGTCATGGCAACCAGCAGAAATAACATTAACTCGGCATATTCTTTTAAATTGTATTCGAAAGCCTCATGCATATCTTCAACGGAAACACCCGCCTGATTTGCTAATACTGCGGCATTTGCCCAAATAATACCCGCAGCCAAAATAACCGGCTTGGACTTACTCAGATGGGTAAATTCTTCTGCCATAACAAAGCCATAGGCAATAATAAAGATCAGAACCGTATAAATACCCCGTTCCGTTCCCGTCAAACCCAGGCTTTCAAAACCGCCTGCCATCGCCATTTCAGGCAACAGCAATAGAGACAACAAGACAAACAATGACCGAACCAAAATAACCCCCTATGCTTTATATTGAAAAATAACCACAACACCAAAAATTCAGCCGCCAATATTAGCACCATACAATAACCTTTGTCATTTTATGACCTACAGTATATGATTATTAGCCGTAATTACTCGCCTGGACAGACTTTAAGCGCTCATTTATGTATCAGTATAACGACACCGACCAGACACTCGTTGAACAACGGGTAACCCAATTTAGAAGGCAAACGGAAAGCTTTTTAAAAGGGAGCATCTCAGACGACCAATTCCGCGCATTGCGCTTAATGAACGGCGTCTACATCCAAACTCACGCCCCAATGTTGCGAATTGCCGGCCCTTATGGCCTGCTTAACTCGAGACAGCTTCGTAAGCTGGCACATATTGCCCGCACCTATGATAAAAACTATTGTCATTTTACGACCCGACAAAATATCCAATTTAACTGGCCTAAACTGGAAAAAATTCCCGATATTCTCGAAGAATTGGCTAGCGTTCAAATGCATGCTATTCAGACCAGCGGCAATTGCCTCAGGAATACCTCGTCGGATCATTTGGCCGGTGTTTGTATTGATGAGATTGAAGACCCCCGTCCTTATTGCGAGATTATCCGCCAATGGACTACCCTGCATCCGGAATTCGCCTACTTGCCGCGCAAATTCAAGATTGCCGTTAGCGGCGCCAAGCTTGATCGGGCAGCCACCCAATTTCATGATATCGGCCTACATCTGGTTCAAAATGACGCTGGCAACATCGGCTTTAGAGTGCTGGTCGGCGGCGGATTAGGACGCACCCCGATTATCGGTCAAGTCATCAAACCCTACCTGGAAAAGAAACATTTACTGTCTTATCTGGAAGCTATACTGCGGATTTACAATCTGTTCGGACGTCGTGATAACAAATATAAGGCGCGGATTAAAATTCTGGTCAAAGAATTCGGCCTGGAAAAATTCGCCGAATTGGTCGAAAAAGAATGGCTGCTAATTCGGGATGACCTCGAACTTGATGCCGACCGCATTGACGCGATAAAAACCCAGTTTGCACCGCCTGCCTACGAGACAGATGCTACACAAGATACCGATTTTGCCCAGCACCTGCTCGACAATAAGGCTTTTGCCACCTGGGCCAAATACAACACCGTCGAACACAAAGTACCCGGCTACCGCGCGGCATTCCTATCGCTAAAAGCGCCGGACTCACCTCCAGGCGACATGACAGATACCCAGCTTGACGCTGTCGCTGATCTGGCAGACCTTTACAGCTTTGGTGAAATCAGAAGCACCCATCGACAAAACCTGATCCTTGCCGATGTTAAGCAGGCAGATCTATACCCGCTTTGGCAACAGCTCGATACACTGAAATTGGCCACAGCCAATATCGGCACCGCAACCGATATGATTTGCTGCCCCGGCCTCGATTTTTGCTCGCTGGCCAATGCAGGATCTATCGGCATAGCCAAGGAAATCAATGAAGCGCTTGACGATCTGGACTACATTCACGATATAGGTCAGATAAAAATTAATATGTCAGGCTGCATGAACGGCTGTGCACACCAAAGCGTGGGGCATATCGGGATACTGGGCGTCGATAAAAAAGGCGTCGAATGGTATCAACTAACCCTGGGCGGCTCCTCGGAAAATGAAGCGGCTATCGGCGAACGCCTTGGACCTGCTGTTGCCAAAGACCAAGTGACTAAAGCCATTACTACTATTCTGGATGTTTACATCAAGCAACGCCTGGATGACGAGTCTTTTCTGGACATGGTAAAACGCGTCGGCATCAACCCATTCAAAGAGCAAGTCTATGCAAATAATTAAAGACAAACAGATTATCGACGACAACTGGAGTTATATTGCCGATGATACTGAATTAAAAGATGGCAACATCAGCGTTTCATTAGCCCGCTGGAAAAAAGACAAGCAACAATTGCTAAAGTCTACCGGCAAAATAGGCGTCAGAATCGGCCCCGCCGATTCGGTTGAAGACCTCGCTGCTGATTTAAAAGATATTGCGTTAATCGAGCTGGATTTCCCCGCCTTTGCCGATGGCCGCATTTTTTCCCATGCATGGCTGCTCAGAGACCGCTACAATTATCAAGGCGAAATCAGGGCAACCGGGCATTTCATGGCGGATCAGGTATTTTATTTATCACGGGTCGGCGTTAATGCATTTAGCCTTGAAAAAACCGAAGACTTGCCCGTCGCACTGTCTACTTTGAATGACTTTACCGTCAATTATCAAAAATCGATTCATTAAACCTGCAATCCATAAACTAAGGTGAAAGTGTGATACACCTTAGTTTTGTTCTCGCCTTACATTCAATTCCAGCCGACAACAATCATCAACCGCCAGCGTCAGAAACCAGTCCGTAGCCGCTTAGTTAAGCAGTTGATGGATCTGAGCGCTTAGATTGCAAATCATAGCCTTGCCGCCAAAAAGGTCAACGCATCAAAAACCCCGGATTTCAGCAGACAATATTGCTTGCTGAAATCCGGGGTTTTTGATTAGTACGACAAGCTAGAGCTTATTTTTTCATAATACTGATGCCTTTCAGCAAGGTTAGCGCCTGATACAAAGGATAGTCTTTTTCCAATGCCTCGTTGTCTTGATCCTGCTGACCATCACTTTTATCTTCTTTTCCATTGCCATTTTCCAAATGATGCGACAAATCAGCCTCCTTGACCGGCTTGAATTCCGACGATTCCAGAGCCTCCAGCTTAACACGCGCCAGGGCAATGTCCGGCTCAATGCCTTCCGCCTGTATTGATCGCCCTGAAGGCGTATAATATCTGGCTGTTGTCAATTTAACCGCCGAACCCCCACTGGTTGGCAATATAGTTTGCACCGAACCTTTACCAAACGACTTCTCCCCCATAATGACGGCGCGCTTTTGATCCTGTAAAGCTCCGGCTACAATCTCCGAGGCTGACGCGGAACCCGCATTAATCAACACAACGATGGGCGCACCATTAATAAGATCATCAGGCGCAGCATTAAATCGCATTTCCGAATTTTCAATACGCCCCTCGGTATAAACAATAAGACCGCTTTTTATGAAAGCGTCGCTGACCTCAACTGCCGCATTCAACACTCCCCCCGGATTATTTCTTAGATCCAGCACCAAACCTTTTAGATCGCCGGTGTTTTCCTTTTTCAGTGCAGCCAGCGCTTCTTTAAGATTTTCACCGGTTCCAGATTGAAAACTACTAATACGTACATAGCCATAACCTTTTTCGAGCATTCGACTTTTTACACTTTTAACTTTTATAATGTCCCGAGTTACCGTAATTTTTAAAGGCGCACCTTCGCCCTCACGAATTATGGTCAGTAAAATTTTGCTACCCGGTTCGCCGCGCATCAGCTTGACAGCATCACCCAAGGCCATGCCTTTTACTGGCTGATCATCAAGCCTGACAATCAAATCTCCAGTTTTAATACCCGCTCTTTTGGCCGGGGTATCATCAATAGGGGAAACCACCTTAACCAGGCCGTTTTCCATAGTAACTTCTATGCCTAAACCGCCAAATCGACCGGTTGTGCCTTCTTTTAATTGCTGATATTCATCGGCAACCAGGAAAGCAGAATGGGGATCAAGTCCACTTAGCATGCCCCGAATAGCATCCTCCAATAATTTTTTATCCGAAATAGGCTCGACATAGTCCCTTTTAATTCGGCCAAAAATTTCTGTAAAAGTGCGTAATTCCTCATAAGGCAGGACGTCTTCTACAGTCGTTACCGGTTCAACGATTTTCTGCTCAGCAATGACACTAGCGCAGATCCCCATAAAAACACCCAACATAATCCCTAAGGACAAAATAAAAACATTTTTCTTTTTTAACATGTATCTGATAACTCCAAAGACCGTTCTTTCTACAACATGACCAAGCAGGGAGCGACCAAGCGGTCACCCCTGCAATTTCGATTACCTTCGGCACCACTCAAGCGGATCAACTGACTTACCTTTGCTGCGTATTCCAAAATATAATCCGGAGTGGCTACGACCGCCACTTTGTCCAACAGAAGCAATAACTTCGCCAACATCCACCCATTCACCCACTTGTCGGTATAAACTTTGATTAAATGCATAAAGGGACATATAACCCTTACCATGATCAATAATCGTCAACAAGCCATAGCCGCGCAGCCAATCAGAATAAACCACTTTTCCACTGTTAATCGCATGTATCTCGGTTCCTTCGCTAGCGTCAATTAACACACCATCCCAAACACTCTCCGCGCTCCCCGTACGCGCACTACCGAACTTATTGCTCAACCGCCCCTTAACGGGCCAAGGCAGTTTTCCCTTAAGCGAAAAAAAGTCACCCTTAAGTTTAGAAAAGCTACCCCCGAAATCCGGAGAATTTTTTTCAGGTTCGAATGAAGTCTTAACAGCCTGATGCGATTTTTTTGTTTGCTCCATTTCAACAGCCAGATCGCCAGTCGACCTCTCTAATGAAGAGACTAGATTTTTCAGCTTATTTTCGCTTTCTTTCAAAGAAATTATTTGCTGTTCATTAGAAGAAAAATCTTTTCTTAATTGCTTTAATAACTCGGCTCTTTGTTGTCTGACACGGTCTATAGCTATCTGCTCTGATTCTTTTTTCTCAAGATTTTTTTCTAAAAGCTCGGTTTCAAGCTGCTGTTGATTGCCCAACCGTTCCAGATGCTGTATGGCCTCTGAAATAGAGGCCAATTTTGTCAGGCGAGCCTTATTAAGATAATCGTAATAGACCAGCATCCGACTGGATAATACAGGATCTTGCTGATTAAGCAGCAGCTTCAACTTTTCCTTCTTTCCCATTGCATAAGCTGCTTTTATTTGACCCGCCAAGTCTTTATTTTGTTTAGCGAGCTCAATCCTAGCCTCATGCATTTCCTGCTGAATCTCACTTAAATTCTGGCGTTTTTGCTCGACTTGTATTTGCAGCTTTCTCAATAAAGCGGCCGTCCTTCCATAGAGTTTCTCAACTTCACCCAACTGCTTGTTTAACGTATTTTTTTGTAACTGAATACGTTGCCTGTTTTCACTGGCCGCTTTAATACCTGACTGAATTAGATTTAATTCCTGGTTTTTTCTAGAGACTTCTGCGCTTCCCTGACGAAAAACCACGCTCAATAAAAAACAAAAAATCAGCTTCTTTCTCATCCACGGATCAAACAAACTTAATAAGCGACCGCCCGGTCATTTCAACAGGTTGCTCAACCCCTAACATTGCCAGGATGGTTGGCGCTAAATCCGACAAACTACCGCCTTCATCTAATGGCAGGTCACCACCGACATAAACCAAAGGCACTGGGTTTATGGTATGAGCCGTATGCGGCTGCCCAGTTTTTTTGTCCACCATTTGCTCGATATTACCATGATCGGCAGTTATCAGCATTTGGCCATTCACCGATTTTAAAGCGTCAACCACACACCGCAATGAAGCGTCAACCGCTTCCACGGCCAAAATTGCCGCATCCATGATACCGGTATGCCCGACCATGTCGCAATTAGCATAGTTACAGATAATGGCATCATATTTACCGCCGGTGATGGCATTAACCAAATTATCCGTAACCTCCGCCGCATTCATTTCCGGCTGCAAATCATAGGTTCTGACATTAGGTGACGGCACCAATATCCGCTCTTCTCCTGGAAAAGCGGCATCTATGCCGCCGTTAAGAAAAAACGTCACATGAGCAAATTTTTCAGTTTCTGCCAGCCGCAATTGAGTCATGCCCAGCTTGGACAAATACTCGCCCAGACAATTTTTTATATCAGTGGGTGGATAGGCTACGTCATAATCGAAATCCTGCTGATATTCGGTCAACGTACAATAATAGCCTGCATGAGGCGCACGATTTCTATCGAAGGCATCGAAGATTGTTGCCGTTAATGCCAGAGAAATCTCGCGGGCACGATCCGAGCGAAAATTCATAAACACCACCGAGTCTTCGGGATCAAGGGCAACCGCATGATGCTCGTCATCCAAAATAGCGGTTGGCAAAACGAACTCATCCGTTTCACCTCGTTCATAAGCTGCCGCCAAACCCTGTAACGCAGAATCTGCGCTACACTCAGCCTCACCTTTGGCAATCAGATTATAAGCAAGCTTTACCCGATCCCAGCGATTATCCCTGTCCATCGCATAGAAACGACCCACAATTGAGGCGATACGACCAGCACCTAATTCAGTGAATTTTGCCTGCATCAATTCAAGGGATGCCATTGCACTTTTGGGCGGAACATCCCGTCCGTCGAGAAAAGCATGCAGATAAATTTTATCGAGACCTCGCTTCGCGGCTAACTCGACCATCGCCGCAATCTGTTCTTCATGACTGTGTACGCCGCCAGGTGACAACAATCCCATAATATGTAAGGCCTTGTTTTTCTCTTTGGCAATATCCACGGCCCGACAAAGGACCGGATTAGAATAAAAACTACCGTCAATTATTGCGTTATTGACTTTGGAAAAATCCTGAGGAACGTAACGCCCCGTACCTATATGAACATGCCCTACTTCTGAATTACCCATTTGTCCGCTGGGCAATCCTACTACGGCACCCGAACAATTGAGCAGAGTCGTTGGGAAATCTTTCTGCAACTGATCCCAACACGGTGTGTTAGCCATTGCAACAGCATTATTTTCTTTGTCCAACGAGTAACCGAACCCGTCAAGGATCAGCAATACTACAGGCTTTGGCCGCTTAAACATGTTTATCTTTATCTCCCGATACTAAAAAAATCTGCATCACTACTTTACATAGAAAATAAATCGCTTGGTACTCTATTTTGATTCTTCATTACCCAAAATGTTCGTAGTGATGTATTATTTTGCCAGATTCATTGGTTTTTATATTTTGGCAGTATACCAATGACGTAACCAAACAATATTATATAGTAATACACGTTGACAACAGTTGTGTATAAATAATTCTTCACGGGTTCTTTTAATTCAGCGTCAATAAACTAGAAACATTAAGCAGACCAATGACAGTTAAAGGCAAGCACACAAGTACAGACGATGCCAATATAGCCATAGCAGCCCATTGTTTAAAAGCAATGTCACATCCATTACGATTAAAAATATTGTGCATTCTGGGCAATGAGGCAATCTACGTACAACAAATTGTCGAACAGGTTGGCACCAGCCAGAGTAACGTTTCCCAACATCTAGCCATTCTCAAAGAGAAAAAAATTCTTGGCTCTAAAAAAGAGGCTAACCGCGTTTATTACTTTATTGATGATGCCCGGATGCTGCAGCTCATTGAAATGATGCGGGATGTTTTTTGCTCCAACGACTAATTTATCTTTTCTCCATTCACTTAACTTAAACAAATTTATCCATGGACCGTTATCTAGAATTCATTTTAAATCACTACATATTATCTCTCGCTTTGGCAGTCGTTACTTATTTACTTATCCAGGAATTATTCGATACCGCATTCAAAAAATTTGCTGCCGTTTCGCCGTTACTGGCTGTCGCCAAAATGAACGATACCGATACCCTTGTTATCGATGTACGCGAACCGGAAGATTTTCTTAAGAGCCATATCGAAAATTCGATCAATACCCCTCTAGGTAACTTATCCACTCACTTGTCAAAGCTGGAAACTCACAAAAACAAACCCGTGCTGGTTGCCTGCCAAAATGGAACGCGCTCCGCCTCAGCTGCAAAAATATTAACAAAAGCAGGATTCGAGCAGGTTTTCGTTATTACCGGCGGTATGCAGGCCTGGGAAAAAGACTATAAATTGCCGATCAAATCAACCGGCAAGAACAAAAGCTAAATCAGCGACACGAATAATCCCTACATTCATTCACCCCAAATCTTAGAAATTCATCATGAGCGAAGACAACAACGAAGTAGAAAAACAATTTTCTATCCAGAAGATTTACACTAAAGACATGTCTTTTGAGACGCCGAACTCGCCCAAAGTTTTCATCGAGAAATGGGAACCTTCGGTCGAATTTAATCTGGGCACCCATGTATTGCCTTTAGAAAACTCAATGTACGAGGTCGCCCTCACCGTTACCATCACCGTAAAGAATGGCAATGCAACGGCCTATCTTGTTGAAGTGAATCAGGCGGGTATTTTTTCTCTAGGCGGTTTTACCGATGCAGAAATGGGCCCAATGGTTGGCAGCTTCTGCCCTAATATTTTGTTTCCTTACGCAAGAGAAACCATTTCCGATCTGGTTACCAAAGGCGGCTTTCCACAGATGCTTTTAGCCCCGGTAAATTTTGATGCCCTATATGCACAAAATCTGCAACAAGCGCCCGGTTCCGACGCTATCAATTAAGCAGTCCTGATGATGTCGGCGGGGTTCGCTCAAGCAATAAGGAAACATCGCCAACGATTGCGAAAGGCTATGCATCCCCTACCCAATCCACGCCCGGTAAAGCCACATTGCTCCGCTTATTGCGGGGCGCTCCTTTCGGCCTAAAGGCCGAGGTTTAAACCAGCAAGGAAGATTGATGAATAAAAAAATAGCCGTTCTGGGTGCAGGTTCTTGGGGAACGGCTCTGGCGATACTGGCCGCCAGAAATGGTTGCCAGACGCTGTTATGGGGACATAACCCTGATCACATGGCTTTGCTTGCACAAGATCGGCAAAATCAACGTTATTTACCCGGACTGGTATTTCCTGACAACCTCAGCATTACCTCCGATCTGGCTGATGCGGCCGTTTTTTCTAAGCTGATACTGGTTTCCGTACCCAGCCACGCATTTAAAAATACCCTGATTAAACTCAAGACGCATGTATTCCATGAGGTGCAAATAGCCTGGGCAACCAAAGGCTTTAATCCGGATGACGGTTCCCTGCTGCACGAAGTCGTCGCTAACATCTTTTCTGCGCAAACCTCGGCGGCCTTACTTTCAGGCCCGAGTTTTGCCAAAGAAGTCGCTGCAGGGCTACCGACAGCTATCACTATTGCGTCATCCCAGCCGGATTTTGCTAACCATTTAGCTGAGATATTGCATAGTGAGCGTTTTCGAACCTATACCAACTCGGATTTAATTGGCGTAGAAGTTGGCGGCGCCGTCAAAAACGTCATGGCAATAGCGGCGGGTATTGCCGACGGCCTCGGCTTTGGCGCCAATACCCGGGCAGCGTTAATTACCCGCGGGCTAAATGAAATGATTCGTCTGGGCATTAAACTAGGCGGTAAACAGGAAACGTTCATGGGACTGGCCGGTTTGGGCGACCTTATCCTCACCTGTACCGACGACCAATCCAGAAACCGGCGTTTCGGTTTAGCCTTGGGACAAGGAAAAGACACCTTAGCTGCGACCCAGGAAATCAGCCAGGAAATAGAAGGCATTTCAGCCGCAAAAGAAACCTATTTACTGGCTAAAAAATACGACATAGACATGCCGATTACCGAACAAACCTACAAGGTTTTATACGAAGGCTTAGCGCCGCTGACGGCTGTGCAAAATTTATTGGCCCGCGAACAAAAAGCTGAATCGTAAACATCGACGACACCAGCGTATACAGGCGAAGGGTCACAGCGATTAAGTTAAGGTATGATTGATTGTGGTGGCGACTAAAGTCGCCACCACAATCAATCATTATTTTATTGCCGCCCCCGCAAAACCCAGCTGCTGCCAAGCCTCGTACAGCACAATAGAAACGGTATTAGACAAATTCAAACTGCGGCTTTCCGCCTGCATCGGCAAATATAAACACCGCTCGGAACCTAAGTCCGCCAACACAGCAGCCGGCAGGCCGCGGGTCTCGGGACCGAACAATAAAGCATCTCCAGCCTGAAAGCCGACGTCACTGTATAGTTGCGTACCTTTGGTGGTCAGCGCAAAAATTCGCCCCGGCTTAATGCTGTCGACAAAATCGACCAATGAATTGTGTTCTTTAACCGCGACCCATTCATGGTAATCCAGCCCTGCCCTGCGCAATTTTTTATCATCCAGATCAAAACCCAGAGGCTTGATCAAATGCAACTGCATGCCGGTATTGGCACAAAGCCGGATAATATTCCCGGTGTTAGCGGGAATTTCCGGCTCAAACAAAACAATATGAATCACGCTTAAAATTTGTTATTGATAGTGACCGGTTTCAGTTTCCAGATCCCATCGTTGTATTCGCTGATGGTTCTGTCAGTAGAAAACTTACCGCTATTGGCGCAGTTTATAATACTCATTCTGGTCCAGTTTTCCTGATCCTGATAAGCCGCTTCTACCCGTTTTTGTGCGTCAATAAAGCTACGGAAGTCCGCTGCCGTCATCCAGGGGTCGTGCTGACTTTTTATCGACATCAATATATCGTCGAAAAGCCCCGGCTCGAATTGGTTAAAATGCCCGCATTCAAGCAGATTTATTACCCTTTGCAAATCGTCATCCTGATGAATAATCGCAACAGGATCATAGTGATGACTCATTTCCTCGACCTGATCTTCAGTCAGACCGAACAAGAAGAAGTTATCGTCCCCGACTTCTTCACGGATTTCAATATTAGCCCCGTCCAGGGTGCCAATAGTCAACGCGCCGTTCATCATAAACTTCATATTGCCGGTGCCTGACGCTTCCTTGCCGGCTGTTGAAATCTGCTCGGAAAGATCGGCGCCCGGACAGATTTTTTCCATCGCGGACACCCGGTAATTAGCCAGGAAAACCAGTTTCAACTTTTTACCCACATCGGGATCGGCATTAACAACACTGGAAACATTATTGATCAGTTTGATAATTTTTTTCGCCATGTAATAGCCCGGCGCAGCTTTACCGCCGATCAATACGCAACGATCAGTCCAATTTGCCGTATCGCCGCGCTTAATGCGGTCATACAAATGAATCACATGCAACACATTCAGCAACTGCCGTTTATATTCATGAATGCGCTTAACCTGCACATCAAAAATAGCGTCCACATTAAAATCGACATCATGCTCCAGCTTCTTGAAATCAATCAATTTTTGCTTTGCGCCTTGTTTGATTTCACGCCAGCGTTTGCGGAACGTCTTATCTTCCGCAAACGGTTCGAGCTTCTTTAACAAAGATAAGTCCGTTAGCCAGCCATCGCCTATGGTCGCGGTGATCAGCTCGGCCAATTCCGGATTACAGGCTGCCAGCCAACGACGCGGAGTGACGCCATTGGTTTTATTATTGAATTTCTTCGGCCAGAGCTCATAAAAATCCCGAAACAATCCTTGCTGTAATAATTTTGAGTGCAACGCGGCAACGCCGTTAACCGAATAGCTGCCGACGATAGCCAGATAGGCCATCCTGACATGTTGCTCGCCGCCTTCTTCAATAATAGACATACGCACCAAACGGTCTGTATCGCCCGGCCAATGCGCGGAGACTTCAGCCATAAAATGGGCGTTAATATCGAAGATGACCTCCATCAGTCTTGGCAACATCTGCTTAAACAGATTAACCGACCAGCGTTCCAGCGCCTCAGGCAACAAAGTGTGGTTAGTATAAGCCATAGTCTTACGGGTAATAGCCCAGGCGTCATCCCAGACCAAGCCATGGACATCCAACAATAAACGCATTAATTCGGCAACCGCTATACTCGGATGGGTATCGTTTAACTGAAAGGCATTCTGCTCGGCAAACTCTGAAAAATTGTTACCGTGACGACCCACCCAAGTACTGATTACATCCTGCAAACTGGCAGAAGCCAGCAAATATTGCTGACGCAAACGCAACGCCTTACCGTTTTCGTTGGCGTCATTCGGGTACAGCACCATGGTAATATTTTCGGCGGTATTTTTTTCCGCAACCGATTCTGCATAATCACCGGCATTAAACTCCTGTAGATTAAACTCTTCAGTCGCCGTAGCTTTCCACAAACGCAAGGTGTTCACGGTGCCGTTCCGGTAGCCGGGAATCGGCGTATCGTAAGGAACCGCCAGTATATCCTGCGTCTCTACCCAACTGGTTCGCTTATTGCCGAACTCGTCAATATGAGATTCTGTATGTCCGCCAAATTTAATCCTGACAGTGTATTCGGGACGTTCAATTTCCCATACATTGCCATTACGCAACCAATGATCCGGTTTTTCGACCTGCTCGCCATTCACTATATCCTGGGAAAACATCCCGTATTCATAGCGTAAACCGTAGCCTTTCACCGGCAATTGCAAGGTTGCACAACTATCGATAAAACAGGCCGCCAAACGGCCCAGACCGCCATTACCCAAACCGGCGTCCGGCTCGCTTTCAATAAGCTCTTCAATTTCAAGGCCCAAATCATACATGGCCTGTTCAACCGCCTCAGTAATACCCAGATTCAGCATCGCATTGCTTAACGTACGGCCCATTAAAAATTCCATCGACAGGTAATAGGCGCGCTTGCAATCGGTATCTTTATAAGTATTGTAAGTTTTTTTCCAGCGCTCTATGAGCCGGTCGCTGATAGCCATCGATAACGCTTCATAAGCATAATGCGGCGATGTACAATGTTCATCGCGTCCCAAACGGTGACTGTAATAATGCTTGAAATCGGTAACAAAGTCTTGCTCAGACATACCTAAGTCAGGAAGTATGGTAATTGTGGATTTTGGTTTACTGATTTTAAAACATCTATAAGGCATATTTTTTCCGTTATAAAATTGATATCAAGTTGATATTAACTATTTTTTGTTATTTGGACAAAGATAATCTTTAGTTGAGTCTGCGCGCTGCACGGAAAAATCTCTTGTCGGAATTCCGACAGGATAACAACAGGCCGTCATCCGACAAATAAATACTCAACCGGTTTAAGCCATCAACGTTAAGCCTCTATCCGCTATTTTCGGTGATATGTTTGTGCGGCAATTGAACCTCGGTAATCACCCCGGCTTCCGGGTCGTTAAAAACGGCGTCGTCCAGTTCATTTTCGCCGCGCGCGACGATGCAGGTTACCGTCGCATCGCCGGTGACATTAACGGCGGTGCGCACCATATCCAGCAATCTGTCGACGCCTAAAATCAGCCCGATACCTTCTACCGGTAAGCCGACCTGATTAAACACCATCGCCAGCATAATTAAACCGACGCCCGGCACGCCGGCTGTGCCAATGGATGCCAAAATGGCCATGCCGACCACGGTTGCATAGTCGCCAGGCCCCAAGTCTATGCCATAGACATTGGCGATAAAAACCGTGGCCACGCCTTGCATAATCGCAGTGCCGTCCATGTTAATGGTGGCGCCCAGAGGAATAGTAAAAGCCGCCGTGGCATTATTAACCCCCAGGCGTTGTTCAACCACTTGCAAAGTGATGGGGATGGTGGCATTGGAGCTGGCGGTACTGAAGGCAAAAATATGCGCCGGACGCATTTTTTTGATGAATATAACCGGATTTAATTTGGCGAACACCGCCAGCAGCAGACTGAGCGTCCCGAAAGCATGTAGCAATAAGGCCGCAATAACCACACTGAAATAACCGATCATCGGCACGATTAAACTGAAGCCTTGCTCCGAAAAGGTTTTCGCCATCAAGAAAAACACCCCTATCGGCGCAACATCCATGACCAGCGTGACCACTTTCATCATCACTTCGTTGAGCTTTTCGACTAATTGATTCAGTTCCCGACCGATTTCTCCGCACATCAGCATGGCTATCGCAAACAAAATCACAAAGAAAATAATTTGCAGCATATTGCCTTCGGCAAAGGCATTAATCGGGTTACCCGGAACGATGTTGATAAGAACCTCGGTTAACGGCGGCGCAACATTAGGGGTAAAAGCACTCACATCGGCAACCCGCTCAAAACCCTGGCCTGGCGCTACGACAATGGCGAGAAATAAAGCCAGAATAATCGCCATGCCTGTGGTGAGAATATATAAAGCGAAGGCTTTAACACCAATCCGCCCTAAAACACTGACATCGCCAATACCGCAAACCCCGCAAATCAGCGAGAACGTCACCAGCGGCACCACCAGCATTTTCAAGGCGTTAACAAAAGCCGCGCCGACCACATAAAACAAACCGTCAACCAGATAGCTTTGTACCCAAGCGACTTCACTAAAAAAAACGTTAATCAGACTGCCCAAAAGTAAACCGACGCCCATCGCAATCAGTATTTTGGTGGAAATGGACATTTTTTTTATCATTATTATTTCCAGGTAATTAAAGTAGGAAACCAAAAGTTTTTTTAACCAAGCGGAAAAAACTATTTACCACGAAGGACACGAAGAAAAGCAGTAACTTCCGCGTCCTTCGTGGCGAATAAAAGCCTCTACCCCACTAACAACAGCGCTTGATCCCATCCCATTTGTCATCCTGCCACTGCTTGAAAAAAGCAGCCTTGCTTAAGGCTATATCCGCTTGATGATGCGCTGCATGATGCCGTAAATAACGCTCGTAAGCATCGTCGCCGGAAAGATGACGCACTCCACGCCAAAACGCTTTGATTTTGCTTAACATCAATCCCTCGCCCAATCTTCGACCAAACGGCTCGGGCTATGCGGCGATTCCGAAAGCGCCAGCACCGGCTTTCCGGTCAGGTAACGACTGCAAACGCGCAGCATGTCGAGCACGATCAGCCACAATAAAGCCACAAAAAACAGCGTCAGCCAACCGTCTAGATGCAAATTGAAGATCAAATGCGGTGCAATAGCCGCTTTCTCCGGCGGTAAAACGCCTGCCGCCAGTTTGGCCGCCAGATCGTTGGCCGCCGCAAAGAAACCGATGCGCACATTGTCGCTGGTAATTTTCTCCCAGGCTGCCGCACTGGTAATCGTCACCAGCCAGGCTAAAGGCAAAGCGGTCACCCAGGCGTATTTGAGTTTGCCCGATTTAACCAAGATACCCGTTGCGACACTCAGCGCAATCGCTGCCAGCATCTGATTGGCAATGCCGAACAGCGGCCACAAAATATTGACCCCGCCGTTCGGGTCGATCACGCCGATATAGAGGAAATAACCCCAAGCCGCCACCACCAGCGCACTGGTCAAAACCACCGACGGCGTCCACGAGGTTTCGCCCATTTTCGGCCAGATATTGCCCAGCATATCCTGCAACATGAAGCGACCGACCCGGGTTCCGGCATCCAGCGTGGTTAGGATGAAAATAGCCTCGAACATGATCGCAAAGTGATACCACAAGGCCAGCATGCTCTCGCCGAACGCACTGCCGAAGATACTCGCCATGCCCACAGCCAAAGACGGTGCGCCGCCGGTTCTGGCGAACAAGGTTGCCTCGCCCATTTGATTGGCCAGCAGCTGCATCTGCTCTACGGTAACCGGAAAACCCCACGCCGAAATCATGGCAACGGCATCGACAGCTTCCTTGCCGACCACGCCTGCCGGGCTGTTGATCGCAAAAAACACGCCGGGATCGAGCACGGTTGCCGCTATCATCGCCATCATCGCCACAAAAGATTCCAGCATCATGCTGCCGTAACCGATCATCGGTATATCGCGTTCGTTGCTGAGCAATTTCGGTGTGGTGCCGGAAGCGATCAGCGCATGGAAACCGGAAATCGCCCCGCAAGCGATGGTAATAAACATGAACGGAAACAGCTTGCCGCCGAAAATAGGCCCGGTGCCGTCGATGAACTGCGTCAACGCAGGCATCTTCACGGTCGGTTGCAATAGGATAATCGCCACCGCCAGCAAGCTGATAGTGCCCAATTTAATGTAAGTCGACAGATAATCGCGCGGCGCCAGCAGCAACCAGACCGGCATAATGGCGGCGGCAAAACCGTAAGCCATCACCCACCAGGCCAGCGTCAAGCCTTCTTGATCGAACCAGACCCGCATCGTTTCATTGTCATCAATCCAGCCGCCGCCTGCTACTGACAGCAATAATAAAATCACCCCCAACGCAGAGGCTTCCAGCACCTGACCGGGGCGGAAACTGCGCATGTACAGACCGACAATCATCGCAATCGGAATGGTTGCAGTCACCGTAGCCGTGGCCCACGGGCTGTGCTTCATCGCGTTAACCACCACCAGTCCCAGCACCGCAATCAGGATGATCATGATCGCAAAGGTGCCGATCAGCGCCGCCGTGCCGCCCAAGACGCCCAGCTCGTCGCGCGCCATCTGCCCCAGGCTTTTGGCATCGCGCCGGGTCGACAAAAACAAGGTCACCATGTCCTGCACGCAACCGCCGAGTACCGCGCCGAACAAAATCCACAGCGTACCCGGCAAATAACCGAACTGCGCGGCCAGCGTCGGTCCCACCAGCGGCCCGGGACCTGCAATTGCGGCAAAATGATGACCGAATACGATCCATTTGTTGGTCGGCACAAAATCGCGGCCGTTATCCAGTCGCTCGGCCGGTGTCGCCCGGGTTTCATCAACCGCCAGCACCGTGGCGGCGATCCACGCCGCATAAAAGCGATAGGCAATGGCGTATACGCACAGCGCCGCAGTCACAAACCACAATGCGTTGATGCTCTCGCCGCGATGTAAAGCGATACCGCCGACCGCTGCCGCCCCGAGCGCGGCAATCAGTATCCAGACAGCGTTTTTCAGTAGATTATTCATCAGTTATCTTCTTTTTATTAGGTGTTTTAACGGTAAAGCCACCGGGGATTATCCTTGAAAACGGCTAAATTGCGATAGCATTATGGTCAGCGAGATGGCCATACTAAACCGGACACCCGCTAAAATAACCTGAAAATAAGGAACGTGTAATCAGGTGAAGCCCAAATCGCTCAACGAAATCACCAAATCTGGGGAAAGATCAGCTAACTTTGTCAAAATGTCAGAAGTTTTGCAGAATAAGTGCGTCGATTGTCATTCGCCCGGCATGCCCCGGATGCCGTTTTATTCAAAGCTGCCGATCGCCAAACAACTGATGGCAAAAGATATTGAGGCCGGCGCGAGACTGATTTTATCGAAAGCGCTTTACAGCGGCGAGCAAGCCTTTACGCCGCTGATGCTGGCCAGACTGGAAAATACCGTTCTGAACGACAGTATGCCGCCGACACAATATCTGCTGATGTACTGGGCGAATAATCTGAGCGCTGACGAAAAACAAAGCCTGCTTGTCTGGATTGCCGAGGAACGCGGAAAACTGCCCTGGAGCCTCGATTCCGCCGATGCGTTAAAAGGCGAACCGGTGCAGCCTCTACCTGAAAAGGTCAGTCTCAATCCTGAAAAAGTGGCGCTAGGCGACAAACAGGGTGACCGTAAGGATTCGTGCGATTTTGTGCAATAGTAGCTAAACTAATGCGACTTGGGCATCTATGACGCAACCTTCTGATGTTTAATTTGCGGGAAAATATCCGTTTTCCGGTAGGTTTAACAAAATACGGTAATGGGTTAAATCTGTAGTTTATTGTATTATTAGCCGTATGACATGCTATCAAGCAATCGTCTGCCCCGAGTGCGGCAGCAGCCAAATTACAAAGTCCGGTCGCACAGAGCAAGGGACACAACGTTATCGATGCCAGAATGAAGATTGTTTAACCAAGACATT
>JAGXGY010000009.1 GCA_024636505.1 Methylobacter sp. | reverse complement strand
TCGAAAATCGGGTGATTTCAGGTTCGGTGTTATACGGGCATTCGGCGGCGGATTGGTCGGCTTTTCTAGGGTGTTACAGCAATCAGATTTCGGTATTGCAGGAAGGCCGCGCTCGTGAATTGTTCGGCTGGATTGTGCCGGGTAAAAACAAATATTCGGCGCTTAACGTCTATACCTCGAGTGTCGACCGCAAATTGAACCGTAAATTCCCGCTAACCACCGACAAAAACGGCAGTAACCGGGCCATTGTTCCGGTCGGTATTTATGAGGCGGTGATGCCGCTGGATATTTTGTCGACGCCGCTGTTAAAAGCGCTGGTGGTCGGTGATTCGGATCAGGCGCAATTGTTAGGCTGTTTGGAGCTTGATGAGGAAGATGTGTCCTTGTTTACCTTTGTCGATCCCGGCAAACACGATTTCGCGCCTGTTCTGAGAGCGAATTTAACTAAAATTGAGAAGGAAGGATAATGTCGCCTAGAGATATTTTAGACAACATGGAACCGCATTTCACCAAGGGTGGGCGGTTCGAGAAGTATTACGGTCTCTACGAGATGGTCGATACTTTTATCTATACGCCGGCTGATGTGACGCGCGGCACTACCCATGTGCGTGACGGCAATGACCTGAAACGAACCATGACTTTTGTGGTGATCGCGACGTTTTTTTGCATTTTGATGGCGTGGTATAACACCGGTTATCAGGCCAATTTAGCCATGGAAGCGATGGGTCTGGAAAAAGCCCAAGGTTGGCGCAGTATCCCGATGATGATCTTCGGTTACAGTACCATGAACCCGTTGTCCAATATGGTTCACGGCGCCTTGTATTTCCTGCCTATTTATATAGTGACGCTGGCTGTCGGCGGTGTGTGGGAAGTGTTATTCGCTACCGTTCGCGGTCATGAAGTGAATGAAGGTTTTCTGGTATCGTCAATGTTGTATACCTTGATTATGCCGCCCGATATGCCTTTATGGCAGGTGGCGTTGGGTATCTCTTTCGGTATCGTTATCGGCAAGGAGGTGTTCGGCGGTACCGGTAAAAACTTCCTGAACCCTGCATTAACCGGTCGGGCATTTTTATATTTCGCTTATCCGGCATCTATTTCAGGCGATTCGGTATGGGTTGCCGTTGACGGCTTTACTGCAGCGACGCCGTTAGGTTTGGCGGCAACCGGCGGTCTTGAAGCGGTTTATTCGGCTAATTACAGCTGGATGCAAACTTTTTTCGGTTTTATGCCGGGCTGTCTTGGCGAAACATCAACGCTGGCAATTCTGATGGGCGCAGCTTTTTTGCTGTACACCAAAGTTGCATCGTACCGTGTGATGGGCGGCGTATTTGCCGGTATGGTAGTGACCTCGTTGATGTTCAACATCATCGGCAGCGACACTAATGGCATGTTTGCGTTGCCCTGGTACTGGCATTTGACCCTGGGCGGCTTTGCTTTCGGCATGGTTTATATGGCGACCGATCCAGTCAGCGCGGCAATGACCGATACCGGTCGCTGGGTGTTTGGCGGCTTGGTTGGGGTTATGACGGTATTAATCAGGGTTGTTAATCCGGCATTTCCGGAAGGTATTATGCTGGCAATTCTATTTTCCAACATGTTTGCGCCTATGATTGATTATTTTGTCGTTCAGGCCAATATTAGAAGAAGGATGAAACGCCATGCTTAAATGCGAACACTTCAATAAAATTTGCGTCGCACTGGATAATTGCGAGCATTACCAAAAATTCAAAGTTTACAAGGATAAAATCCTTGCCTTAGGCAATGACAGCCTGGAAAAAACCATTGCTATTGCGGTTGCGCTGTGTCTGGTTTGTGCGGTTCTGGTTTCATTTTCTGCGGTTGCCCTAAAGCCGCTTCAGGTTCATAACAAAGAACTGGACATGAAAAAGAATATTCTTGATGTAGCCGGATTGCTTCAGGAAGACAGTGATATTGATTCGGCTTTTGCGGAAAAAATTGAAGCTAAAATCGTCGATCTGGAAACAGGCGACTATGTTGAGGATATGAATGTCGCCGACTATGATCAGCGTAAAGCGGCAAAAGATCCTGAGTTAAGTGTCGCTATTCCAAAAGATAAGGATATTGCCCACATTCGCGTCAAAGCTAAATATGCCAAGGTCTTTTTGGTCAAGGAAGACGGTGCGATTAAGTCGATTATTCTGCCAATAAACGGTTATGGTTTATGGTCTACTTTATATGGTTTTCTGTCAGTGGATCCCGATGGGCAAACGGTACAAAGTATTAATTTTTACGATCAGGCCGAAACCCCCGGATTGGGTGGCGAAGTGGTTAATCCTGCTTGGCGAGCGTTATGGAAAGGCAAAAAAATCTACTCCGAAAGCAGCGCCGATATGAATGAGCCGGTGTTAAGCTTGATCAAAGGCGTGGTTGATAATACTAAAGCCGGTTCGCAATATCAGGTTGATGGTCTTGCGGGTGCAACGTTGACCAGTACCGGTGTCAGCAATCTGGTTAAATATTGGATGAGCAAAGAAGGTTTTGCGCCGTATTTAGCCAAAGTAAGAACGGATAAGGGAGTTTAATCATGAGTGAAATCTTGAATGATGAAACAAAAAAAGTATTAACCACGCCGCTGGTCAATGACAACCCGATTACTTTGCAGGTATTGGGTATTTGTTCGGCCTTGGCGGTGACGTCGCAAATGTCGACTTCGCTGATTATGGCACTGGCGTTGACCTTGGTGACGGCGTTTTCCAGTGCGGCCATCAGTTCGATCCGAAATCATATTCCCGGCAGTATACGGATTATCGTACAGATGACCATTATTGCCTCGTTGGTTATCGTGGTCGATCAGGTTTTGAAAGCTTTTGCTTATGAAATCAGCAAGCAATTGTCGGTATTCGTCGGTCTGATTATTACCAACTGTATTGTCATGGGCCGCGCTGAAGCTTATGCGATGAAAAATCCGCCTTTGGAAAGCTTTATGGACGGTATCGGTAATGGTTTGGGTTATAGCTTGATATTGATTATCGTTGCATTTTTTAGGGAGACTTTAGGTTCCGGTAAATTATTGGGCTTTGAGGTTTTTCCTCTGGCTAAAGATGGCGGTTGGTACGATCCTAACGGCTTGATGTTGTTGCCGCCTAGCGCGTTCTTTATCATCGGTTTGATTATCTGGTCGGTACGTCAATGGAAACCAAATCAGGTTGAACAAGCGGATTTTAAAATTCTGTCGATTTCTCATGGTGAAGGAGGGCATCACTAATGGAAGCTTATATCAGTTTATTTGTTAAGGCTGTCTTTATTGAAAACCTTGCGCTGTCCTTCTTTTTGGGCATGTGTACCTTTATTGCGGTTTCCAAGAAAATTTCGACAGCGATGGGTTTAGGGATTGCGGTTATGGTGGTGCAAACCATTACCGTTCCCGCTAATAATATTATTTACCATACCTTGTTAAAAGAGGATGCGCTGTCGTGGATGGGCATTACCGGCGTGGATTTGAGCTTTTTAGCGCTGTTAAGCTGTATCGGTATGATTGCCGCGCTGGTGCAAATTCTGGAAATGATTCTGGATAAATTTTTCCCGGCGTTGTATCACGCTTTAGGGGTGTTTTTGCCGTTGATTACGGTGAACTGCGCGATTCTTGGCGGCAGTTTATTTATGATTGAGCGGGACTATAATTTTGGGGAAAGTGTCACTTACGGTGTGGGTAGCGGTCTGGGTTGGGCGCTGGCTATTACCGTCATGGCAGGCGTACGTGAAAAACTCAAATACAGTGATATTCCCGCCGGTTTGCAAGGTCTGGGCATTACTTTTATTACTGCGGGTCTGATGTCGCTTGGCTTCATGGCTTTCTCTGGAATCCAACTTTAAAAAGGTAGCGTAATGCTGGAAATTCTATTAGGGATCATTATTTTCACGGCTTTTGTTATAGCACTGGTATTCGTTATTATCGGTGCTAAAAGCAAACTGGTTGCTGAGGGAGATGTTGAGATCCTGATCAATAATGAAAAGAAAATTCATGTGCCTGCCGGATCAAAGCTGTTAACGGCTTTATCCGATAATGGTTTGTTTGTTTCGTCAGCCTGTGGCGGCGGCGGTACTTGTGGGCAATGCAAGGTAAAAGTGCATTCGGGCGGCGGTGAAATTTTACCGACTGAATTAAGTCATATCAGTAAAAGAGAGGCGGCTCACGGTGAGCGTCTTTCTTGTCAGGTATCGGTTAAGCACGATATGAACATTGAGGTCGAAGACGATGTCTTTGGCGTTAAAAAATGGGAATGTACGGTTAAATCCAATCATAACGTTGCCACCTTTATTAAAGAGTTGGTGCTGGAGTTGCCGGAAGGCGAGGAAATCAATTATCGGGCAGGCGGTTACATTCAGATTGAATGTCCTTCGTATGTCGCCAAATACAGTGATTTCGATATCGAAGAACGGTTCCGCGACGATTGGGATAAGTTTAATATATGGCGATATGTTTCCGAGGTAAAAGAGCCTGCGTTACGCGCTTATTCGATGGCAAGCTATCCCGAAGAAAAAGAAATTATGCTGAACGTGCGTATTGCGACACCGCCTCCCGGGGCTCCGGATAGCGTGCCGCCAGGTATCATGTCTTCCTATATCTTTAATCTGAAGCCGGGCGATAAATGTATTATTTCCGGGCCTTATGGCGAGTTTTACGCTAAAGACACCGAAAATGAAATGGTCTTTGTCGGCGGTGGTGCGGGTATGGCGCCGATGCGTTCGCATATTTTCGATCAATTACGCAGGCTTAAGTCCAAGCGTAAGATGAGTTTTTGGTATGGTGCGCGTAGTAAGCGTGAAATGTTCTATGTCGACGATTTCGATATGCTGGCCAAGGAAAATGACAATTTCGACTGGCATGTTGCCTTGTCCGATCCGTTGCCGGATGATAATTGGACAGGTTATACTGGATTTATTCATAATGTTCTTTTTGAGGAATACATTAAGAATCATCCGGCTCCGGAAGATTGCGAGTTCTACATGTGCGGACCGCCGATGATGAACTCAGCGGTGATCAAGATGCTGTTAGATAATGGCGTAGAACCTGAAAATATCTTCCTGGATGATTTTGGCGGATAACAATCGTAGGTTACGTTAAAGTTGACTTAATCTGCTCGAGGAGTGTGGCTAATAAGCCTGCTCCTCGTTTTTTATTTTAGGTCTTTACAGGTTTTACGAGGTGTACCATGATTTATTTTTTAGTGACTTTTGTGTTTATGGTTTTTGTTATTGCCATTATGGCGATAGGTGTTATTTTCGGAAGACGCGCGATTAAAGGTTCCTGTGGCGGCGCGGCAAACAACGCCAATTGTGTTTGTGTGGAGAAGTGCGATAAAAGAAAAAAATTGGAAGCCGGTTTGAATCAAGGCTAGCAGCTTTCATCAAAACTATCGAGAGTAGGCGCTTTAGGCGAGTCGTCCGCGAGTCGTCCGGAAGTTTTTACAATAATAACAATAAGCAGGAATTTATTATGCTGGCAAAAATTACTGTCGCAGATTATATGTCGAAAAGATTGGTTACACTTACCCGTGATAGCGGGGTAGTCGATGCTGTAAAATTATTGCTGGATCATAAAATCACCAGTGCGCCTGTCGTTGATCGGCAGGGACGCTTATTGGGCATGTTTTCTGAAAAGGACGTGATGAGGGTTGTTTTAGAGACCGTTTACAACCAAAGCATGAGTGGTAAGGTAGGCGATTATATGAGTACAGAAGTCATCAGTGTTGATGCTGAATCCAGTATCGTGGATTTGGCGGAAAAATTCGAGCAGACTACCGTCAGAAGTTTTCCGGTTTTTCAGGATAATGAGCTAGTCGGGATCGTCAGCCGTACCGACGTATTAAGGGCTTTAGCTACAAATCATGTAACTTCTCATTATGGCGGTGTGTAACATCGGTTCATGATCCCTAATGTGGAGCGGTATGCAAACCTTTTATTGGCATGATTACGAAACATCGGGTACCGATCCTAGAAGAGACAGGGCCGTTCAATTTGCCGGAATTAGAACCGATTTTGATTTCAATATCGTAGGCGATCCTTTAGTCGTTTACTGCAAACCGGCGGCAGACTGCCTTCCTCACCCTGATGCCTGTTTAATTACCGGGATTACCCCGCAACTCGCTGAGCAAAAAGGCGTTTGCGAAGCTGAATTTATTCGCCTGATACATGAACAATTGGCTGAGCCTAATACCTGCACCCTGGGTTACAACAGTCTTCGTTTTGATGATGAGGTTACCCGGAATTGTCTGTATCGTAATTTCTATGATCCTTATGCAAGAGAATGGCAAAACGGTAATTCCCGTTGGGATTTAATCGATGTGGTCAGGGCGGCTAAAGCTTTGCGTCCGGAAGGTATCGTCTGGCCGGTTAACGAGGGCGGCGGGCCCAGTTTCAGGCTGGAGCAGCTTACACTAGCCAACAATATAGCCCATGAAGCCGCGCACGATGCGCTTTCCGATGTCTATGCCACGTTGGCGGTTGCCAAGTTGGTTAAGCAAGCTCAGCCTAAACTTTATCAGTTTTTGTTGCAGCACCGCGTCAAGGCCGAGGCGCTTAATCTGCTGCAATTGGGCAGCTTTAAACCTGTCGTACATGTTTCGGGTAAATATCCGGCGGCTAAAAACTGTCTCGCCGTGGTGCTGCCTGTGTGCAAGCATCCGACCAACACTAACGGTGTGATCGTCTATGACTTGTCGGTCGATCCGGAGCCAATGCTCAGTTTGTCTGTGGAGGAAATTCAGCAGAGAATTTTTACCGCAACAGCCGATTTGCCTGAAGGTGTAGCACGGGTTCCGCTAAAAACCGTGCATATCAATAAATGTCCCGTTTTAGCGCCTGTGTCTGTTATCAGGCCGGATGATGCGCAACGGCTGAAGATTGATCTGGCACAGTGTCAAGCCAATATTGATAGCATTAAAGCTGTTACCGGCCTGGCTGAAAAGTTGGCGGCAGTATTTAGCGACCATGCTTACGCTGAACAAGATTCCGATCCCGATCTGGAAATTTACAGCGGCGGGTTTTTCTCCGGGGACGATAAAAAGCAAATGGCTAAAATCAGGGATATACTGCCTGAGCAATTAGCTAAAGCGGTCTTTAAATTTACCGATAGCCGGTTGCCGGAAATGCTGTTTCGATATCGAGCCAGAAATTACCCGGAAATGTTGACCGGTGACGAGCTGTTGAGGTGGAATAGGTTTTGTGCTGACAGGTTAACCGGTCGCCAGGCAGGGGCAGGTATTTTGCTTGATAATTATTTGAGTCGCTTGCAACAGTTGCGCCGCGACGAAAATGTAAATGTAAATGTTGATATTGTTGGCGCATTAAATACTTATGCCGTTGAAAAAATGGCTGCTTTAGGTATTTATATTGATTAAAACTGCGATGTTTTTTTTCTATATCTAAAATCGATGCAGCGGGCATTTACTCAGGCAAGCGATGCCGGATTTTAGTGGGGCTGATAAAATAGATTATCAAATAGGTTGCTAAATATGAATAATGGCTTATAATAATCAAATCAATCGCGGGGTGGAGCAGCTTGGTAGCTCGTCGGGCTCATAACCCGAAGGTCGTAGGTTCAAATCCTGCCCCCGCTACCATATAAAACTGCATGGATGCAGAATTAGTATAACTAGGGATTGGTTGCCTAGAACCCCATTTTGGGGTTTTTTGTTTTCTGGGCTTTAGTGATTTAACCATTTTGTCCGTAAATCCCCTTCTTTCAGGTAGGGGGTATAAGGATGCTCTTGATTTTTGATGTGCATCCGCGTACGATTTTTCCTGTGCTGATAATTCAGCCTGCCGGAGGGAATATCCGGTACTGCCAGTCGAGGGGACTTTAGACTCCGCATTATGCCGAGCATCGCCCCGTTGAAGCTGGAAGCTCCTTCCTTTAGGTTAGGAGTCATTCACAAGCTCATAGTTGATTGTTAATGGAAGAGCCGTCGGCTCTTTTTTTTTGTGCGAAAGTAAGTGAGGAAAAAATGAAGCAGGCTCCTGAACATTTGGTTGACCTAATTGAGCCAATTGTTGAAGGTTTAGGTTATGAATGCGTAGGCATTGAATATAATCCTCACCCTAAACATGGTCTGTTAAGAATCTACATTGATAGTGAGGACGGGATTTTGGTTGAAGACTGCACTAAAGTGAGTCATCAAATCAGTGGTGCCATGGACGTGGAAGATCCCATATTAGGTAATTATCATTTGGAGGTTTCTTCGCCAGGTGCAGACCGGCCTTTTTTTAAAGTAAGTCAGTTCGAGCGATATATTGGCAGCAGGGTGTTGGTCAATTTATTTAAAGCTATTGATGGACGCAGAAAAATTACCGGTCTGATCGTGAAAGTTGATGGTGATACGATTTCGCTTCAAGAAGGCGATCAGATTTTTGAGGTTCCATTTATCGCAATGAGTAAAGCGCGTTTGGTTCCTGAGTATTTAATTGAAAAAGGAGGGCGCAGTGGCAAATAAAGAAATTTTATTGGTGGTGGATGTTTTTTCGAATGAAAAGGATATTGACAAAGAAATTGTTTTCCAAGCCATAGAGTCAGCATTGGAAGCGGCTACGATTAAGCGTCACGCGAATCAAATTAAAGCTCGTGTTAGTATTGACAGAAAAACCGGCGATTACGTTACCTATAGAATCTGGGAAGTTGTTGATGCCAATGATCAAATTGATGGCGATGTCGAGTTTCCTGAGACGCAAGTGTTATTGGAAGTCGCCAGGTTCGATAATCCGGATGTTAAAGTCGGTGATCTGATAGAGGAAGAAATTGAATCTGTCGATTTTGGACGTATTGCTGCACAGACTGCCAAACAGGTTATTATCCACAAAGTCAGGGAAGCTGAGCGCAAGAAAATAGTCGATGCCTATCAGAGTCGTGTAGGCGAGCTAATCACCGGTATCGTAAAGCGTATTGAAAAAGGCTGTGTTTATCTGGATTTAGGGGGGCATGTCGAAGCGTATATTGCCAAAGAAGACATGATTCCTCGCGAAGCTATTCGTATTGGTGACAGAATCCGGGGATATTTGAAAGATGTGCGCTCAGAACCTCGCGGTCCTCAATTGTTTGTCAGTCGAACTGCGCCGGAATTACTGATTGCCTTGTTTCGCCTTGAGGTGCCTGAGGTGGGCGAAGGTTTGATCGAGGTCATGGGTGCCGCACGTGATCCGGGTTCCAGGGCTAAAATTGCCGTCAAAGGTAATGATCCAAGGCTGGATCCTGTCGGTGCTTGTGTCGGTATGAGAGGGTCGAGAGTGCAATCGGTTTCAAATGAACTGGCTGGGGAACGTGTTGATATTATTCTTTGGAATGCAAGTGATGCTCAATATGTGATCAACGCGATGTCACCGGCTGAAATCCAGTCTATTGTTGTCGATGAAGATAAGCACAGTATGGATTTGGCGGTCAGCTCAGACAATCTGTCTCAGGCTATCGGTCGCGGCGGACAAAATGTACGTCTTGCCACTCAATTAACGGGTTGGGAGCTGAATGTTATCGATGCCTCTAAGGCAGAAGAAAACAATGAGGCCGAGGCTGATAAGATCAAACAATTATTTGTCGATCAACTGGGTGTTGATGAAGATGTTGCTCTGATTCTGGTTGAAGAGGGGTTTAATACAGTTGAAGAAATTGCTTATGTTCCAGTCAGTGAAATGCTGGAAATTGAAGGCTTTGACGAAGATCTTGTGAATGCGCTTAGAGACCGCGCTAAAGATGCATTACTGATTAATGCTATTGCGGCTGAAGAGGTCATAGAAACGGCAGAGCCTGCACAGGATTTGCTGGAAATGGAAGGCATGAACAAGGATTTGGCTTATGATATGGCAAGTCATGGCATTATTACGATGGACGATTTAGCAGAACAGGCGGTAGATGATTTGTTGGGTTTTCCGGGAATGAACGAAGACCGGGCGGCAAAGTTGATTATGAAGGCGCGTGAGCCTTGGTTTGCTGAGGAACAGGCGAGTAGGTAAGGGGTTGAAATGAGTAATAAAACGGTACGACAATTAGCTGAAGTAGTAAAAATACCTTTAGAGCGATTATTGGAGCAACTAAAAGAAGCAGGGTTATCTGCGAGCGCTCCTGATGATGTGATTAATGAAGATGAAAAGATGCAATTGCTTGCGCATTTACGCAAACGCCATGGTAAGAACGAAGGCGAGGCTGATGGTTCGCTGAAACGGGTGACTTTAAAACGTAGAACTGTGAGTGAACTTAAACAGTCTAACGTCCCGGGCAGTACTACCAAAACGATTAGCGTTGAAGTTCGGAAGCAGAAAACCTATATAAAACGCAGTGAAATTATCGAAGCTGATGAGCAAAAGAATTTGGAGTTAGCCAAGCAAGCTCTTAAAGAACAAGCTGAAAATGTTCCTGCAATTGAAGAACAGATAAAAGAAGAAAAAGTTGTTTTGAAAGAAAAGAAAGAAGATGTTATTAAACCTGCTGTCGAAGCAGTTGAGCCTGAAGTTGCTAAGGTGTCTGAAAGTGCCGGGACAACGTCCTTGCCTATTACGCCGCCTTTACCGCCTCTGTCAGCTGAAGAAAAGGAGACTGTGTTACCCATTGCTGAGGTACAGTCTGAGGAAGAGCGGAAGACTGACCTGGAGCAACGGGCTAAGCTTAAAGAAGCCGCTGAAGCCAAGAAAAAACAGCAGGAAAAAGATGCGCGGCTTGAAGAATCGATTAAAAGAAATGCCGACAAAGTAAGGCAGCAAGCTTCAGCCAAGCAAGAGATATTGCATAGAAAAAAACAAGAAGAAAGTACGCGTGCCGGAGCGGGTGGCAGAGATGCCAAAAGGCCTAAGAAAAAAGGCAGGAAAGCTGAACGCGTCAGCGTGAAATCTGATGGCAAGCATCAATTTGAAATGCCGGTTGAGCCGGTAGTAAAAGAAGTCAGCATCCCTGAAATGATTATGGTGTCCGACCTGGCTCAAAAGATGAGTGTTAAAGCCGCCATGGTCATTAAACACTTGATGAAGCTCGGTATTATGGCGACTATCAATCAAAGCATAGACCAGGAAACCGCCGCTATTTTAGTTGAAGAAATGGGTCACAAAGCGATTATGCAGAGTGATGACGATCTTGAGCAGGAAATGCTGGCTGAGGCACAAGAAGAAGATAATCGCGTGGCATTACCGCGGGCACCTATTGTAACTATCATGGGCCATGTCGATCACGGAAAAACCTCGCTGTTGGATTATATTCGTAAAACACGGGTTGCCGCCGGTGAAGCGGGGGGTATTACTCAACATATCGGCGCCTACCAGGTAAAAACCGATCACGGCTCAGTGACCTTTTTGGATACGCCGGGTCATGCCGCATTTACTGCCATGCGTGCCCGAGGCGCAGACGTTACCGATGTGGTCATTGTGGTAGTTGCCGCCGATGACGGCGTGATGCCGCAAACCAAAGAAGCCGTCGAACATGCCAGAGCGGCCAATGTGCCGATTATTGTGGCGATGAATAAGATGGATAAGCCAGATGCCAATCCTGACAAAGTGATGCAGGAGCTGTCCACTATCGGCGTACTTGCGGAAGAATGGGGCGGCGATGTGCAGTTCCTGAAGATTTCAGCAAAAACCGGTGAAGGTATCGATGAGTTAATCGAAGCATTGATCGTACAAACTGAAATCCTTGAATTGAAAGCGCCTGTTGAAGGCTCTGCATTAGGTATTGTGATTGAGTCACGGCTGGATAAAGGTCGTGGTGTTGTAGCTACGGTACTGATTCAAAAAGGTACGTTGGAAAGCGGTCAGATGGTGTTGTGCGGTCATGAATATGGTCGTGTTCGGGCTATGTTTAACGAGAACGGCAAAGCTATTAAAGAAGCAGGACCTTGTGTGCCGGTTGAAATTTTAGGGCTTTCGGGCACACCGAATGCCGGTGATGAATTTTTGGTGGTACAAAACGAACGTATTGCCAAAGACTTAGCCAAACATCGTGAAGATCGTAAAAAACTGTCTCGTCATGCTGTACAGCATGCCTCTAAACTGGATGAAGTCTTTTCCAGAATGGCTACCGGCGAACTTGCCAGTGTCAATCTGGTGCTGAAGACTGATGTACAAGGCAGTTTGGAAGCGTTGCGCAGTTCTTTAATCAGCCTGTCTAATAACGAAGTCGAGGTCAAGGTTGTTTTTGGCGGCGTGGGCGGCATTAATGAAGGCGATGTGAATTTAGCCTTGGCTTCCGGTGCCATTCTGATGGGGTTTAATGTGCGAGCCGACACTACTGCACGTAAACTGATTGAAGAAAAAGGCATCGACCTACATTATTACAGTATCATTTATGAAGCAATTGATGAAGTTAAAAAAGCCATCAGCGGTATGTTGGCGCCTGAAATTAGAGAGCAGATTGTCGGTCTTGCCGAAGTACGCGATGTATTTAAATCACCAAAATTAGGTGCAATTGCCGGGTGTATGGTTATTGACGGTTTTGTAAAGAGAAATCTGCCTATCCGGGTACTGCGTGAGAACGTAGTTATTTATGAAGGACAGCTGGAATCTTTGCGTCGCTTCAAAGATGATGTGGCCGAGGTTAAGATGGGCATGGAGTGCGGTATCGGAGTGAAAAACTATAACGATGTTCAATCTGGTGATCAGATCGAAGTATTTGAACGTATTGAAGTTAAAAGGGAACTGTAAATCTTATGGCAAGAGAATTCGGTCGTAATGCCCGTGTTTCATCGCAGATGCAAAAAGAGCTTTCTTTAGTTCTTCAGCGTGATATCGATGATTCCCGGCTGGGTTTTATTACTATCAATGAGGTTGTCGTCACTAAAGATCTCGCTGTTGCAAAAGTGTATGTCACGGTATTGAACGTTGATGAACAGGGCAAAAAAGTCAATGTCAAATTGCTTAATGAGTTGTCGCCTGTCATCCGGCATCATTTAGCTAAAAGGATGCGTTTGCGGCATATCTCTGATTTACGCTTCATTTACGATGATTCATTTGATACCGGCATGCGAGTTTCAGAGCTGTTAAGCGATGTGGACAAGCGCGACAAAGGTTAAGTCACATGAGCAAACGTAAATCCGGGTGCAATATTCACGGCATAGTGCTGTTGGATAAGCGCCAGGGCATTTCTTCAAACAAAGCCTTGCAGGAAGTCAGGCGCTTGTTTAATGCCAATAAAGCCGGGCATACCGGTAGTCTCGATCCACTGGCTACCGGTTTATTGCCGCTTTGTTTTGGGGAGGCGACCAAGGTGTCGGGAATGATGCTTGACGACCATAAACGTTATCAGACTGTTGTTCAGCTTGGGATGATGACCGATACCGGCGATCTTGAAGGTACGGTTATAGAGACTAAACCCGTACCCAAGCTATCGGTTGACGATATTCTGGCCTGTCTTGAAAAATTTACCGGCGAAATTGACCAGGTTCCCCCGATGTATTCGGCTTTAAAGCATAATGGAAAAAAGCTTTATGAGCTCGCTCGGGAAGGCATAACTATTGAGCGTAAAGCCAGGCGCATTACTCTATTCGAGCTGAAATTACTGACTGATTCCGAATCTTTAGCCAAGGAACCGGATCAGTTGATGCTTGAAGTCTATTGTTCAAAAGGCACGTATATTCGTTCGTTGGCCGAAGACATCGGCCATGCTCTGGGTTGCGGCGGAACAGTAAAAGAATTGCGGCGATTGGAAGCGGGGCAATTCAACATTGAAAATGCCAGAACTATCGAGCAATTGACGGCAATGGATCGGCAAGATTTGTTTCAATGCCTGATAAATGTCGATAAACCGCTCGAAGCTCTACCCGCTGTGCAGTTGACTGATGAACAAGCTATTTGTATTAAATACGGTCAGTCGCTTAGTCTGCTACCTTCCGGAGAATCCGGGAAAAACGAACACCCGAGTACGGTGCGTATGTATAACGATACCGTATTTTTAGGTTTGGGGGAATTGCTAAGGGATGGTAAACTAGCGCCGAAAAAGTTGTTTAATATGAACAACGATTTGCCTTAAGCTAGCTGCTTCAGGCACTAAAGAATACACCTGTTTCTACACCCTATCGCGGAAACAGTGTACTTAAGGAGCCGCCGATTTCAGCGGCTTTATTTTTTAATTTTTAATCTATTAAATAGGGATTACAAATGCCATTTACAGCCGAACAAAAAAAAGCAGTCGTTGAAGCTTATCGTCAGTCAGAAACCGATACCGGTTCACCTGAAGTACAAGTTGCTTTATTGACAGCGCACATCACTCATTTGGCGCCGCACTTTGCAGAGCACAAAAAAGACAATCATTCACGTCGCGGTCTGTTGCGTATGGTTAATCAGCGTCGTAAGCTACTGGATTATCTGAAGAAAAAAGACTTAAACCGTTACCGTACTTTAATTGAACGTCTCGGCTTACGTAAGTAACAGAACAAAAAAACGGCACAACCCTCTTGTGCCGTTTTTGTTGTAAGTCGGGTTACCGATAAAATAACCTGACAACCCTCCTTAATAACCTCGCAAAGGAACCTTATAGTGAATCCTATCAGGAAAGAATTTCAGTACGGCGATCGACTCGTTAAATTAGAAACCGGTGAAGTGGCACGTCAAGCAGACGGTGCTGTGATGATCGATGTAGACGGTACGACACTGTTGGTTACCGTCGTCGGTAAAAAACAGGCAAGCGGCGGCGATTTTTTCCCGCTGACTGTAAACTATCAAGAAAAGGCTTATGCAGCCGGTAAAATACCCGGCGGTTTTTTTAAGAGAGAAGGTCGTCCCAGTGAAAAAGAGACCTTAACGTCTCGCCTGATTGATCGACCTATTCGTCCTCTTTTCCCTGAGGGCTATACCAACGAAGTTCAGATTATTGCGACTGTAGTATCGCTGAATCCTGACGTTGATCCGGAAATTCCTGCTTTATTGGGTGCCTCTGCTGCCTTAGCAGTTTCAGGTTTGCCTTTTAACGGCCCAATCGGCGCCGCTACCGTGGGTTTTAAAGACGGCGACTATCTCTTAAACCCGACTCCTGACGCATTGAAAGAGTCTGCGCTGCAACTGGTAGTTGCAGGTACTGCGCATGCGGTTTTAATGGTAGAGTCTGAAGCCGACAATCTTTCTGAAGAAGTGATGTTGGGTGCGGTTTTATTTGGCCATCAGCAAATGCAGGTTGCCATTAATGCGATTAACGAATTTGCCGCCGCTGCCGGTGCAGGCGTCGTTGAGTGGGTAGCCCCCGAAGTGAATGCCGAACTGAAAAAACTGGTCACTGCAGAAGTTGAAGCAGCTATTAAAGCCGCTTATCAAGTTGCTGAAAAACTGGTTAGACAAGAACAGCTGAAAGAAATTAGAAATGCCGTCGTTGAAAAATTGGTAGCCAATGCCGAGTATGCAGAAAGTGAGATTCGCGGCATTATCGAACATCTGGAATACAGCATTGTTCGTAACGCTATTCTTAACGAAGGCAAACGTATTGACGGACGCGAATTAGACAAAATCAGACCGATTACCGTCAGAACCGGCGTATTGCCTAGAACTCATGGTTCGGCATTATTTACCCGTGGCGAAACGCAAGCTTTAGTGGTTGCAACATTAGGCACGCAACGTGATGCGCAAATCATCGATGCTTTGGCCGGTGAGTACAAAGAACCGTTCATGCTGCATTACAATTTTCCTCCATATAGCGTTGGTGAAACCGGTTTTGTCGGTTCGCCAAAACGTCGTGAGATCGGTCATGGCCGTTTGGCGAAACGTGGTGTTGCCGCAGTGTTGCCGAATATGGAAGAGTTTCCGTATACCATTCGTGTTGTTTCTGAAGTCACTGAATCCAACGGTTCAAGCTCCATGGCTTCGGTTTGCGGCAGCAGCTTGGCGTTAATGGATGCCGGTGTGCCGATTAAATCACCGGTTGCCGGCATTGCGATGGGTCTGATAAAAGAAGGCGACAAATTTGCCGTATTGTCGGACATCATGGGTGATGAAGATCATTTAGGCGATATGGACTTTAAGGTTGCAGGATCTGTAGATGGCATTACCGCACTGCAAATGGACATCAAGATCGATGGCATTACCGCAGAAATCATGAAGTCGGCACTGGAACAAGCAAAACACGGTCGTTTGCATATCCTGGGCGAAATGAACAAAGCGTTGTCCACTACCCGTGAAGAAATGTCCGATTTCGCACCGCGGATCATTACTTTCAAAATCGATCCTGCCAAAATCCGCGAAGTGATCGGTAAAGGCGGCGCAACCATCCGCAGCATCACCGAGCAGACCGGCGCCAGCGTTGATTTGACCGATGACGGAATCGTTAAAGTGGCCTCCGTTGATAAAGCCGCCGGCGAAGAAGCGCGCCGTTTGATCGAGGAAATCACCGCTGAAGTTGAAGTCGGTAAAGTTTACGAAGGCAAAGTCGTCAGATTAATGGACTTCGGTGCCTTTGTTACCATACTTCCCGGTAAAGACGGCTTGGTTCATATCTCGCAAATTTCAGATGAACGCGTTGATAAAGTCAGCGACCGATTGAATGAAGGCGATGTGGTCAAGGTTAAAGTACTGGAAATAGACCGTCAAGGCAGAGTCAGATTGAGCATGAAAGAAATCGAAGTAGAATAACCCATGCTTGGTAGCCGCTCTTAACAAAAGGGCGGCTTAAAAAAGTATAAAAAGGGATTGTGATTCGTCACAGTCCCTTTTTTGTTTAGTTTGATCATGCTTCGACCGTAAGTAAGGTATCGACACTTTCCGTTTCGAGGTATTAAATGATGCCAGTCAATCGAAAATAACCCATTATAAATAAACATGATCAGTGATAGCCAAAAAATACAAATAGCTAAAAACTTCGAGTCATTATATCAAACACAAATTACAACATGGACGCCTACCAAAGATTATCTGTCCGATGATGACCGGTATTTGACCATTTATGACAACCTTATTATCGGCGTTTACGGCGATTGCTACGGCGTTAACGCCGAGTATGATGAGGATGATAATTTAATACAGGAAGCGAGTGAATTTGAGGTTGAGATTGACGGATTTGGATCAACAGCAACACAGGCTGAAGTATTCTGTTTTGAAGTAACCAGTGAATTGGCGGGGGTAGGTAAATTCATTGAAGAGCATGGCAAACATGGGGACTGGTAGAACCGTAGGTCGGGTTAACGTAATGTACCCCCGACCTTTGCTGCGGGAATGTATTTGGATTACGGCGCGTAATGCGTTTCAATATAGCGTTGCACGATTTCCTGAAACTCTTCGGCAATCCGGTCGCCTTTCAGCGTAACTGTTTTTTCGCCGTCTTCATAAACCGGCGCTACCGGCGTTTCGCCGGTGCCGGGCAGGCTGATGCCGATATTGGCGTTTTTGCTTTCGCCCGGTCCGTTGACCACGCAACCCATAACCGCCACCTCCATGGTTTCAACGCCCGGATATTGGTTGCGCCAAACCGGCATTTGGTCACGTAAATAGCTCTGAATGTCCATCGCCAGTTTCTGGAAATAATCGCTGGTGGTGCGGCCGCAACCGGGGCAGGAGATAACCATCGGGGTGAATGAACGAAAGCCCATGGTTTGCAAAATTTCCTGACCGACGATGACTTCCTGGGTTCTGGAGGCGCCGGGTTCCGGCGTCAGCGAAATACGAATGGTGTCGCCGATGCCTTGTTGCATTAACACTGATAAAGCGGCGGCTGAGGAGACAATGCCTTTGGAACCGATGCCGGCTTCGGTCAATCCCAAATGCAGTGCATAATCGCAACGGTTGGACAGGTCTTGATAGATGTTGATCAATTCCTGTACGTTGCTGATTTTGCAGGACAGGATGATTTTGTCTTTGCCAAGTCCAAGTTCCTCGGCTTTGGCGGCGCTTTCAAGCGCGGACAGTACGATGGCTTTACGGGTGACGGCGGCTAAAGGTTCAGGGGTTTTCAGGCTTCTGTTTTCGTCCAGCAAACGGGTCAATACCGCTTGGTCCAAACTGCCACCATTGACGCCGATGCGTACCGGCTTGTTGTATTGGCAGGCGAATTCGATCATTTGCTGAAATTGCGGGTCACGACTTTTACCGCGACCGACGTTACCGGGATTGATGCGGTATTTATCCAAAGCCCGGGCGCAATCGGGGTATTTTTCCAGCAGTTTATGGCCGTTAAAATGAAAATCACCAACGATCGGAGTTGAGTTGCCTTTTTTATCCAGCTGATTGCGGATTTCAGCAACGGCAGCCGCAGCTTCTTCGGAATTGACGGTGATGCGCACCAGTTCGGAACCGGCCGCAGCCAGTTCGATGATTTGGTTAACCGTCGCAGTAATATTGGCGGTATCGGTATTGGTCATGGACTGAACAACGATTGGCGCGCCGCCACCGACTTTAACATCGCCGACTAAAACTTGATGGGTGATTTTTCTAAGGCTAATGGACATATATAAAATCTTTTGGAAAAGGTTACAGTTATCTGAAAAAATGTTGTTAAATTATACGCCGATACAGGTCATTGAGTAGAGTTTAGTGTGAGGATAAATTATTTTTCTGATGTACATCTGGAGTTTGGCGGGCTGGAAGCACCTGATAATGATGCTAATATTATTGTTGCCGCAGGCGATATAGGTATCGGTACGCAAGGTATAAATTGGCTTAAGACATTGAATAAACCGGTTATTTATGTGGCAGGCAATCATGAGTTTTATACGCATGAATATCGACAGACTTTACGCTTGATCCGTAAGCAATGTGAGAGCAGCAATGTAAGCTTTCTTGAGAATGACGGTTTTATATTTCAGGGCGTGCGTTTTTTAGGTTGTACGCTCTGGGCGGATTTATTTGTTGAGGGCAATGAAAAAGCCGAGGCTTTGGGTAAGACTATCAATGATTTCAGGAAAATTCGATTTGCCGAAAAGCCTTTTGATGCGAGATTGTTCAGTCATTTACATCAACGTTCGAAGACTTGGCTGGAGGAGGCGTTAGCTCAACCGTTTCCAGGGAAAACCGTCGTCATAACCCATCATGCTCCTTCGCAATGGAGCTGGAATGATTCGACACATGCGCTTAAGAAGTTGGCTTATTGCAGTGATTTGAAACCGTTGCTGCATGAATACGAAATTGCCGCCTGGTTTCACGGTCATGTTCACAGTCAAGTCGATTATCGTATAGCAGGGGCCAGGATACTGTGTAATCCCCGAGGCTATTTCGGCGCAAAACTTGTGCCCGGATTTAATCAGAACAGGATAGTAGATATTTAGATTGATGCTGTGTTGTGGTAAGGGATTACCTGCAGGCGATATTACCAGCAGATACAAGGCGAAAGACGAAAAAACTCATGCTCTCAAGTGAGGTCTTTCATCGGCTGCTTATATTGAAAATCCAAACAATGAGGTATCCCCTGGCCAATGCGCGTCCGATAAAGCTATATCGCCTCGCTTGTGCGGGGCGCTCCTTTCGGCCTAAAAACCGAGGTTCAAACCGGCAAGGAAGATTGATTAAAAGCCGATTTTTTTACCCACAATGACAACATTAAAAAACCAAACACTCATGACAAAAATCAATATTCAACAAATGATGGCCGAAAGCGGCGTAGCATTCGGCACTAGCGGCGCACGCGGACTGGTTAGCCAAATGACCGATCAGGTTTGCACAGCTTACAGCTTGGCATTTTTACAGAGCCTTGATCTGGCGAAACCGGGTCAAAAAGTTGCATTAGGCATGGATTTGCGCCCATCCAGTCCTGCCATTGTTCGCGCTTGTGTGGCCGGTATTCGACAGGCCGGTTGCGAGGTGGATTTTTGCGGGATGCTGCCAACCCCGGCGCTAGCTCTGTATGCGCTAAGGCAAGACATTCCGGCAATCATGGTTACCGGTAGCCATATTCCGTTCGACCGCAACGGCATCAAGTTTTATCGGGCCGACGGCGAGATTAGCAAGGCCGACGAAGCGGCCATTGCCGATGCCGAGGTTGAGCTGCAAGCGATTGCCGAGGATAGGATATTGCCGACCGTCAACCTAGCCGCCATGCAGCAGTATCAGCAACGCTATACCGACCTGTTTGCCGACGATTTATTGACCGGTTGGCGGATCGGTAACTATGAACATTCCAGCGCGGCGCGGGATTGCCTGCGTGAAGTCCTGAGCGCTCTGGGTGCGGATGTGGTCAGTTTGGATCGCACCGATGCCTTTGTACCTATCGATACCGAAGCGGTCAGCGAAGAAGATCGTCGGCGCGGACTCGTCTGGGCGGCCGAGCATCATCTGGATGCGATCATCTCGACCGACGGCGACGGCGATAGGCCGCTGATCGCCGATGAGACCGGTAACTGGTTACGCGGAGACATCGTCGGTTTACTGTGTGCGCAATTCCTGGGAGTCGATACTGTGGTCACGCCGGTGAGCTGCAATACCGCGATTGAGGCATCCGGGCTGTTTCGGCAGGTGATCCGTACTCGCATCGGTTCGCCGTATGTGATTGCCGACATGGAGCAGGCGCTTGCTGACGGCAGTTCCAGCGTGGTCGGTTTTGAAGCCAACGGCGGCTTTCTGGTGGCTAATGATTTAACGATCGGACAACAAACCCTGTCCGCGCTACCGACCCGCGATGCGGTACTGCCAGCCTTGATTATACTGGCAATGGCCCGGCAACAGGGCGATAAGGTATCGGCATTGCTTGATGGCTTGCCGCAGCGTTATACCGCTAGCGACCGCCTGCAGGCGTTTCCGGTTGAGCACAGCCGAGCGTTGCTGGACAGCTTGCAACGCGATGATACAGCCTATCAAAGCCTGTGGGGCAATGAACTCGGAACGCTTGCCGATAGAGATTTGACTGACGGTTTACGCCTGACTTTCGACAACGGTGAGATCGTGCATTTGCGTCCATCCGGTAACGCGCCGGAACTGCGTTGCTATGCGGAAGCCGATAGTATGGAGCGGGCACAGACCCTGGTTATATTGAGTCTGCAACATATTGCGGATAGTTATCAATAGATGTCGGGGGCTAAACGATGATCGGGCAACTACACAATAGTTGCCCTTATTTCGAGAAATGAATGATTGGATTCAAGCGGATAGGTTGATTTGGGTTCCTTGATGTTCTTTATTGCCATTTTGGCTGTCTTGATTTTTTTGTAATAATTCGGCTTGCGCTTTCGCTGCCATTGCGGTCGCGTTTGCGGCAACCTGTATATCCTGGCCGGAAGGTTCGGCTGGAGCCAGGGCCGCCCTTCTGATGGTATCGGCTTTTCGCAGTGATGCGCCAGGATCGCCTGCAATGCTCGAAGTATCTATGCTGACCTCGCCGCCGATGGCATATTGCCCGCCGTCAGGGCCTTGCTGATAGCTAAAACTGGCGCCGCCTTTGGCAATGCCGCTGGCTGCCGCCAGATGGGCAGCTTCATGCGCTCTGACTTGGGCATCTCTTTGCTTGAGTTCGTTGACGACTTTTAACTCGGACTCGGAGAGCTTACCGGTTTTTTGATCGCCGGTCTGCCGGGTATTAATTGATGTTGCTTTAGCAGCTTCCGGTTTTAACGTAGGATCGCTTTTACCGTTTTGCTCAGGGTTGTTTACAGGATCGAATGCTTGCTGCTGAGAAAAATCACTGTGCCGGACAGCGAAGTGGTTACTGGATATCGAAGAAATCATCACATACCTTCGCAGTAGATAAATAATGTCAAGTTTAATAAACAATTAGCCGACAGTCTATGGATAAAATCAAAAGTAAATAAATTCACGTATAATATTTTTATTTTATCCGGCTGTTTTTGATGTCCAACTCCGATCTTATCAAGCAACTCACTCATCAGTTAGCGCATTGTCTTAACCAGGACAGGCACTTATTAAAACGGCAGTTAGACCGCTGTCGCAGCAAAAAATCAGTTGAAGAATTAACTGTTCTGGCCAGTAAAATTGCAAGATCGGTCTCCGCCAGGAACAAGCGGCTGGCCAGTTTCCCTGTGCTGAACTTCCCCGATTTGCCGGTCACCGGCAAAAAAGACGACATTGCCAAGCTGATACAAGACCATCAGGTGGTGATACTGTGCGGCGAAACCGGCTCCGGCAAAACCACGCAGTTGCCTAAAATTTGTTTGTCGATAGGGCGCGGCGCGGCGGGCTTTATCGGCCATACCCAACCCCGGCGAATTGCAGCGCGCACCGTCGCCGACCGTATTGCCGAAGAATTGGGCGAGCCAATGGGTAAATCAGTAGGTTACAAAATCCGCTTTAACGACAAAACCCATGCTGAATCGTTAATAAAATTGATGACCGACGGCATTTTGCTGGCCGAATCTCAAAACGATCCTTACCTGAATCAGTACGACACCATCATTATCGATGAGGCGCATGAGCGCAGTTTGAACATCGATTTCCTGATCGGCTACATGAAGTGGCTGCTGCCAAAACGCCCCGATTTAAAGTTAATCATCACTTCGGCCACCATCGATACGCAGCGCTTTTCGACGCACTTTAACCATGCGCCGATTATCGAAGTTTCAGGGCGGACTTATCCGGTTGAAATGCGCTATCGACCAATTGAGCAGAGAGAAGAGGACGACCAATCCGCCGGGAGCGGATTGGCACGCATCGCGCCCGAAGGGGCAAAGGCAGGGACAGCTCTTGATGAAACTACGGATGACCTGCAAAATGCAATCCTGGATGCGGTAGACGAACTGTACCGGGATTTGCGCGGCGACATCCTGATTTTCCTTAGCGGCGAGCGGGAAATCAGGGAAACCGCCGATTCGCTGAAAAAGCATCATCCTACCCAATATGAAATTCTGCCGCTGTATTCCAAACTCAGCGTCAGCGAGCAGGAGCGGGTGTTCAAACCCAAAGGCGGCAAGCTGCGCATCGTGCTGGCGACCAACGTCGCCGAAACGTCATTGACGGTGCCGGGCATCCGTTGCGTCATCGACACCGGCCATGCGCGGATCAGCCGCTACAGCCATCGCAGCAAAATCCAGCGTTTGCCGATTGAGCGCATTTCGCAATCTTCCGCCAATCAAAGGGCAGGGCGCTGCGGTCGTGTCGCCGAAGGTATTTGCATTCGGCTGTATTCGCATGACGATTATTTAGCCAGACCGGAGTTCACCGAGCCGGAAATCATGCGTACCAATTTGTCTGCGGTTATTTTGCAGATGATGTCATTAAAACTCGGCGATATTGAAGATTTTCCGTTCATTGAGCCGCCCGAAGACAAGATGATTCGCGACGGCAAAACCGTGCTGCATGAAGTCAATGCGCTGGATAAATCCGGCAAACTGACCGATGTGGGCAAACAATTAGCCAAATTCCCGACCGATCCCAAGCTTGCCAGGATGCTGATTGCCGCCGCGCATGAGCATTGTTTGACCGAAGTCGCTATTATCGTTTCGGCGCTAAGCGTGCAAGACCCGAGGGAAAAACCGGCCGACAAGATGGCGCAGGCCGACCAAAAACACGCGGCGTTTCGTCATCCCGAGTCCGACTTTTTAACGCTGGTGACTATCTGGAATACCTACGAGGACAAGAAAAAACACCTGTCCAACAGCAAGCTGCGCAAATACTGCAGCGACAATTTCCTGTCTTACATGCGGATGCGCGAATGGTTCGACATCCACGCGCAAATCATGCAGGTGGTTAAAGGCGATTTAAAAATGACTCTGAATACCGATGATATTGGTTATGACCAATCCGCCGGGAGCGGATTGGCACGCACAGCGCTCGAAGAGGAACGGGCAGGGACAGCCCGTTATGAAAAAATCCATCGTGCGTTGTTGCCGGGCCTGTTGTCCAATATCGGTTTTCGCCATGAGCAATACGAATACCTCGGCGCGCGCGGCCTGAAGTTTTTCATTTTCCCCGGTTCCGGTTTGCATAAGCTCAAGCCCAAATGGATCATGGCGGCGGAGCAGGTTGAAACCAGCAAGGTTTATGCGCGCAACGTCGCCCGCATCGAACCGGAATGGATAGAGCATTGCGCCGAACATTTGGTCAAACAAAACTATTACGACCCGCATTGGTCGAAGAAAGGCGCACGTTGCATGGTGTCTTCACGTACCTTGTTGTACGGCTTGACGCTGCAATCCGGGCGCAAGATTCCTTACGACCATGTCGATGCCAAAGCCGCGCGGGAAATTTTTATCCGCTCGGCGCTGGTCGATCATGATTATCACAGCAATGCGCGCTTTTATATCGCCAACCAGAAATTGCTCGAAGAAGTCGGCATGATTCAGCACAAAGGCCGTCGGGTTGATTTGGTTGAAGATGAGCAGTGGCTGTATGACTTTTACGACAGCAAATTGCCGCTTGAAGTGTTCAGCGGCGTGACGCTGGACACTTGGCGCAAGACGGCGGAACGCGCCAATCCCAAGATCCTGTTTTTAACCAAGGAAGATTTAACGCGGGATCAGGAGCACGATTATGTTAACGAATGGGATTTTCCGGACTCGTTCCCAAGCTGGAGCTTGGGAACAAGGGGCAAGCTGACCATTCCGCTGCAATACCGGTTCGAGCCGGGGCATGACGAAGACGGTGTGACCGCGATTATTCCGGTGCATCAATTAAACCAAGTCTCGCAAACCGCGTTCGACTGGCTGGTGCCGGGGCTGCTGGAAGAAAAATGTATCGCGCTGATTAAATCCCTGCCCAAGAATATCAGGAAACACTTTGTGCCGGTGCCGGAAACCGTCAAACAATGTCTTGAAATCGAGCCGGATTTTAAAGGCGCGTTGCAGGAATGGCTGGGCAATCGCTTAAGAAAACTGACCGGCGAGGCGATTCCTTTAAATGCCTGGAATACCGAAAACTTGACCAATCATTTGCGGATGAATTTTCGGGTGGTCGACGATCAAGGCCAACTGCTCGATTACGGCCGCGACCTGAAAAAACTGCAGCTTAAACATACCGCCAAAGCCGTTGACAGCTTCGATCAGATTGCCGCCGACGAGTTGAATTACACCGGCTGTATTGGCTGGGCGTTCGACGATTTGCCGGAAACGTATCAGTTTATCCAGAAAGGGCAGACCTTTGTCGGCTACCCCGCGATCATCGACGAAGGCGATGCGGTCGGCGTGCGCATTTTCGATACCGATCAAAAAGCGGCGCTCCAGCATCAGGCCGGCTTAATGCGCCTGTTTCAACTGCAACTGCGCAAAGAATGCACTTACATCAGCAAAAACATGCCCAAATCTGCGGCGGCAGAATTGACTTATAACCGCCTGCCGAAACACCCGCTGCTGGACTACGGCTTTAGCCCTTCTTATAAAGAGGACCTGCTGTATGTCGCCCTGTACGGCGTATTTGTCGAAGGCCAAAGCATCCGCACTCAGCAGGCTTTTGAGCAAACCGTGCAAACCAACAAAGCCAGCTTGATCAGCGCTGCTAATGAAGCGGGTAAAATTGCGCTGGACATCATGGAACTGTACAGCGCCATTCTTACCCAACTGAACCGCTTGAATACGAATGACCCGCTGGCGAAAGATATTAGCGAGCAACTGGATTTGATGATTTATGCCGGCTTCATTCGCAATACTCCCTATCAGCAGCTTAAAGCCATTCCGCGTTATTTAAAAGCCATGCAATACCGGCTGGATAAACGCGATAACACCTTGCAAAAAGTTCAGGAAGTCGGTCGTTATGCGACACGATTTTGGAAAGACGTAGAAAAAAAAGCCAAAAAAGACCAGGTAATTCCGGAGCAAGACCCGTTCCGTTGGATGCTGGAGGAATTCAGAGTGTCGCAGTTTGCCCAGCAGCTTAAAACCGCCTATCCGGTTTCGGTAAAGCGAATGGACAAGGCTTGGGATGAGAGGGGGTGAGTGAATCACTTGCAAATTGCGCTACTTAGCAATACCCCCCGAACCTAAGAGTAATCTACAAGTGTTTTCGATCATCCGCAGTCATCAGCCTAGCTGCGAGCGTATGATTGGAAAACGTTTCCAAAGCCTTGCCGACTTTGCGGCATTGCCCTCCCTGGGCTTCATAGTTCCTCCTGAAATCATGAATAAATTCCATAACGGTGTGATCGATCAGGTAGCCGTCCGAAAAGTCGAAAATAACGGTCTTGCCGTTTTCTAACTCCGCCAGCGCCTTTTTCAGCGGCAGGAAGTTGGAAAACAGCGCGGAGCCCAGCAACTTGATAATCAAGGTATCGTTATCCTGCTGGGTGATGGTAAAGTGAATTTTGAACAGGTTATTGGGCCAAACGCCTCTAACCCTGTTAATTACCAGTTTCACCGCAATACCGATGGCGACGCCAATTAGTAAATCGGTCGCCAATACCCCGAAAATTGTCACCACAAATACAAATAACTGCTCTTTGCCGATTTCCATGGCTCGGGCGAATGTTGCAGGCGCTGCTAATTTATAACCGGTATAAATCAGCAATGCCGCCAAAGATGCCAATGGAATGCTCTGGATAAAGCCGGTAAACAACACCACGAACAGCAGCAATATCAAACCGTGAAAGAAGTTTGCCCAAGCTGTTTTAGCGCCGTTATCGATATTCGCCGAGCTGCGCACGATTTCGGCAATCATCGGCAGACCGCCGATAAAGCCGACGAGAAAATTGCCGGTTCCGACAGCGGTTAAATCGCGATCCAGGTCGGAACTGCGTTTGTAAGGATCAAGCTTGTCTATCGCAGTGGTGCTTAATAAACTTTCCAGGCTGCCTACCAAACTGATACTCAGTACTGCCTCCCAAAACGCAAACGTGAATAACTTGGAAAAGTCGGGAAAATAAAAGCTAGCCAAAAAATCGTCGGGAAGCGCAACCAGGTAAGCGGTTCCGTCGGCTACTGAATCTGTGGCCAAATCAAAATGCCAAGCGAATACCATACCGATCAGCACGACAATAACAGGCGCGGGAATCCTGATGCCGACGAGCGGCCAAATCATCATGATTAGCAAGCCTAGAAAACCGATCAGGGCGATTTCGGCATTCATCGAAAAGATGCTTTGAGGGATTTGCGCAATAATCGAGAGAAGTTTGCCGGGTTCCGGTGTAACACCCAATATTACATGGCTTTGCGTGGCGATGATAATGATGCCGATTGCAGCCAACATGCCGTGCACGACGGAGCTTGGGAAAAACGAACTCAGTCTGCCCATTTTAAGAAAACCGAGCAAAATTTGTAAGGCGCTGGCCAATACAATCGCCGCCAGGGTATAGCGGTAACCGGCCAGTGCGTCACCTTCTCCGAGTGTCTGCACTGCCGCTAAAATCACGACAATCAGGCCAGCGGCCGGGCCGTTGATAGTCAAGTAGGAGCCGTTGATACGCGATACTAATACCCCGCCGATAATAGCGGTGATTATGCCCGACGCAGGCGGGAAGCCGGATGCAACGGATATGCCTAAACACAGCGGCAGGGCGATCAGGAAAACCAGAAATCCAGATTGCAAATCGCTAAGCCAGTTTTCACTTAAGCCTGCTAAACCGGTTTGAGGTATAGCTGGTGATGGTTTATTCATAATGGTCCTCGTTACTGGTAATCAATGTGTTGATAAATTACCACTATACCACTGTAGCATTGACTGCAACCTCAACCTATACCGTGAAATAGTCGCTTTTGTTGCGGCTTATTGTATTGGTTTATTATAAAAATGGCTGTGGTGGAACGTGCGAATTAACTTTTTTTCAGTGTATGCTGTCGGCAATTGACGATAAAAAACCTTAAATAGAATAGAATTTTATTTCGATTTTTAGCGGTTTATTTGCTTTTTGTAACGTTAAGCACTGAGCTGTTGATAAGTATTTTGATTCCTTTTACCAAAAAGCACCGTAAAGCCCCGTCGTTTAGAGCGGGGATGTAAGGTGTGCTTTTGATTTTTTTGACAGCGTAATCGACAGACCGTATCTTGGCAATCATGAAACCCGTAATTAGAACACTTTCAGTCAGAGTCCGCGATAAACACGCTAGTGTATTGAACCGTATGGCGTTTGATGTCAATCAGGTCTGGAACGCCGCTAATGCATATTCTGCTGAGTTTTCTTGGGTTTTTATTCCAGAAGTCGGCTACATAAACTGTGGCACCTCGGCGTTTGAGTTGATGAAAGACTTGAAAGGCATCCGCAAAGAGCGCGGCATGATCATCGACTCGACGGCGGTTCAGGAAACCATTGCCGTTCATGGCAAAGCCAGAAAACAGTTCAACAAAAACAAATCAAGCCTGTTGGTGCTGAGGCTGCATAAGCGCCAGTAGTCCGAAAGGTAGAGCAGGGCTTGGAATAAGAGCATGGACTTGTGCCGAGTGTGGCACCATGCATGATAGAGATATGAATGCAGCAAAGAACATTCTCGCGCTTGGGCATAAGCGTCTAGCAGTAGGAATCCCCATCCTTTAGGTCGGGGAGGATGTCAATACGCTGTCAGGGGCAAGTTGGATAATAGGATTGCATTGATCGGCCATAGCAGACGTATTACTGATCAGATTATTGTAACGGCTTCGCCTTTTACCAATATTTACGATAGAATAATAATTATGAATCGGTAAGCTTAGAAATGTTACCTCTTGCTGAAAGTTGAAATCATCCTGCGGGATGCGTAATAACGTTTAAGTAACCCATATGGAGAAAATTTATGTCCTGGAATGAACCCGGCGGTGATAATAAGAAAGACCCCTGGAGCGGTCGTGGTGATCAAAAAGGTCCGCCTGATTTAGACGAAGCAATACGTTCATTGCAAGAAAAGCTAAGCGGCTTTTTTGGCGGTGGTAATGACGGTGGTTCATCAGGCGTTCCTCCTATGAAAAGCCTCGGTTTTCTGATTGTCGGCGCAGCAGTCATATGGGGGTTAACCGGTTTTTATATTATCGATGAAGGTACGCATGGCGTTGAAACCCGGTTTGGTAAGTATGTGGAAACAACTCAGTCGGGTTTGAACTGGCATTTTCCGTCACCTATTGAACAAGTTGATATTGTTGATGTTAAACAGCAACGCTATATCGAAGTCGGTTATCGTAGCGGTGGTAGCGAGCAAATTGTTGGTTCGGTACCTAAAGAAGCGCTGATGCTGACTAAAGATGAAAATATTGTTGATGTACGTCTGGCAGTGCAATATCAAGTAAAAGATGCAAAAGATTTTATCTTTAATGTCGTGAATCCTGCGGCTACCTTGAAACAGGTCACCGAAAGTGTCCAGCGTGGCGTGGTCGGCAGCAGTAAAATGGATTTTGTATTGACTGAAGGCCGTAGTGAGGTTGTGGCTCAGATTAAAACGGAAATACAAGATGTTATGGATAGTTATAAGTCTGGAATCCAGGTTACCAGTGTCAATCTTCAGGATGCGCAGCCGCCTGAACAGGTACAAAATGCATTTGAAGATGCTATTAAGGCGCGTGAAGATGAGCAACGCTTAATTAACGAGGCGGAAGCCTATTCCAACGATGTGGTACCGAAAGCGCGCGGTTCCGCTGCAAGAAAAATACAAGAAGCCGAGGGTTATAAAGAACAGGTTATTGCTAGAGCGGAAGGTGAATCTAACCGTTTTTCCAAATTACTTGCAGAATATACTAAAGCGCCGGATGTCACCAGAAAACGTCTTTATATCGAGTCTATCGAAGATGTGCTTTCTGAAGCCAATACCGTGATGATTGACGTTAAAGGCGGCAATAATATGCTTTATTTGCCATTAGATAAGATAATCCATCAGCCTTCGGAGCAACAAGAAGCCAATGTTCCTCAAAGTTCAACAGGACAATCTAGTCGTACAAGGGTTGAAACGCAGCAGCCTGCTGTGCGAACTTCAACTCGCGGTCGTGATGTAAGGGGACGCTAATGATACAGAATAAAATATTGATAGGTCTGGCAGCAGTATTGTTTGTCGGCATGATGTGCGTGTTTAGTGTCAGTGAAACAGAAAAAGCCATTAAGTTCCGTTTAGGCGAGATCGTAAAAAATGATTATGAGCCTGGATTGCATTTTAAATGGCCGTTTATTAACAACGTAAAGAAGTTTGATAAACGCATTCAAACGATGTCGGCTAAACCCGAACGCTTTTTAACGGCTGAAAAGAAAAACGTTATTGTTGATTCTTTCGTTAAATGGCGAGTCGCTGATGTAACTACCTTTTATACGGTTGTTGCCGGGGATGTAGATCAGGCTAATTTACGGCTGGATCAAATTATTAAAGATGCTTTTCGCGGTGAATTCGGTAAACGAAACATTAAGCAGTTGGTTTCAACGGATCGCCAGGAAATTCGGGAAATTCTGATTAAAAAATCCAGTTCTATTGCCGCTGATTTAGGCATGGAAATTGTTGATGTTCAAGTCATGCGTATTGATTTACCCGAAGAAGTCAGTAGTTCCGTGTACCGTAGAATGGAAGCTGAACGTGAACGGGTTGCCCGTGAATTCCGTTCGCAAGGTGCGGAAGCCGCAGAACGCATTCGTGCCGATGCCGATAGGCAACGGGTTGTTATGATGGCAAATGCTTTCAGAGATGCGGAAAAACTTCGCGGTGAAGGCGATGCAAAATCCGCTGAGATTTATGCGAAAGCGTATGGTGAAGATACTGAGTTTTTTACCTTCTATCGTAGTTTGAATGCCTACAAAAAGACTTTTTCAAGCTCAAGCATGATGGTGCTTGATCCTGATTCCGACTTCTTTCGATACTTTAAACAGCAAAAATAAGCAAAGATCAGATTCTAGTAGCTACGACCATCGGTCACCTATTAGAAAATCCGTAATCAACGCTCCGCATGCGGGGCGTTTTGTTTGAGTGGACATATAAAACATGCAACAAAAAGACTCTTGGCTTTTGCCTGACGGCATAGAAGAGATTTTACCGGAAGAAGCGCGACATCTTGAAAACTTGCGTCGTAAGATACTGGATACCTTTGCTTGTTGGGGATATGAATTGGTTATTCCTCCTTTTATTGATTATCTGGATTCCCTGTTGACCGGTTCAGGGCATGATCTGGAGCTGCAAACCTTTAAACTGACCGATCAGATCAGTGGTGAAATGCTGGGGGTGCGGGCAGATATGACGCCTCAGGTTGCCAGAATAGATGCGCATAATATTAATGTGGAATGGCCGACACGTCTTTGTTATACGGGCACTATTTTGCATACCAAAGGCGATCCACTGGAAAAAACACGAAGTCCGATGCAGATAGGTGCCGAGCTTTATGGTCATGCCGGCAAGGAAAGCGATGTTGAAGTCATCCGTTTGATGCTGGAAATGCTGGCGATCAGCGGATTGCAGAACGTGCATCTCGATTTGGGCCATGTCGGTATTTATCGGGCGCTGTCAAAACAGGCCGGATTATGCGACATACAGGAAGCCCAGTTGTTTGACGTGTTGCAACGCAAGGCTAGGCCAGAGCTTCAGGCACTGATGGCCGGATACGGTATCGCTGACGAGCTTAAAGCTATGTTTCTGAAATTACCGGAATTGAATGGCGGTAAGGAAGCTATAGTTAAGGCTAAAGCCGTTTTGTTAACGGCAAATGATGAAGTCAAGCAGGCTTTAGCCGATTTGGAAGCCATTGCCGATAAATTGTCAGTTTGTTTTCCAGTATTACCGATTAGTTTCGATTTAGCTGAATTACGTGGTTATCATTATCATACCGGCGTGGTTTTTGCGGCTTTTGTACCGTCGGTAGGCAGGGAAATAGCCCGAGGCGGTCGCTATGACAATATCGGTGCTGTTTTTGGACGTGAACGTGCTGCGACCGGCTTTAGTGCTGATTTGAAAGTATTATCGGCATTGGGCAAAACAGCCTACCAAAAAGAACCGCGAGACTTAATTTATGCGCCGTATTTAGACGATGCCGCATTACATGAAAAAATCAGGGATTTACGCGCCGAAGGACTGGCTGTAGTCCAGCAACTACCGGGACAAGCCGCGACTGCACAACAACTTGGGTGTCTAGCTGTCTTGGAACAAAATCATCAAAACTGGGTTGTCAGACCCTTAGCAAGCTTGGAATAATCATGGGAAAAAATGTCGTTGTCATCGGTACTCAATGGGGTGACGAAGGTAAAGGTAAGCTGGTTGACTTGTTAACGGAACAAGCAGAAGCCGTTATTCGTTTTCAAGGCGGTCATAATGCGGGACACACGCTGGTTATACAGGGGAAAAAGACGGTTTTGCATCTTATTCCGTCCGGTATACTTAGGGAAAGTGTTCAATGCATGATTGGCAATGGTGTAGTTTTATCGCCTACAGCCTTACTGGAAGAAATTGAATTGTTGGAAAGCGCCGGTATTCCGGTGAGAAATCGTTTATTGATCAGCGAAGCTTGCACACTGATATTGCCGGTTCATGTGGCTATCGATCGGGCGCGTGAAATAGCCCGCGGTAACAAGGCGATTGGTACCACAGGCCGGGGTATAGGGCCCGCGTATGAAGATAAGGCAGCCAGACGAGGTCTGCGTGCCGGAGATTTTTTGAACCCTGCGATTTTTGCCGAACGGTTTAAGGAACTGGTCGAGTATCACAACTTTATGCTAACCAATTATTATCATGCTGAACCTGTCGATTATCAAAAGACTCTTGAGGAAGCGTTAAAATTAGGTGAGCAAATCAAGCCGATGTTGACTGATGTCAGCGAGAAATTGTATCAACTTCAAGAGCAAGGAAAAAACCTGTTGTTTGAAGGCGCGCAAGGCGCTTTATTGGATATTGATCACGGTACCTTTCCTTATGTGACTTCGTCCAGTACCACTGCAGGCGGTGCTGCTACCGGTACCGGCATTGGTCCTCTTGATCTCGACTATGTACTGGGTATTACCAAAGCCTATTCGACACGCGTAGGCAATGGCCCGTTCCCAACTGAATTGCATGACGAAAGCGGCGATCATTTAGGTACGATAGGTCATGAGTTTGGCGCGACTACTGGGCGTAAACGTCGAACCGGCTGGTTTGACGCGGTAGCGATGCGAAAATCCGCAAAAATGAACAGTTTAAGCGGTATTTGTTTAACTAAACTTGATGTGCTTGATGGTCTGGAAAAGGTCGGTATTTGTACTGCCTATAAATTGAATGGCATCATTACCGAAACTGCGCCTTTGGGTGCAGATCAGTATGAAGAGTGTCAGGCAATTATTGAACACATGTCGGGTTGGAGCGGAACAACTGCCGGTGTAACCGATTACAATGCGTTGCCGGATAATGCCAAGGCTTATATCAATAGAATTGAACAGCTGATAGGTGTCAAGATCACTATCCTGTCAACCGGTCCCGATAGAGACGAAACAATCATTCTGGAACATCCGTTTATTTGAACGGTTGTCAAAGATAGACCAATAACCTGGAGATAATATGGCTGAAACTGTAGATGAATTGACGGTAACGTATGAAGACGGCGGCATTGAGACAGTCAAGGAACTGGATAAGAAGGTGTTGACTAAGGGTGCATGGGCTACGATTATGTATCGTTATCAGGACTGGAATCGTGCTAAAGAAGAATACGGTCCGGATAAATACACTATTCGTCGTTACCAGAAACTTAATGGCGAGTACAAACAAAAATCGAAGTTCAATATTTCCAGTAAAGATCAGGCGAAAGCCATTATCGATGCGCTGGAAGATTGGATTAAAGTAGACTGAGGCATAACAAGTCGCCCCCCCTGTCTTTTTTAGATGATTGAGCGGGCCGTGGTTTATCATCCCGGCCCTGCTGTTCGGTATCCTTAAAGAATGCAAGGCTTTCTGTTTAAGCCGATTTTGCTGTCACTCCAAGCTTATACAGTAAAAATACCGCTAATCCCGCGCCGCTGGTATCGGCAACCCAATCGGCAACATCCGAAAAACGTCCTGCAACAAAAGATTGGTGCCATTCATCAGATATACCGTATAAACTGCAAAAGGTTAGGCTCAGTAAAGCCAGCATAACCGGCTGAGTGTGTAGGTATTTGAAACTGTACCATGCCAATACACCCATTATGAAATAAGCGCCGGCGTGGAGCATTTTATCTTCAAATATAAATAATTTTGGAGTGGGTAAGGAAGATTGGTCGGACAGCCAGTAAATGAACAGGCAATAGATAAATAATAACGTGAAATATAGAATTTTAATCATAGTCATTGTTAATGAATAATTTATTTGACTTTGCCGAGGCGTTTTTCCAGCAGGCCAATATCGATAAAAAGTTGGCGCTGACGCATCAGGCTCGGCACATGTATGTTTCTGGGAAATTAACGATTACCTCTGATAGTTCGGTATTGCCGATAGATAGCGTCATATTTCCGGATCGACCGGTGTTATTGGCTCCTCGCCAGATGCCTCGGCGAAAAATGACTACGACTGCCGGTGTCGCGGCTTTTTTTCATGCCATTGCCCATGTTGAATTCGTCGCCATTTATCTAGCCTGGGATATTTTGTATCGTTTTCGTGACATGCCTGATCGATTCTATCAAGATTGGCTGTGTGTTGCTGATGAAGAAGCACAGCATTTTGAACTCATTAGGACCCATTTACGGGCTATGCACTGTGAGTACGGTGATTTACCGGCACACAGCGGGTTGTGGGAGCATGCTAAAGATACTGCCGATGATTTGCCGGGTCGATTGGCGATAGTTCCTCGCTGTATGGAAGCACGAGGCTTGGATGTAACGCCTGCACTTATTGAAAAATTCAAGCTGCTGGGTGATGATGCCAGTGCGGCAATTTTAACACGGATTTTAACCGACGAAATAGGGCATGTAGAGCTGGGGTCTTATTGGTTTAGGTTTGTTTGTCAGCAACGCGGTTTCGAGGCTGAATCCAAATACCGGGAACTGATCGATCAATACTATATTGGCGGCAAACCCAAAGGCCCGTTTAACCGTGAATTGCGCAAAATTGCCGGTTTTTCGGATGCCGAGATGGATTGGCTGGAGAGTTAATGGTTGATTTTCAGGTTGACAATAATACATATCCCTATGGCTGACACCTTAATAAATCAGGATATACCCCCTACATTAACTATGATTGAACAAGGCGATGGACAGCGTTGTGTCAAATTATCAGGTAGCTGGAATCTTCGAAATCTGGTTACAGCACCTCAGCTGAACAGAAAAATCGGCTCTTATGCAGTGAACAAGCACATCGAATGGGATATGCGTTCGATTGAGGTGCTCGACAGCGCCGGCGCATTGATACTCTGGAAAGCATGGGGAAAAAAATTGCCGGATGCTTTGCAGGTTCGAGCTGAGCATCAACGTTTATTCGAGCGCTGGCAAGTTCAGATAATTCCAGTGTCTGAACCGGTCGGTTCCCGTTCCAGTCTGATCATTAAATACGGATATCAGCTGCTGGCTAACTTTTGGCGACAGTTTCTGCAATTAGTGATTTTATTAGGCCAGTTGGTGTTGGATATAAGCTATTTATTGCTGCATCCACGCGAAATTCCCTGGTCGGAAATTTCCATCACGATTTATGAATCCGGGGTTCGGGCTTTGGGCATTACTGCGCTAGTGGGATTTTTGATCGGCATCGTGCTCAGTTATTTATCGGCGCTGCAATTGAAGATTTTCGGTGCGGAAATTTATATCATCGATATTTTGGGTTTGAGCGTCATTCGTGAATTAGGCCCTTTGTTGGCAGCCATTCTGGTTGCGGGGCGTTCCGGTTCGGCGATGACCGCGCAAATCGGCATCATGCGGGTTACCGAAGAACTTGATGCGCTCTCGGCGATGGGCATATCCCATTCCTTACGTCTGATCTTGCCTAAAGTGATGGCATTAACCATCGTTCTGCCGCTCATTGGTGTCTGGACCAGCGCGTTAGCACTGATAGGTGGGATGGTGTCGGCGCAAAATACGCTGGACATCAGTTATCAGCAGTTCTTTCTTAAATTGCCGGATGCGATACCGCTGATTAACGTGTTTATCGGCCTGTTGAAAAGCGCGGTATTCGGCTTGATGATAGCTCTTATTGCTTGTCATTTTGGTTTCCGGATTAAGCCGAATACCGAAAGCTTGGGTAATGAGACGACTAATTCGGTGGTGGCGGCGATCACCGTGGTGATTATGATCGATGCGGTATTTGCGATTCTGTTTATGAATGTGGGCATGCCATGAGCGATGCCTACGCGATACAGTTGAAGCATGTATGGACCAAATTTGGCGACCCGGATAAAGGCACAGAAAAAATTGTGCATCAGGATATTAATCTTTGTTTGAAGCATGGCGAAATTTTGGGACTGGTGGGTGCATCCGGTTGCGGGAAAACTACTTTGCTTCGCGAAATCATCGGCTTACAAACACCTACTCAGGGAGAGGTATTTGTGATGGGGCAGTCCTTGGAAAATGCTCATTCGGATCATGGCCAGCGTCTGCGTAACAATTGCGGTGTGCTGTTTCAGAAAGGGGCTTTATTTAGCGTTTTAAATGTTTTTGATAATATTGCTTTTCCACTGCGGGAACTGGGTTTCCATGATGAAGAGTTAATTACTCGCATTGTGTTTATGAGGCTGTCTATGGTGGGCTTGGCGGCCAGTGATGCCTGGTTAAAACCCGCCGATTTGTCGGGCGGTATGATTAAAAGGGTGGCATTGGCTCGTACTATGGTATTGGAACCGGGACTGTTGTTGCTCGATGAACCAACTTCGGGTCTTGATCCCATTTCTAGCGAGGATTTTGTTACTCTGTTATCCGAACTGCACAAAGATCTGCATTTTACAGTAGTCATGGTGACTCACGATTTGGATATATTGAGGGATTTGTGTACCAAGGTTGCGGTGTTGGCGGATAATAAAATGGTTGCTTTTGGAACATTGGCTGATGTCTTAAATTGCAAGCATCCCTTTGTTGCGGAGTTTTTTCACAATAGACGCGCTGAACGGGTATTTCAGTATCAGGAGACGGCTCATGGGTAGAGAAAATCATGCGTTGATTACCGGGCTGTTTTTAATTGCTTTGGTGACGGCATTGACGGCAATTGTTTTCTGGATTGGCAGCATGGATCAGGAGCGCAATCTCTATGTTATTTCAACCAGGGAGTCGGTGTCGGGTCTTAATCCCGAATCAACGGTCTTTTACCGGGGCATAGCCGTGGGGAAAGTGCTTAAGGTTCGGTTCGATCCTTTAGACTCCGGCATTATCCTCATACCGATAGAGGTGGATAAGAGTATTGTACTTAGTAAAGGGGTATACGCGACCTTGCGTTTAAAAGGCGTGACCGGCCTGACCCAGATTCAACTGGAAGATTCTGGTGCTGTTTCCGAAGTATTGCGGCCGGGAAATGATCCGATGACCCGTATTCCTTTGGTGCCATCGTTGACAGACAGACTGATGGATACCGGAGAAGAACTTTTACATAAGGCCGATCATTTAATGCAGCGGCTTAGCTCATTATTAAACGATGAAAATGAAAAGAATATCGGTGACATATTAAGTAACCTGGAATCATTAACCGACAAGCTTTCCGAGTTACAGAAGGGTGTTGATAAGGCGCTGACCGGTATTCCTGCATTGACTGCCGATGCCAGAAAAACCCTGGAAAATATTGATGGCTTGACTAACGATTTTCAAGGTTTAGCCAGAGAAGTGCAAAGTCTTAGCGTAAAGGCAGCCAGTCTAGTCGATAGCGGAAAGAATACCGGCGATGCCTTGGCTCAATCTACACTGCCGAAAGTTAATAAGTTGCTGACCGAGTTGCAATCGACAAGCCAACAGGTAAAAAGAGTCGCTACGATGCTGGAAAACAATCCGCAGGAGTTGTTGCTTGGGCCGAGTCAACGGGATTCAGGGCCGGGTGAGCCTGGCTATAAGGAACCAAAATGAAATATTTATTAATCGGCTGGCTAATAGTTTTTAGTCTAGGTTGCAGTACTACATCACAGCAACCGGCATTGCATGATTTTGGCTGGTCCGCGTCAGTCGTTCCTCAACAAGAACAAGGCAGGGTGTTGATTACCGTTAATGCGCCGACTTGGCTTTGGGATAACCGTATCCGTTATCGATTACTTTTTGCTTCGCCATCGCAAGTCAGATTTTACGGGTTGGATCGCTGGATTGCCTCGCCGCCTGAATTATTTGAGCAATTACTGAATTCCGGCGGCAACACTCGGAATTACGCATTAGTCGTTAGGCTGCAGAGTTTTGAGCAGCAATTCGATGCACCCGATCGGTCGCGCGTGATATTAGATTTTTCTGTGGAAGCATATTCTGAGGACAAGAAGGTGGGTACGCGGGAATTTCACCTGCAACAACCGACTAAAACGCCTGATGCGGCTGGTGCAATTAGTGGTTTCACTGATTTATCCCAGCAGGCTGTTGAAAAAATTCAGCGTTGGCTTGAGGGGCTTATCGCGGCAGAAAGTTAGGGTCATTCAAGAAAAAAGGCAAAAAAAACCTCCCGGTGTTAGAAACACCGGGAGGTAAGGTGTACAGATACTGGATAGTTCTGAACTTTCACACTACGAGGAGGTATATGAAACTTTTGCAGATCAGTGATTAGGTGATGATCGCACAGCAATATTGTTAAAATAACAACATTGTAAATAATAGTTGAAGCGAAATTCGCTGAAAATTAAGTCTAATTGCAATGAATGAAGATTATACGTATGTAGCTATATGATTACAATACAGTCAAAAATTAATAGATTGTTTCTTTTTTGTTTACAATTAACGATAGTGGCTTTTGGTGGATTGATTTACCGCTAAGTAGCGTAACACCCGCCGTTCAGGGCGAGGATGTCAGCGACTCAATTCCGAATCTTTCATAATATGCACAATATATCCTGTGTTAGAATTATACCAAGATTGCTAGCAGAGGACGCTTAGGCTCGCTTCATGATGGCAACTTAGTTTTAAAAGACTTCAAAAGCATAATCAGCGATAACCAAGCAAATTGTGTGAAATCTCGAATAACCGTACAAAAGTAAAACAACCCTCGGATAGACGGGGCTAGTCTGTGAAGTGAACGGTGCAACAAGGCCGTCAGCAGCAGAAACCCGTGAGCAGTAGCGATACCTACTCACTCCTGAGCAATCAGGAATCCCCTTCCTTTAGGTGGGGGAGGATGTCAAAGTAGAATTGATCTTATCCGGATCAGATAGAGGCTCTATCAAAATGCTATGAAAAGTATATGGCGCACTCTTAAGTGATTGACTTGTAACGATTATTTTATATAACGAATAGAATGGAACAATTTATCCCCGGCCAGCGCTGGATTAGTAATACTGAGTCAGAGCTTGGTTTAGGTCTTATTCTTGATGTGACACACAAGCGGGTCACTGTACTTTTTCTGGCTTGTGACGAAAAGCGTATCTATGCGCAAGATAACGCCCCGTTAACGCGCGTCCGATTTTCGGTAGGCGACCTTATTGAGTCGATTGACGAAGATAAAGTGGCCGTCACCGGTTTAACTGAGCAGGACGGCTTGATTACTTATGTGGGCAAGGACGAAGATGGACACGAAGTTCAGTTGGATGAGGTGGAGCTGAATCATCACATCCAATTTAACAAGCCTCAGGATCGGTTGTTTATCGGGCAAGTCGATCCTTCCGCCTGGTTTTTGTTGCGTTATGAAACCTGGCTCAGATTGCAACAGCATCAACAATCGCCGGTTAAAGGCTTGCTGGGCGGTCGTGCCTCGCTTATTCCGCATCAGTTGTTTATTGCGCATGAATCGGCTAACCGCTCTGCGCCACGAATCATGCTGGCCGATGAAGTGGGCCTGGGTAAAACCATCGAAGCCGGTTTGATTTTGCACCATCGGCTGATTAACGGCTTGAGCAACCGGGTGTTGATTATCGTGCCGGAAACGCTGCTGCATCAATGGCTGGTCGAAATGCTACGGCGCTTTAATCTGCGCTTTAGTATTTTTGACGAGGCGCGCTGTCTCGCTACCTATGCGGAAGACGACATGCTCGCTGAAGCGGCTGAAGCTGACGCCGCTGCCGATAATCCGTTCTTAACCGAACAATTGATTCTCTGCAGCCAAAGCTTTTTTTCCAATTATCCGCGCCGCCAGCAACAGGCTATTGAGGCAGGTTGGGATATGGTGATAGTCGACGAAGCACACCATCTGGAATGGAGCGAACTAGCACCCAGTGCTGACTACCTGTTTGTCGAACAATTGGGGGCTATTTCCCCCAGTCTTATTTTATTGACGGCAACCCCGGAGCAATTAGGTAAGGAAAGCCATTTTGCCCGATTAAGGTTACTCGATCCCGACCGATTTTACAGTTTTGCGGCTTTTGTCGAAGAAGAACGCTTGTTTGAGCCGGTGGCTCATGCGGCGAAGTTGTTGCTGGCGGAGGAAGTTCTGAATGAAGAGGCGCAGCAACATTTAACCGCACTGCTGAAAGATGACAATGTCGACGGTTTACTGAAAAACCTTATCGCCAGGGATGATGTGTATGCCGCAAACCTGCCGGGAGCAGGTGCGGCGAACGAACCAGAAAAATCCGCGGCGGCGCGCGATGCGCTGGTGAATGTGTTGCTCGATCATCATGGCACAGGACGTGTTTTATTTAGGAATTCCCGGCAAACCGTACAAGGCTTTCCCGAGCGGGAGCGTTACGGTTATGCCTTGACCGGACAGGCCAATACCGACGACTGGCCACAAGACCCGCGCTTTTTATGGCTGGTAGATAAGGTTAAACAGTTGACAGGGCAACGCCACACCAACTCTCAGCAGGTTGGCGGCATACACACGATCATTGGTGATAAAGCTTTGGTGATCTGCAAACAGGCGCAAACTGCAATTGACCTGGAGCAAGCCCTGAAAAACCGCGCCGGTATCGCGTCGGCGGTGTTTCATGAGGGCATGAGCATTATCGAGCGCGACCGTGCAGCGGCCTATTTTGCCGATCCGGAAAGTGCGGCGCGACTATTGATTTGTTCTGAAATCGGCAGTGAAGGCCGGAACTTTCAGTTTGTGCATCATTTAATTCTACTGGATTTGCCGACCAATCCCGATTTATTGCAACAACGTATAGGTCGTCTGGATCGTATCGGCCAGAAACATATTATCCAGATTCATGTGCCGTATCTGGAGCATACTGATAATGCGGTGTTGTATCGCTGGTATGATGAAGGTCTGAATGCATTTGCCTGCAACAGTTCATCGGCCCAACGGGTTGCGGATTTGTTGCACGATGAGCTGGCGGCTGTTTTGGCTAGTAAAAACCCAGCCGATATTGATAGCCTTATCGCCAAGACCCAAACGCTCAGTGCCGAACTTGAAACGCAAATGCATAATGGTCGCGATCAATTGCTGGAGTTGAATTCCTGTCGCAAGGAATTGGCCGATGAGCTTATCGAGCAGTTGAATGACTACGAGAAAGAGGGTGTGCTTTGGCCTTATATGGAAGATGTCTTTGAATGTTACGGCGTAGACACCGAATTCCATTCGCCGGATTGTTTTATTGTTCGTCCCAGCGGCCATTTACGTGTCTCGCATTTTCCCGGATTAACCGAGGACGGCATGACTATTACCATTGACCGGCAGATTGCCCTGGCGCGGGAAGATATGCAGTTTATGACGTGGGAACATCCGTTGGTCACTGCATCGATGGATATGGTGCTGTCCTCTGAGACCGGCAACGCCGCGATCAGTGTAATTAAACATAGCGATCTTAAGGCTGGGCAGTTTTTTCTGGAGTGTTTGTTTATTGTCGAATGTAGCGCGCCTGCCGAATTACAAATCGGGCGGTTTTTACCGCATACCCCGATCCGGGTATTGATCGATCAAAACCAAAAAGATGTCAGTGAGGATATTGAGCACCGTGATTTGGTTGACGCCGGTATCAAGTTTGATAAGCACCGGATTGTTGTTTTTTTGAACAGTCAAAGACCGCAGCTTATTAATATATTGGGTGCGGCTGAGCAAAAAGCCAAAGCCGATATGCAAGCGTTAGTCGATCAGGCGACTCAAACGATGTTGAAATCGTTGAGCAATGAAATCAAGCGCCTAGTCAGATTAAAAAAAGTGAATCCGAGCATCAGAACCGAAGAAATCGAACAACTCAAGGATATGACCATGCTGGCGCATGAAAATATCCAGGCCGCGCAGTTAAGGCTGGACGCGGTGAGATTTGTAATTACCAGTTGATGTTATTTTCGGTCCACGAAAAACACAAAAATAATCGCTTTCACGCTCCGGCGCGGAAACGGATCTGGCAACGCTCCAGCGCTGCCAATCGTGACGCCGGAGCGTCACTAGCTGCATTCCCACGCTGGAGCGTGGGAACGATGTGTGTAATATGATAAATATCGGCAAAATAAATAAACTGAATGTCGTTAAACAACAAGGTGCTGATGTCTATCTTGATGACGGAACCTCGGGAAAAGTGCGGCTGGCGGACAGAAGACTGCCTGCAAACTGCCAGGTTGGCGATAGCCTGGAGGTATTTGTTTACGTGGATGCGGAGGGGCATCTGGCGGCCACCAGCAAAAAGCCCTTGGCCGAAGTGGGCGATATAGCCTGGATGAAAGTGGTATCGCTCAATTATGTGGGCGCTTTTCTGGAATGGGGTCTGCCTAAAGATTTGCTGGTGCCTTTTAGCGAGCAATACCATGAGATGGAAGTCGGGCGGTCTTATCTGGTTAAGGTATTTCTTGACGAGCAAAACCGCATTGCAGCCACCACCAAGATTGATAAATTACTCAGCGATGAATCGGTCGATTTTGAAGTCGGTCAAAAAGTGTCGCTGATCATCGCCGATGCTTCTGATCTGGGTATCAAAGCCATTATCAACAACAGCCATTGGGGCATGTTGTATCAAAACGAGTTGTATCAGCCGGTCAAAAAAGGCCAAAAATTGGACGGTTACATTAAGCAGATACGGGAAGATCATAAGATTGACCTGAGTTTGCACCAGCCGGGATACGCCAAGGTGCTATTGCTTACCGATAGCATTATCGCCAAGCTGAAAGCCAATAACGGCAAGTTACTGCTGAGCGATAAAAGCCCGCCTGAAGCCATTTATGCGACATTCGGGGTCAGTAAAAAAGTATTCAAGCAGGCTATCGGCGCGCTGTATAAGCAACAATTAATCACGGTCGATAAAAACGGCATCAAGCTGGTTGATTGATTGATTGATTGATTGAAAGTTAAAACGGTACGGCTAAATTCAAAACTCATTCACCTTATTTTTTCAAGGGTAGCCGCAACTCCGGTAGCGGCATACCGATATGGTAGCCTTGGGCGTAATTGATGCCCATGTCTTTCAATGCCTCCCAAATTTCCTGGTTCTCAACAAACTCGGCAACGGTGAGAATATCAATGTCCTGACACAAACGGGACAAGTTATGCACCAAGGCATAATCGACTTTAGAGCTCAGTATGTTGCGCACAAATGCACCGTCAATTTTGACGTATTCAAAATGCAGCTCACGCAAATAATGAAACGAGTTATAACCGGTACCGAAATCGTCCAGTGCAAAGGCAAAACCTTTTCGGCGCAGATTGGTTAGAAACCGGCGCATGTTGGTCATATCGCCAATCGCATCGCGTTCCAATAGTTCAAATACGATGCTTTCAGGGGGGAGTTCCAGTTGTTGGCAGAGTTCTTCCGCATAACCCAAAATGCCACGGCCTTGAATTTCCTGTACCGATAAATTGATAAAAATTTTCGCGTTAGCTTCCGCCCGGTTGGCGTCCATGCAAGCACGCTTAGCAGCAAAAGAGTTGTTGATCATCGCAAGGTCAAGCTCACGCGCTAAACCATATTTATCTATAGTTTCGATAAATGCTGCAGCTGATGATGTCTCCCCAGTTGCAGATTTAAGCCGGGCCAGCGTTTCAAAGGCATAGAGTTCGCCGGTTTGGCAATTAACTATCGATTGATAATAGGGAATAATACGACCTTCTTTTAACGCCTCGCGCAAATTTTCCGCTTTATCGCGGGTCTCGCGAATACTGATGCGTTCTTCTGTTGCATCATAGGTGCAGACGCTGTCTTTGCCCATATCCTTGGCTTTGTACATGGCGACATCGACACCTTCCAGCAGTGTATCTATGGTTAGGCCATCGGTAGGATAACTGCTGACACCGATGGAGACGGTTAAATGAAAACGGTTGCCTTGTGTCGAGGTGATCGCCATTTCCCGTAATGCTTCCCCCATTTTTTCGGCAACTATCTTGGCACCTTGGGGGCCGGTTTCCGTCAAGATAATAGCAAATTCATCTCCACCGATACGAGCACACAAATCGCCATTGCGGGTATGTTCAAGTAGTACATTGGCAATGGCGCATAGCGCGGTATCGCCGGTGGGATGTCCGTAAGAATCATTAATATCTTTAAAATCGTCCAGGTCGAGCATCAGTACGCTGAACTCATGCTTATGTCGCTCAGAACGCCCGATTTCATAATTTAGAATATCGTTAAACTGGCGGCGGTTGTGCAGTCCGGTAAGGGGGTCATGTACAGAGTAGTATTCCAGCTCTAATAGTGTACGTGATAGTACCTTGCTGGAACCTACCACCATAACCATGACGGCGAGTATCGCACGGATCACGCTGGCTTCCTGTGCTGATAAATTGTTTTCAGCGGCGTAAGCGACCCCTAATAAACCGGCCAAATTGGTCGAATGATCGGGTACGGGTACGCTAATCATATTAATATCGAGATCCGGCTTTATTTGAGCCCCGCAATTAATATTAAATTCTTCAATATCCAGTGCCGCATTTGGGGGCAGCCCGATACTTTCCAGCATCTGTTGACTCAGTAAACCACGCGCCTGCGCGCGTGTTTCATCCGTGTACTGACCCAGATAATACAAATACAGCGATAAGCCATGTTCTTCGGCAAAGGCGATGTAAAAAAAGTTAAACGGGAAAATAGCGTAAAAATCCGCCAGAATTTCCTGTACAAACTCTTTCCATTGCGAGATGTGTTCGTGGGACAGGATAATACGCTGCAACACCTGGCTTTGCCGCTCCAGTAAGTCTTTTTCAATCAAAACAGAAGACAGCTCAAGCAAAGTTTGATTGAATTCCATCATCAGGTTTTTGATGTGCCGATCATTAGCCGTCCATTGCTCACTGCGTTGTTTGAAGAGTAAGTCAAGGCTTTTATCCAGGCGTGTGCAGGTATTGATGATATGCGTAATCGTTGGGATCATGCCAATCATGGCACGAGAGTCATCGGCAGCCATAGTGGACATAGCTGTCATCAATTTACTGATAATCTCCTGATGCACATTATGGTTAAGCTCGGATATACCCGTAGAAGAGCGCTGGGTGCGTGTTTGGTTTTCTAGAATTTCGGCTATCTGAGTGATAATTCTTAAGCGCAATGCTTCCAGGTGGCCGATCTCGGTAACCACCGCTCTCGGTAACTGCTTTATGCCTTGTTCTACTGTGGTCGTACTTCCAGCATCCATGTAGTCGTGCGATAACTGGCTCATGTTCAATCCTCTTCCAGAAACTGTCCGCCCGGCTGCATCAAATCGATGCCGCATTGCAGGTCTTTGAGCCAGTTTAAAAAATCCTGCACTGCTGCGCCCCGGTAAATCGGTCCGTGTTGCGGGGCGATCATGTCAATATCCAAGTCGGCAATGGTGTCTAGCCAACAGCGTATTGCCTTGTTAGAGCACATGTAGCGGCGGTGAAATCCCTTGATATAAGGGATGTGATTGATAAAATCGTCCACATAGGCGTCATTTTTATCCATGGGCAGCATCGCCGCGCCGATGTCGCCGGTGAACAGGATTTTAGAAATTGGATCGTATACATTGATTTGGCCTTCCGAATGTAAAAAATGTGCGGGTACGATTTTTAGTTTAAAACCTGGAGATGGCTCGCAGTTCATGCCTTCATTGGGTACGCCGACAAATCGCGCCATGTCTTTTAAACCGTAATGCGGCAAAAAACGTATCCAAATGCTGGAAACATAAACAGGCGAGTGACACAGTTCCAGCCAGGTCGATAGGCCGCCGACGATGTCGGGATCTTGATGCGATAAAAAGATAGCTTTAATTTGTTCCGGCCCCACGTAACGCAACATTTCCGCCAGAACCCGGGGCATCACGCCAAAACCGCCCGGATCGAGCAGGACGCCGTCATTATGATGGGTGATCAGATACTGATTGGAACGAACGCCGTCTTCTTCGCCCGGCTCGCTCTCGTTGAGTAAAATAAAACGGTGATCAACGGATTCAAATAATTTAATGTTACGCATCTTTTCCCTAATGTATTGCTGGGTTAAAAATTCTTATATTACCCGTAGTTTACTTCAGGTTATTTCGTAAAGTACAGTTATAGGTTCTTTTTTAAGATACACTAAATTTAAAAAAATAGCCTAAAACTTAGGATGAGTCATAGCTAAACAGCGAAGATATTACAGCCGATTATTTTTTAGTGCCATTTATCAGCAACGGTAACGAGAGTACGAACAAGCACATTAACCATTCCAGTAATTGATAATTGGTTACCGAAAAAACCAAGGCGACTCTAATTCTTTCGATCACATTTGGATATGCAAGAATAAAGTCGCGGCTTTCCACGAAGGCTTGGGTTTCCCTGATAATAAGCGCTATGCCAACGACCAGTAGCGCGTACCCCACTATCTTATGTTGATAGGATTTTGTATGGATGTATCCTGATAATCGATTAATCCCAATAGTCTTTAATGAGTATGAATGTTCGATAATAGCGTTAATGACCATTAAGCCTACAATTCCCACAACAGGAATGTAAATCGATATCGTCGGAAAGCTGATATATCGCCCATTTAGCGCTAAACCGAAGGTTTTATAAACGGCAAATCCGGTAAACAGTATATAGAGCGTATATATCCAGGAGCCGATTTTTTGATGGGTCATTCGATTAGCTAGCAGATCATAGCTACGCCGCAATAGTAAACCGGCTAATAATGTGTTTAATGCCACGGTTAGTCCTGTTTGAAGACGCTGCCAGTCGCTATAACTGGTATACCACAGGTTCTCAGCCATGATTACCAGCAGTAAGGCCAGCAGTTGCGAGAATAGCAAAAAAACTGCCAAGCGCATTGATGATAACGATTGTAACGGCTTCCAGCAGCCGATAACGATGAATAGAAAAAGGATCGTTGAGGCGATAACGCCGTTAAACCAGCCGGGATTTTCGTAGACTTTTCCGGTCAACGGAAAAACCTCTTTACGATCGACAGAATAAAGCCCCCAGTTAGCGCCGACTACACCTTCAAAATCACTTTTCCAGGATTGGTTAAAGGCTTCGACAATGTTGTAATCGAAGCTGTTTTTAGTGGCGACTTCAATTAATTTGCGAATGAATTTTGCTTCGTTGACTACGCTAGGCACTGCCCAGCCGCGCTGCCGTCCGACGCCCGGCCAGCCTGATTCGCCGATCAGTATGGGTTTGCCGGGGGCAATGGAATCGGCTTCCTGTTGAACCTGCCGGTAAATGCGCTCAATATGCGCAGGCGCCTGGTCTACGGTGATAGGTTCATCCTCCCAGTAGGGCAGAATATGGATGGTAATAAAATCCACTTCTTTGATTAACTCCGGATATTTCATGTACATAGACCATACATCGGCATAAGAAACCGGTTGTTTAACCGAGCGTTTGACTTCGCGTATGTATTTAATCAGCTGCTCAGGCTCCAGATCGCCGCGTAACAGCACTTCGTTGCCGACGATAACCCGTTTGACCACGTCGGAATTCGCGTTAGCGGAGCGGATGACTTCGGCGATTTCTGTTTCATTGTCGGCTTTTATGGAACCCAGCCAAGCACCTTGAATCATCTTCAGGCCATGCTTTTTCGCTAAGGCGGGAATGACCGGCATACTGCCTTCGGCGCTGGCATAGGTGCGAATAGAGTGGGTTTTTTCACCCATCAAACGCAAGTCGGCTTCAATTTGCTCTGGTGTAGGGAATATATTATCTAAAGGGCCTTGGCCTTCTCGAAACGGTGCGAATGACAGGCTGTTGAGCTTACCTGACGGTACGTCCGACCCTACATCCTGAGGCAAGTTGGTTAACCAGTTCAAGCAGACATTCAGTAAAACAACCCATGCAACGAATAAAGCAATTCTCATAGTTAAGATCAGTAGATTGAAAAGTTTTGAAGAAGGGCGTTATAACATACACCGATTAGATCAGTATCATCTCACAATATGCGCTTGCCCTGACAATGGTTATCTTTTGAATATGGGCAGACTTTTTATGGCATAAGCTACGCAAACGTGAAGCGTTCAGCTAAAATATGTTTTTTTTGTTTGTGTAAGATGATGGCTAAAAATATTCGCATTGAAAGATGGAGCGGCGTTGCTCTGGAACAGTTTATTCCTGAACTGGCGCGGCTTAGAATTGAAGTGTTCCGCGACTTTCCGTATTTGTATGACGGGAATATTGACTATGAAAAGAAATATTTACAGACTTATATCGATTGTCCCGAAAGCGTCATCGTGATTGCGTTCGATGGCGATAAAGTGGTCGGGGCATCGACAGCGATTCCGATGAAATATGAAACCGATGAGCTGAAAAGACCGTTTGTCGAGCACGATTACAACCTCGACGAGGTTTTTTATTGCAGTGAGTCGGTGTTGAACAAGGCTTATCGCGGCTTAGGTATTGGCGTTAAATTTTTCGAGCAAAGAGAAGCGCATGCAGCCGAATTAGGCGGCTTCAAGCATATTTGTTTTTGTTGTGTCGAGCGACCGGTAGATCACCCCAGGCGACCTGACGGTTATGTGCCTTTGGATCGATTCTGGAACAAACGCGGCTACGTCAAGCATCCTGAGTTAAGCACCGTCTATATCTGGAAAGATCTGGATGATGTTGACGAGACACCAAAACCGATGACTTTCTGGTTGAAACATGAACGTTAAAATTGCAAGCGCCCAATATGACATCAGTTTTTTAGAAAACTGGCAACAGTATCAAAGCAAAGCCGAACGCTGGGTTGTTGAAGCCGTAGAACAGGGTGCGAAGATTCTATTGTTTCCCGAATATGCCAGTATGGAATTGGCCTCGTTATTTATCGCCAGGGATGGTGTGTATGCCGTAAGCCTGTCGGGAACAGGCTCGGCGGGTGAGCCGGTTTATTCATCGTTAAACAAGCAGTTGGCAGCCATGCAGGCATTGCTTGATGATTATCTGAACTTGTTTCAAACCTTGGCTAAAAAATACCAGTGCATCATCCAGCCGGGTACGTTTCCGGTAAAGACCGATTCCGGCGCCTACCGAAACCGGGCTTATTTATGTATGCCGGATGGTTGCTGTGACTATCAGGATAAACTGATGATGACCCGTTTTGAAAACGAGCAATGGCTGATTCAAAAAGGCGAGCAATTAAAGTGTTTTGATAGCGAGTACGGAAAAATCGCCATCAATGTTTGCTATGACAGCGAGTTTCCGCTGCTGGCAAGAAAACAGGTTGAAGCCGGAGCTAATCTGATTTTAGTACCCAGTTGTACCGATACGCTGGCAGGTTATCATCGCGTCAAAATAGGCTGTCAGGCGCGAGCCTTGGAAAACCAGTGCTATGTCGTTCAGTCTGTTCTAGTAGGCAATGCGCCGTGGTCTGAAGCCGTCGATGTCAATATCGGCGCAGCGGCTGTTTATACGCCGGTGGATCGTGGTTTTCCTGATAACGGCATTTTGGCGGCGGGCAAGCTTAATGCGGTGCAATGGGTTTTTGCCGAAGTAGCGCTTGATGCTTGCGCGACAGTTCGCGATCAAGGGCAGGTCTTTAACTACCGCGATTGGCCGTTGCAATATGGCTTTATTATGCAGTCTTGAGATAAAAATCATCTGATGATGATATTGATTTTATGGATTCTACTTTGATTATTCGAATTCCCTTGTTATTAGTTCTAGCGTCATTACCGGTATTTCTACTGGTAGAGCTGTTGATGTGGTTAGCTGTGCCCGGTTTACCGGGGATGCTGGTTACCTTGGGATCGGTCATGCTGTTAAGTGCATTTTCGGTTTTTATAATCGGTGGAATCCTGGCTGTTTATATGCTGTCAATTCGTTCTATTGTAGATTATTTTTCGTATAGACAGCGGCTACGGCGACGTTTATGGTTTGTTCATGCTAGGCAGGATCAGATTAACCGCCTATTTTATTTTAAAAAATCAAAAACGAAACAGGTGCATGAATTGAACAAAAAACGCCTGTTAACGCTCAATAATCGCAAACATATTCGCTTGCTATCTAAAGCCATCAATCAGGATTTGCTGCCGGTTAAAAAAAAACTGCCGGAAATCATTTATCGGCAGTTGCAACAAGACCTTGCCTGCTATCGAAAAAATCAGGATATTGAGGCGTTATTAATGTTGCAGCAAAAAATCTCCACTCTTATTTAGCCCGCGACTATGTTAACTAAGCTTATTCAGCTGTGGTATTCGGTTAAAGACGAAAATCTAAAATGGCAGCAGGCTAATCAGGATCGTCTGGCAGAACTCAAGCATGCTCGTGTTTTAGCCGGGAAAGCTCTCGAAGCTGAATTAAAAAAGAAAAGCGTACGACTGGAACACGATATCTTTTTACTAAAGACTAGGCACAATGCCGAGTTGTCGATGTTTAAAATCAAGTGCAAGCAGGATATTAAAGACTATAAACAGTATCTGGCCTCGCTGGATAAGCTTAAGTCTTCAATCCAGGCCAGCTATACCGATTTGCCCGAGGCGGTCGCTTTTACCATTCATCATCATGCGAAGCATTTATTGAATAATATGTGGGAAGCGGAAGATATTGAACAGAAAATGCAGCACGAAATGCAGTTAATCCGGTTTATGACCACTATACATGAAGATACTCGCCTGTATCTGGAGGGCGCGACAACCGAAAACCTGCCGCAAAGAACGCTAAAGTTAATTCAAAGATAACAGGGGTTGAAGTTCAGACCCCAATCACGCCTGACTGCTGCAGAGAGCTCTGGAGCTGTTTAAACTGTCCCTGAATCACGGCTTTTTCCTGAAGAATCACTTTATTCTCATTTGTCAGAAGGGTCGTTTTGTCCCGGGCGGCTTTCAGTTCGGTTTTGGCGGCCTCCAATGCCTGAGCCAATAAGGCCGCTTCTTTATCGGCCTCTGCTTTTTGCCGGGCGAGCGTTGCTATTTGCTCAGCCAGCTGATCCTTTTTATCCTGGTATTTCCGGCTTTTCGTCAAGACTACTTCAATATCCCGCTTCAGATTCTCAATGTGTTCGGCCTTCCGGTTTATCTCTCTGTTTAGGTCGGCGCTGGTCTGTTCAAGTTCATTGATGCTTCTTTGCAGTTGAGTGTTGTTCTCCAGCAGCTTGGTTGCTCTCGCCTCGGTCTGGTCAAGCTGGCTTCTCAGTAGCTGAATCTGGTCGTGCAACTGCTGATTAGTTGCGCGGAATTGATCGCGCTCTTGCTGACGGTCTTCGGCAGTCCGCTGTTGATAATGCTCAAAATGATTGCGAATATCCCGGTTTTCCTGCTTAAGTTCGGCCACGGACTTCTTCAATTCAGTCGTTCGTGAGATAGCTTGGTCCCGTTGCGACTCTGTCTTAGCCAGATTGACTCGTGCGTCCTCCAGGGATTTACGTTGCAGACTATTTTGCTCTGCAAGTCGCTCGATCTGGACGTCAAGATCCTGTTGGCAAGCAGTAAGCTGCGTAATGGTATTGCGGGTCTCGGCCAGTTCTCTTCGCAGTTCATCATTTGACGCTTCAAATGCCTGGCGAGCCTGCTCGATGCGATGGTCGGCCATTTGTTGCATACGTTCATGCAGCGATTGCACCACTTCTACCAAATCATTCGGCAGTCCACTGACATCGGCACGGTCTCTGTTGTCGGCCCGCCAGCGTTTCAGAAGCGGCGCTATAGTACTTTTACTGCCGGTACCCAGGTGCTCACGCACCCGATCCACCGTAGGTTCCTGGTCCTGGCTTTTGATCGCTTCGGCGGCTTTGGCGACATGTTGGTAGGTGACTCCGATGCGGGCCATAGTGAATTCCTCCGGGATTTTTTAGTGATGTATTACATATTACGTAATATACCATTATTTTATAATATTTCAATCTAGATTGAAATTATATTTATAACCAACGATAATGATTATTATCGTTGGTTATATGAAACAACGAAAAAATAATGCCTGTAACGCTGTTACAAGCGGTCTTTTCAGCAACTCCGATGGGAACTATTCATGAAGGACAAACCTTCAGAATCAACTTTCGATTTATCATTGCGTAATGAGCGGGTAAGCCTAGCCACTTGCCAGGAATCCGAACTATTGCGGCGCTACCTTCAGGCGGCTACCTCTGACAACACCCGCAAAGCCTATCGGTCGGCCATCCGCCAATTTGAAAAATGGGGGGGACGCCTGCCCACCGATCGGGATACCCTGATCGGTTATCTTCTAGCCAGTGCCGAGTCCCTCAACTCGCGAACGTTGGATCTGCACCTCACCGCGATCAGCCAGTGGCATCACTACCAGGGGCTAGTTGATCCGGTACGCGATCCGCTGGTACGCAAAACCATGGAAGGCATTCGCCGTACCCACGGTCAACCTAAGCGTAAGGCAAGGGCGCTGCGTCTGGAGCATATCGCGCAGATGGTGAATTACTTACAACACTTGCCGGACACCAAAAATAAATACCGGAATATTGCGTTGGTGCTGACCGGCTTTTTTGGCGCTTTTCGCCGGAGTGAATTGGTTGCTATTCAGGTCAGAGATCTGCTGTGGGAACCGGAAGGTCTGATCATCCGGTTGCCACGTTCAAAAACCGATCAGCAGTCAGTAGGACTGGCTCGCGCGTTGCCTTTTGGTGCGGAAGGCTGTTGCCCTGGCACCGCCATTAAAGGTTGGATTCAGGCGGCAGGCATTGTTGACGGTCCAGTTTTTAGACCGGTCAACCGCTGGGATCAGCTTCAAGAAAAAAACCTGAATCCAGGTGCGATTAACGATTTACTCAAAACGTTGGGAAAAGCCTGCCAATTTGATTTTGTACCGGAATTGAGTAGCCATAGCTTTCGCCGCGGCCTATCGACGTCGGCGGCGCGAGAACGGGTGGATTTTGAGTTAATTAAAAAACAAGGCGGCTGGAAAAGCGATGCTACAGTCTGGGGTTATATCGAAGAAGGCCAACAATTTTCCAGTAATGCCTCGGTAATATTAATGGAAAAAATGGCCTCAATGCTGACGGCAAATACGCCGTAGGAGCGGGCCCGCGCCCGCGATATTTGGGGTTTGAAGTCCAACCGTACGAAAAGTAACGCTAGTTTCTATCATGATTCAACTTTGATTATTTAAAGGCCTTAGCTTACCTTTTGAAATGAGATCAGTGAGCACAAAGGAATAGTGGCCCAACATTATTTATGTGTGAATGTAGCAATGGGGACAACCTAGAAAAATCCCCTTCATTGATAGGAATACCCTGACCTTTCATGTGATTTAACGCCGATTCCATGTATAAGGTATTCCAAAGCACAACGGCATTGGTGACAAGCCCTAAAGCGCCGAGTTGATCTTCTTGGCCCTCGCGGTAACGTTTGCGAATTTCACCCCGTTGACCATGACAAATTACTCTGGCAACGGCGTGCCTGCCTTCGCCACGATTAAGCTGCGTTAAGATTCGACGACGATATTCCTTGTTGTCTATGTAATTCAGCAGATAGATGGTTTTATTGATGCGCCCCACTTCAATAATCGCTTTGGCCAGACTTGAAGGCCGTTCGCTTTTGAGCAATGAACGAATCAGTTCTGACGCCTGGATGGTGCCTAGTTTAAGCGAACCGGCAATACGCAACATGTCATCCCAATGTTGCGTAACGCGGTTCATTTTCACGTTACTTCTGGCGAGCTTATCAAGTGTGCCATAATCGGCATTCACATCAATACGCCAAAAAATAGATTCGCCTGCATCCGCCAACCGTGGTGAAAACTGATAACCCAGCAGCCAAAAAAGCCCAAAAATCATATCGCTCGACCCTGCCGTATCCGTCATGATTTCAGTGGGGTTCAAGCTGGTCTGCTGTTCCAGCAAGCCTTCCAAAACAAAAATTGAATCTCTCAATGTTCCGGGGACGACAATCCCGTGAAAGCCAGAAAACTGGTCAGATATGAAATTGTACCAAGTGATCCCTCTATCCGAGCCAAAATATTTTTTATTGGGCCCTGAGTTGATGGTTCGGACCGGTGTCACAAAGCGCATGCCGTCCGCCGATGCAACTTCACCACCGCCCCAAGATTTTGCCAGTGGTATGCTTGTGTGATAATCGACCAGCTGACTATTGGCACTCGTCAATGTTTCAGCGCGCATGTAATTCTGCTTCACCCAGTTTAGCCTATGACGCGTTAAGGCAGGAATATTGTGTTTGATCAAGGGCTCAATGCCGATATTGCAGGCCTCGGCTATTAACACGGCACAAATGCTTATGGCCAGATCGTCAGCACGCGCATTGGATTCACTGATATGCGTGAACGTATCGGCGAAACCAGTGTGTGCATGGATTTCCAAAAGCAATTCGGTCAAATCGATCGGCGGCAGAAAACTTGTGACTTGCAGGCGCAACTGGATCAGGCTTGGCGGTTCCTCTAATGGGTCAAGGTTAGTGATGGTCAGCGTTGGGGGGTCGTCGACGGTTTCAATCCGCACGGCATCATTTGTGGAAAAGTTCGCTTCGGCTTGTTTATAGGCATTATCGAGGGATGATGACAAGTTTTTGGTAGCCTCATCGGCCGTCAGCGAATGGCCAAGCGCCCGACAAATTTGCAGTTTGTTGGCTTCCCAGTGTTCGCCTCGTAATAGTTTTGCCCTGGGATCGCTCCAGCGGTCGCTGGCTTCAACATAAATGTCACGACGCCGCAGATTATCTTGTAACCTGTCCAATACGCACAAGGTATAAGCTTGCTTGTTTATCTGACCATCCTTATTAAAAACTAAGCGCCGCCAAGATTTTGAAACAATATCAACGGGGACATCTTTCAGGGATAGCTTCTGTTTACCATCCAATTGGCGTAAATAATTGAGCGCTTCAAGCAGGGCTGTTCCGGCTGGAGCAGCCTTGAAGTCTATTTTATCCAACAGGTGCGGCAAAAAACGGCGAACTCTGCCATATTGCTCAACCATTTCGTCATAATAATTGTTGTCCGGTGCCCGTGCCAATTCATTAATGGTGGCAATAGATTGAAGCATATTCTCTTTGGGTATTTTTGTGAAAAGGGCATCGCGCAAATCATTATCGCTACCTGCGCCATTCAACATAAAAGCACAGGCTTCCGCCAAAATGAGTGCCGACCTATCCAAGTCTTTCATGGTGCGCAAACGTTTCTTGCGCCCATTTTTTTTGGCCTCAGCGGTCACTTGGGTGATCAGCAAATCAAGTACGTCAAGCGCATCGTCGAGCGCGGCTATTTCAAAAGCATAAACAAAAGCAACAAGGGTTGCGATGCGCCTCTCCTCTGGCAAGCGTAAAATTTTATGCATGGAGGCCATGCCTACATAACGGGCCAGATTT
>JAGXGY010000069.1 GCA_024636505.1 Methylobacter sp. | reverse complement strand
TCTGGCATCGATAACGTTGTGTCCCTTGCTCTGTGCGACCGGACTTTGTAATTTGGCTGCTGCCGCACTCGGGGCAGACGATTTCTTGATAGCATGTCATACGGCTAATAATACAACAAACTACAGATTTAACCCATTACCGATAAATTTACTGATAATATCCGTTTCGCTAAGCTTTTTTTTCTCCATGCGGGTAGTCCTTTACGTGTGGGTTAAAAATAGTCGTAATGGATGCTCGTCTGGGGTGGAGCGTCCGTAAAATACAGAGCAAGTTCATAAACAAGCTTTATGCGAATATTAGAGATACTTATCATTAACAGAGGCTAGGGATTAACATAAAGACTATTATTAATCTATAATTAAATGAATAATAATAAATACAGAACGTTTCATTTTTATTTGTTCTTTGCATATATTTTAGACCTAGGGACCGTTTCATTTTTCCTAGAAAAATTTAAATTTTGATAAATTTAGGTGATTCTAGCCTAACTAATGAAACACGCCATGGTAAATTTTGCAGATAGCTTGCGATTAAACATAATTAAAACAAATGCATAAATTATATCTCATTTATTATGCAACACTTCTTTGTGTGGTTATTATGAAAAAAATCGGGCGAAAGGCGAAAAACCCCTGGCGCCAATACAATCCATCTTTACTCTTTCACTCACTCATCAGAAAACACCGATGCAACAGCTTGATACTTTTTTAACCGTAAGCCCTTGGTTTTCACTTTTAGCCGGTATTATCGGCTTGTTAGTCGGCAGCTTTCTCAATGTCGTCATTTATCGTTTGCCCATCATGATGCAACAAGGATGGCATAAAGAATGCACTGAATACCTGCAACTTAATCCGGAAACGGTGCAAACCGAAAAAGAAAAGGCCTTCAACTTGGTTTTTCCTTTATCCCACTGCCCCCAATGCAATACGCCGATCAAGCCTTACCAGAACATTCCGGTCATCAGCTATATTTTTTTACGCGGAAAGTGTGCGCAATGCGCCGGTCATATTTCGATGCGCTATCCGATCATAGAAGCGTTCACCGCGATAACATCATTCATAGTCGCCTGGCATTTTGGCTACACGCCTCAAGCCGCTTTCGCCCTGCTGTTGACCTGGTCGTTGATTGCCTTAATCTTTATCGATATCGACCACCAGTTACTGCCTGACCCCATCACTCTGCCCTTGCTTTGGCTGGGTCTATGTCTGAGTCTGTTTACTGTATTTACCGATGCTCATGCCAGCATTATCGGCGCAGTTGCCGGTTATACCGCCCTTTGGCTGGTATTTCATCTGTTTAAACTGGTAACCGGCAAAGAAGGCATGGGCTATGGCGATTTCAAATTGCTGGCTTTATTCGGTGCCTGGCTGGGCTGGCAGTACTTGCCGATTATTATTTTATTATCATCACTGGTCGGCGCAATCATCGGCCTCGGCATGATCGTTTTTGTCAAACACGATCATAATGTACCTATCCCTTTCGGGCCTTATTTAGCCGCCGCAGGATGGATTGCGCTACTCTGGGGCAACGACATTAACCGCTTTTATTTAATGACCGCAGGTTTGTAAGTTGGTATTCAAGGTCGGGCTAACCGGCGGCATAGGCTGTGGAAAATCGACGGTTGCCCGAATTTTTTCCGAGTTAAATGTCCCGGTGCTTGATGCCGATGACATAGCCCATCGGCTAGTCGAAAAAGGACAACCGGCATTAGTGACGATACAACAGGCATTTGCTACAGCCGCCCTCAATCCTGACGGCTCGTTGAATAGACATTATCTCAGGGAACAGATCTTTTCCGATCCCGAACAAAAACAAAAACTTGAATCAATACTTCATCCCTTAATCTTTAAATCCCTGCAAGCAGAACTCGAACAGCTCATCGCTCCGTATTGCATTATCAGCATCCCGTTATTATTCGAAACCGGCATGACGCATCTTGTTGACCGGATACTGGTTATCGACTGTTCCGTTGAAACACAGATTGAACGGGTTAAGATTCGAGATAAGCTGACCGTTGCAAGAATACAGTCCATAATCGACAACCAGGTATCTCGCGCATTCAGAAAAGCAAAAGCCGACGACCTTATCGATAACTCAAATACTGATTATAGACTTGCAGAACAGGTAAAAAAACTGCACAATTTATACCTTTCATTAAGCGCTTACCAGGATTAATTTGTCTGTGAACACCACGATTACCTATGAATTCCCACTCAATGAACGCATCCGGGTTTTTATACGGCTAGAACAACTTTTCCTACAATTCAGCCATTTTTTAACAGGTGAAACGGTTGATGATAAACGCGCCGCAATCAGCGTGCTGCTCGATATCATGACTATCTTCAGGCGCAATGATCTGAAGTCGGAAATCCTGAAAGAACTGGATCGACATGCTAACGTTCTCAATAAAATCGCCAACAACCAAAGCGTCGACGCGCAAAAACTGGAAGAACTGCTTAGCAAATTAAATCAAACCAGCAAAAAACTTTATGCCACTAACGGAAAAATCGGCAGCCAAGTCATGGAAAGCGATCTATTCCAGAGCATTGCACAACGCAGCTCCATTCCTGGAGGAACCTGCTCTTTCGATTTACCCGAATTTCATTATTGGCTTGAGCAGGATGAAGCCAATCGATTAAAAGATCTGCAACACTGGAGCAGTCCATTTAATGATATTCGTATTGCCATTGATCTGATTCTTAATTTTATACGTCATTGCAGCTCACCGACTCAACAGATAGCTGAAGCCGGTTTTTTTCAATTATCGCTGGATACCAACCAACCCCACCAACTGCTGAAAGTCAGCCTGGATAAATCCATACATTGCTTTGCGGAAATCAGCGGAGGCAAACACCGTTGCACCATCCGGTTTATGGTGCCTTCTTCCGACAATAAACGCCCGACACAAAGTACCGACAACATTCCTTTTTCGCTAACCTGCTGCCTCTTCTAATGTCAGCATCCAAAAAAACCTTGACTGTAAAGTGCCCTAATTGCGGATGCTCCGTACCCTGGATTCCTGAACAAGCATTCAAACCATTCTGCTCTGAACGTTGTAAATTGATAGATTTGGGAGAATGGGCAATGGAAGAAAAGAGAATTCCCGGAGAATCATTGTCGCTGGACGACGATAATGGCGACAGGGTTGTCGATGACGATCATTTTTTTCATTAATCCGGTTAGTCTGGCGGCGCAAGCTCAATGGTAACCGATACCAAAGACATCTACTCATGGCTATAGAAATAGAACATAAATTTTTGCTCGCCAATGATGACTGGCGCAAATACGTTAGCCGCTCGATAAAATATCGGCAAGGCTATTTAAGCTCGCAACCGACCAGTTCAATCAGGGTGCGCATCAGCAATGATCATGCCTGGTTGAACATAAAAACGGCGACTGTCGGCACTCACCGCCATGAGTATGAATATGAAATTCCGATGGCTGATGCAAACGAGATATTAATGAATCTTTGCAGAAAACCGTTAATCGAAAAAACCCGTCATTTCGTCACTGATGATAATCATCTTTGGGAAATAGATGAGTTCGAGGGCGACAATCAGGGCTTGATAGTCGCTGAAATTGAATTAAACGAAACAGGACAATCTTTCTCCAAACCTGACTGGATAGGCCTGGAAGTTACCGGGGATTTGCGTTATTACAATAACAATCTTGCGATGCATCCTTATTCGGAATGGCGCGAAAATTAATGCCTGTATACATTAAAAAACCTTGCGCTTAAATTAAGCCTCTACTTACGATGACATGATTTGCCTTGGTATCGCCCCAAACCCGGTTAAATGATGTCCATAACAAACTCAGCATTCAATCATTCAGCGCTTTCTGCTAGAATACCGCTTCAAATTAAACATCAACTTTCCTGGTAATAATTATGACTTTTGTCGTCACTGAAAACTGTATTAAATGCAAATTTACTGATTGTGTCGATGTATGCCCGGTAGATTGCTTTCATGAAGGCCCTAACTTTCTGGTTATTGATCCAGATGAGTGTATCGATTGCACGTTATGCGAACCCGAGTGCCCCGCCAATGCAATTTTTTCGGAAGATGAATTACCTGAAGGGCAGGAAGTTTTCATCGCATTAAATGCCGAACTGGCCAAACAATGGCCCGTTATTACTGATGTAAAACCGCCTTTAGCTAATGCCGATGACTGGAACGGAAAAGAAGGCAAACTCGACCTATTGGACAGATAACGGGTTCGCGGGCAGCTAGACCCGTTAAACTGTTTATGGCATGCTAACAGCTTAACGGGTGCAGCTCTGCGCTTAATGATGACTACAAAACAGAAGCCACCAACGCGAAGACAAAAACGAAAATTACAAAAAGCGCGAACAGGCCTTTTGGGGTCAGTTCCTCCTGCATCTGCTTCAACTCGTCCAGCAATCCGGACTTAATATCACCCGAGTTTAAGATTCTTTTGCATCGCCCCCGAAATGTTTGCATTTCCTCCTGCGCTTCCTGTTCCGCGATAATCTCCGCAATTTTTGAGTAAAAATGACCGCATTCCGGACACTGGATCTCGCCCTGATTACGTTCATGACCACAGACTGAACAATGACTCATTTGATTCTCCACAAAACTGTTTTTAAAATTGCTCGTCAATCCGGTACGGCTCCATATGAATCGACTCGACTCGCCGCCCGAGCATAATACAAGCTCCGTTATAGCGCTCATTCCCGGTCGAAGAAAACTCAAATAAAAATGCCCGGCGCATGCGCATCTTCCCGGTTTGGTCTCTGGTCGCCCGGATGCTGTTTAGCGCCACATACTCATCCAGCATTTGGACATCCAGGCTAAAGCAATGCGCCCTGACGGCCTTAAGTGCAAGCTCTTTCACCTGCTGCCCGTTAAACCAGTACAGGTATGCGCCCAGCAATAAAGCGATTAAAATAAGATCGTCCCACATTGTTTTATGACTCGGGTATTTTTGATTAACATTTAACTGATATTCGTTTTATTGCACTAAGATTTACCGGTAACTATCTGCCAATGCCATTTAAGGAAAAAACATGAAACTGCCCATTACCGGCGGCTGCCTTTGCGGTGCGGTCAGATATGAAATATCGACTAAACCTATCAGCGGTTTCAACTGCCATTGTCGAACCTGCCAAAAAGCGATTGGCGCCCCCTATTTTGCCGGCCTGTTTGTTGCCGCTTCAGCCCTGACCATAAGCGGCAACTATAAAGAATATGCTAGCATTGCGGCAAGCGGTAATACCGTTTATCGGGCTTTTTGCCCGAAGTGCGGAACTTCATTATTTGGCAGAAACAGCGCCTTTGACGACATAAGAGCGATTGCCGCCGCAACGCTTGACGATCCCGGCATTTTTCAGCCCCAAAAAGATATTTGGGTGGCAGATGCCCAACCATGGGACACTATGAACCCTGATCTGCCGAAATTTGACGGTAATCCGTGGCATTGACTACTACCTTGGAGAATTCATGAATTCCAGACAACTGAGCACCATCGAAATACAACCCGAATCCGAGCATCTGTATTCTGTCATATGGTTACACGGCTTAGGCGCCGATGGTCATGATTTTGAAAGCCTGGTTCCCGAACTGCTGTTAACCGCGAAAGCCAACATTCATTTCATCTTTCCCAATGCGCCGATCCAGGCTGTCACCATCAATGGCGGCATGTCAATGCGCTCCTGGTACGACATTTTGGAAATGTCTCTGGAACACAAAGTCGATATTGACGGCATCTATCAGTCAGCCGAGTTGATTGAACCATTAATCCAGCAGGAAATCGACAAAGGCATCCCGTCAAAAAATATTTTACTGGCCGGATTTTCTCAAGGAGGTGTGATTGCGCTTCATGTCGGCTTAAAGTACCCGCATCAATTGGCCGGCATTGTTGCGCTATCGACTTATTTGCCGACAATTGAACAATTAAAGACCGAATATTCAGTCGCCAATAAGGCTACACCGATATTTATGGCCCACGGCATCATAGACCCGGTTGTTGCAGTCGAGTCCGGCAAAGCCGCATTCGATACACTACAATCGATGAACTACAACATCGAATGGCATGATTACATCATGGAACATAGTCTGTGCATTGAAGAAATTAAACACATTTCAATATTTATCAATTCAATTTTCAAATAACATTCAGCCGTTAAATCTCCCGGCACAAGGGGCGACAGACCGGGCCGCCCCTGCAATTTAAGCGCGTTTAATATGTTGCGGCGGAATATCACGTTTTGTCGCGCCGGTGTAAAGCTGCCTTGGACGCCCTATTCTTTGTTCAGGATCGGCTATCATTTCATCCCAATGAGCGATCCAGCCCACAGTTCGGCCCATCGCAAACATCGCGGTAAACATGTTGCTGGGAATGCCTAATGCATGCAGCACAATACCGGAATAATAATCGACATTCGGGTAAAGCTTTTTCTCGACGAAGTATTCGTCTTCAAGGGCGATGCGCTCCAACTCTAGCGCTAATTTAAATATTTTGTCATCATGCAGACCTAGTTCCGTCAGTACTTCATGGCAGGTGTCACGCATTAACTTGGCACGCGGATCATAGTTTTTATAAACCCGATGACCAAAACCCATCAGCCTGAACGGATCGTTTTTATCCTTGGCCTTGCTTATAAATGCCGTAATATTCGAAACATCGCTAATTTCCTCCAGCATATTGAGTACAGCCTCATTAGCGCCGCCATGAGCGGATCCCCAAAGACAGGCAATCCCGGCCGTAATACAGGCATAAGGGTTGGCGCCGCTGGAACCGGCTAAACGCACAGTTGAAGTCGATGCATTTTGTTCATGATCGGCATGCAGGATCAAAATTCTGTCCAACGCTCTGACCAGGACAGGATTAGGCAAGAACTCGTCACAAGGCGTACCCAGCATCATCCGCATAAAGTTTTCAACGTAGCTCAGCTTATTTTGCGGATACATAAACGGCAAGCCGGTGCTGTATTTATGACACATCGCCACGATGGTCGGTACTTTAGCAATCAGGCGAATGGCACTCAGATCACGATCTTTCTTAGATTTAATGTCCAGCGCGTCATGATAAAACGATGACAATGCACCAACAACACCCACCATAATGGCCATCGGGTGTGCATCGCGACGGAATCCTTTAAAAAAGTTAGTCAGCTGATCGTGCACCATGGTGTGCAGAGTGATGGTGTCTTCGAACTTCTGTATTTCATCGGTGTCGGGTAATTCGCCATTCAACAGCAGATAACAAACCTCCAAAAAAGTACAATGTTCTGCAAGCTGCTGGATAGGGTAACCGCGATAAAGCAGTATGCCTCTCTCGCCATCTATATAGGTTATCGCTGAACTGCAACTGGCCGTAGAGGTAAACCCGGGGTCATAGGTAAACATACCGGTCTGTTGGTACAAAGTTTGAATATCTACCACATCGGGCCCGGTAGCTCCAGATAAAATCGGCAGCTCACATAAAGACTGAGCTTTCTCATTTAAGGTAACACTGCGCAGTTTAGTCATAGGTTTTCTCGGTGTTGAAACATAGTCTGTAGCGTCATCAAAAAGCCAGCTAATACGTCGCGACGTCTAGCCGACTTTTTGTGTGATTGATCTTTTGCTAAAATTTTAAAAGGCGTTGGCTTATAAAATATCTATCATCTATCCAGCTGATGGCAAAGCATGCACTCAAACCGAAACAGCTCTGTCTAGCGTCTGTTTTGCCAGCTCAGTCACCTTAGCCCAGTTTTTTGATTTTACCACATCAGTCGGCACCAGCCAGGATCCGCCAACGCAGGCAACATTGCTTAACTGCAAATAACTGTTGTAATTTTCCGGTGAAATACCGCCTGTCGGGCAAAAAGTTACCTTAGGAACCGGTCCGGCGATAGATTTTAACATGGGTATGCCGCCTGCGGCTTCGGCCGGAAAGAATTTAAAGTGATCCAGCCCGTACTCCATGCCCAACATCAGTTCCGACAAGGTAGCTATGCCCGGAATCAAGGCGATGTTTCCGGCCGAAGCCGCGGCTAACAGCTTCGGCGTTAATCCCGGACTGATTGCAAAAACCGCTCCGGCCTGTTCTGCGGCGCTTAATTGTTCGGGCGTAGTAATGGTGCCTGCACCGACAATAGCACCTTCGACCTGCTGACTGATCAGTCTGATCGCATCAAGCGCTATCGGGGTGCGCAGCGTAATTTCCAACACTTTAATGCCGCCCGCAACCAAGGCTTTAGCCAAAGGCACCGCATCCTCCAGATTTTGAATGACCATGACGGGCATTACAGGGCCGGCGTTTAAAACATCAGCAGGTTGAATTTTCCAGTTTTTTTGATTCATTGTTATACCAAATTCTTATAGTGATTAATCGACGATAAACAAATTGCTGGCCCCGGTTTCAGCAGAGGACGCACCCTGACGGAAAGCGCCGAACAACTCACGGCCCATACCGAAATGATGGTTTTTGGCGCTATTTGCAGCCGGAATACGGGCATTAAACTCATCCGCATCTATCAGTACATTGACCTCACCGGTTTGGGTGTTCAGGTGAATGATGTCGCCGGTACGCACTTTCGTTAACGGCCCGCCCTCTTCGCACTCGGGGCACATGTGGATAGCAGAAGGTACTTTACCCGAAGCGCCGGACATCCGTCCATCGGTCACCAGCGCGACTTTAAAGCCTCTATCCTGCAGCACGCCCAGAGGCGGCGTCAATTTGTGCAGTTCGGGCATACCGTTGGATTTCGGCCCCTGAAAGCGGAGCACCACAATAACATCTTTCTCCATTTCGCCGCGTCTAAAGGCCGCAACCACATCGTCCTGATCATCAAATACCATCGCCGGCGCCTCAACGATCTGGTGTATTTCCGCCACAGCAGAAACTTTTGACACCCCGCGCCCCAAATTGCCGTGCATAACATGCAAACCGCCGCCGGTGGCAAAGGGTTTGGCGACGGTACTGATAACTTTCGGATCCAAAGACGCTTCAGGGCAAGGCACCCAGGTTAATTTGCCGTCAACCAGCGTGGGTTCTTTTGCATAATGGTTCATGCCGCGCTGATCGGCAACGGTCAGAATATCTTCATGCAACAGGCCGTTCTTTAACAGTTCGGCAATCAGTACCCCCATACCGCCGGCAGCCTGGAAATGATTAATATCGGCATGACCGTTCGGATAAATACGGGTTAAAAACGGTATGGCTCTGGAAAGGTTATCAAAATCATCCCAGTTGATAATGATGCCGGCTGCACGCGCAATGGCGACCAGATGAATGGTGTGATTGGTAGAACCGCCCGTTGCCAATAAGCCGACAATGGCGTTGACAATCGCTTTTTCATCGATCATATGACCAATCGGACGAAAATCATTACCCAACGCGGTAAATTTTAAAACCTGTCTGGCGGCGGCTTTGGTCAATTCATCGCGCAACGGCGTATAAGGATTGATAAACGAACTGCCCGGCAAATGCAGCCCCATAATCTCAACCATCATCTGGTTGCTGTTTGCGGTGCCGTAAAACGTACAGGTACCGGCACTGTGATAAGACGCAGACTCGGACTCCAGCAGTTCTTTACGGCCGATTTTCCCTTCGGCGTAAAGCTGGCGAATACGCACTTTTTCTTTGTTGGGCAGACCGCTAGGCATGGGGCCTGCCGGTACGAACAACGCGGGCAAATGGCCAAAAGTCAACGCGCCGATCAGCAGTCCGGGCACAATCTTGTCGCAGACGCCTAAGTACAATGCGCCATCAAACATGTTGTGGCTTAATCCTATGGCCGTAGCCATGGCAATCACATCACGACTGAACAGAGACAGTTCCATGCCAGGACGGCCTTGAGTGACGCCGTCACACATGGCCGGTACGCCAGCAGCAAACTGGGCAACACCGCCGGCTTCCTTAATGGCGGCCTTGATCAGCGCCGGAGCGTCCTTAAACGGCTCATGTGCCGATAACATGTCATTATAAGATGAAACAATCGCAATATTGGCTTTTTGATGACCGGTTAAATCGCTTTTTTCACCGGCACCGCAAGCGGCGAAAGCATGAGCCAAATTGCCGCAAGCCAGTTCGGCACGATGCGGCTCTTGCTTTACCGCCGCATCAATACGCGCCAAGTAGGCAGCACGCGTTTCACGACTGCGCTCAATAATTTCGTTAGTCACTTGTTCTAATACGGGATGCATAGCTGCTCCTTCTGTCTATAGTTAATCGTTGCGGCAAGATGGGGATATCGCCGTCAACCCCATCGCGTCAGCGGTTTCATTCTTCCCAGACTCTTCCGTCTCTGGCAATTAATTCGTCAGCGGCCTCAGGCCCCCAAGTACCGGCGGGATAAGGCTCGGGAGCGCTATCGATATGCGCCCAAGCATCCTGTATGGAATCAACCCACGTCCATGCCTGTTCAATTTCTTCACGACTAAGAAACAAGGTGGGATTGCCACGCATCGCTTCAAGCACCAACTTCTCATAACCGCCGAAAATCTTGCTGTTTTTGAAGGTGTCGGAAAAACTCAAATCCAGCTTGGTTTTTTGCAGCTTAATATTTTCATCGATACCCGGAATTTTGTTCAACATCTGAATTTCGATGCCTTCATTCGGCTGCAAATGAATGATCAGTTTGTTAGATGGCAGCTCATCAAAGCTTTCTTTGAAGATGTTATGCGGCAATCGCTTGAACTTAATGACGATTTCAGTGCGCTTATAGGCCATCCGTTTGCCGGTGCGCAGATAAAAAGGCACCCCGGCCCAGCGCCAGTTATCGATAGCCGCCTTCAACGCAACAAAACTTTCAGTGGTGCTTTCCGTATTAGCGCCTAGCTCTTCAAGATAGCCCGGCACCGGTTTGCCCTTGATGGCCCCTGCCGAATACAGTCCACGGACGGTTTTTAGCCCGGCATTTTCTTGGGTAATCGGTCGTAATGCGGCAAGCACCTTTATTTTTTCATTGTGTATGCTTTGCGCTTCCAGATTGACCGGCGGCTCCATCGCTACAAAGGTCAGAATCTGCAACAAGTGGTTTTGCAGCATGTCGCGCAACTGACCGGTTTTGTCAAAATAATCCCAGCGCCCTTCAATACCCACTTCTTCAGCGACGGTAATTTGAACATGGTCAATGGTATTGTGATCCCAGTTGGTGGTAAAAATGGCATTGGCAAAACGCAACGCTAATAAATTGAGTACGGTTTCCTTACCCAGATAATGATCGATACGATAGACCTGTTTTTCGTTAAACACCTCGGCAACCGCATCATTAATAGCTTTTGAGGATTGGAGGTCGTGACCTATCGGTTTTTCCATCACCATGCGCGATTTTCCATTCAAAACCCCGCATTTATCCAGCCCCTGGCAAATATTGGTAAATAAAGACGGGGCAACGGCAAAATAATTCACCATAACTCTGGATTGTCCGTCAACAACAGTATTCAACAGTGGGTATTGATCCATCTGAGTTAGATCTATTTTCAAATAAGCCAATCTTGCCGAAAACCGCGCCCACACCTGTTCATCAATGACTTCACTTAAAAACTCTTGCAAACTTTCATGGATAATCTCGATGAACCCTGAATTATCGCCCTCATGCCTATCTATGCCAATGATACGAGTATCCGCTTCAAGTAAATTGGCTTTTTCAAGCCGATACAGCGAAATAAGTAACTTACGGCGGGATAAATCGCCCAAAGCGCCAAAGATAACCAGATCACAAGGTTCGAATACTGTTGTTTCGTTCATAGATTATGTTGATGAGTAAATAATTGTGCCGGGATCAGCCGACAATTTATAAAAATATAACGTCTCATTATCGCAGAATTTGCTTAAAGGGCATAGGATGGCCTGAGGAATGCAGGAGCAGCACGGCGCTGCACAGGGAAACGCTGCCTGTTAACCGCCTCTTTTACTCAGAATATCCGATGCTCAAAGCGTCTTATGCCGATCGTATGACTGACAAAAAGGTTTACCCTGTCGAGCTCGTATCGAATCGATATTTAGTTGACAGCGTTCTTGAGATTCTTTTATAGTATTGATCCGCTACTATGCTAAAAGCGCATATTTTATCGGTCATGCTCCTGCCAACGTGGCTACCAAGATTATTGACTGCTTAAAATATCAGAGTGAAGTAGTTTATCCGGAGGCTGCATAAACCTCAGGTAAAAATCAGTTCCGGCGTTGATCAGAAATATAATATTCATATCAACCTTGTTACGTCCATTGATGATTTAAGACAACAAAAGGTATAGAAAAATGAGCGAAATAGCACAAAAAAGAGACCCTTTCTGGCTGTATGTGGGCTGTACAGTAGTTGCTTTACTGCTGGTCATTACCGTAGTCAAACAGAGCGAGAACGACAAATTCGCCCCCATCAAACAGCAACTGGAAGAAGAGATGGCACAGATGAATATCCGGGTATTAAACTGAACCGTCATTATCCCCGTGACAAAGCGCCCATTATTAAAGAGGCAAAGCCTTGATTAACCTGCCCATAGGTCCGTAGATAGGCGATAGTTCAGCGCGAGCCGCGCATCACTTAAAATAATAACCAGGAGAGAATCATGAAACTTAATTTGATCTGCCTATCGATGGCATTAACTTTTTTTTCCGGAACAACATTAGCGACAGAATATATTTACCGGGATCTTATGGCTAATACACTGCCATCGGCGGTCTGTGACGTAGAATCTCAGGCCATTGCCACAGCATCAAAAGCCTACAATATTAAAAGATACAGCAAAACATTTTGTCAGTCGCAAGGTTACGGCTGGCATGTTGAAAAAGTGAAAGATACAGGGAAAGCGGTCTGCACTCCCTGTACCGGCGCGAATCAAGGCAAAAACCAGTGTCACCTGGAAGATATGGTTGTAACATGCAAACGTATCAAACCGGGTTCAGTCGGCATGTTGCCGGGGAAAAGTTAATCGTCCTCACACCCGGGCAGGAGATGCGCCGCTCTTTTGCCCGAGCTTCATTGCCCTCGTTTAGGCTTTGCCGCTAACGATGTTTAACAACATGTTCCCGCAGCCCGGCCTGTTTAAATCCACCCGCCGATAGCGGACGCACCAGAAGTCCGGATTTTAGAGACTGCTATAATACTTGAGTTGACGATGATTCAGAGAGGGCCATAACAACAGCCGAAATCATAAATCGTCTAAAGCGTTTTTTAGCAAACCCGTTTAATCAGTTCTTAATATTCCATTGGTTATACTGAAAATTTGTCACTCTACGTGTAGCTTATCTATATGACTAGCCGAAAAAACGTCAATATTAAAAAATCAGCTTTATCGCTTATTGTGGTATTTGGCTTAATGTTACTGAGCGGCTGCCAGACTATGTCTGCACTGTTCTCTGATCAAAGAGAAATGGCCGCTATTGAACTTTCTGAGCCTCAGGCCAATACCGTAGCCATTCACGAATTCGAGCTGACTGATGGCGATAACATGGTCGGCACGATGGCCGCAATCGACACCCGAGAAAATGATGCACTGCCGGACATTGCCCGCCATTTTGGTCTTGGTTATAACGACATCAGCATAGCCAATGCCAGTATTTCCCCATGGACACCCAAAGCGGGTAGTCGGGTATTGCTGCCGGTACAATTTATCCTGCCCGATTCGGCTCATCAAGGCATAACCCTCAATCTGGCGAATATGCGACTGTTTTACTACCCCAAAAAACAGCAAACTAAAGTTTACACCTATCCGGTCGGCATTGGTCGCCAAGGCTGGAGTACGCCGCTGGGCTTGACCCGCATTGTGGCTAAAAAAGCCAATCCAAGCTGGACGGTCCCCGAGTCCATTCATCGCGAACACGCCAAAAAAGGCAATGTATTGCCCAAGATCGTCGGCGCCGGGCCGGATAATCCGTTGGGACTTTATGCGATGCGGCTGGCTATCCCCAGTTATTTAATTCACGGCACCAATAAACCCTACGGGATCGGCATGCAGATCAGTCACGGCTGCGTGCAGATGTATCCTGAGGACATTGAGATACTGTTTAATAAAACGGCAGTTGGCATGCCGGTGCGGATACTTCATCAGCCCTATTTGACCGCCTGGCATCAGGGCATGCTCTACCTCGAAGCGCACGAACCGCTATCCAAATGGGCGAAAAATAAAGCCACGCTAAAAAAACGGCTAGTCAAGCAATTGCGTGAAATCAGCGACCAAAAAAATGCAACTGTCGATTGGGATAAAGTCGAACGCATAGTTCAGCTGTCCAATGGTATTCCCACACCGATACTGATGCACAGTCCTGATTTGACGGAAATCTCGGCAAAGGCTTTACAGCTGAAACATCCCGGGCAATTTTACGGCCAGCCGGTTGTTGAGGCATTAAAAGAAAGTGACTGGTCCATTTTAGTGGCTAGCTTTGATGATGAAATCCAGGCGCAACAATTGGCAACCATGTTGAATCATCAAGGGCCGATCATACCCGCGCGTAAAATCGAGAAAAACGATGTTTATCAAGTGATCGCCGGACCTTTTAAGAATAAAACCGACATGAAAGCTGCGGCAAAACGCATCAAAATGGACTTTGAAATCAAGGGTAAGCCGTTAAAACCCCGTTTGACCGCAGTCAATTAGCTTGAGAAAATCATTCCCTGCTGAGAACAATTCAATATATTGAAACGGTTGTATTCTTCGTGGTTGTTTTTTTGATATACAAGGCCGGTTTAAGCAATAGCGGGAACCGGTATTGTGCGACTGCCATGGTAGCCGGCTAACTGAAAAAGTTCAGTCACTTGCCTGAAATACGCTACCACGCGCTACGCTTGGGGTAGTCTGCACAAACTGTTTAACAAAGCGGTCTATTCTTTAACCGCTCGTTCGGAATTCAATGCAATCCATCCGACTACGATCCTGTATATCATCAATAGCACTGTTGCAATCAGAATAAAAATGCCGAGACCCCACCCAAAAGTTAAACCCGCCAATGAGAAGCCGGCCAGAGCTATCCATGCAGTCCTGATTTGCCAGTCGAAATGGGATTCCAACCAAGTTCCCTGAACGTCGGTTTGCTTGATGAAGTTAATAGCCACACCTATCAGCAACGGCAATCCGGCAAATACGAAAGTCAGCACCTGACATAAATACACGATTGTTGCCAGACGCTTTAATGCATGCAATCTTTCAGTGTCAGTTTGATTCGTCGAACTATCATTCATAACCCACCCGCCTGTTAATTGTTCAAATTACCGCAACCACGAATTATTGCTGTCTTCATCAAATTTCCTTGCCGGTTTGAAACCTCGCCCTTTAGGTGAAATCGTTAGTTTAACAGCGATCTATTAGCATTATTATCCTCTGGTAAGCTCCTCGTTCACCAGGAGGCAAACATTGTTTAGATATACGCCTTAATACAGACAAATCAACAGGCATTGCGCTCATTTTATGTTTTAAACAAGCTCAAAATCCAAATTCGGACAGGCCGGGATGGTCATCCGGTCTAATCCCCTGCGGCCAGTGAAATTTACGCTCTGTCTCGGCTATCGACAAATCGTTGATGCTGGCTATGCGGCGCTGCATCAGACCGTTCAAATCGAATTCCCAATTTTCATTGCCGTAAGAACGAAACCAGTTACCGGCAACATCATGCCATTCATAGGCAAAACGCACGGCAATACGCCCCTCATGAAAAGCCCATAGTTCTTTTATCAGACGATAATCCAGCTCCTTAGCCCATTTTTGCTGTAGAAACAGTACAATTTGATCGCGACCGGCAAGGAACTCGGTACGGTTACGCCATTGGCTATCAACGCTATAAGCCAGCGCGATTTTTTCCGAGTCACGAGTATTCCAGGCGTTTTCGGCGGCACGTACTTTTTGCGCTGCCGTTTCGGCAGTAAATGGCGGCAGTGGCGGACGGCTATTTTCGGTCATATTCTGATCCTCTTTTTATTGTTCAGCGAAACATAGAATGTAGTTTGTAGTTACTCAGCCATTAGAAAAATAGAACGCAAATGCCGCTGATGATTAAGATCAAATAAGATTTTTTTTGAGTTATCCGCGTTTATCCTATTTATCAGCGTCATCTGCGTTCCGTTATCCATTATATTGATAGCCAAGTAATCACTATAATTTTTACAAACCGTTACTGCAACACAAACTTAAGTCCGATTACGATCAGAAGAATCGCCAAAACCGGTCGTAAAATTCTTTCAGGAATTTTGGCGCCCAGATGGCTGCCGACCCAGATGCCGGGTAAAGAGCCGATCAGCAGACTGCCCAATAAAATCAGATCCACGTTGCCCAAACTCAGGTGCCCCAGTCCGGCGACTGCGGTTAGCGGAATAGCATGAGCCAAATCGGTGCCGACAATTTTCAGCGTCGTCATTCTAGGGTAAAGAAATAACAGTGCAACGGTACCCAGCGCGCCTGCGCCCACTGACGATAACGTCACTAGGATGCCCAGCACTGCGCCGATCAATACCGTGGCGGGTATTTGCAGATGCTTGAAGCGGCCGGTATTCTCAGGCGTACTATGCTCATCGTCAATAGGCTTAAGCTTTGCGGCTCGGCTTAACAGCACGCTGCGCACGATCAGGGAAAAAGCGGTCAGTAGCAGCGCAACGCCCAAGGTAAAGGTAATCGCTCCCGATGCTTCCTTACCGATAGAGCTTAAATGCTTGAGCACAAATAAGGTAGCCACCGCAAAAGGTATACTGCCCAGCGCCATCCAGCCGACAATTTTCCAATCAACCGAGCTGTGTTTATTGTGATGCACCCACACGCCGCCGGTTTTAGTGATCGCGGCAAATAAAAGATCTGTACCCACCGCAACCGCAGGCTTAAACCCAAACAGGAACACCAGCAACGGCGTCATCAGCGAGCCGCCGCCTACGCCAGTCAGTCCCACTAACATGCCTACGGCAAAGCCGGCAACAGAGTATCCCCAATCCATCTTCACTAACCCTTGTTGTTATACGTCTAAAAAGCCGCATATTATAGCAGGTGAGTCGCGCTCCATTAGAGTTGTTGTCTTCGAGCAATTGCCGCAGCTTTGATTGCCGATAGCCGCGAATACACTTAGCGTCTGTACGGCGTTATTCAAACGCATTGATGATGTTTTTGCCTGATATTGCGCTTAACCGGAGCGCCGCTTATACTCTTTAATTGTTAACGTTTTAGGAGCATCTCTATTGTATTGGCGCATAAACATATTGGAAGTATGCTTCAATAGTTGTGAATTCCATAGAAAAGTATCTTATGTTCATCTAAACGCTTCAACGCCAATTGCTACCCCAATAAAGTGGATCAGCCTTAGATAAGCTCTGCGTTCGTATAGCATTGCCAACTCTCAATGCTCCTTTCGCCATCAAATCGAAAGTGGCGCCGATTGTAATTGACGACTGAGTTTTTTTACATGTTTTTATTGTGAGGTAGAGAAATCGCATTTTTATCCATAATGAATGACGATATTTTGCTATAAGTGACTATGAAAAATATAAAAGAAAGAAATACCTTCGGTCGCCCAACTCAAACAGTCAAATAACATATAACCATACCTGTTCACCATGATTAATCCACACCAAGAACGCGCCATCCATTTAGGCTCGCCCGGCGAAGAAATAAGCATCCAAGATCTTCAAACCATTAAAAAGCGATTTAAACGCCTGAATCAGCTCCGTGAACAGCGTGCTCAAGAATTCTTGCAGCCTCGTCAGCGAATATTCTTGGAGGTATTGCCTTTGCTTTTTCATGGTAACTTTACGATGTTGCCAGGATTTATTTCTTCATCAACCTTGGCAGGAATACCCGAATATAACCCGAGCAATCAGACTTTAAATTCCGCCCGGCAGCTTGCAAAAAACTTCAATTATACGCGTATGCCATTCCCTAGTTATCCTATTGAAGGGCTGTTTTTAATGGGCAGCGTCGGCAGTATTGCCTTTTCAAAAACCAGCGATATGGACATCTGGTTATGCCATCAATCCGGTTTGGCTGCGGATGCCATTAATGAGCTGCAACAAAAAGCCTCTGCAATAGAAACCTGGGCCGAGTCATTAGAACTGGAAGTTCATTTCTTTCTAATGGACAGCCGGCAATTTCGACTCGGCCAAAATACACCGATTTCCACTGAAAGCAGCGGTCAAACACAGCATTATCTGCTGCTTGAAGAGTTTTACCGGACGGCAATTTATATTGCCGGAAAAAGTCCCGCCTGGTGGCTGGTTCCTCCCCATGAAGAAGGCAATTACACTCGTTATATCGAACATCTTACAAGCAACCTCTTCATTCCCGAGCATGAGCTTATCGATTTTGGCGGCTTTGAAGCAGTCCCGGCGGAGGAATTTACCAGCGCAACCCTTTGGCATCTTTATAAAGCACTGCATTCTCCGCACAAGTCATTATTGAAACTGTTATTAATGGAATGCTACGCCAGCGAATATCCGCTAACCGAATGGCTATGCCAAGACATAAAAAAGGCCGTTTTTCAGGGCAGTTTTCTGACAACCGATTTAGATCCGTATTTACTCATCTACCAGAAAGTCGAAAGATATTTGCAAAAATCGCATAGTCACGACCGATTAGCCCTGGCTCGCCAAAGTTTTTATTTAAAGGTCATGGGGTTATCGGACAATACGATGGATGCCCCAACCCGTGCATCCAGAGAGCGTTATATCCAACATATTGCTAAGTACTGGAATTGGCCGATAACTACCGTTAACGAACTTAAATTAACACGGTCATGGAATATACAAAAAGCGACATCGGAACATTCTGTTATTGTGCAACAATTGACTCACTGTTACCGGATGATCATGGGCTTCGCCAGAGATCATCTGAGCCCAAACCAGGCAAATAACGATGACCTGAAATTAATAGGCAGAAAGCTGCATTCATTTTTAGAAAAAAAACCGGGTAAGATTGAAATCATTACTACGTATTCTGATGTTCACTCAAAAGAACATGCATTATCTATCGTAGAAAACGGCCCTGCCAACAACAGCGGATGGACTTTATATCTCAAATATGTACAAATGACTACCGCTAAAAATGCTGAGCCTATACAAAAATACCGGACATTAATAGAAACCCTTTGCTGGCTGGTCATCAATGGCCTCTATCACAAAATGCTGCTAATCAATTTCAGCTCGCATTCTCTTAAAATGTCGGATCCGGAACTGCGTTCAATCTTAAGGCAGATCAATCTGTTTTTAACCCAAAACTTTATCTTCGACGCTCCGCTGGATGTCTATCAAAGTCAAAAGACGCTGTTGCATTCGATGATTCTGATCAACATGGGCATTTCGAATAACGAGCGTCTGTGCGTGATGAGTGAACGCTCTGACCCGCTGAGTTATGGTGTAGACCGACAGTGTTTTATTCAAACAGTCAGTAGCATCTCATTATCCAGCTGGAGCGAGATTACCACCCATCATGAAAATGGCTTAGACGGCTTATTTAAGTGCTTAACGGACATCATTAATAACAACCAAAAACCACTGTCTCTGAGCAATGTGAAGTTTGTTTGTCACACGCCGAATCGGGCCAGAGACATTATCTTCCGCGTTGAAGTGCTTTTTAGTGTCCTGGTTAAGCTTTTCTCCATACCGCAGCATAATCACTCGCCCCGTTATATTTTACCGGGAGGAACTTCATTTTATATCTTCCAGTCGGTCAATAAATCGCTAAATTACCATGCGCTGACCTCTGAAAAACTGCTGTTAAACGAATTAGCTCAGGCGCAGGAGCAATTTGGCACCACGCATTTCGACACAGCCATCCTCGAAAACACGCCGATCCCGCATATCTACTCGCTGAATAGACCGCAAGTCATCCAGCTTTTTTATTATGAATATAATGCGGATATTAGCGTATATATTATTGACGAAAAAGGATCCCTGTATACTCAACTGCACAACAAAGCCAGCGCCGACCACCTACTGAAACAATACGCTATTTTTTTAGAGTCGATTATCAGTCGCGCTCTGTTTGAAAACTTTTTAACGATTGAATACTACCGAATCGACAGGAGTCCTGTCGGCGTCTTTTCATCTGGCTCAACACAACTGAATACACTGCCGTTAAATCAGGAATTGAACTTGCGGATAACGGGAGAAGATACCGACAAAGGTATTGTCTATACCATTTACTGTAATGAAAAAGAATTTTCTTCGCTGGATCACGGCAATCAAATCTTTTATGCCGCTTATCAACATATACTCCAATTCAGAAGCGTCAAGAGTCCTTATCCTATCCATATCAGCGATATAGACCTGCCTCTTTCCGCGTTTCGAATCGACAACCCGGGGCAATTGCAAACCATCCATTATTTAAACTACAAACAAAAAATTGAAGATAAATTTAATGTATAACAGTCGTCCCATTTCAATGAGATAGATTGAACAGGCAGCGCCATCCCTACAGGAGCGTCAGGCTTACGCTGAGAACAGAATGCAACACCCGGAAATCAGCGTAAAACCATGCCAAAGACAAAGCATTCTATTTCAGATGAGCTTTGATGTTTCAGTACTACAAAGGTGCATAAAAAACAACAATTGCACCGGACTGAAGCAATATTACCGTTAAAAAATACATTTCTCTCCAACAGTGTTTACAAGCACCTGCCCCCTTAACAGATCAAAAACCTTCGACCCACATGGCTTACAGCAGATTTTAAGCGGCACCTTACAGCTCGGCTCAACCAAAAAAGTTTATGGCACATATTGTGCTTTTCATTTAATCAAAGCGACTTCTTTAAGTAAAGATGCGGCGCATATCGGAATAACCAACTCAGCCTTTTCATCAAATTGTCACTAGCGTCACTTATCCTATGTTGCACTAATCTTATTCAGCTTCATATCGAGGAAAAGTCAATGTCCAGCGAAATCATGTCATTCACCACCTTGGTTAAGTCCTGCTTAACATGGCTATCAAACATGTCAGGAGAATTGGCGACATTTATCCTGCTTATTGCCTTTGTCGTGCTATCAGTACTTGAGCTTAATTACCCTAAATGCCGCTCATCGCTTAAACAAGCGCGTCAGTCTTATCAAACCAACATCAGTCTGTTTGTTTTTAACAGCATCGTTATTTCGTTACTGTCGGCAACACCTTTATTGATGGTAGCCGAACATTATTCCGATCGGGGGTTGCTGAGCTATATCGCCAACCCTGCATGGAAAGCGCTACTGTCGTTTGTATTACTCGATTTGATGCTCTATTGCTGGCACAAAGCCAGTCACAGCTTTGATTGCCTGTGGATGTTTCACAAAGTGCATCACAATGATCCCTGTCTAAATGTTTCAACCGCATTTCGGATACATATCGTCGAGCTGTTGATCATCACCGCGCTGAAATCGGCGTACATTATCATTCTGGGCGTAAGCCAAACGATGGCACTGATTAACGAAGCCCTGTTGACCTTGTTCATCATGTTTCATCACAGCAATATTTCATTTCGCGGCGAGAAACAATGGGGACAGCTCATCATTGTGCCCTATTTACACCGTGCGCACCATTCAACGGAGCGTTACGAGCACGACACTAACTACGGCGCAGTCTTTTCGCTATGGGATCGTTGTTTCGGCACATTGGCAGAACGGGAGCCTGCGAAAATCGGCATTAAAAACAGCTCACCGCAAACCGTCTTTGGCTTGATAAAATTCGGCTTTAGCCCGGAAAACCCCGTTCCTGCAGACCAACTGGACTTAAGCCTTACATCGATGATCGCTGAAGCCGCCTATTACAAAGCGGAAAAACGCGCGTTTACACCGGGAAACGAGCTTCGTGACTGGCTGGAAGCTAAAAGGGAAATTATCAGGATGGTGTATGGCGATCAGGCCGTCAGCAAACAATCCCGCGAGTCTGACTGCGCCTCAATGCAAGAGCCTTTTACCTTTTGTTAATCCCCGAACGGTAAGGATGCTCTTGACTTTGTTTGTTCATCATTTATAACTTTTTCTGTTGGGTGCGCTGTTGCTGCGTATCTCCTGCCATCAGGGTAACTGAGATGGCGTGAAGTAAGACGACTTTCAGAGTCGTTCCCTTCGGGCATGGAGGGCTGTACTAAGGAATCCCCTTGCTTTAGCTGGGGGTGGATGTCAATAAAGGACAAAATAATCAGGGCAGAATCTCTCTATGGGATAATGGTTGTTTTTTATATCACAACAATACCATGCAATTGCCCATTCGACGCCTGCTCAGCCGGGCAACCTGGATTAAGATTCATCTTTATCTGGCCTTAATCGCCGGGTTCTTTTTTGCGCTGATGGGCCTGACCGGCAGTATCAGCATTTACCGCGAAGAACTGGACCAGCTGTTGAACCCGCAGCTGGTTATTGAGCAACCGTCAGGCAAGCGGCAATCGCTGGATAAAATCCTTAGCGCAGTACGAGCGGCACATCCCAACCGTTACGGTTCCTGGACCATGGAAATGCCCAGATCTCCTCATAGTATGGTTACCGTCTGGTACGAGAAACCCAGAGAAACCTTCTTCGAGCTTTACGCTCCACTGATGGTGTCGGTAAACCCGTATACCGCCGAGGTTGTCGCCAGTCGATTTTGGGGGCAAACAGTCGCCACTTGGCTGCTTGATTTGCATACTCAGTTACGGCTAAATCGCTTCGGCTGGAATGCGGTTGGCATTTCAGGCTTATTGCTGATGGTTTCTATCGGCACCGGCATGTATTTATGGTGGCCGGGACTGCGGGGCATTCGGGCGGCGTTTGCCATATCGGTACCGGCAGCCTATCAAGCCTCCCTGATGTTAAGGATTAGTCATCATGTCGGCATGATGCAGCTGGCTTTCGACCTGCACCGCCTGATCGGCCTGCTGAGTGCAACGATTTTATTATTGCTGGCGTTTACCGGTTTTCATCTGAGTTATCCGGCGATATTGGAATCGCTGGTCGGTACTTCGGGCATGGAGCACGGCGGAACCGGGAGAAACATCATCAGCTCGGCGATTCCGAACAAACACCCTGTTGCACTGGAAGCGGCGGAATTTATCGCACGCGGCCCATTCCCGAAAGCCGAACTCAGGCGTATTACCACACCCGCCGGTGACAGCGGCATTTATCGGATTAACTTGCGGCAAAGCCATGAAATCAATCTTCGGCATCCCTATACCACAGTCTGGGTGGATCGCTGGAGCGGACATATTAAAGAAGTGCGCGATCCGTCCGGATTTAATCGCGGTGAAGTTTTTACCACCTGGATATGGCCGCTGCACACCGGCGAGGCTTTTGGCGCAACCGGCCGGTTGCTCTGGTTTCTTGCCGGTATCAGCTTGTTCGTTCTGTATGTCAGCGGTTTGTTGCGCTGGCTGCACCGGCGCGGCAAGATCAAGGATAGAGAACTGAATTTTGCGGCACTGCGACCCTTATTTTACCGGGTGCAACAAATGCTGTATCGAATAGGATTGATGCTTTTCCGGCTGCTGGTATGGCTGCTGCAAAGGGCAAAAACCTATGCGCCGTATGTTATCAAGCGCTGCGCAGCCCTATTGCAATGGCTGCGTTTGAGATTGACTCAACAAAAACGTTTAGGAAAAATGTAAAGTCTGCGGGGCAGGCATCTGTTGCCTGCAAGCTCCGTCCGGCTTGAACCATTTAAAATTTGCCGGCATTGATAGCATCAAGCAATAAAGAAACATCCCGTTGGGATGACGCCAACGATTGGGAAGGGGTATGCATCCCCTCCCCAATCCGCGCCCGATAAAGCAACTTCGCTTCGCTTGTTGCGGGCGCTCCTTTCGGCCTAAAGGCCGAGATTTAAACCAGCAAGGAAGATTGATTAACACGGCATCGTCTTAAGCTGGCAGCCAAAACCTGGAGGTTACAGCGAATCGCCAATATACTTTTTATAAAAAGGCCAGGTTTTAACATGCAGGTGTTTTCTGATCGGGGTTTTAATAACCGATACGCATAAAGCGATGGAAAATAAACACCAAACCGCCGCATATTCGTTGGGATCGGTAGTGGTCAGGTCGGAAATAACGGGGCCGATTAAATAATGGAAGCCTACAAAACGCCACGAGCCGTACAAAAACGGCAGGTAAAAAGCGACGAGGATATAGGTAAAGGCATGCAAACCCCAGTTAAAGCCGAACAGCCAACCGACCGGGTCTGACATCAAGCCGTTCAACGGCATTTGCCAGGCGATATGCCAGGCACCGGAAGTGGAACAGACGCTCGGCCCGCAAAAACCTTCTATGCCGATGTTGCAGGTTCCCGCCCAGGCAAAAGGGTACATCTTGAACAGCATGAACAGCGTACCGATGCCGCATAACGTATAAACCGTGGTTTGTATTTTGAGTTTGACGCTTTCCGGGATGAAATACATCGCGACCATGTTGACAAAAAACGGCTGGAACGCGACATGAAGATAGCCTAATAATGTCAGTATCTGATTATTCGGATTGTCACATAAATCGATATAGACGTAAGTGACTGCCTGTAATAACTCCATTAAGGCAAAATAAGTTAACGGAATCCAGAGTTCTTTTGACTCTCCCTGCTTAATCGCAATATAAGCTGCGGTACTAAGACCTGCGACGGCTAAAACACCGGACGCTTCACCACTCCAACACATAAAACTAACCTTTTTTAAATTATTAAATACCGTCTACGCTTGAACATGTCGAGGGGTAGCAGTAATGTTTTATAGACTATGCGCATTGTTAGAGAGTATTTCTCTATTGAAACATCAACAGGCGATCGTCAGCCAACGCAGCTATAGCCTTGTTTTTATAATCCGCCGACTGCACAACATGACTTCATCGGAACAAACGGGGTAAACCGATCCATTGTATTACAAATAGACCTGAATTGAGAAAGGCTATTCCATTCTGAGGGAGCATGGGGCAAGCACAGAGCTAAATCCCCTTATAGCCGGAAGTGATCGGATAACGCCGGTCTCGGCCGAACGCCCTGGCGGTAATCCGGATGCCCGGCGGGGATTGTCTGCGTTTGTATTCGTTGCGGTCGACCAGGCTGATGGCGCGGGCTACGTCTTCGCGGCTGAATCCGGCGGCAATGATTTGCTCGGCGGATTGATCCTTCTCGATATAGCACTCCAGTATCGGGTCTAATAGCTCATAAGGCGGCAGTGAATCTGCGTCGATCTGATCGGGCGCCAGTTCGGCCGAAGGCGGACGAATGATCACCCGTTCCGGTATCACCGGAGACAGCGTATTGCGATAGCGCGCCAACCGGTAAACCAGCAGTTTGGGCACGTCCTTGATCGGCGCAAAACCGCCGGACATATCGCCGTATAAAGTCGCATAACCGACGCTCATTTCGCTCTTGTTGCCGGTGGTCAATAACAGCTTGCCCTGTTTATTGGACAATGCCATCAACACTACGCCGCGGCAACGCGCCTGAATGTTTTCCTCGGTGGCGTCTTTGGCGGTGCCGACAAAAATATCGGCCAACATGCCGGTGAACGCATTCACGGCGGGCTCTATCGGAATAATATGGTATTTGATGCCTAACGCTTTAGCTTCCAGCAGCGCATCTTCGTTGCTCATATCCTGGGTATAGCGCGACGGCAGCAGCACCGCCTCAACCTTGTCCGCGCCCAGCGCATCGACCGCCAGAGCCAGCACCAGCGCCGAATCGATGCCGCCGGACAGTCCCAAAATAGCGCCCTGAAAACCGTTTTTGCGCACATAATCCTTAATGCCCAGCACCAGGGCTTGATATTCGCTGGCGATTTCAACATACAGCGGCGCGCAGCTGGTTTTTATCGGCTTATTGCCGTCAAACTCAACCACACTGATTTGTTCTTTAAATTCCGCCGCACGAAAGACAATGTCTCCGTTCGCATCAACGACAAAAGACGCGCCGTCGAAAATCAGTTCATCCTGACCGCCGGTCTGATTGACATACACCAGCGGAATCTGCGCGGCTTTAACCTGGCTGCAAATAACGGCTTCGCGCTGATGAATTTTTCCCGAGTTGAACGGCGAAGCGTTCAAAGTCAGCAGCAGCTCCGCTCCCGCCTCTTTATTATCTTCAATAATGCCGGACCGCCAAACATCTTCGCAAACGGTCAGACCGATAAAGGTGCCGTTGAACTCGAACACGCACGACTGGTTGCCTGCGGTAAAATAACGCTGTTCATCGAACACGCCGTAATTGGGCAGCACCCGCTTGCGGTAACAGGCCAGTATCGCGCCCTGATGCAACACGACCGCGCTGTTGTAAAGCGTGTCGCCATCGCGTTCGGGAAAGCCGACCACCAGCGCAATGCCGTCAACGCGGTCGGCCAGCTGATACAGCGCGTTATTGGCGGCGCTGATAAAGTCGGCGCGCAACAGCAGGTCTTCGGCCGGGTAGCCGGTAATGGTCAGCTCGGGAAAGACGATCATATCCGCGCCCAATTCATCACGGGCATGAATGGCGGCGCGGGCGATGTTGTCGACATTGGCGGCGATGTCGCCGACCAGGAAGTTGGTTTGGGCTAGGGCTATTTTTAGGGTCATTCTTAGTATAGGTTGCGGTGGTATTTGTTAACCATTTACGGCAAAGACTACTGGCATATGGTCACTATATTCAAGCCAAATTTCCGGCTCTCCTATGAATATGCTGTCTTGATGATTGATTAAGTGACTTGAAACAAAGGCATAGTCAATGTGATAGGGTCTTTCTTTTCTTTTATAGAGAAAGAATGTTGGCTGAGTTTCCTTGCCTTGTTTTTCATTTAACAGGGTGTGATAAACACTCTTTATGTCATGCGCTTCCAATTCATTAATCACATCGGAATGATTCCACCATCTATCCCAAACATCCCAAATGCTGTTGCTATTAAGGTCGCCACATAGCAAAACATCATTGCCGACAAATTTTTCCTTATGTAACTGTAGATACTTCCAAAGCTGGCCAATATATCTAAATGTTGGTGAATTTGCTTGCTTAGTCCAAACGGCCACTAAAATGAATGAATCATTTACGATGCAAGGTAAAAAGGATTGGAGCCCTTCCGAGCTCCAATTCAGTGCTTTAATACTAATCGTTTTTCTTGAAAAAATGCCAATGCCTTTATTTTTATTTTCCCCGATCCATAAAAAATTATCAGCCCATTTCTTATATTCCGCCGATGACCTGTCAGGATCTTCGCATTCCTGAACAATTAATAAGTCTGCGTCGAATTCTTCCAGGACCTGATATTTTTTCCGTAATGCACCATTACAATTCCATGTGACTATTTTCATTTTGCTTTATTTAAAACACCCTTTCATCGCCACGCCAATATCCGTCGGCGAGTTCACCACTTCAATTCCCGCCGCTTTAAGCGCTGCGACTTTGCCTTCCGCCGTGCCTTTACCGCCGGTGACTATCGCTCCGGCATGACCCATGCGCTTGCCGGGAGGTGCGGTTTGTCCTGCGATATACGCAACAACGGGCTTGGTGACATGGGCTTTGATATAGTCGGCAGCCTCTTCTTCTTCGCCGCCGCCAATTTCACCGACCATGACGATGCCTTTGGTTTGCTCGTCGGCTTGGAAACGGCTGAGTATATCGACGAAGTTCATGCCGTGGATCGGGTCGCCGCCGATGCCGACGCAGGTGCTTTGCCCCAAGCCTTGCGCGGTGGTTTGATGCACCGATTCATAGGTCAAGGTGCCGGAGCGCGACACGATGCCGATCGAGCCGGGCAGGTGGATGTTAGCCGGCATGATGCCGATTTTGCATTCGCCGGGGGTGATGATGCCGGGGCAGTTGGGGCCGATCAGTAATGTGCCGGTGCCTGCCATCGCCGCCTTAACGCGCAGCATTTGCAGTATCGGTATGCCTTCGGTGATGCAGACGATCAGTTCAATACCGGCATCGACCGCTTCCAAAATGGCGTCGGCAGCGTAAAAAGGCGGCACGTAAATGACGCTGGCGGTGGCGCCGGTAGCGTTGACGGCATCCTGTACGGTGTTGAACACCGGCAAACCCAAATGGCTTTCGCCACCGCGTTCCGGGGTCACGCCGCCGACTAACTGGGTCCCGTAATCCAGCGCTTGCTGGGAATGAAAACTGCCTTGTTTGCCGGTAAAGCCTTGGCAGATTACTTTGGTGTCCTTGTTAATTAAAATGCTCATGCGGCCTCCGCTAATGCGACAACTTGTTCGGCAGCGTGAGCCAAATCGTCCGCCGCATAAAGATTTAATCCGGTGTTGCTTAACAATGCACGGCCTTGTTCGGCATTGGTGCCTTCCAATCGAACCACCACGGGTATGGTGACGTGAACCTGTTCGACAGCGGCTAAAATACCCGCTGCGATAATATCGCACTGCACGATGCCGCCGAAAATATTCACTAATACGGCTTTGACGCTATGATCCGAGAGGATCAGTTTGAATGCTTCGCAGACTTTTTCCACGCTGGTGCCGCCGCCGACATCGAGAAAATTGGCGGGTTGCCCGCCTTTGAGCTTGACTAAATCCATGGTTGCCATGGCCAGTCCCGCACCGTTGACCATGCAGCCGATATTGCCTTCCAAGGTAATGTAGTTCAGCCCGAATTGCTCGGCTTTGTTTTCTTTTTCATCTTCCTGGTCAGGGTCTTTCATCGCCAGAATATCGGGATGCGCTGCGACTGAGTTGTCGTCGAAATTGATCTTGGCATCCAGTGCCATCAGTTCGCCGCTGTCGGTTTCTATTAGCGGATTGATTTCAATCTGGCTAGCATCTTTGGCTAAAAACAAGTCATACAAGCCTTGCATGATAGTGCTTAAGGCTTTGATCTGCGCGCCTTTAAGCCTCAGTGTGTAGGCGATCTTACGGCATTGATAACCTTGTAAACCGGCTGCCGGATGGACGGGTACAGAGATAATCTTTTCGGGGGTTTCGTGGGCAACGGTTTCTATATCCATACCCCCTGCTGCGGAGGCGATAAAAATAATGCGCTCGGAGCCGCGATCAACCAGCACGCTCAGATATAACTCGCGTTTGATCGGGTAAGTTTTTTCTATCAGCAATGAATTAATCGGCAATCCTTCCGCGCCGGTTTGTTTGGTAACCAGACGCTTTCCGAGCATCTCGCGGCTAAACTCAGCCACTTCGCTGAGGCTTTGCGCCAGCTTGACGCCGCCGACTTTGCCCCGGCCACCGGCATGAACCTGGGCTTTAACTACCCAGCCATCGCCGCCCAATTTCTTGGCAATCTGTTCGGCTTGTTCCGGTGTCGTTGCCTGTTTGCCATCAGGCACAGGAATAGCGTAATGCAAAAACAACTGTTTAGCCTGGTATTCATGAATATTCATTAATTGCTCCTCGATTGACCGGTAAGGTCCGGCAGGTATTCTTCACGCAGATGATAACTAAATGTTACGATTAAGGGCGTTACTGAGCATTTTAACCAAGTCCCTGCAAAACGCTATTCTAAAAACAACCATGCCGCAAAATTCCAATGAGACTATCTTTCCCTGCCCATTCTCCAAGGGCTACGGAATTCCTGCCCAACAAGCCTGGTTACTGCTAAAAGTTTTTTTAGCTTATCGATTAATCCTGGCCGGCCTGTTTGTCAGTTTGTTTTACAGCGACACAAATGCCTCATTACTCGGCACCTACGACAGTCAATTATTCACTTACAGCAGCCAAAGCTACCTGATACTGTCACTGATCTCCGGCATCTGTATCGTCTGGCGACTCACCAGCTACACCACCCAGGCGCAGCTGCTTATTGTTACCGACATACTGATACTCACGTTGATTATGCACGCCTCCGGCGGCGTTAACAGCGGCATGGGCGTATTGCTTGCGGTTTCCATTGCCGCTGGCGGATTGTTAATCGGCGGCCGTTGTGCGATGTTTTTTGCCGCCTTGGCCAGTTTGACGGTGTTAGCCGAACAAATCCTCGCCGATTATATGCACAGCTTTGGTTCGACCTCTTATGCCAATGCCGGTATGCTGGGCGCGGCATTTTTCACCATTGCCTTGCTGTCCTATATCCTGGCAAAGCGTAGCGAACAAATATTACAGCTGACCGATCAGCAAAAACAAACAATCACCAAGCTGGAAGATCTCAACACCTACATTATCCAGCACCTGCAATCAGGCATCATTATTACCAACAGACAGCAAAATATTCAGATGGCTAATGAGTCTGCATTACGACTGGTCAATTTAACGGCATTGCCGATTAATTTAAGCGACATCTCAAGCCATTTATCACGCGCCTTTCAAACGTGGCTGGCCGATTCGGAACAGAATCTTGTACTGCTCGAATTGTCGAACCAGTCCCAAGTTCATAGCCGATTTATGCCCTTGCCAACAGGAAACGAGTTTCTTTATATGATTACGCTTGAAGATATTGCGCTTTATAACCAGCAGGTGCAGCAAAGCAAACTGGCCTCGCTCGGTCGACTCACCGCCAGTATTGCTCACGAAATACGCAACCCTTTAGGCGCAATCAGTCATGCCGGACAATTACTGGCGGAAACCCCGCTGTTATCTGATGAAGACCGGCGCTTGACCGAAATCATCCAGACCCATTCCATTCGCGTCAACCATATTATTGAAGATATTTTACAGCTGTCCCGACGAAGCGATTCAAGACGAGAAAAGATTTATTTAAACGCATGGCTGGACAATTACCTGAAAAACTTTACGCTCGAACACTCCGTTAATAGTGATGCTTTCAGGCTTTCTTATCAGACTGAATCTTTGTGCGCGCTGATAGACCCCAGTCATTTAAGGCAGATTATGGACAACTTATGTCGCAACGCACTGAAATACGGCAAGCCTGAGACCGGACCGATAATTTTACGTCTATTTGCTGCAAAACAGGCGCCGTGCATAGCGGTCATCGATAACGGTTCAGGCATTAGCAATGAACACCAGAGCCGCCTGTTTGAACCCTTTTTTACCACGTCATCCAGCGGCACCGGATTAGGGCTCTATATCTCCAGAGAATTAGCCGAATTAAATCAGGCAAAATTGAACTATTATTTAACCGACGATAACCGAAGCTGTTTTAGACTCTGCTTGTTGAATGCAGAACAAACATTAAATTGATTTATGAAAAAACCACTGGCATTGATTGTTGACGACGAACCCGATATTCGAGAGCTGTTGGAAATTACGCTTAACCGAATGGATATTGAGACCTGCAGCGCCGAGGATGTTGCCGGCGCTAAACTCTGTTTGCGACAAAAGCCGCTTGATCTTTGTCTGACCGATATGAAGCTGCCTGACGGCAACGGCCTGGAGCTGGTTGACTTTATACAGACCCTGCCCGTCCCGATACCGGTTGCCGTCATTACCGCGCACGGCAACATGGAATCGGCCATTTTAGCGATGAAAAAAGGCGCGTTCGATTTTGTTTCCAAACCGGTTGATTTGCCGGCACTAAGATTGCTGGTAAACAATGCATTAAAATTTTCTGCTGCCAGACCAACCAAAGAAAGACGATCCAGATACACCTTGCTGGGCGATTCATTGATCATGCAGGCGATCAGGGCAAAAATACATAAACTCGCCCGCAGCCAGGCACCGGTTTATATCAGCGGCGAATCGGGCTCAGGAAAAGAGCTGGTTGCCAGGTTGATTCATCAGCACAGTTCCCGTAGCGACCATGCTTTTATAGCAATTAACTGTGGGGCTATCCCCCATGAGCTGATGGAAAGCGAATTTTTCGGCCACAGGAAAGGCAGTTTTAGCGGCGCGGTCAGCGATAAAAAAGGCTTATTTCAAGCCGCAGAAGGCGGCACTTTATTTCTCGATGAGATTGCCGATTTGCCGCTGTCTTTGCAAGTCAAACTGTTGCGCGCTATCCAGGAAAAAAAAATCCGCCCGGTTGGCGAGCAACAGGAAATCCCGGTCGATATTCGCTTGCTCAGCGCCACCCATAAAAATCTTAACGACATGGTCAATGACGGCAGTTTCAGGCAGGATTTATATTACCGTATCAATGTCATTGACCTTCATATTCCCCCCTTACGCGAGCGGCTTAGCGACATACCTGTTCTTACCGAACACATATTGACCAAGCTGACAGGTGCCGACAAACAGAACCGGCCCGCATTATCCGCATCGGCATCAGCGGCATTACATCGGTATCATTTTCCGGGCAATGTGCGTGAACTGGAAAATATTCTGGAAAGGGCTTTGGCGCTGTATGACGGCAACCGTATAGAAAGCGATGATTTGAGCTTGCCGATAAGCAGGCATGACCCGACTAAATCGGCGGATTTCGACTCAAGCCCGGAATCGCTGCAAGAGCATTTGGAAAAAATCGAAAGAAAAGCCGTCTCTATTGCACTGGAAGAAAATCAATGGAGCAAAACAGCCGCTGCCGAACAGCTGGGACTATCCTTCAGATCGTTATGCTATCGCTTGAACAAGCTGAATATGGGGTAGAGCGGCTAGGCGAAAGGCGTTTCAACATTCAATGAAAAAGGGCAACCAATCCGGTCGCCCCTGCAATATGCCTTGATCCTCAATACCTAAGCCTTGTATTTATCCAAGGCTTCGAGCTTTGCTATCGCCTCTTTAATTTCAGCTTCAGTCTCAGCATTCAGTTCATTGTTTTTATAGATCTTTTCAAGAAATCCTTCTGCAACCAAGGCCTTTTTAATCCAGCGCTTGGTGAATCGGTAATTGCTATAGGTCATGGCAACCTCTCCCGTTTTCGGATCTTTTAATCCGGCACTCTTTACGGCGACAGCAGCGGTTTTTTTAGCGGTTGCCGGTTTAGCTGTCTTGGCCGCCTTAGATTTAGTGGCTGTCTTAGGCGCAGCGATTTCGGTCGCGACAGGCTTAGGTATTGCAGCTTTAGCCGCAACCGGTTTAACAGCTGCCGACTTTTCTGTTACAACGGCGGCCACCTCGGGTTTTGGCTGTTCCACGGCGACTTGCGCCTGTGCTTCAGATTTTGCCGTCTGCGCTTTGGATTTAGCCGCTGTTTTTTGTTCGCCTATCATCACATAAACAATATAGGCAACAAAAACAGTCGTTAATATAAACAACCCTTCAATCATAATGGCTCTCCACCTTTTTTATGTTAATTTTTTGCAACGACGTAGTCACCAACAGAATAGAACGCGGATGCCAAAAGTAGGCGCCTCTAGGCGACGCAGATGACTATGATAAACGCGGATAACTCAAAAAAATCTTGTTTTTTATCTTAATTATCAGCGTCATCTGCGTTCTATTTTTTTAACGCTGAGTCGTTACATTTTTTTGTTCTTTAGTGTTTTATAGTTAAGCGCCATCGGTCAGCAGGCCAAGCAGCTAAACCGTACCGCTAGTGCCGGAATATACCAGAAGCCCGTGTACAGGCAAAATTCTAATTCGAAAAACGACACACCTAGCGGCTACTGAGTCCTGAAAACCGGCGACTACCAGCATACTTGCCTTTTTGCCAGCTTAGGTAAATCATCACGCAAGCCCATCGCGTAGTGGTTAAAATAAGCCTTGACCAGTTCCGAATTATTAACCAGGTTCATTCCCGCTGAGCGCAAGCCGACTAAGGGCTGGGCGCTTATGCCATAAGTCTTGTTAAGCACATCCATAGTCGACATCATCATCAGGTTGTCACCTTTACGCCAACGCTCATAACGACGCAGGAAGCGTAAGCTGGATAGCGGCCTTTTTTCCCGCCGGGTCTGGATAACCAGTTCCGCAATAGCGGCAGCATCCAACAGTCCGGCATTGACACCTTGTCCGGCCAGAGGATGCATCGCATGAGCGGCATCGCCGCACAAAGCAAAGCCTTGATCAATATAACGGTTTGCATATTGAAAGCGTAAAGGAAATGCAGCGCGTGGACCGACGCTTAGCATCTTGCCAAGAATGCCGCCGGAAGCTTGCTCAAGAACCTGTAGAAAATCTTGGTCGGCAAGCGCCAAGTGATTTGTTGATGTTGCCGAACTGAGGGTCCAGACAATTGAGCATTTCCCGTTTTTTAGCGGTAAAAAAGCCAGCGGCCCTTCAGGCAGAAAACGCTGCCACGCGGTAAACTGATGGCTCATTTCGGTGCTTACTGTAGCGACTAGGCCATCCTGACGATAATCCCAGCCGGTTACCGCTATACCCGCCATGGCTCTTAATGTTGAATCACGGCCGTCGGCGGCAATAATCACATCAGCCTCAAGGCATCGCCCGTCTTCCAGACGCAGTTGCCTGCCGTTGCCGTTAAGCCGCATATCGACAACCTTTGCAGGTGTAATGCAGGTGGCCGAGGGCAAGGTGTCCAGCACATCCCATAAAGCTGCAACGGTGATTCTGTTTTCTACCAAATGTCCCAGCTCGGAAAAGGCGGTATCGGCGCAATCGAAATGCAATTCACCATCCGCACAGGCATCCCATACCCGCATGTCCCGATACGCGCAAACGCCGCGCTGCGCCATACCCGGCCACGCCCCCAACATGTCCAGGATGTTTTGGGAGGCTTTGGTTAGCGCAGAGACGCGAATATCAATCGATTCCGGCGGCCAATGCCTTTCAGGATTAAACCGATCCAGCAGCGCAACCTTGATGCCGCCATGGACCAAGGCGCAGGCCGCTGCCGCACCGACCATGCCGCCGCCGCAGACAATGACCTCATAACGATTACGGATGTTCATCGCTCTATCTCTGGATCATGCCCGGGCAGGCGGGGTAAGCGTCCGGCCAGTCCCATGGCGTGACGGGTCAGTAAGGTTTTTGCGGCAGGAATATGATCCAGTATCGCTAAGCCGGTATTTCTGGCGGCGGCCAATACCAGCCAGTCATTGGAAAAAATCCGTACGAGCATATCGGTAAAACCGATGGTTCTATCGTGATCTTTCTGTCTGGATTGTGCATAGGCGGTTAAAAACTCGGCCGCGCCAATATCTTGATGTTGCTGATGCCGGTTGATGATCATTTCCGCCAACTGCATCACATCGCGCAGACCCAGGTTAAATCCTTGGCCTGCAACCGGATGCAGTTGATGTACTGCATTACCGATAACGACGGTTCGAGCCGCAGTCATTTTTTCGGCGCGTATCAGGGATAACGGAAATGCCCGCCGAGGAGCCGCCAAACTAAACGCGCCCAATTTATAACCGAAACACTGCTGAAGCTCGGCTAAAAAATCGGCCTCGCTACCGGACATCAGTGCAACGGCATCTTCATTACTGCGCGTCCAGACGACGGCACAATGATCGCTATTAACCGGCAACAAGGCCAGCGGCCCTGACGCTGTAAAACGCTCGAATGCGACATTTTTATGGGGAAGGGATGATTTAACTGTAGTGACTAGCGCCGTCTGTCCGTACTCAGTGATGTGCTGGGCTATTTCCAGCAAGTTACGAACCGAGGAGTTGCCGCCGTCTGCGCCGACCAGCAGTTTGACCGAAACGTTTAACGGTTCATCGCCGCGTTTCAGGCTGACATTGATTGCGTTATCGCCGGCCATCAAACCGACCAGACGGGTAGGGCAAATCAATTTTATATCGGCTTCATTAACCAGTTTGGCAACATGGGTTTCAATGTCTCTTGCGGTAATGACATACCCCAGTGCCGCTACATTTTCTTGCTGCGCTGAAAGCCTGACTTTACCGAAATGGCCTTGATCGGAAATGTGGATGTCTTTAATTGCGGTGGCAGCCTGGCTGATTCCTTGCCAAATACCCATCGCTTCAAGCATCTTTACGGTACCGGCGGCTAAAGCCAAGGCCCTATCGCCGACGGGAGAGTCATGGTGCTGTTCGCGAGTGCTTGCTTCAACTATCGCAATCTTCAGCCCGGTTTTTTGTAACGCCAGCGCCAGACAGTTACCTGCCAGACCGCCGCCGACAATCAATAAGTCATAATCATGTTGCATCAGCTCGCCTGCATTACACTTTCAATGTCTGCAATGGTTTTCGGCACGCCGCCGGTTAAAATCTCGTGACCATCAGCGGTAACCAGCACATCGTCTTCAATGCGTATGCCGATGCCGCGCCATTGCTCGTCAACGGTCAGACAATCCGCAGGGATATACAAGCCCGGCTCTATGGTCAATACCATGCCCGTTTCCAGCAGGCGCCATTCTTTATTGACCTTATAGTCGCCGACATCATGCACGTCCATCCCTAACCAGTGGCCGATCCTGTGCATATAAAACTGCTTGTATTTTTCATCCTTGATCAGCTTGGAAACCTTGCCTTTAAGTAGCCCCAGCGCTACCAGACCTTTGGTCAGCACCTCAACAGATGCATCATGCGCTAAATTCCACGGCAGCCCCGGCCTGATCTGCGCAACAGCCGCCGTCTGAGCATCGAGTACCAGTTGATAAAGCTGTTTTTGCGGCTCGCTAAAACGCCCGGAGACCGGAAAAGTCCGGGTAATATCGGCGGCGTAATGGTCGCATTCCGCACCGGCATCAATCAGCAGTAAATCGCCGTTTTTTAATTTACTGTTATTTTCAGTGTAATGCAGTACGCAGGCATTTTTGCCACCGGCGACTATCGAAGGATAGGCAACCGCACGCAAGCCATCCTGAATAAAATAATAAATTATTTCCGCTTCTATCTGATATTCATACAGTCCCGCTTTGCATTTTTGCATCGCTTTAACATGGGCATTGGCAGAAATATCGGCAGCGCGACGCATCAGCTTGAGTTCTTCGGGACTCTTGAACAGGCGCATTTCATGCAGAATATGCTCCAGAGAAACCAGTTCGCCGGGCGCATTAACGCCGCTTCGGGACTGGCTGCGGATATGATTTATCCAGACCAATAAACTGTGATCAAGATCGGAATCGCGACCCATAGGGTAATAAACTTTATTCTTATCTTCCAGCATGCCCGGCAAAATATCATCCAGGTCATCAATCGGGAAAGAATCGTCCGCCTTGTAATGCGTGGTAGCGCCGTCAAGACCGGCGTGCGCGCCCTCCCATAAGGCCTTTTTTTCATCGAATTCGCGACAAAATAAAATGTATTCGCCTTGTTTGCGCCCGGGAATAAAAACAGCCAGCGAGTCCGGTTCATTAAACCCGGTCAAATAATAAAAATCGCTATCCTGCCGGAACGGATAATCCACATCCCGGTTGCGCGTTCGGGTTGCCGCACTGCCTATAATCGCAATATTGCCGATGCCAATGTGCTGCATTAATTGTTTGCGACGTCTTTTAAATTCACCTTGTTTCATCAATTTTCCTTGTTGGTTTGAGACCTCTCCCTTGAGGCATAAGTATCTACACAACTTTTTTGTATTATAAATACCAATGAGTTATAAGTTGTCTTACTTCATTTTCTACTGAAAAGGGCTGGGAGAAGAGAATCAAGTAGTTATATTTCACTTATCCCAACCTTCTTCCTCAATGAAGAAGAAGTCCATACTTGTGTAGATACCTGGAGATTCGTTCAACGTTGACAACGCTACGTTAGCATCGTTATCCTTCCAAGTAACCTCGTCGTTTACGACGAGGCAAACCACCGACCTCTTTCTGTCGACGGATTGTCGTAAGACAAGTCATTTGACAGATGAGGTCGAATGTGGATTGAAACATTTTAAAATCAGGGGAAAAGCTAAGGACAAAAGGCAAAAGGTTCAAGTGGCTTTTTCGTTGTGCGCCCTTTAGCTTTTGCCTTCTTTATTCAATTCGCTATGCAATAATAAAACCGCAGACCTCATGTATTCGGTGATTTCCATAAAATCGTTCTCATCTTCTTCGCCTTCTGCCTCGACGTCCAGCTTGGTAAATTCGGCGATATCTTTTAATATTTCGATCGCTTCCTTGGACAGATCAGCGCTGGCATGGGCAAACCCCACGCCCAATAAAAAGCCCTGGCACCAGTAAGTCAATGCTTCAACCTGCTCACCCAACAAGGTTTCATCGCCAGGCAGCAGCAACTCGAATTCGAACTCATCGTTTGCCAGGACGCTTCGCGTTTCCTCGAACAAATGCACCAGAGTCGACCGGTCTTCATCGGTCGCCGGTATTGCATGCCGAAACAGTTCGGCTAACCATTCGGCACTCTGAGCCTGATCATTGGTGCATAACATGGCTGTCGCCATGCCATGAGCTTCGGCAGCAGAGAGTTCCGCATCACTGCGTACAACTATTGCATTAATTACTTGATAAGTCATAAATCCCACATAATAATTTCACTATCGCGGACTAAAAATATCGCTTATGCTACCATTAATCGTTAATTTAAATGATATTTGTTCACCTTGAATCACCCGGTAAGGGCGTAAAATATGGCGCGCTTGCTGCTCGCAACAACCTAGTTATTACCATGATACAATCAAATCAACCTTTAGAGTTAAAAGACCTCGAAAGCAAGCTGGATCAGCTTATCGAGCAATACGACCACGTAAAAAATGAAAACCGTTCGCTGAAAACCAAGCAGGACTCCCTGGTTCGGGAAAAAGCCAAACTGCTGGAAAAAACCACTCTGGCCAGAACCCGGGTTGAAGCAATGATTTCGCGCTTGAAAGCAATGGAGAATGGTTCATGAATAACAAACCGCAACCTGTGTCCCTATCGATTATGGGCAAGGAATACAAAATCGCCTGCGCAGTTGACGAGCAAAACGATCTGATCCAGTCGGCGCAACAGCTTGATAGGCAAATGCGCCAAATGAGGGATTCCGGTAAAGTGGCGGGCGCTGATAGAATTGCAGTGATGGCCGCGCTTAATCTGGCTCATGAATTACAACTGGTGAAGAGTCAAAACGTCATGCTCAGTCAACATTTGAGCGAATGCCTGGCCAAAATGACCCACAAAATAGAAAACGTTTTAGAAAACCAGTAAACACGCTAAACTATTGTTCTGTATCTCCTGCAGCGTTCGAGAATGTGCCGGGTGTTTCCTGAACCTGTTTTTACCCCGGGGGCGGATACCGGTATTGGTGTGCATGCCCGTTTCGTGCGGGAAGCCTGATTTACCGGCCATGTCCCCACTTGAGCCTCCGGTTCAAGGACGATGGCACATGACGGCGCAGGCGGGAGATACACCTAACAATCGTTTCTTATAGTTGTGAATTCCACAGAAAAGCATCTTATGCTCATCTAAACGCTTCAACGCCAATTGCTGCCCCAATAAAGTGGATCAGCCTTAGATAAGCTCTGCGTTCGTATAGCATTGCCAACTCTCAATGCTCCTTTCGCCATCAAATCGAAAGTGGCGCCGATTGTAATTGACGACTGAGTTTTTTTACATGTTTTTATTGTGAAGTAGAGAAATCGCATTTTTATGCGTAATGAATGACGATATTTTGCTATAAGTGACTATGAAAAATATAAAAGAAAGAAATACAAAACCCCGATGAACTACTGGCTAATGAAATCCGAACCGGATACGTTCGGGATTAACGATCTGTACAACAAGCCCAAGCAGACCGAACATTGGGATGGTGTGCGTAATTATCAAGCCAGAAATATGATGCGGGACCATATGAAGCTGGGCGACCCGGTTTTCTTTTATCATTCCAACTGCGCCGAACCCGGCATAGTCGGCATCATGGAAGTTGTTAAAGAAGGCTACCCCGATTTTTTGGCTTTCGATCCCCATGACCCGCATTTCGATCCAAAAAGCGACCCTGAGCATCCTCGCTGGATGATGGTTGATGTTAAATATGTCAGAACCCTGTCGCGCACCATCACCCTTAAAGAATTAAAATGCCGTGAGGAATTAGCCGATTTGGCGCTGATAAGACGCGGCAATCGATTATCGATAATGCCGGTCAGCAAAGATCAGTGGCAGTTTATCCTTGCGCTGGAGTAAAACGGGCAGTGGCTGCTCCACATGACACAGAAGACCTTGGATTTAGAGCGGCTTAGCAATGAACCTCAGTCTTGCCGGTATGGCCGACCATACTTGGTACCGGGCATGCCGCGCGCCCCGATTGACTATAAGCTTATACCTGGTGTTAGTACTTATGGTCAGCGTTAGTATTGGTGCTACACTGATGCTCCGGCACATCTGATAAAAATTATTTTGGCAATTGAGTGCATAAGGCATTTTTTCACTTCACTATGTTTTCAATATGAACCTCATTCAAACAGCAATTCCAGATTTACTTATTCTTGAACCTAAAGTTTTTGGCGATCCGCGCGGCTTTTTTCTGGAAAGCTACAATCAGAGATCTTTTCATGATGTAACCGGCGTAGCGACGACTTTCGTGCAGGACAATCATTCGCGATCCGCTAAAAATGTATTGAGAGGCTTGCATTATCAGATTAAACAACCGCAAGGAAAGCTGGTTCGTGTCATCGCAGGATGTGTTTTTGATGTGGCTGTCGATTTACGAAAATCGTCGGCCACATTCGGTTCTTGGGTCGGCGTGGAATTAAGTGGCGAAAACCATCGACAACTCTGGGTACCTCCGGGCTTTGCCCATGGTTTTTTAGTCCTGTCGGAGCAGGCCGATTTTTTATACAAAACCACCGATTACTATGCGCCGGAACACGAGCGCTGTATTCGCTGGGATGACCCCGATATGGGTATCGACTGGCCCAAAAACCATGTGCCTCTTCTTTCTGCCAAGGATCAGCAAGGACTGTCTTTTCGCCATGCCGAGACCTTCGCATGAAAATTCTGCTCATAGGCAATAACGGCCAGGTAGGATGGGAATTAGCCAGAGCATTATTGCCTCTGGGAGAAATCATCGGCGTCAATCGCTCACAGGTCGACCTCGCCGATCTTGATGGTTTGCGTCACAGCATCCAAAAATACAATGCCGATATCATTGTCAATGCGGCAGCCTATACGGCCGTGGACAAGGCCGAAGCCGAACAGGATGCGGCGTTTCTGATTAATGCAGAAGCGCCCGGCATCCTGGCGGAAGCCGCAAAAAAAACCGGCGCTTTGTTGATTCATTATTCAACCGACTATGTTTTCGATGGCACATCTTCTTCCGCTTATACAGAAGGCGATGCGCCCAATCCGCTCAATATTTACGGTCAAAGCAAGTTAGCCGGCGAACAGGCCATACAGGCTAATGGCGCCGATTACCTGATACTCAGGACATCCTGGGTTTATGCGGCAAGGGGCCATAATTTTTTAAAAAGTATTCTGCGTTTGGCGGCGGAACACGAACAGCTGAATATTGTTGCCGATCAGATTGGCTCACCAACCTGGGCGCGATTGATAGCTGAAACAACGGCGCATATCTTACGGCAATCGCTGCTTGAACGCCGCGAAGGCGGTTTTAACTCAGGTTTGTATCATTTAAGCTCAGCAGGCGAAACCTCCTGGCATGGCTTTGCCCGAATGATTGTTGATGTTGCAAAGCAACGGCAAAACCGGGTATTAAAAACCCATACGATTAATCCCATACCCACTGCAGATTACCCCTTGCCGGCCAAGCGACCGGCCAATTCGCGCTTGGCAACAAGCCACCTGGAACAGCATTTCGGCCTGAAAATGCCGACATGGGATCATGCGTTAACGCTTTGCATGGCCGATATAGCCGATTTTGCACATCATTAGGGACAGGACACATGTTTCAAACCAGCAAGGAAATCTGATGAAAATACTGATCACCGGCGGTGCCGGATTTATAGGCTCGGCGCTTATTCGATACCTGCTGACAGAGACAGAACACAGCGTCATTAATATTGATAAACTGACCTATGCGGGCAATCTTGAATCGCTCAATCCGGTAGAAAGCAGTCCCCGCTATAGCTTTGAACAGGCCGATATAGGCAATGCCGCTAAAATTGAGCAACTGCTCCGGCAATATCAGCCGGATGCGATTATGCATTTGGCGGCGGAATCCCATGTAGATCGCTCTATTGACGGCCCTGCCGCTTTTATCGAAACCAACATCGTCGGTACTTATGCCTTGGTTGAAGCCGCACGGCAGTATTGGCAAGCTCTGGCAGAGAATAAAAAAGCACAATTCCGTTTTCATCATATTTCCACCGATGAAGTTTATGGCGATTTAGCCGATAACGACAGCCTTTTTACTGAACAAACGCCTTATGCGCCCAGCTCGCCCTATTCTGCTTCAAAAGCCAGCTCAGACCATATTGTTCGCGCTTGGCAGCGCACTTACGGTCTGCCGGTTGTTGTCACTAATTGTTCCAATAACTACGGCCCTTATCAATTCCCGGAAAAATTAATTCCCGTTGTTATCCTTAATGCCTTAGAAGGAAAACCCTTGCCGGTTTATGGTAATGGACAGCAGATCAGAGATTGGCTGTATGTCGACGACCATGCCAGAGCGCTGCTGCTCGTACTGGAAAAAGGCACCATTGGACAGACCTACAACATCGGCGGACACAACGAAAAAACCAATCTTAGCGTGGTACAAAGCCTTTGCCATATATTGGATGAACTTCACCCGGATAAGCCCTATGGAATCAGCCGCTATCAGGAGCTGATAACCTATGTTAAAGACCGGCCCGGGCATGATCTTCGTTACGCTATCGATGCCACAAAAATTGCCGATCAACTGGGATGGACGCCGGCAGAAACTTTTGAGAGCGGCATGAAAAAGACGGTGCAATGGTATCTAAATAACCTGAACTGGTGCCGTCATATACAAGATGGCAGTTACCGCCGTGAAAGACTGGGACTTGGAGAAGCGGTATGAACTGGAAAGGCATTATTCTGGCGGGCGGCGCGGGCACAAGATTGCATCCTATTACCAAGGCAGTCTCTAAACAGCTGTTGCCGGTCTACGATAAACCGATGATCTATTATCCGCTATCCGTTCTGATGCTGGCCGGAATACGGGAAATACTGATTATCACTACCCCGGAAGATCAGTTAAGTTTTAAAAAACTACTCGGTGATGGTTCGGATTTCGGCATACAGCTCGACTATGCGGTACAAGCCAAGCCGGAAGGGCTGGCACAGGCTTTTCTGATCGGCGAGGCGTTTATCGGCAAGAGTAATGTTTGTCTGGTTTTGGGGGACAATATTTTCTTTGGACAAGGCTTTACCGGCAGTTTAAAGCACGCGCTGCGTCGTAACCAGGGCGCAACCATTTTCGGCTATAAAGTTAAAGACGCCGAACGCTTCGGTGTGGTCGAATTCGATAAAAACAATAAAGCCCTATCCATTGAAGAAAAACCTGCCCGGCCGCGTTCGCATTTTGCAGTGACCGGGTTGTATTTCTACGACAATCAAGTCATTGACATTGCCAAACAAATCAAGCCGTCAGAACGCGGCGAACTGGAAATAACCGAAGTCAATCGGGTTTATCTGCACAACCAAAAGCTCAATGTAGAAATTCTGGGACGCGGTTTTGCCTGGCTGGATACCGGCACCCACGAAAGCCTTATCGAGGCAGGCCACTTTGTCCAAACCGTTGAAAACCGGCAGGGATTTAAAATCGCCTGCCTGGAAGAAATTGCTTTCAATCACGGATGGCTAAATCGGCAAGACTTAATAAAAGCGGCCGAAGCACTGGCTAAAACCGAGTATGGCGAGTATTTGTTCGGGCTGATTGAAAACAACTCTTAACATCCTTCCTAAAGGCATAGCTATCGACACGACTTATTCGCTCTCCGGTGTCGCTGTCATTAAGTTAGGCTGAAAAAAACAATGCTGACTGAACATTGCAGCCGCGAATAAGCCTCTCCAATTGGTTGTTGCCTACCCCGTGATGATGAACAAAGTTTTTTGACCGACTACCCGTTTATCCAAAACGGGTAGTCGGCAAATCCCCGTCATTAATCACCAGTCCTACCGGGAATTCTGCCAACAGCTGGGCAACAGGTAAGCGCCATCCGGACAAATGCTGTTGCGGCTCCAGTATCTTACCGGTGAAGGCGCACGAATATCGGCTATCGCGCCGATAAAAAGGCAGGTCTACCGAGGTATTTCCCCAAACCTTTTCTCCCAGAGGCAGGCTATCGGCTTCACCGAGCAGTTCCACGAAGAAACGAGGCGCTAGCGTAATGACGCTACGCTCACCGGCAATACGCGCATAGGCGCATAAATGCGCCGCCTGTTTGCCTTTGACTGCCAGCGGCACATAGCTTCCTTGCAAAAATACTTCCGGCCAATGTTGCCGCAATACCAGCGCCGTCCTGACCACCAGCAATTTTGCCCGGCCGTCTTCCAACGTGCCGGATAACGCAAACACCTCTGCTCTCCGCTGCTCTGAGGTCTGTGTAGCCAGCGTCTGCAAGGCATCGAGCAGGGTTCGACGGCAACCGAAATCAACCGGTCGCCGGTTATCGGGGTCCACCAGACTGAAGTCCCATAATTCGCAACCTTGATAAATATCAGGCACCCCCGGCACAGTGAGCTTGATCAAAGTCTGCGACAGGCTGTTGAATAGCCCGAAACGCGCAATCCGCCGCTGAAAAGGCAGAAAATCGCTCAGGAATGCACTTGCCGTCGGCGTATTGATCAGCGTATCGGCGAATGCCAGGATTGCGTCCTCATAGGATTTATTGGGATTTATCCAGCTGGTATGTACCTTGGCTTCACGCACTGCCTTGACCATATATTCCGCCAGCCGAGCGCTAAAACGCGCCATTTCATTGGCGTCCGGTTCACCGGGAGGCCAGATACCCAGCAAGGTTTGATAAATAAAGTATTCGTCGTTGGCTGTGGGTACCAGCAGCCCGTCCACCATGTGCTTGAGGCTGCGGTTGGCGAGACTCCAGTGTCGTAGCGCCAGCCGCCAAGCAGCCGGCATTTCAGACAGCACATTGAGGCGGGCGCGCATATCCTCGCTACGCTTGGTGTCGTGAGTGGCGGTGCTGACCATCGCATGCGGCCAGTTTTTTGCACGCGCTTGATTGGCTTGATGAAATGCGCTAAGGGTAACGCCGAATCGGCGCGGATCGCCGCCAACTTCGTTGAGCGACAGCAAACGATGATAGATATAAATACTGGTATCCTCCAGCCCTTTCGCCATAACCGGGCTGGTGAATTGCTGGAATTTCATCGCAAATGCGAGTACTTGTTGATAATAAGCAGGTAATTTCCCCTCAGCTGCGGCAAGTGTGAGCACGTCACCCAGGAAATCAAAGATGCTGGTATCTGCCGTTGTACTTCTGCGTTTAGCCGCTGCCGTTGCCTGTTCGACGTTGCGACAGTCTTCTGCCCCCACTTCGCGCGCGCTGATGTAACCGCGATAAACCGGGAAGCAAGCGATAATTTCCGCCAATGCGGTACGCAAGCCGTTTAGCGTGTAATCACAGGTATGACGATCGGCTTCGGCGATTTTCGAGAGCTGATTGGCCAACACATTTAGCTCTCCCGACAGCGCGGTCTTCATGATCAGCTTTTTGGAGCGGTAGAGCAGATCATCGAAGTTGATAGGCTTTCCGATGAAGCTGTTATACAGGTGCGTCATACGCTCGGCGGCACCGGTAGCCACAAACAGTCCGTTGAGCAGATTAGCGAATTCGTAGCCGGTAGTACCCTGCACCGGCCAGCTGCTACGCAAATCCTCATGTGTCGCCAGGATTTTTTCCACGATCAGATAAGGCGGGTAACCCGCCTGTTGGCACTCCTCGACCAGCTTGCAAAAATAGGCCTCCGGATCGTACAGCCCGTCCGGATGATCCAGACGCAAACCGTCCAACTTGCCCTCTCGAACCAGCCGCAATACTAACTGATGGGTCGCATCGAAAACCTCGTCGTTCTCCATGCGTAGCCCGGCAAGATCGTTGATGTCGAAAAAACGACGGTAATTAATCTCGTCTGAAGCGACCCGCCAGAATGTCAGTCGATAAGCTTGCGCCTCAATCAAATTATGGAGCTGATCGAAACTGGATGATTCCCCTGCGGTACCGTTGAAGATATGCAGGTTCTCTTCCAGAAACCAGGCAATATCCGAAGATTGCTCAACAATCCCGGCAAGATGACGTTTATATACTTCTTTGTCACGCCTGCGTTCGACCTGGCGTTCAGGCAGGTCATCATTCCGGGACGGCAGATTATGGAATGCAGTGACCAGACTCTGGTATTCCATCAGTAACGGATTGTCCTGCCCTAAACGGCTATTCAATGTCTCCATGCGATACGCCAGGATATGCGGGTATTTTGCCGGGTCCACCGGAAAGTGATGCTCGTAGTAATAAATGGCGAATTCACCGTATTCCGCCGCAAAGCGCAGTTGTAATTCGGCATTGTCCAGTACTTCACCATAATGTTTGCCCAGCACCGGCAACAGCACCTTGCCTTGCAGCTTAGCTTGTGCCGGTGCCCAGTCGATGTCAAAAAATCCGGCATACGCGGATGCCTGACCGTTTTCCAGTACATCCAGCCACCAGCTGTTATCCCCGCCCTGTACGCCCATATGATTAGGCACCATATCGAGTATCTGTCCCATGCCGTACTCGGCGAGGGTTGCGCAGAGCTGCTCAAATTCCTCGTAGGTGCCAATCTCGGGATTTAGCGTATTGTGATCAATGATGTCATAGCCATGCCGACTACCCGGCCGCGCCTTGAGATAGGGCGAAGCATACAGGTGCGAAATGCCCAGCGCGCTCAGGTAAGGGACAATTTCACGCGCCTGATTAAAAGTGAAATCACGGTTGAATTGCAGGCGATAGGTGGACAACGGGATACGCGGTTTAGTCGTCGTCGGCATGTCGCTTTGTGGAAGCAGCGGCTGACCGGCTTTAGCGCGTTCGGCAGTAATCACCTCGACTATGCGCTGCACCCGCAGGTCGGCCCGCCACTCCTCCAGGTTGACGGTCAAGCGCCGTCGCCAATTCGGATAGGCATCGCTTAAGGCACCGGGCAAATTAACCTGTTCGATCTGGCCGAAAATGTCTTCAAGCTGAATCATCAGCACTTGAGCCGGTGTTCTGGCCAGGAAGCGATATACCGCATTCACCAGTTCCAGCGACATGTCCACATTTTCCAACGGATGCAAGTTTTCCCCTTCTTCCAGCAGCGCTTCATGCTCCAGCGCTATCAACAGCGCGGCACGGTCATGTACCCGCGCCATCACCTGCTGCTGGTGCACGCTGTCATCGGGAAACAGCCCCAGTTTGGCGCGCAACTCGATATCCTGCCCGTGCCAAAAGCCGTGCAGGGTGGGCAGATCGTGCGTAGTCACCGTCACCAGCGACTGTGCCGGATAATCGGCGGGCGGCATAAAATCGCCTTGTTGGTCGCGCGAAAAAAACAGCACCCGATAAGATAATATGCCGACTTGCTGTAGCCGTTCGCGCAAACCATCGGGCACGGTGCCCAGATCCTCACCGATAACCAGACAACGGTTACGCTGGCTTTCCAGCAGCAAGATACCCAGCAGATCGTCGAACGGGTAGTGTACATAGGTGCCGACGCGGGCCGCGTTGCCTTGCGGAATCCAGAACAGCCGCATCAATCCCATCACATGGTCGATACGCAACGCCCCCATGTGGCGCATGTTGGCGCGTAGCGTCGCGATGAATGGCGCATAGGCGGTTTCACGCAAGCGCTCCGGTATCCAGGGAGGCAAGCCCCAATCCTGTCCGTCTAGGTTAAAGTCATCCGGTGGAGAGCCTATGCTAGCGCCCAACGCATAACAATCCTGGTTAGCCCATGCTTCGGCGCCGCCTCGATCGACACTGATCGCCAAATCGCCATATAAGCCGACACCCAGGCGGAGGGCCAGCGACGTTTTACTGGCCTGATCGAGCTGCTGATTTGCCAGCCACTGCAGGTATTCGTAATACTCAATCTGTTCCTGGTGATGCTGGGCAAAATCCGCTACCGCCTCCGACTTTGGATTACGGTAGGCTTTTGGCCATAGCGGCCAACCCCATATGCTGGCATCCTGTTGCTGAAAATGGGTCTGCAGCACCTCGAACAGCGCCTGTCGCCGCAGGCTTTCCATGGCCTCTGTTTGGAAAGCGCGGAACTGGCGTCCGCGTTCGCTATTTGCTTGCAGATGGCGTTCGCAAAAATGCCGATACAGCCGGGTCAGGACAGCCTGCTTGACGGCCATGACTTGGGAATAGTCCACCAACTCTTCCGAGCGTAGCGCACGTAAGCGCGCCTGAAATGACTCATCTGCCACCAGGGTTTGCGCTTCATCACATTCGGCAAAATCAGCTACCGCTTCCACGTCCAGGTACAAAATATTGAGAAACAGGCGACTGGACGGACTGTAGGGGCTGGCATGGTCGGGATTACCCGGAAACAGGGCATGCAGCGGATTGAGACCGATAATATCCATACCGGACTCACTGGCCAGTTCGATCATCAGACGTAAATCGGTAAAGTCGCCAATACCCCAGTTGCGCTGCGAACGCAGGCCGTAAAGTTGCAGGGCGGGGCCGTAGATTCGACCGTCATTCGCCAATGCCTGAGGCTGGTAGCCGACAGTCGGCACCACAATCAGCGTCATGCCGGTTTTTGCACCATCCGGTGCGCGCACCGTCAGCTGGTGGTAGCCTAGTTCCGGACATGCCGGCAATCGCAGCAAACCGCGCTCATAGGACTGGTCATCAAGCTGATAATGGTCGGCAATGTCCAGGTCGGACGGCTGAAACTCCCCTTGCTGAAGGCCGCCATCTTCTTGCATTAACAGCCATTGACAGCGTTGATCTCTGAGAACCGAGGGAAACGCAACCGGCACAGCAGCTGCGTTTTCTTCCGCACTCACCACCAACACCGGCGGCAGCAGTCTGCGCCATGACCGCGTTTCGTGCTCGGTCAGAATGGCGGACAGATCGCCGTCCAGTTCCACGCCCATTTCGATCAGCAAAGCGCGTTGGGTAGCCTCATCGGTCTGACAAAGATGCCCCTTTATATCGTAATATTCCGCCGCAATGCCATACAGTGCGGCGAGCCGTGCCAAGGTATCAGATTGCCTCATCGTGTATTTCCTCGATGAACCAGGCCGCACACCAGGGCGGGATACGACCGGCGGCAAGCATTTCAGGCAGATCCGCCTGGCTCAGATAAAAAGCCGTACCGGCAAAAGCCACTACACTTTCGACCGGACTATCGCCCAGGTTGGCCAACAGCGTCAGTCGGGTAGCGTCGCCCAGACGCCAGCGCACCACCAGAGCCGATGCCCCGAACAGTTCGAATCCGGCACCGCCGCCCATGCCCGGCAAGCGTGGCACGATATAGGTACGCCGCAACGTCAGCAAGTGCTTGTAATACTCAAGACTATCCTGGTGTTGCGGCTTATCCAGACAATCCCAATCGAGCTTGCAACGTTCAAAGGTGGCCGGATCGTTAGGATCGGGAATCCCGGCGCGTGCCGCAAAACTGGCAAATTCGCGACATCGTCCTTCGATGACGGCGTCGGCCAGTTCACCCGGAAAATCGCAGAAAAACTGGAACGGTGTTGCCGCCGCAAATTCCTCGCCCATAAACAGCAGCGGCGGTGATGGCGCCAGCAGCAACAGCGCCAGCACAATCTGCAGCGGTTTTTGTTGCGCCAGCATCGCAATGCGCTCGCCGTAAGCACGATTGCCTATCTGGTCATGGGTTTGACAAAAGTTGATGAAAGCTCCGGGGGGCAGCTGTCCGCTAGGTTCGCCGCGCGAACGACCGCCACGAAACAGTGACGGCTGGCCCTGAAAGGCAAAGCCCTCAGCCAGACAGCGCGCCAAATCGCGGATCGGTTGATCGGTATAATCGGCATAACAGCCGTCCTCTTCGCCGGTCAGTAGCACATGCAGGGCGTGGTGACTGTCGTCATTCCATTGAGCGGCAATGTTTCCCTGTTGCAGATAGCGGACAGCATTGGCGTCGTTTTCCAAGATCAGATGCACTTGTCGGCTTTGCCCAGGCCCCGCCTGAATCGCTGCCGCCAGTTCTTCGACAATGTCCGGTCGACTGTCGTCGATAATCGCATGCACCGCATCGAGCCGCAGCCCGTCGATATGGTATTCCTCAAGCCAGTACAAGGCGTTATGAATAAAAAAATCGCGGACGATGCGACTGTTGTCACCGTCAAAATTAATCGCCGCGCCCCACGGCGTATGATGGCGCTCGCTAAAAAACTGCGGCGCATAGGTATGAAGATAATTACCGTCCGGCCCGAAGTGGTTGTAGACCACGTCGAGCAACACCATCAAGCCGCGTCGATGCGCCGCCTGCACCAATGCCTTCAATTCGTCCGGGGTACCGTAACGGCTGTCGGGCGCAAACAGCAATACGCCGTCGTAACCCCAGTTGCGCGCTCCCGGAAAATCGGCCACCGGCATCAGTTCAATGGCGGTAATGCCGAGTTCCACCAGATAGTCGAGGCGCTGACTGGCGGCAGCGAAACTGCCTTCTTCGGTAAATGTGCCCAGATGCAGTTCATAGATGACCGCCTCATGCCAGGGGCGACCCTGCCAGCCATGGTCCTGCCAGAAAAAGGCCTGCGCATCGACGACTTGGCTGGGACCGTGGACGTCTTGAGGATTGGCGCGCGATGCCGGATCGGGAATCTTAAGGCCGCCGTCCAGCCGGTAATAATACAGTGATCCGGGGGGAGTCTGTTGCGGCGAAGTCTCGATTTGGAACCAACCGTCTGCAAGCCGGTGCATCGCTAAGCTGACCCCTTTATTTTCCAGTATGAGTTCGACCTGTCTGACCGCCGGCGCCCACAGGCGAAAACGGATGCCGCCGTCAACCCGCATAGCGGCTCCAAAAGGCATACCATGCGAGCTTCTCATGTCGCCCGGCCCTGTTTCAACAGCACCAGGGTGCGTCCATGTACCGGATAGTTTTGTCCGGTTTGGTAGCGGTAAGTCTCAGGTTTACCGATGCGGTCAAAGGTATCGAGCAATACCTCCCAATAGCAATGCCTGTCGAATTCCGGCAGCCTGAAGGCAATATCCTCATGATGCGCATTGATCAACAACAGCAGGTTATCGTCGGTTAAACGCCGCCCGTGCGGATCGGTTTCAAGCAGTTTTCCGCCATCGAAATACACGCCCAGACAGCGCGAAAACGGCTGATCCCAGTCTTCATCGCTCATTTCGGCAGCCTCCGGATTGAGCCACATAATATCTTTTAGCTCACTGCCGCGAATAGCGTGCCCCCGAAAGAAATAGCGTCGCCGAAACAAGGGGTGCTGTTTACGCAAACGGATAATACGCCGGGTGAAGGTGAGCAAATCCAGATCCTGTTGTTTCAAATCCCAGCTAAGCCAGCTAATCGCATTGTCCTGGCAATAGGCGTTGTTATTGCCCTGCTGGGTATGGCCCATTTCGTCGCCGGCAAGCAGCATCGGAACGCCTTGTGAAAACAACAGAGTCGCAAGCAGATTGCGTTTCTGCCGGGCGCGCAAGGCATTAATCGCCGGGTCGTCGGTTTCCCCCTCGACGCCGCAATTCCAGGAATGATTATTGTCGTTACCGTCGAGGTTGTCTTCCTGATTGGCCTCGTTATGCTTGGTGTTATAGGTCACCAAGTCATGCAGAGTAAACCCGTCGTGCGCGGTAATGAAATTAATGCTGGCATGGGGTTTTCGCCCGCTGCGTTCGTACAGATCACTGGATCCTGTCAAGCGTTGCGCCAGTTCCCCGAGCAGTCCGCCATCGCCCTTCCAATAGGCGCGAATATTATCGCGATACCTGTCGTTCCATTCGGCCCAGCCCATCGGAAAATTGCCCACTTGATAGCCCCCTTCGCCCAGATCCCAGGGTTCGGCAATCAGTTTGATGGTGCTCAGCACAGGATCCTGACGGATAGTGTCGAAGAAGGTGCCCAGCTGGTTGACTTCATGCAGCTCCCTTGCCAGAGCGGAAGCCAGATCGAAACGAAAGCCGTCCACATGCATGTCCAGCACCCAATAACGCAGGCTGTCCATGATTAATTGGAGTACGCACGAATGTTGCATGTCCAGGGTGTTGCCGCAACCGGTGTAATCTCGGTAATAGCGAGGATTATCCGTTTCCAGGCGATAGTAGGAAGCATTGTCGATGCCCCGGAAAGACAGCGTCGGCCCCAGCTGATTGCCTTCGGCGGTGTGGTTATAAACCACGTCCAGAATAACCTCGATACCCGCCTTATGCAGCGTTTTTACCATGGTTTTAAATTCACTAATCTGGCCGCTCGCCGAATAACGGGAATCGGGAGCAAAAAAGCCAATCGAGTTATATCCCCAGTAATTGCGCAGACCTCGATCCACCAGGTGGCGATCATCGATGAAAGCATGTACCGGCATCAGTTCAACCGTGGTTACGCCCAGGCGCTTGAGATGATCGATGGCCGGGGCCATCGCCAGTCCGGCGTAAGTGCCGCGAAACTGTTCCGGGATGTCCGGATGTTGCATGGTAAAGCCTTTGACATGCAGCTCATAAATTACCATGTCCTCCCATTGAATGTCGGGGGGTTGATCATTTCCCCAGGTGAATGTCTGATCGATAACCCGGCACTTTGGCATCACGCTGGCATTGTCGCGACGATTAAAAGACAGGTCGGCGTGCTTGCTGCCGATGGTGTAACCGAAATGGGCGTCGCTCCAGCGCGGCGTTCCGACGATGTCTTTGGCATAGGGCTCTAGCAGCAGCTTGTTCGGATTGAAACGATGGCCTTCCTGCGGACGATAAGGGCCGTGCACCCGGAAACCGTAAAGCAGCCCCGGACGAACCTCAGGCAGGTAGCAGTGCCAGACCATATCGCTACACTCTTTCAGTTCGATGCGCTGAACTTCGCGTTTACCCTTGGCATCGAACAGGCACAACTCGATTTTTTTAGCATGTTCAGAAAAAATAGCAAAATTCACGCCTTCGCCATCCCAACAGGCCCCGCGCGGATAGGGACGCCCCGGCCATACTGAAGTTATCGGTTTAATCATATCGAGTCCTCTTGTTGCAATACTTGCGTTGAGATCCCGCAGCTATCCTGGAAAAATCTGTAGCTCACGAAAGCCACGAAAAATATACATTTTTTCGTGTTGTTTATGTTTTTGCGGAAAATTATCTTGGCGAATACCTCTGAGTTTCATGGCGGGCGGCGGGGTTAGATTGCCGGTTGCAGCAGCGACAAGATGCCGCGTAGCGGAATCGCTACCCAGTCCGGGCGGCTGTCAAGTTCGTAGCGCACCTCATAAAGCGCCTTTTCTAGCAGGAACAGGTCGAGTAAGCCGCGTAGCGATTCATCCGGTGCGAACAGCCTGGAACCGCATACGGTTTCATCATAGGCGCTGAGGAAAGTACGCCCGACTTCGGCTTCCCAATCCCGTATCAAGGGTGCGAACTTTGCCAGATCCGTGGGGCGTTCTGCGGTGGCCTGTCCAAGCGCGGTGTGGGCCGCATAGTTGAATGAGCGCAACATCCCGGCCACATCCCGTAAGGGCGAGTGCTTATGGCGACGCTCAGCGAACGGGCGTGCCGGTTCGCCTTCAAAATCGGTGAACACGAAATCATTGTGGGTGAGCAGCACTTGTGCTAGGTGAAAATCGCCGTGGTAGCGGGTTTTTACTGCGTTAAGCTGTCCGCCAATACAGGCGTTGAGCCGGTCCGTCATTGCCTTGCGCTGCGCGAGCAAGGTTTGTGCTAACTCGCGAGCAGTCCCGGCAAGCCCTTCCATTCGGTGTTCAAGCAGATCCAATGTGGTTGCCGCTTCTGCCTGCACCCCCAGTACCCAACCTGCCAAATCGGTGTCGGTAACCGGTTCGGGATCGAAGGCCGAATCCCCGGTCGCTTTACTCAGCGCATTATGCAGTTCAGCGGTGCGCTGACCGAGGGTGCGCATTAACAACAGATAGGCACTATGCGCTTCTGCCGCCGGTTCAACTTCGGTGTGACAGGCTTCCAAAAATCTTCCCAGGTAATCCAGGGTGTAGCTCCAGCAGTCGCCCTGGTTTTCGATATAACCCTGTAATATTGCCAGCGTCATGCTGCCCCCGTGGTTGTCTTGATACTCGACGACGCCAAGCACAGGTACCGTATTGGCGAATTTCGCCACGTCGGTTAAAAAACGCCCGATCTCAAATTCCGGGTGTGCGCCGGTTTGCAGATACCGATAACCTTTCAAGAACAACTGCTCACCCAATACCACCGCAGTATTGCTGCCTTGGATACTGCTTGGCCGTACCGGTAACGCGGTAAATGCTTGCTTGTCGAGTGCTGCGAAAGCGTCGGTGGGTGAAAAGCAAATAGTACCTTGTTCGCAGGCTAATGTTTGACATGTGCCGATGGCCTGTACCACTGCCCGACAAAATGCCCCGTCAGCAAAGGCATCTCCCAAAATGCCAACTTGCGCCTGTTGGCGTATTTTAGCCACACTGACCGGCGACATCGCGTACAAATGTTCCTCGTTGCCATCCTCCCAGGCCAAAGCAAGCGGCAAAAAGCAGGGCGCCCGCTTTCCGGTTGCGCTTTCAATATCGAACAGAGCCAACAGCCATTTATCTTCGGCATTGACCCACTCTGCATAGTGAGTCATGGCGACTCTCCGTATCGTTTCGCCTTTAGTTCTATGCCAGCGTTGCGTTGCGACAAAGCGTGGTAATGCGTCTTCTTCGAGTTGCGCCCGAACATTCTCGGCCATCGCAATACGCCAGGGCGCAATCCGGTCACGGAAAAAACTGTGCCAGCCATCAAACAGTACCAGCACCGGTAATTCTTCAGGCAGTAAGTGTTCCTCATGCCAGGCGGGAACCTCTTCACCGCTGGCCAGCCGGAACCAATAGTAGTTATAGCCGGGCAAGGTAAGAAGATAGGGTAATTCGCCAATAGGCGGGAAAGAGGAACGTCCCAACATTTCCACCGGCACGCAGCCCTTATAAGCGGAAAGATCAAGTTCGACCGCTTGCGCGGCACGCGACAGGTTGGCAACGCACAAAATAATATCGTCTTGATATAGCCTGAAATAGGCCAGTATCTTGCGATTTCCGGGATGCAAAAAAACTAGTGTGCCACGCCCGAAAGCATGATGATTTTTGCGCAACACCAATACACGCTGCATCCAGTTCAGCAGCGAAGCATGATCACGCAACTGTGCCTCTACATTGACTGCCCCGTAACCATAAATCGGATCCATGACCGGGGGCAGATACAGACGCTGCGGATCGGCTCGAGAGAAACCGGCATTGCGATCCGGACTCCATTGCATGGGGGTGCGCACGCCATTGCGATCACCCAGAAAGAAGTTATCCCCCATGCCTATCTCATCGCCATAATAAATAATCGGCGACCCAGGCATGGACAGCAGCAAGCTGTTCATCAATTTGATTTTGTCTATTTCATTATCCATCAGCGGTGCCAGTCGCCGCCGAATACCGACATTCACACGTGCGCGCGGATCACCGACATACATCTGGTACATATAATCACGTTCTTTGTCAGTCACCATCTCCAGGGTAAGTTCGTCGTGATTGCGCAGAAAAACAGCCCATTGACAGGTTTCCGGAATATCCGGCGTTTGCCGCATAATGTCGACGATGGGATGACGATCTTCCTGAGCGATAGCCATGTACATCCGCGGCATCAGGGGAAAATGATAAGCCATCTGGCATTCATCGCCGTCACTGAAGTAGTCGCGTACGTCTTCCGGCCACTGATTGACTTCGGCGAGAAATACGCAGTGCGGGTAATGCGCCTCAAGCACTGCACGCATTTGTTTGATCACCGCGTGGGTTTCCGGCAGATTTTCGTTTTGAGTGCCCTCATGCACGCACAGATAAGGAATAGCGTCCAGGCGCATGCCATCTACGCCCAAATCCAGCCAAAAACGCATCAGTTTGATGACCGCTTTGACCACCTGGGGATTATTGAAGTTGAGATCCGGTTGATGAGAGAAAAAACGATGCCAATAATAAGCCTGGGCTTCGTCATCCCAAGTCCAGTTGGATTTCTCGGTATCGGTGAAGATAATGCGCGTCTCCGGAAATTTTTGTTTGCTCTGGCTCCATACATAAAAATTACGTTTGCTCGAACCGGCAGGTGCCCGACGCGCCGCCTGAAACCACGGATGTTGATCGGAGGTGTGATTGATGACCAGTTCGGTGATCACCTTGAGGCCGCGACGATGGGCTTCTTTCATAAATTGCTTAAAATCAGCCATGCTGCCGTACTCGGGATTAACGTTGCGATAGTCGGCTATATCATAACCGTCATCGCGCATCGGCGAGGGGTAGAAGGGTAACAGCCACAGCGTGTTCACGCCTAAATCCTGCAGATAATCGAGCTTCTGGATCAGTCCGGCAAAATCCCCGGAGCCGTTATTATCACTGTCAAAAAACGCCTTGATATGCAGCTCGTAAATAACGGCATCTTTATACCAAAGCGGATCTTCCATCCATTGCGGATTATTTATCAATGTTGTTTTTAACGCGTTTTTTTTTGTCTTTCTCATCGTTTTCTCTTAAAGAAAATAATCGAAGTCGTGTTCAGTACGCACACGCCGACGCAATTTGAAAATATGCGCCGGCACAATCAAGGGATTGATTTCAACGTAGTTGCGCGCCCCGTTCCACAAAAAGCGCGCGGATGTCAGCAGATCCTGTACCTGGTAGGCGCAAAGTTCATCCAATCCGAGCAGATCCAGCGGCAGCATGACCCAGCCGCTTTGGGTATGATGCGGATCCAGGTTGGCGACAACCACAATGATATTCTCATTATCCGGCGTGGTTTTTGCGTAACACAGCAGGTTGTCATTGTTTACGCTAAAAAACTGCAGATTATGATCCTGTTGCAGCGCCGGATTTTCCCTGCGTATCCGGTTTACTCGCGCGATAAAATCTTTCAAGCTGTCGGCTCGGTCAAGCGCCCAATGGCGTACTTGGTATTTTTCGGAATTCAGATATTCTTCTCCGCCTGCTTCGCGGGGAGTCGCTTCCATCAATTCGTAAGCCGGACCATAAATGCCGTAATTCGCCCCCAAGGTAGCCGCCAGTACCAGACGCAACATAAACGCCGAACGACCGCCGAATTGCAAATATTCAGGCAGAATATCCGGTGTATTCGGCCACAGGTTGGGCCGGAAATATTCACGCACTTCCGTACCGTTAAGCTCGGTAAAATAACTTTCAAGTTCGTGCTTGGTATTGCGCCAGGTGAAATACGTATAGGACTGACTAAAGCCAAGCTTGGCTAGACGATAAGTGATTTTCGGACGGGTAAAGGCTTCGGATAGAAAAATCGTCTCGGGATGCAGGCGCTTGACTTCGCTAATCAGCCATTCCCAAAACGGGAACGGCTTGGTGTGCGGATTGTCGACCCGAAATATGTTTACCCCTTGCCTGATCCAGAACAGGAAAATATCTAGCAGTTCCTGCCATAGCTCATTCCATGTGTCGGTTTCAAAATTGAACGGGACAATGTCTTCATATTTCTTGGGCGGATTTTCGGCATACTGGATACTGCCATCCGCTCGATGGCAGAACCATTCCGGATGCTCACGCACGTAAGGATGATCAGGAGAACATTGAAAGGCAATGTCCAGCGCAATAACAATACCCAGTTCACGCGCTTTGATCACCAGACGCTTGAAGTCATCCAGCGTACCCAGTTGCGGATGTATTGATTTATGGCCGCCCTCCGCCGCACCGATAGCCCACGGACTGCCGACATCGGTTTCGCTCGCTACCAGCGCATTATTAGAGCCCTTGCGTTTAGTCAGGCCGATAGGATGAATAGGCGGTAAATACACCACATCGAAGCCCATGGCCGCTACATAGGGCAAGTGTTTTTCGCATTCGGCGAAGCTGCCGTACTTCATGTCATTACCCACGCAGGAGCGCGGGAAAAATTCATACCAAGTGCTGTATTGTGCTTTTAGCGGTTCAGCGCACACGCTTAGCAGACGGGGATAATCCGATGCCAAGCGGCGATCTGAATATTGCCGCATTAAATTGGCCAGGGTTTCGGAAAGCGCCAAGGCACTGCCGACATCGGCTTCGGCAGTACGTAATTTCTCGGAAAATTGCTGCAATTGCAGCTGATTTTCACCATCGGCGCGCGCTGCCGCCTCTTCCACCAACAGCGCACCGGCCTGCAGTCCGATGGCAATATCCTCGACATTATTACGACGCAAAAAATCATGCCGCCAGGAAAAAAAATACTCGATCCAGGCAGTAACGGTGTAGACATATTGACCCACTTCAGTGATCGGAAACGACGCGAGCCAACGATCATTGACTAGCGACACCATCGCAACTTCATGCCAGCCGGTTTCCGACGTGTGCCGGTAGCGCAACATACAGGCCAGCGTATCATGTCCGTCAGTAAACGCATCGGCCTCCACTTCCACGCTTTGACCAATGACCCGTTTGATCGGAAAACGCCCCGAATCAATTTCCGGTTGTACATTTTCGATAACGACGCGTCGTCTGCCGTCGAGTGAAGGCAAGCCGTTCATGACCTAGTTCCCGGTTTGAAGAACAGCACGCTCAGTGGTGGAAGACGCAGCATCAGTGAATGATACATTTCACCGGCAGATACAGGGCCTGCTTCAACGCCGCCAAAATTGCCCACGCCGCTGCCTCCATAGAGTTCGGTATCGCTGTTGAGCAGTTCACGCCAGTAACCGCCGCTGGGCACCCCGATTAGGTAATTCTCGCGGACAATGGGGGTAAAATTGCATACTACCAGCACGGTATCGGCAAGGTTGTCGCCACGGCGCACAAAGCTCAGCACGCTTTTTTCCGAGTAATGACAATCCATCCATTGAAAACCATCGTGGCTGAAGTCTTGCTGATAGAGCGCCGCTTCACTGCGATAAAAATGATTGAGATCCTCCACCCAGCGCCGCAGTCCGGCATGCTGAGGCTGTTGCAGCAGCTCCCAATCCAAACTCTGATCGTGCTGCCATTCATGTTTCTGTCCGAATTCGCAACCCATGAACAACAGCTTCTTGCCCGGATGTCCCCACATATAGCCATACAATAAACGCAGATTGGCGAACTGCTGCCATTCGTCTCCGGGCATTTTTCCGATCAGTGAATGCTTGCCGTAGACTACTTCGTCGTGCGACAAAGGCAGCACGAAGTTCTCTGAAAATGCATACCAGATGCTGAAAATAAGCTGTTCGTGGTGATATTTTCGGTTAAGCGGATCTTCTGAAAAATACTTCAGTGTGTCATGCATCCACCCCATATTCCACTTCAAGCCAAAGCCTAGGCCGCCCATATTGGTAGGACGGGAGACCATCGGCCAGGCAGTCGATTCTTCAGCGAAAGTTTGGGTATCGGGATAATCACGATACACAGCCTCGTTCAGGTTGCGCAGGAACGTAATCGCATCCAGGTTCTCCCTGCTGCCATTGCGATTGGCAATCCATTCACCTTCCTTGCGGCCATAATCCAGAAATAGCATCGACGACACTGCGTCCATGCGTAGTCCATCAATATGATATTTATCAAGCCAGAACAACGCACTGCTGGTCAGAAATGCACGTACCTCGTGTCGACCATAATTAAACAGGAAACTATGCCAATCCGGTTGATAGCCTTGGCGCGGATCAGCATGTTCGAACAGAAAGGTGCCATCAAAATGCGCAAGACCGTGGGCATCATCGGGAAAATGCGAAGGCACCCAGTCCATAATCACGCCGATACCCTGTTGATGTAAGGCGTCCACCAGAAACATGAAATCCTGCGGAGTGCCATAGCGTGCGGTGGGCGCAAAGTAGCCGGTGGTCTGGTAGCCCCAGGAGCCATAAAAAGGATGTTCTGTCAGCGGCAGGAACTCGACGTGGGTGAAATTCAACGCTGCGACGTAGCTCGGCAGCCATTTTGCCATCTCGCGGTAGCTGGGGAGGCGGTTGCCGTCTTCAGGAGCACGGCGCCAGGAACCCAGATGCACTTCGTAAATGGAACAAGGCGAATTCAATCGGTTGTTCTTGCTGCGCTGCGCCATCCATGCCTCGTCATTCCAGTCATAATCCAGTTCCCAGACGCGGGATGCGGTTAACGGCGGCATTTCCCAGTAGAACGCAAAGGGATCGCCTTTGTCGTATTGTTGCCCATCACGGACAACAATACGATATTTATAAAGCGCTCCGACCGTAACTTCAGCAATAAATCCCTCCCAAATCCCCGAATCGTCTGTACGTAAAGACAGAGTATTTACTGCGGCATTCCACTGATTGAAATCGCCGATAACTGAAACAGCAGCAGCGTTCGGTGCCCATACTGCAAAGTAAGTCCCTTTTACGCCATCAACAGTAATACCGTGCGAACCCAATTTTTCATACAGGCGAAAATCACGGCCTTGTTTAAATAAATAAATATCGAAATCGGTAAGCACACTGGCCTGGATTAATGTATCTACAGGAAGATTATTTGACATGGACATTTGCTAATCCTTATTATTTATTCTGGCGGATTTAACCTTTGCAATAACCGCCTCATCTAAGGCTATAACCCATTAGCCTTGTAACATTCAGCACGATCAATACATAGCGATGAAATAACGTGGAAATCTTAATTCCCATAAAATTTAAGATTGACAATCAGTCAATACCAGCCCCAGTCTTCTTATAAAGATTAAGTCAAATAAATCAATATGTTAAATTAAAAAAACAACATTGTCTGTACGCTGTCACACATAAAGCCGGTAACAAGCTGACAGCTTAAATCCATTAAAACCGCAAAACTTACGAGTGCAGTGTAGGGCGAGTATAGTGAATACGGCAAAGCGAGCTGCTGCGTAACAGTAACCAGGCAACCCCAAAATAAACATTCATCCCCTCATTTCACCTTAAGTCTTATGTACGATACCGTACAGACCGCTTTTAATTTTGTTGTTAAAATTTATATAGTTATAAAAATCGTTGTGCTTAATTTTTTAACATAATCGATTTGCCTTTAAAAACCAACCAACATCATCAAGGAATAAGTTATGAAAAATAAAATGTTAGCGGATAGAGTTCTTATTGTTGCCTGTTTATCCGCAGTACTCGGATTGACGGGGTGCCAACAAGAAGAAGGCCCAGCAGAAAAGGCAGGAAAACAAGTTGATCTTGCAACGGAGAAGGCTGAAACAAAAATTAACGCCGCAAAAGAATTATTGAATAAAAAAACCGATGAAGCTGAAAAACATATTGATGACTCGGTTATTACCACAAAAGTCAAAGTAGCAATTTTAAATGATCCTTTGCTTAATGCATCCCATATCGAGGTGACCACAAATAATGGTGTAGTGAAGTTGAGCGGCACAGTTGATTCTGCGGAAAACATTGTCAAAGCAATGGAAGTAGCCCGTAGCCAGGAAAATGTGAAATCAGTACAATCGGATCTGACGGTCAATGCAAGTACAACAAGCCAATAAATAGATTATCGCCGCATGGCGGATAATAGCGGCATTGGTTGGGGCATTGTCGCTGAACATTCATCTGTCAATTCACCAGAAGTCACGCAAAAGTAACCCCGCGCCCAGAAGTGACGACCCCAATAGCGTTTTTCAAATCTGGAAAACTCTCGAACAGCTTCATCGAGCTTCTTCCTTTGATTTGCCTCATAATTTCACTCGGTGCCAAATTAGGTGGCTCAGAAACCAAAATATGGACATGATCCTGGCTGCCAACACCTTTCAAAATTTCTATTTCAAAGGCTTCACAAGTTTGCCTAATCAGTTCACGAACTTTCAAACCAACGTTACCTTTTAGCACTTTGTAACGATACTTTGCGACAAACACAAAATGATATTAAATTTTAAAAACAGTATGACTTCCATAACGGTAATCCATAAGCCCCCTACTTTTCAGTTCAGAGCAATATCATACGTCAAAAAATCATAGATAAATCTGACCGCCTAAAAGGCGGTGGTTTTAACCTTACTACAGACTAATAAAAATTCACTTCCACCGATACGTTAGCTTTTATGTCCGGCGTCAACTATCCTGGCCGGGGCGTATTGCCTCACATAATAATCAAACTACTGGAGAGCCGCCATACCTCATCAGACTCGGCTTTAATTTCAGTTATACTCACATTTTTAACTCCACTCTCTCTGTACACGACAAAAAATTTATCCACAGGCTCTCACTCATGTTTGGAGAGCTATTATTTCGGGATTCTATCCGTCAACTACGATCATGTCGGGCGGACATAAAAACAACACCCATAGCCTGAACCTGTCCTCAGTTTTT
>JAGXGY010000068.1 GCA_024636505.1 Methylobacter sp. | reverse complement strand
CGCCCGAATCAATGCACATGGTAATGTGGATCATGTCCGACCGCACCTTGCCGCGTTCGCTACGGATGATCGAAGGCTTCGGTATTCATTCATTCCGTTTGGTCAATGCTGCGGGCGAATCGACTTTCGTGAAATTCCACTGGCGGCCGAAACTCGGTTTGCAATCGACCCTCTGGGACGAGGCGGTCAAGATTGCCGGCGCCGATTCCGACTTCCATCGCCGCGAACTGTTCGAAGCGATCAGCACCGGCGATTTCCCGGAATGGGAATTGGCGGTTCAATTGTTCTCCCAGGAGGAAGCCGATGCTTTCCCGTTCGATCATCTCGATCCGACCAAATTGATACCGGAAGAATGGGTGCCATTGCAGGTTATCGGACGCATGGTGCTCAACCGCTGGCCGGATAATTTCTTTGCGGAGACCGAACAGGTGGCATTTTGTCCGTCCCATGTCGTGCCCGGTATCGATTTCTCGAACGATCCGTTATTGCAGGGGCGATTGTTCTCGTATCTGGACACGCAGTTATCCCGTCTGGGTTCGCCGAATTTTCACCAAATACCGGTCAATGCACCGCAGTGCCCGTTCGCCAATCACCAGCGCGACGGTCATATGCAAATGGCGCAACCGAGCGGGCGGGTGTCCTACGAACCGAATACCCTGGCGGCAGATTCCCCACGCGAACAAGAGGAAGTCGGCTTTGACAGCGCGGCGGTGGACGAAAGCGGCGTAAAGGGGAGAATTCGGGCGGAGAGTTTTGCCGACCATTACAGTCAGGCACGGCAGTTTTATCGCAGTCAGAACTCCTTCGAACAGGCGCATATTGCCTCGGCGTTGGTGTTTGAACTCTCGAAGGTTGAGCATCCGCATATTCGTGAGGCCATGGTCGGTCACCTGCGCCATATTGAACAGGATCTTGCCCAGCGGGTTGCCTCGGGTCTTGGGATGAGCGAACTGCCGCCAGCACCCGCTGCTGCGGTTGCCGTTCAGGACTTAGACCGATCCCCGGCGCTGCAACTTATCGGCAAGATGAAGGATACGCTCGAAGGTCGCGCTGTCGGGGTATTGATTGCGGACGGATCGGACCCGGCAAGCATTGAGGCTGTCAAACAGGCTGTCACTGTTGCAGGCGCAAACGTGAAGATTATTGCCGCTAAAATCGGCGAAGCGAAACTCGCCGACGGCTCGCTGTTGAAAGTCGACGGGCAATTAGCCGGTACGCCGTCGGTGATGTTCGACGCGGTCGTCATCATTCTTTCCGATGAAGCCGCCGCGTTATTGGGCAAGGAAGCCGCCGCCATTGATTTCGTGCGCGACGCCTTCGGTCATCTGAAAGCGATTGGCGTTGACAAGGGCGGCCAAGCCTTGCTGAAAACTGCGGCTATCGAACAAGACACCGGTGTGATTGCCCTCGATACCCTGAATCGTTTCATTGCCGCAGCCAAGACACGTCAGTGGGAGCGGGAAGCGAGCGTCAGAACACTCGCTTGATAAAGATGCCATTGCTCTTGGGTGTAAACCCCCCTTTTAATTTCAGGCGTAATATTATCATTACGCCTGAATTAATGAGGGCGGATTCATAGCATTCTTTCTGGATTCCACCCGTTTCGGAAACTCATCATCGCTATGATGGCGATGCCAAATCCATTCATTTTTTTAATCTTGTTTTTTCATGCAAAAAAATATCCCTTATATTCTTTTTCTGACCTTTGTATTGCTAGTAACGGTGTCATTTTTCCTATTGATTAAAGATTTTTTATTAGCCTGTTTTTGGGCCATCATTTTGGCGGTAGTTTTTGATCCCGTTAACCAGAGGTTTAGACAATATTTTAAAAATTCGGAAACACTGCCGTTGTTTTTGACCATGATGGTAATTATTCTGGTTTTTGTCATCCCTTTGTTGACTATAACCTTGATGATTACCGAGGAAAGTACAATCCTTTATCAAAAAATTCAAGGCGGGGAAATTAATCCTCAAATTTATTTTCAAGAAACTCTCGCGCTTCTTTTGCCAAAATTCAATAAGCTTTCACATATGGAAGCATTAAGCATTGACCAGATAAGTGCCTCCGCAGGGAATGCCTTTGCACAAGCAGTAAAATATATCGCTCAACAAGTCCCCGCATTGACCCAGAACCTGTTAGCGCTGATCGTTCAATTTGCCTTGGCCTTCTACATTCTGTTTTTTCTATTGCGGGAGGGTCATCAAATAATAAGAAAACTCATCTCTCTAATACCTATCGGTGACGGAATTGAAAAAGAATTATTTGGGCGTTTCACCAGCGTAGCCAGGGCGACTGTTAAAGGCGGTTTAATCGTCGCTGTTATTCAAGGCAGTATTGGGGGATTTTTATTTTGGTTTGTCGGCATTCCCGCTGCATTTTTATGGGGTATGTTAATGATAATTTTATCTTTATTACCTATAGGCAGCACGCTCATTTGGGGTCCTGCTGCGATAATTCTATTTTTACAAGGTCAAACGTTAAATGCGATTATCGTTTTGACCGTCGGGATTTTAGTCATTGGTCTGATTGATAATTTTCTGCGGCCACGACTGATAGGTAAAGACAGTAAAATGTCGGATTATCTGGTACTGGTATCCACTTTGGGTGGATTAACCTGGTTTTCCTTAACAGGATTTGTACTAGGCCCCATTATTGCCGCTTTATTCATTACCTGTTGGGACATCATGGGACAAGAAAGCCAGGCAAGTAAACGTAAACAAGGCCCATCGCTGTAGTCGTCGGTTCAACAACTAATAATCCTGTTTTTAAAAAGAGTAGTCTGTGGTTTTATTAATTATTCTGAATTGATGGCACCGATCCGAATCCTCTGCTACCGCTTCAGCCAGAAACGCAGCCTGTGCTTCGTTCCGAAACCTGCCTTAGACAAGGCAATATTACGAAGTAACGGTTAATGCTTTTCAAGAAAAGCATTAACCGGTTTCTCGCCACCTGCCAAACCTAATGGACAAAATAACCTCTGCATAGTGTGTGTTGAAGTATCCATTTGAATCCCTGGAAACGATTAAAGCTTTACGCTAAGGCTGGGCTTTGATCTCCGCGTTATTTTTTATTTTAATGAAATTCAAATCCTTCAACAATTATTTTTGTTATCACTAACATTTCTAAGAACACCGGCTGTTGCGATAAAACGCAGAGCATCCTCAACAGACATATCTATTTCTGTTATGTTTTCTCGTGACATAATGACCGTAATGCCACCTATCGAATAACTGGATGGTAAATATACGACAACCTGGTTGTCGGAAATAATGGTATGTAAAACCTCATCAAAATCCGAAACGGTAATAAAACCTATTTGTTGACTATTGCCTGGGGGGACATTAACCAGAACGACCTGTTTAAACTTCAGTCTGTTTTTGCTGGAAAAAAGAGAACTAAATTCACGTATTGCAGCATACACGCTTTTAATAACGGGAATCTGGAGTACGAGCTCTTCAAAATAATCGAACAGGCTGCGGAAAGTTCGAGACTCCAGAAAGCCTCCGAAAAAGAATATTAAAGGCAGAGCTAACAAAAAACCTAAGCCCTTAATGTACCAACTTTCAGGGAAGATAAACGTGAAGATATCTTCCAGTACCAATTCTATAATATCTGTAAAATGTAAGAGCAAATAAAGGGTAAATATAATAGGGATAATAGCGATTAACCCCTTGAAAAATATTTTAATGATCGGCTTCATAGTAACTGTCCAATTATCGTAATTCATAAGCTAGATAATAATTAAAATAAAAAAAGTATGCTTTATATAACAAATCTGAAGTTTCCCAATAATTTCAAAATAGACTGCCATTATGCTCATAGGCGCCAATTTAAGGAAAAAACGTGTCATTGCGCCAGGGATTGACGGAGTCCAGCGTCAGACCAGGGATGGCAATGCGTAACTTCACATCCCTGTAACCTGGATATCGGCAATTTACGAATAATGCCGCAAATACACCATAGGATAGACACTAATTTGGCGCTTATGGCCATTATGCTTGGGCCTCAGGGATTATCCCTTACAAGCCTGGACACCCCTATAAAACTGGGAAACTTCAGTAACAAATTTAACCTGAAAGCGATTCCGCTCTACTCTGATACAACTCTAGTGTGTTTTATATATATGTAAAAAAAACCATAGAATCTCTGCCCTACACATTGAGCGTTGCCAATTATGTTGTGCCTGAGGTTTATAGATATTAGCTTCTCAACAGAAGCAAATAGCCACACCATCTTTTATCTGTTTTATGGCGCAAAGTCATTCGTCTATATAATTTGGCGAAATTGTCGACCATTCTTCCATCGCTTCGTCACCTGGGCGATCTACTTTAACTCTACCGTCCTCTGTTGAGGTTACCCAACTTACCGGAATGTAATGGTGCTGACCGGTTTCATCTTTTTTCAGCTTTATCGTACCCGGTCCCTCCATATGGTCGACTGTGGCAAACTGACCGTCTTGGGAGCAGACAACGGGCATATCAGGCTTAATTTGGTCGGTATTAATCATAGCTTTTCTCCGGTTGGTTTAGTCTGAAAGTCTGAACGCGTTCAATTAATAATTCTAAAGTCGGTAACTCAGGCAAGGTTTGACAGCATTACCTATTTTTCAGACATTAACTGGGTGACTCGATATATTTTAATAACGAGTGAATCCCCATAAAATCCCTTGACCTGTTTTTAACTATATACACAAGATTGAAATCGGTCTGTACGACTGCGCACATAGCAAATCACTTACAAATTATTAGTCATCAATAAATTATGCCGGTTTTTTCGGGCACGGGTAATTAACGTAACTCTAATTCACGACAAGCGTGTCAGACTTCCAAATATATTGCATACAGTCATGAATTTCGCTTTTCTATAAAGTCCCCAGTTTATATATTGACTCCCAGTTTATTGAAAGATACGTTTTCACACTTGATGCCATGAACAGGGATCACGATTGCAGCCATATACCTGACTTGACCTATGGAAGTGATGATGCGGATCTACTAGGCGCCACAGGAAGATTGGTCATTGGAACGAGGCCAGAAAGCATTTCCATCATTCCATCCCATGACACATTTCTTTGCCTTGTCAGTCGCTAGACTTCCCTTTGTCGATGGCCTCCTCAGCTTCTTGTTTATCGCCAGCGTCCGGCTGAGGCTCCTCGTTTGCCAAGGAAGCGCCGGGATCGTAGTCGAGGACCACAAACATGGGAAAGTGGTCGGACCCGATGTCGGGAAGGCGACTCAGCTTGACGAGAAGGAAATGCTGGGATGCGAAGACGTGATCCAGCGGATAGCGCATGAGGCGGCTTCTGGTGTCAAAGGTGTTGAATAAGCCCCGGCCCACCCGCGGGTCGAGCAATCCTCCGAGCCGCTGAAAAAGATGCGTGGTCCGCGACCAAGCCACGTCGTTGAAATCGCCGGCGACGATGACCGGAACGTCCCCTAGTTTCTTTATCTCTGTGGCAACCAGCAGCAATTCGGCATCCCGCTTATCGGAATCTTCGCGTTCGCCGTCGTCTTCGTCCACCTCTCTTGCGGCTTCTCCGATGCCGCTGCCTTTCTCTTCGTCGGGACCTTGGCCACCGGGAGGGCGAGGGTGCACGCCATAGAGGGTTACGAGTGTGCCCGACTGGAGCCGCACCTTGGTGCGAATCGACGGAATTTCCGGCTCAATCAAAAACCGAATCTCTGGATCTTCCAGCTCCAGTCTGGAATAAAGCAGCATTCCGTACTGATTCTTCTGCGGCTGGTGGAGCGTGTAAGGATAGTCGTCTTCCAGACCGTCGAGCTGTTCAAGCCACCACTGGGTCGGTTCGCATAGCAGGATGATGTCGGGATCGTTGTTGCGAATGAACTCGCGCAGCGCTGCCACTTCCCGATTTTCGGAGAGCACGTTGAAGATCAACAGCGATATGCGGTTGGAATCGTCTTCGGCGTGGCTATCCGACATTTCTTTGGAATAAAACGCCGTGTAGGGAGCGATGGAATAGAGCTGCCAGACCAGCGCCAATCCGACTACCGCAGCAAGCACGTATTCCCATGGCCGCAATGGCCCATAAAGATGCAACACCGTATAGCCTGCCAGCATCAACCCTATTAGTACAGCGATCTGTATGCGCGGAAAATCCCAGACACGTATCCACCAGGCATTGCTATGGAGTAAAGGGGCAGCGGTACCGAAGATCAACACCAACGAAAGCAGGTTCACAGCGATGCGGCAGAGGAAATAGAGGGCTTTCCCTTCAGGTATTATTGACATGATGCAAAATTTGCTCCTTTAATTTTCCTGATTAGCAAGATGCTTCAGCTTGTCGAAGCCAATAATCCGAACGGGGTCCAGTCGTAGCTGCAGCCACGATAAGACGCATAGAAATGATATTAAATTAGAAGCGTCGGTTAAAGCGGTACGTGAACGTACCTGAGTAACAAGTGCCGTATTTCGCGAAATCGAAAGCATGGTAGGCACCGCCTAGCCTGATCAGGTCTGTCAATAGGCGTGGATTAAGTCCTTTAGATAGTTGCGATAGCCTCTATGTGTGCGTTACCGAACTGACTAAAAGTATTTTACTCTATATATTTTGCAGCCATATTGTCCACACCCTGGAGCCTTTAGCGTATCTGAGTTGGTGAATGAGGGATCTTTATTTAACACGCTTACGTATGATGAATCTATCATGACCGAAACCGCAGAAAATCTTTCCAAAACCGCAGCAGATACCTTGTGTAAAAAACGCCAACAAATGAAATACATGGAAGAGCGATTTCTCGAAAATTGTGGTTCCTATATGCATGACAAACCGGCGACCTCATTAAGCATCGCCATGGCGCTTGGTCGACAATATGCGGGACGAGATAAAGTAGCCGACTTTATGACTGGCAAGCTAATGCGGCCGCAGCGGCCCCAAATCCCTGTCGGCAAGCCCGATCCCCAAGCTAAAACGTCCACACCCCTAGAAGAGGGGCTTAACGTGTTGACCTTGGCTCAGAACATCTTCTCGGCTTGGTCTTTAGGTCCCGATGATGCGCGCAGGCAGACCGGCTCCGGCAGCAGGATTCGTTATGCGTCGCTCGCAGTAATGGGGTTGCCGCCCATTACCGGCGAGCGGCCTCGGACGAGGCCAGACGGTAAAGCCTCATGCTTGTGAACATAATCGATTTTTTCAAGGGGCTTTCCTTAAAACAGGCTTCTTCAGCTGTAATCAAAGGTCTGCGCTGCGGATACGTACTGCTGTTCCCATCACTGACCGCCTGGCTGGCCCATCGCACTGCCAGTAAAGGGGCTGCCGTGGCTTTTTATACCCTGTTTTCCATGACCCCCATCCTGGTGTTGACCATTGCCGTGGCAGGCTATTTTTTTGGTGCAGAGGCGGCGCAAGGAGAAATTATTGCGCAGATGCAAGCGTTAGTAGGACCCAATGGCGCTCAAGCTATCAGTGCTGTGCTGGCCGCCGCGCACTACTCTGAATCCGGGGTTATCGCCTCGGTCATTGCCACGCTCCTGCTGCTGCTGGGGGCTACCAGCGTATTCGTCGAATTAAAGGATAGCCTCGATGAAATGTGGGGCACCGATAAACCTCAAGCCTCCTCTCTTAGCGTACTATTCAAAACCCGGGTTGTGTGTTTTGGCTTGGTGCTGGTTTTAGCGTTTTTATTACTGGTTTCACTGGTCATCAGCGCCGCTCTGGCGGTGCTTCAACAGTTTGTCTTCGGCGGGCTCTGGAGTTTGGCTGCCCTGGTGCTGTCTCCATTGGCATCGTTGATTTCCTATGGGGTCATTGCCAGCTTATTTGCGGTGATTTATAAAATGCTGCCGGAGGCACCGCTGGCTTGGCAGGATGCCTGGTACGGTGCGCTGTTTACGGCCCTTTTGTTCAGTCTTGGCAAATACGTCATTGGTGTTTACCTGGGTAACAGCGGCGTAACCTCAGGTTTTGGCGCAGCAGGATCAGTAATCGCCCTGTTACTCTGGGTCTATTATTCCGCGCAGATCTTCTTTTTTGGGGCCGAGTTTACCCGCCAGTTTGCTTTGCGGTTTGGCAGCCTGCGCCAGGGCGGCGATCAACTTATAACTATCGCTGAATATCATGGAAACGGAGGGATAACGAAGTAAAGACTTTGTCGTCGCCCGAGGGAACCACCTCTCCCTCAGGCTCTTCACGTCCCTTGCAAGTTACACGTTGCATAGTTTTTCCTGATTAGCAAGCTGAAGCATCTTGCTAATCAGGATTTTTTTTGAGCTGTTGTCTCAAGTAGCCACCGCCGAAGAACGGCAACGCTTAACACCGTGGCCGGAGTCATTGACCTATTAGCTTCTAACATTTCGGTCGAGAGGGACGTTCCGCAAGCGGCGTCGCCAATCGCTCCGCGACCCTCACCTTAACGCTAAACGACAGATTTCGAAACTCCTGCGGCACCTACTAAAATCTCTGAATGTCACAAAATGGCCGAAACTGTGAATTCGCCGATTTCAGTAAGCCTGTCTCGATAGCTGACGTGCAAATGTTAAGGGTTTCGACAAAGCCAAAGTCGCTGCTCCAAGTGTTGTTATCGCAATTGTACAGTCATGCGCAGAAGGGTAGGTATCTGACAACCGTTAACAATACTTCGGCATTTAGAATCTGGCTGGGGTTGTATCGGAAGCGGTGGCAGCCTGACTGTCTTGATTACCTAGAACAGTCAGGCTGCCTCCGTTTCCAGTACAACTGGCGGCGATACTATCCATTTCCGACAAACCTTGCGAGCGCACGGCTGCACGCACTTCGGATTCGGTGATGCGTTCAGCTTTTTCAATGCCTCATGTAGAAACCGCCCGTGGAGATAAAGCAGGGAAGGCTCCGCTCTAATGAGGTTTTCCACCCAGAGTGAACGCATTGATAGCCACGCAATAGCATATTGCAGTCCAATCAATAGCATGAAAGCCACCACACCATCGGCAAGAGCCGCATCTTTAGAGAGCAAAACCGTTGCCAATGTGGAGCCGAACGCCACGGTCACAACCAAGTCGAAAGCATTCATTTTCGATAAAGTGCGCTTGCCAAAAAGCACCGTAAAGCCTCGTCGTTTAGGGCGGGGATGCAAGGTGTGCTTTTATTGTTCATCGTCCACGACTTGCACATAGCCATTGTCCGCAGATAGCACAATATCTGCGGCTTGCCATTGACTGTCATCGGGCAACTGCTCTGAGCGGCTATTGTCGCTGGGTCGGCCGATGCGTTCGGGGAATAAAACCGGCAGTGATTCCAGGAATTGTTCTCCCACATTGACGATCAGATTCTCGGCTTGAATGTTTTGCGAAATGTGATGAATGAAATAGATCAGCACGGCCATCGAAGCCAGCGCCAACAGCATACCGATATTCACCGAAACATGCGGCACGAAGCTATTTTTGACTGAACGCACGGTTCGCAACACCATCAGACAATAGATAAAGGTGGCGATAAACGTACCGAGCGTAAATTGAACCCCGCGATCGGCGGTAAAATTCCTGAGTATGCGCGGCCCATAATGCGATGACGTTTGCGCCAGGGTGGTCACAGTCAGCGAGAACACGATCGAAACCACCGTCATGATTGAGTCGGCAATAACCGACAGCACGCTACGCGCGCCTTCAGGTCCTCCCAACCTTACCCAGCTCGTATCGCGTAGCTACGCGTTACCCACGGCAGAATCAACGGCAATGGTAGCCAAAGCTGCGCCTACGGCAAGCAACCCCATCAGTGCCGGTAGAAACCAGAAAGTATCGACTACCGCGTCACGGATTTTGATCAATTGCAGCTTCATGCTAATCAGGAAAAATAATGAATTCAGTTCACTTTCAGGCTTCTCGAAATTATCAGGCCTGGAAAAGTAAAAAACAAAAGCCTGTTTTAAGACTCCAGGTTAATATGCTAATTCCGATTTACCGAATTTGACCTTCCCGTTTGGTTTCCATTTCCAGGTTTTGGTATTCATGTTGTTCCAGCTTGCCATCTTTACCTGCGTCGATTTTGTCGAATACTTGCAATAGATTAGGATAATTTTTCAATTCATCTTTAGTTATGTAGTTATCGCCATTGACATCAGCCTCTGCAAATGTGGGCAATGCCCCTTTACCGTCTGTAGGTTTAGCAACGGATTCAAATTTTCGATCCATTTGTGAGATTTGCTCGCCTGAAGTTGCATTTTCAACGCCAGCAGTTTTTTCTGCTCTTGCAGTTTGGGTAACAGAGCCAAGGCTGATGCTCATGGCAATTGCCGCCCAGATGGGTAGTCGAACTGTTGCCTTTAATGGGTTGGCATTTAGAACATTAGACATTTCGTGGATGTTTTTTTCGGTTTTCATAATAGGTTCCTTTATTTATTTACCAAGTGGGATCGGCTTTATATTCACTCGATACGGCTCAAGCATAAATCCAAATATGAGTCCATCAAGTCAATTTGATTATAAACTTCGTGTGTGATTTAAGTCGGTGCGATGTCGCACATAAAGTGATTGAACTTCCACCGAAAGGGTCCCCAATGAACCATACCGTAAGCCTAAATTGAATCTTACATGCATCTCAGTTTTTCTCTAGCCGGACTTTAAGCGCGTATTTTTCCCGGTCGATTTCCCCCCGGGTACGGATACCAAGCCGACGTAACAGGGGTAAGGGGGGACACCATCCTTGCAAGCCATGCTGCAACAGAAACGGCAAAACAATGCCGGGCAGAAATAACCATTTTCGATTTTTGGTTAAACCCAGAATCAGACCGGTTAGGGCTAAAGTAGAGGCATTGACTTCAAGCACTCGCTCTATATCCCATTCCTTATCCAGCATTTGAATACGCTCAAGAATTTCTGCTTTGCTTTTGCTCTTATATTGTTGAATATTTAAATCTGTTTGAAGATCTATTTCTTCGTTGACATGGGACGCGGTGGATCTACGAACGCGATCCAGGCTTGATCTTGTTGAGTCTTCAGCATTAAATATAGACATAGGTGACTCCCATTAAAAACTTATATTTAAAAGCAGGTAACGCAATAAATGAAAGCCAGCGCGAATCAATTTGAGTTCACGCTGACTTTCATTTAAAGAATGTCTGCTAAGGCTGGAAAACCTAATCAGTTTCCGCGTCCAAAAGCCGATCCAAAGTTCGAATATGCTCTTGTTGAGCAGGTAGCAGCTTCGTTTCAATCAAAGAGCGAACCTCTAAAGGCAGCTCAGTTTCCTGCAACGCCTCCTCATAAGCTTCTGCGCCGCTTTTTTCTCCGCTCTGTAAAGACTTTAGCGCCGTTTCTTTACCCAGCAGATTAGCGCCTCCTTGGACTATTTGCGCCCAAGTTCCCCAGGCTCCTGAATCCTCACAAGGAGTTCCTCCCAGTTGACTGATCAGTGCCTGTATACTGGAAACTGCCGCTTTATGATCCTCATAAATGATCCTTAGATCCTCCAATTCGCTAAGTACGACATCTTCTCGAAGTTTGTCTTGCGCCTGTTGATAGGTTTCCGTTGCAGACAATTCATCTTTCAGAAATTTATTAAGTGTTTCAATGTTATGCATGATAAAACTCCTAGGTGATTATTTCTTGATTACGTGCAATAGCATCATCAAGCTTAAACTGACGATTCCCCAGTCGAGGAAATATCTTCTGCATGAGCCAACTCGAAGATTTTTTTCGCTTTATCAACCTGTTCGCTGCTTCCCGTATGGACTGAAATCAAGGCACTACCTCCCTTGATTTTTCCTTCATAGCGTTTGGCCTCATACTCCGGAATACCCAGTCCGATTAAAGCCCCCGTCAAACTTCCAGCGGCAGCGCCTACTGCTGCTCCGCTCAAGGCTCCCATAATGGGGCCTGCGGCGATAAAGGGGCCAACGCCTGGAATTGCCAAAGCGCCAATTCCGGCTAACAAACCGAGCACACCGCCGGTGCCAAAACCCACTGTTCCTCCAACAGCAGCCCCTTCCGGAGATTTGGTATGCTTTTCATACGCAAAATCCTGGGTAGAGGATTTGTCGGGAAACAAAGCTGATATGTCGCTGTGGGAAAAACCCGCAGCATTCAGCTCATTAACAATGCTTTCTGCCTGATCGGTGTTTTGGGCGATACAAAAAACTGCTTTACTCATGTCGTTCTCCTGAGCCTTTACGGCGCTTTAATTTCAAGTTGATTATCTACCTGCACTACGCCGGGTGTTTGCGTGGCGATTTGTTGCAGTGTCAAACGTTCTGCTTCACTTTCAACCAGTCCACGCAAAGTCACGACTCCATGACGAGTAATGATTTTTGCATTGTGTGCGTTGAGTGACAGCGATTCATCCCTAACGACGGCTTGACGGATGGTAGCCGTGATGTTGATATCACCTTCGGATTCCAATTGATCTACCGGGGTTAAATTAGCATCATCTTGATCTTGATCTTGATCTTCCGGGGTTAAATTAGCATCATCTTTGCCGCCAACGTTGCGTTTGTCGCGAACATTGCGCTCGGTATTTTCCAGTTCCGAACTGGAGCCGTTCGCTAAATAGATTGCGGCACCCTGTTGGGCTTGAACGGTACCGGTCATCAGTATTAGACTGCCGGTTAAAGTGAATAGTACTAACGGTAATCGTGTAGACATTGTCATTTCCTCGTTTTTGAGTGTTTCTTTTTCAAGAGAATTGAATGCATCCCTGCCGGTTTTATTTTTTAATTGCTCACCTTTCGGGTCTGCGTTTTTTGCCGCCTGAACTTGGGTGGATCGATGAATTTCCCCATCTTATTTCGATGCTGCTTTCTCCGTTTCATATTTGGAGGGGGATGAAGAAAGCGACTATTTCACCAGACGACTATTTTACAAATAGAGCAATCAAAATGATGATGGGTATGGGAATACCGAGAAAGTACAAAAGTATTGAGCGCATTGCTTGCCTCCTTATTTAACGGTTAATGAGTTGTAGTTGCTAGTACATGTCACGTTGCTGACCACCGAATATAGCCGCGTAGCTGGCAGCAAACGCACCGATGAGTAGCGATATGAAGAACCACAGTGACATATAGGCGGAAGTCTTGCGCATTTTGTCAGCCGCTTCTTTCGCAGCAACTTCCGCATCATGTGGCTTGGTCTGTACGCGAGTATAGGTATCCCTCACCCGTTTTTCAGCGTCCTGTCGACTCATACCGGTACGGAACGCGACAAGCTGTCCGACATACTGAACATCCTCTGTAGGCAGGGGCCCGTGTGAATACTATTCATGAAGATGCGGGTGACTTCGGATGCAGATCCAGCAGGCCTTGCCTTCTGAAACTCGACTGGCTGCCGCACTGAATCGCTTTCGGCTGAAGTATAAGAGTATGTAGTTGTGTTGATCTCCCTTCGGAACAGCGAATCCACGAAGTAACCCATCGATTCGTTGTCGCTGTCACTGTCGGATTCCGCTGTCGCGGCCCCAACTCCAGTGGCTACTCCACCCGCTACAGAGGTCCCAGCCTGGATTCCACCGCTAACGATGAGCCCAGCCGCCGAAGTGAGTAGCGCGGCGGTCGTCAGCGCGTCAACAGCCCAGGCCAGAAAGCCGTGTGCGGTGTCACGAAAGTAAACCTCGTCCGTATGCACCGCAATCCACTTTGTTCTCAGCCTGCCGGCTAGGTACCCCCCCATCCCCGAAGCAACGAGTTGCGTGAAAGTCAAACACAGGATAGACGATACACCGAAAGTTGTTGCGCTGACGCCGTTGTACGCCCAGGGTGATACCGAGGACAGACCTAAACCCGTCCCCAACATCAAAAGGATTAACGCTAGGGCAGCGGCTGCCATAGCGCCTGCTAAGATAGCGCTCCACGACACTGCGCTTGTTGAAGTTTGTGAGGATATGGCGTATTCGTCAGCGGTTGAGTTATTTGGAAGGGTCATAAGGAGTCTCCATTGAGTTATGTGCTGAGTTATGTGCGAGTGAGTTATGTGGGAGAAATTTTCAAACAAATCGCCATCATAGTCTGTACGCTATCGAACAATCGACTGAACAAGTTGCCGCTTCTGAATTCGAGCGACATCCATACAATACAAGATTGACTCAGCACTCCTTCTGATTCAACGACTGACCAGCCACTTTACCTAACCATAAACGGCATCGTTAATCCGCTGATGCTCGGTAAAACCTGTTATTGGACGGCAACCAGGTTGATGGTCTAGCGACTGCTCATCAGACGGCTTAATAAAAAACCGGCTCCGACGGCTATGCCTAGTGTGAAGCTGCGGGTTTTTTATCAATGTAACTTTCTGACCTAAAAATCGGTGAATTTCGACAGCGCAGGGTGTAGCTCTTGGGGTCCGATGGTATAACTCGACTTGAAATACCGCCCTTGTCATCTTCGTCATCCTTACGTACCTGCCGGAATAAAGTTGAAGCCGGGGCTCTGCAGATGAGTAGGATGGATGATCATTATATAAAACCGGAGTCTGCTGCCGTCACCGCGATTCGCAGGCGATTCCGAGCCTGCAAAAAAATCCTACGCTCTATGTTTGATACCGAACCGACTTAGCGGACAGACCATCCTATTATGGCCGCAAGCGAGACGAACCATCGCCCGGGGACATAGCTCCTGAGTCGATCTTGCGAGGTTGACAGTCCGCTATATTCCGTAGCCGTAAAGAGCCGCGTGATGTGGAACCCCCAAGTCTGACCTTTACATTTTGTGAGGACAAGGTTATGACCAAGACGGCACCTAAACCCGCCAAGCAACGCGAAGAAGACGCCATTACGTTACTCACTGAAGACCACAAGAAGGTAAAAAAACTGTTTGCGGATTTTGCCAAACTCGCCAAGGGCGATGGCAGCGATAAAGCAAAAGCAGAATTGGTTCGGGAGATATGCAGGGATCTGACCATCCATGCCCAAGCCGAGGAAGAAGTCTTTTACCCGGCGGTTCGCGCCGCCATCAAGGACGACGATTTGATGGACGAAGCTCACGTGGAGCATGCCGGAGCCAAGAACCTCATCGCGCAACTCGATGCCATGGCACCAGCACACGACCACTACGACGCAACGGTTACCGTGCTCGGCGAAATGATCGATCATCATGTAAAGGAAGAAGAGGAAAAAATGTTTCCCAAGGCAAAGAAAGCCAAGGTCGATACCGCCGCTCTAGGCGCCGCATTGATCTAACGCAAGCACGAGTTGCAGGCGGAGAGAGGCGAAGCCGAACCACCGGTCAAGGCCAGGAAAGCCCAATCGCGTTGAGTGTTGCCAACATTGCATCCTGCTGGGCAGCCCTGCGGATTCGTGAATCCCAGTGCCGGTACTATCAAAGCGGGGGTACTGGCACGGGAGGCGCGAAGTCAGACAAGAATGAAATACAACTTAAATAGACGAGGAAAATACTATGGAAATTAAAGACAAAGTATCCGATTCCGCACATGCGGCTTACGAAAAGATCGCCGATACAACCAGCCAGGCTGCGGAAACGCTTGGAGAAAAAGGCGAGCAACTGAAAAAAACCGAGCAGCAATTGATGAAAAAAAGCCGCAGATATATCAGTGAGAACCCCATAACGTCGGTGAGTATCGCGGTAGCGGCAGGCTTTGTGCTGAGCCGCTTGGTGAGCGGCCGTTAGATTGTCAAACATCATGAACCCGAACGCCAAAAATGACCTGCGGCTTAAATTAAATAGAGAGGAAACCATCATGGAAATAGTAGATAAAGCGGCTAATTCCGCAAATGAGGCTGTCGATAAGGTCGCCAGTGCAACCAATCAGGCCGCAGAAGCGCTAGGCAAAAAAGGCGAGCAACTTAAAAATGCCGAGCAGCAATTGATGGAGGATTGCCGCGTTTATGTTCGCGACAATCCCATAACGTCGGTGGGAATCGCAGTGGCGGCAGGCTTTGTGCTGAGCCGCGTGGTGAGCGGCCATTAGACCGTCGAACTTTATGAATCCATGCCATCATAGGGATGAAACTCCCAGGCAACCTGCAACGCGGGGGCGATCCGATGATCGGTTCCGGTATGCTGGAAGATGCGCAGTCGCTATGGTATGAGCTGCACGAACTAATCCACGATCGCATATGGCTTGCCGGGTTGGAGACGCAGCGGGCGGGCAAAAGCCTGGTGGATATGGTTGTGGCCGGAGTGATGGTTGGCGTGTTGCTGATCGGTGCCTGGCTAGGACTTATGGCCGTCGCCGTGCTTGAACTCGTCGATCATGACGTCGTGGCAACGAGTAGTGCCATACTGCTTGCCGTCGTTACCAACTTGCTGCTTACACTTTTACTCTATGGCGTGATACGCCGTAAGAGCCGCTATCTACAATTTCCCGCGACCCTTCGGAGTTTTCAGACCACGCCCTCTGGGCGACGGGATACGGAGAAGACATGATCAAGGACTACCTTCTAAAGCGCAACAACCTCAAGTCTCTGAGGACTCAAATCAGGGCTGCGGAGCGAGCGCTATTGAACCGTCAACGAAGGGTCGAAGTTCGCACCGGCACGTTGGTCCGAAACATCCATCAACAGGTGACCGCTCCGGCCACTTTGCTTCTGGCTGGTGGCATCGGTTTTATCCTTGGCGAACTTACCCGGCGACAAACCACCAAATCCCGTGCTGCTGCCGGTAAGCTACGTATTACCGAGACGACCCCCTTGAGGACTGCGCTGAACCTCACGACCTCGATCCAAACCTTATACACGGCCTTGCCTTTAGCCTGGATGATGAAGTTCTTCCATCAACAGGTTCAGGATGTCGAGTAATTTGGTTTTAAGATATCAGGGCCACAAAAATGAATGTGCTCAAGTTATTTTCATTTCTAAACATTTAAAATCAAGAAAGGTATTTTAGGAGTCGAATCAATATGAATAAAATTTTTCAAATATTTTTTAAATGGAAATTTATTATCTTTGTTTCGATTGCTTTGACATTGTCAGGTTGCCCACTCACTGTGAACTTGAATGTTTCAACGGACAAACCAATTTCTCTGGTTATTGATAAACCGATCGAGGTGAAACTGGGCGCCGACGTAGCAGTAACCAAGTTGCCGCCAATAAAAGTAGGGTTCTCAAAAACAGAAAATAACAAATAACGCACGCTAAGCCGATGGGGACCTGTGTATTTTTCCCATTGGATTCCTGCGATATAGCCTTGAATTTTAAAAGCAAGTTAGTTCATAAATTGTTTAAATTATCAATTGTAAAGGAGAGCCATTATGGCCGACATTAAGCATTCCACTCCACCCCATCCGCCCCAACATCAGGATCGCCAACCGGGACTAAGGTCAAAAACAATCACGTGGCGGTTAATGCCTTCGGCTGGTGTCGTATCGTTCTACATCATGTTGGAATAAGGATTGCAATGGCGAAAAATAATATCCCCCGTCACGTCGGTTTTATTCCCGATGGAAATCGCCGCTGGGCCATCGATCATGGCCTGCCCAAAGAAACCGGATATGCT
>JAGXGY010000067.1 GCA_024636505.1 Methylobacter sp. | reverse complement strand
TAATACATTGGTCGCCCGCGCAGCTGATATTCCATACCACGGCATTGACAATACGCGATTGGTTGCTGGCGATTGCTATTGCCGCATCGGTGCTTGTGATTGAGGAATTGCGGAAATTGTTGGGACTGGTGTGGGTTCGAACCCGGGCTGAACGAAGCTTATAATGTTAAACATACAGGGCTATACTATTAGATAGGTATATTGTACCGGCAATTCTTATCATCATCGCAGTCTGCTCGATTTCAGGCTCCAATAATAAGGAAAAAAATGACCATCTCCCATGTATTCGATACTTACGCAAAAACTGCACAAAACAAAAAACTGCATTTTAATGTAGTTCTGGATGAACAAGATCAGCAGCAAGCCTTGAGCTATGCGAAACACTGGTTGGCAACCATTGGTCTTAATGATGCTGCGGTCACTGCGGAGAACTGCTATTTCTACCACAGCATTGAAGCTCCGGCCGCATTAAGAGCCGAAATTGACCGGCAAGATTATGCCATTTATAAAATGGAAGGGTGTCCAAAATAATACCGATTCTTTTGTCGATTCCTGTATTTCGTTAATCAATTGCCCGCAGCAAAAAGCCCTTATCCGGACATTCCAGATAAGGGCTTGCTTTAGCCGTTTTTTGGCGCATTGCTGGCGCTGACCATACCCGTCCGCGCCATCCGGCTAAAATTCAGGCTTTATCTACAACAGTAATACAAAGATTTGTCGGTTTTTTGCTGGCATCCAGAACCGGTTGCAGCGTAAACGAAACCACGGCTTCCACCCCGGAATCGCCTAAATCAGTAACGGGTACTTTTTCGACGGAAATTTCCTTGCCTTTGACTTTCCATTGGTAATTGGCATCGAATGCGCTATTTTTAGCTGAATTGACTAAATCCACCTCGAAATTAGCACTTTTACAAGCATCAGTCGGCTCTTTCAAGTCCAAAACATGAGTATGAAAGCCGCTAGTCGGGTGCTCATATGAGCTATCATCAATAGGCAGATGAGTAACCAGAACCAGCACATTATTGCTGTTATCCGTTAATATCGCATAACCGAATGCGCCGGATTTGCCATCGACCGGTATTGCTCCCTTAGTTTTTATTTCCACTTCCAAGGTTTTATTGCTGCTTTTGCCTTCTACCTCCGATTTAACATCGTTAATCGATAAGTAGCCGGATGTTTCGGCCAAGGCTGAACCGTTTGCTAAAGTTAAGCTGATGGCCAAAGCGAGTAGGGATGTTTTGTTGATGAATTTCATAAATAAACCTCCAATAGAACAGAATAATAATATTGATTCGATATTATTTATACACCATTCCGACAAGCCAATACAAGCATAATTGTTAACCACTCAGTCCGATGCAGCAACGCTTGCTAATTGTATAACCGGTATTCCATGCACCTGAAAATCACAGTACCCCGTTTCAAAAAACCGTTCCGCCGTTAAACATTTGCCGAACCACGCCATTATTTCTGGTCGTATAGAGCCATCTTTAGCTATAAAGTTATCCAAAGATAGCTAGCAAAGACAGCCGCATCCGGGGAAAAATAATGTTGACTCGAGCAATAAGGATGCACATTTAACCGGCGGCATTGATGCCTAGTGTTGCGATTGCAATAGCTTGGTGCCGCGCTATTAATAATGGCATCGCATCAGGCGGCAAACCCGCCTAATGCGATTACAAGCTTATTTAAAACCGTCTTGCTTAAACTTCTCCAGCCGCCTCTTAAAACCTTTCCTGTCAAATAAATAGTATAAAAATATCAGTAAAAACGGCCAAAGCATGTAACCCAGCAGTTTAAATACGATCCCAATATCCATTGTCCCCTCCTCATTTGGTAAAATATTTATATAGATTGGCGCTACCGGTGAGCATTAATAGAAAAATCCGATCCTGTTGCCTGGTTTTTTCGCACCCATAATATCCTCAACTAAGTCGACAGCATCTCCAATGCCAGCTGCGCCATGTTTTTGGAACCGCCGCCCTGCCCTAACTGCTGCTTAACCTGACTCAGGTTTTGGCGCATGTTATCGGCGTAGGCCTGATCGGTCAAAATCCGGGTGATTTCTTCAGACAGGTTATCGGCTGTCGCTTCCTGCTGAATCAGTTCCTTGACGATACTTTTGCCCAGCACGATATTCGGCAGGCCGATAAACGGCGTATTTATCAACCATTTTCCCAGCCAATAGGTGAGCGGCGACAGCTTGTAGACAATGACCATCGGCACGGTTAACAAGGCAATTTCCAAGGTCGCGGTGCCTGACGTGGTCATCACCGCGTCGCAGCATTGAATCACGTCGTAAGGCTGGTTTTTGATGACGCTAACGCTTAACGGCGACTGACGCAGGTAGTCGTCAAGCAAGGCGTCGCTGATCGAATCGGCTTGCGGCAAAATAAACTGACACTCCCGCAGATTGGCCTGCACTTTTTCTGCTGCGGCCAACATCACCGGCAACAGACGCTTGATTTCGTTAGCACGACTGCCGGGCAATAAACCCACTATCGGCTTATTTTTATCCAGCCCGAAACGGCTCAAATCCTCATCTTTGCTGTACCGGGCGTGGACTTTATCTACCGAAGGATGGCCTACATAGCGTACCGGCACTTTTTCGGCATCGTAATAAGCGGTCTCAAACGGGAAGATCACCGCCATCATATCGATGACCTTGCCGTAGGCTTTTACCCGACCCGGCCGCCATGCCCAAACTTGGGGACTGACATAAAACAATACTTTAATGCCCTGCTGTTTGGCGTAACGCGCCAGCTTGAAATTGAATTCCTTGTAGTCTACGCAAACCAGCAAGTCGGGGCGCTCGGTCGCTACCAGTTCCTGCATCAACGTTAACGCACGGCGGATTTCGGCATAATGCTTGATGACTTCAACCACGCCGATGACGCCGATATTCGCCGAATCATAACGGATATCGATACCCGCCTGAGCCATTTTTGCGCCGCCCATGCCGAGGCCTTTAATGTCCGGTTGCTGTTTTTGCAGCTCCAGAAACATATTGGCGGCGTGTTGGTCGCCGGATGATTCTCCGGCGCTGAATAGGATAGTTAAGGGTTTAAGGTTCAAGGTTCAAGGTAAAAGGTTCAAGGTGAATTTATCAATAGGAGTGCAAGCTATGCTTGTGCTTACAGGCGAAGCCTGCATTCCAGCAGTCTTAACTATGCCGTCAAAACATCCCGAATAACCGCCACGATCTCCCTGATTGAATCACCCTCAAGGAACGGGCAAATCGGCAATGACAAGCAGTTGGCAGCGACAAATTCGGTCACCGGCAAGCTGACGGCGGCATATTCCTGTTTAAACACATTTTGCCGATGCAAGGGTACCGGATAATACACGGCGCAGCCGATTTGCTTGTCCTGCAAGGCTTTTAGCAGCTCATCGCGACGCTCGCATAACACCGTGTACTGGTGATAAACGTGCTCGCCCAAACCATCTTCAAACGGCGTGGTCAGCGGCAAATCGATCAGCAATTCCGAATAATAATGCGCGACGCGACGACGGTCTTTATTGTATTGGTCGATACGCTTCAACTTGGCCCGTAATACCACCGCCTGCATGTCATCAAGACGACTGTTATAGCCGATCACATCATGGTAATAACGGACATCCGAACCATGATTGTGCAACATTTTAAGTTTTGCCGCCGTCTCGTCGGAATTGGTGACGACCAGACCGCCATCGCCGAACGCGCCCAGATTCTTGCTCGGAAAAAAACTATAACCGGCGGCATCACCGATAGCGCCGGTTTGTTTGCCGTTGATGCTCGCGCCAAACGACTGGCAGCAATCTTCAATGAGTTTTAGCTTATGCCGGTCGCATAATTGCTTAATAGCGGTCATGTCGGCCGGTTGACCGAATAAATGCACCGGCATGACGGCTTTGGTTTTTGGGGTGATCGCTTTGGCTATGGCTTCCGGCGAAATATTAAACGTCTTGGGATCTATATCGACGAAAACCGGAATCGCACCGACATATTTAATCGCTTCCGCCGTCGCAATAAAGGTGAACGCGGTGGTAATCACCTCATCGCCCGCGCCGATGCCTTCGGCAATCAAGGCCAGATGCAGCGCATCGGTTCCCGAAGCCACGGCAATGGCGTGTTTTACCCCCAAATAATCGGCCGCTTCTTGTTCAAAAGCCTGCACATTAGGGCCTAATATAAACGAACAATTTTCGATTGTTTCAGCCAGTCCATGCTCAATTTCATCTTTAATGTCAACGTATTGAGCCTTGAGGTTTACCATGGGTATCATGTTGTTATTGCCTATTGTTGAGTTGAATGATGTAAATCGGATTAGCGGCTTTATCGCGTAACCCGACAAACCAATGCCGCACCCGGTATTTACCCGGTTATTTATCGCCCAATAACCGGGTAATTTGTATCGCCGTTTCCAGTGCCCGCCTTCCCGCTACACCGGAAACCAGCGGGTTATCACCGGTATGAATACAGTTAACGAAATGCTTGATTTCCTCCAGCAGCGCATCGCCGCTTTCAAAAACGGATTCTTCGGTTTCTATTTCCGGAATGCCGGGAAACATTTCCTTTTTGCCGGTGCGATGTTTGGTCAAGATCCGGTTCTGAAAATCCACAGAGACGTAGGAACACGGCCTGAACATGCGCATTTTGCGCTCCATCTTCATGCTGATTCGGCTGGCGGTCACATTAGCCACGCAACCGTTTTTAAATTTCAATCGGGCATTGGCAATATCGGTGCCTTGCGTTAACACTGCAGTACCGCTGGCGTCGATACGCTCCACTTCGGAATCGACCAGGGCTAAAATAATATCGATATCATGGATCATTAAATCCAGGACGACGCTGACATCATTGGCGCGAGGATTAAACGGCGACAACCGGTGCGATTCAATAAACAGCGGTTTTTTTTCTTTGTCCAGACCCAATATCGCCGGGTTAAAGCGTTCCAGATGCCCGACCTGCAAAATCAGCTTCTTTTCCCTGGCGATAGCGATCAACTCATCGGCCTCTGCAACCGTTACCGTAATCGGCTTTTCAACCAACACATGAGCACCGGCATTGAGAAAATCCATGGATACCTTATGATGCAAGGTCGTCGGCACCACAATACTCACTGCATCGACTTCACCTAACAAGGATTGATAGTCTGTCAGCGCTATGGCGCCGTGGTTTTCAGCGACGTCTTTAGCCGCCGCCTCATTAATATCGACAACGGCAACCAGTTCGCAGTCGGGCAATGACGCATATTTTTCAGCATGGAACTTGCCTAAATAACCGGTACCGATAACAGCGCATTTTAATTTTTTCATCTGATTGTTTTACATCCTGTTGACTTACTTGCGCCCCAGCGGCAGGAGCGAATTGACTCGGCGCTATTGTAAACTATGGTTATGTATTCAGAAAATTTTGTCCCCGGCAAATCACCCGGACTGTTTTTTAATATTAGCAATAAGGAAACATCCCGTTGGGATGAAGACAACGATTGGAAAGGGGTATGCATCCGCGCCCGATAAGGCAACATTGCTTTACTTGTTGTGCGGCGCTCCTTTCGGACTAAAGGCCGAAGTTTACACCAGCAAGGAAGATTGATAATAAAAGAAAAACAGAGGCTACTGTGAATTACTCCTACCTAAAGGAAGGAGCTTCCAGCTTCAACGGGGCGATGCTCGGCATAATGCGGAGTCTAAAGTCCCCTCGACTGGCAGTACCGGATATTCCCTCCGGCAGGCTGAATTATCAGCACGGGAAAAATCGT
>JAGXGY010000066.1 GCA_024636505.1 Methylobacter sp. | reverse complement strand
TAATACATTGGTCGCCCGCGCAGCTGATATTCCATACCACGGCATTGACAATACGCGATTGGTTGCTGGCGATTGCTATTGCCGCATCGGTGCTTGTGATTGAGGAATTGCGGAAATTGTTGGGACTGGTGTGGGTTCGAAGTTGAACCGAATGGATTGTGATGTGAACATACAGAACTATACAGTCAGTATAATTTAATAGCCATACTTTTGTTAGACTGCTTTCATGAGTAAATCAAGCTTTGAATGGGATGAAGCAAAGAACCTTGAAAATCAGTGAAAGCATAGCGTTTCTTTCTATGAAGCTCAGTTTGCATTTCTGGATAAACATCGTGTCATTGCAGAAGACTTGGGGCATGGTGAGCAAAAAAAGCGTTATTATTGCTTTGGGTTAAATCAAGATAAAAACGGAGTTCTTACTGTTTATTTTACTTATCGTTCTGGGTGCATTCGAATTTTTGGTGCTGGTTATTGGCGTAAAGGTAAAAAAACTTATGAGCAAACAAATTCAATATAGTGACAAGCCAATCGGTAAAATTAAATTGGTTGCGGATTTTTTACCTTCTCCCTCAGAGCTTGCAGTAAAAAACCAAAATACTAAAGTCACAATCTCCCTTGGTTCTGAAAGCATCTCTTACTTTTAAAGAAGTTGCTGAAAAACATCATATGCAATATCAAAAGATAATTCGGCAATTATTTGATGAATATGTGGCAAATCAAAGAAAATGCGAATAAAAGTATTAGCGGATGGGCAAGTCATCACGGTTTTTGCTGTCGCAATAAAAGCTCGGCATGTGAACTTACGCTGACCCCAGTTATTTAGAGTGGTTAAATAACTGAGGTCAGCGTGGGTGAGTCATATTGCTTGCTGTGGTTAGTAACGAAGAACGTCTGACTTAACGAGTAGAGTCTTCTTTGAAAATCACCTAAACTTTGCCTTTAAGTATGAATACTTATGCCCGGTTTTTAGTGGATTAGGCTGAGAATATGTTGTACGGTAACAAGCTGTAAGGTTTAAATTACCCTTGAATTATCACAACACTTGAGATGTGATGAGATTTTTAACCGTTGTTGATACGCATTTTTACGAATAATGCAGGATTGTTTATGAATGACGCAATAGAGCAGAAAGCTAACTTTTCCGGCCGGGTTAAATCAGTTAAAGGCAGTATCGTCGATGTGTCTTTTGTGACCGATTTGCCGGGTATCAATCAAATGCTGCTGACGGGCAGTGAGCAGCATATCGTTCTCGAAGTTGCCGGTCATTTGACGGCAACCGATGCTCGCTGCATTGCTTTTCATTCTACCGAAGGCCTGGCGCGGGGTGCTGTCGTTATTGATTCCGGCGATTTTATTTCGGTGCCGGTCGGCGATGCGGTACTGGGTCGTATGATCAATGTGTTCGGCCTGGCTATCGACGGCAAACCGGCGATAGCCGCCGAGCAAACCCGCTCTATTTACCAGCAATCGTTGCCGTTGGCGCAGCGTAGCGCCAGTTCCGAGCTGTTTGAAACAGGGATTAAAGTTATCGATTTGCTTGTGCCGTTGGAACGGGGCGGCAAGGCCGGATTGTTTGGCGGTGCCGGAGTGGGTAAGACCGTGATTATTACCGAACTGATCCACAACATGGCAGGGCATTACCGGGGCATCAGCGTTTTTTGCGGTATCGGCGAACGTTGCCGGGAAGCCGAAGAGCTTTATCGCACTATGGGCGAGGCTGGCGTGCTCAAGGACTCGACGCTGATTTTCGGCCAGATGAACGAGCCGCCCGGGGTGCGTTTTCGTGTCGGTCATGCCGCGTTGTCGGTCGCCGAATATTTCCGTGATGAATCCCGGCGCGATGTGCTGTTGCTGATTGACAATATTTTTCGCTTTATTCAGGCGGGCGCTGAAGTGTCCGGCTTGATGGGCCGGATTCCATCACGGGTCGGTTATCAGCCGACCTTGGCCACCGAACTGGCGGAGTTGGAAGAACGTATCTGCAATACAGACAGCGGCAGCATGACCTCGATTCAGGCGGTTTACGTGCCTGCCGACGATTTTACCGATCCTGCCGCCACTCATGTTTTCGGGCATCTTTCCGCCTCCATCGTCTTGTCGCGCAAGCGCGCCGGGCAGGGCTTTTATCCGGCAGTCGATCCGTTGGCGTCGCGCTCCAAAATGCTCAATGCGGCGATAGTCGGCGAACGCCACTATAAGCTTGCGGTTGAAGTGCGCCGGGTATTGGCCGAATACGACGAATTGCAGGATATTATCGCGATGCTGGGTTTGGAAGAGCTCAGCGAAAATGACCGTGCTATCGTCAATCGGGCGCGGCGACTGGAACGTTTTCTGACTCAGCCGTTTGCCACCACCGAACATTTTACCGGCCGCAAGGGGAGCTTAGTCAGTCTGGCCGACACCCTGGACGGTTGCGAGCGGATTTTGAATGACGAATTCGCCGATGTGCCCGAACAGGCTTTGTATATGATCAGTCATATTGATGAGGTTCAACGATGAGGTTAAAGCTGCTGCTGCCCAGTCAAGTTATGATCGACGAATCGGTGCAAAAAATAATAGCCAAAGCCCGGAACGGCTCGTTTTGCCTGGAACCGCGCCATATTGATTTTGTTGCCGCGCTGGTTCCGGGGGTATTGAGTTATGTTTCCGAAACCGGCCAGGAGGTTTTTCTCGCTATCGATGAAGGAACCCTGGTTAAATGCGGGCATAGGGTGCTTATTTCTACTTATAATGCGGTGATGGGCGATAATCTGGAGACACTTAGGGACACGGTGGAACAACGCTACCTGCAGCTGGACGAGGCCGAACGCACTGCACGCTGTGCGTTAGCCAGACTGGAAGCCGGTGTGGTGCGCCGCTTTACCCAAATACAAGGATAAATGCCGGTGTTTCAATCCACACCCAATCTCATCCGTCGAGTGACACCATCCGACGGATAGAGGTCGGTGGAATGAACCTAATAAGCTCGTTAAAAAGGGTAGCGATGCAGGTGCATCGTTGTCAAGCTTCAATAATCTCACTAAAGAAAAAGCTTTAAGACTAGCAAGGAAACTTGATGAAGGAATCCAAACATAAAACCGAACTTAGCGAATCGCTCGATCAGCAAGTCAAACGAAAGCTCAAGGCGCGCGAGCAAAAATCCCATCATGTCTGGTTTGGTCTGGGGATGTTCGGCCTAATCGGCTGGTCGATAACCATCCCCACGGTAGTCGGCATTGCGCTGGGCTTATGGATGGACAAGCGTTGGCCGGGGCAGGTATCGTGGACGCTGACGATGATGCTGGTCGGCGTGGTCTTGGGTTGTATGAATGCCTGGCGCTGGATAGGCGAGGAAAGTCGCGATGATTGACGGATTATTGGCTATCGGCGTTTTGGCTTGGGGAATGCTATTGGGACTTATGTATTTCGGCGGGCTATGGTTAACGGTGCGTCGGCTGACAGACGTTAAGCACCAGGCTATTTGGGTGTTGGGCAGTTTGGCCATTCGTAATGTGCTAGCGGTTATCGGTTTTTTTCCGGTAGTCAAGCAGGGCTGGCAATATGCGTTAATTTGTCTGGCGGGGGTTATTACGGTTCGATTTATATTGGTGCGACGCATTTTGCCGGTGCCGCGTTAGCCACTACTGGCGAGGGAGTGCAGGCTTTGTCTGCAAGCGCAAACACCGAAAGTAGGCCGCTTTGCTTTAGGCGCTTGTACTCCATTTTATCGGTGCTTAGGCGCGACTTTATAACGTTTGAATAGGTGAAGTAAAATGATAAAATCTTGTAAAAACGAGGGCTTACCATGTTGAATAACCCGGATCAGATCATTTTATGGCAATACGATGTCATTAAAATTAATGCGACGCTGGCATTTACCTGGGCGGTGATGGCGCTGCTGGTCGGCGGTAGTTTTTTGATTACCCGTCGGCTATCGGTAGACGCGCCTATCTCACGGTTTCAGAATCTGCTGGAAGTTATTGTTGTCGAGGCTAATAAGCAAATTCGTGAACTCAGTCAGCAGCAACCGGAACGCTATCTTCCGCTGATCGGCACCCTGTTTTTGTTTATTTTTGTAGCCAATGTGTTGGCTGTCGTCCCCGGCTTCATGACGCCGACCGGATCGCTATCGACCACTACCGCACTGGCGTTGACTGTTTTTATTGCGGTGCCGGTTTATGGTATCTATCGGGTCGGTTTATGGCGTTACCTTAAACAGTATTGTCAGCCGAATGTGTTCATGCTGCCGTTTAACATTATCGGCGAACTGTCCCGTACCTTGGCTTTGGCGGTGAGGCTTTACGGCAATATTATGAGCGGCACCGTGATCGCCGGTATTTTACTGAGTATTACACCGTTGTTGTTTCCGGTTGTGATGCAAGTTCTCGGATTGCTGACCGGAACCATTCAGGCCTATATATTTTCAATATTGGCTATGGTTTATATCGCATCGGCAACGCCTAAAAGTGCGCGAAATCTTTAATGGCATTGCCCCCTATTATTTAATTTAAGGAGTACAGCATGACAGAATTAAGCATGATTGCGGTCACGTCGATTATTACCGCCGGATTAACCATGGCTATAGGTGGAATAGGGCCGTCATTAGGCGAATCCCGCGCTTTGGCTCAGGCGCTGAATGCTATAGCCCAGCAGCCGGATGAAGCCAACACCATTACCCGAACGTTATTTGTGGGGATGGCGATGGTCGAATCGACGGCTATTTACAGCTTGGTTATTTCAATGATCCTGGTTTTTGCCAATCCGTTTTGGGATTACGCGATAAGCCGCGCCGGGGGGTAATTCATGGCGATAGACTGGTTTACCGTCGGCGCCCAGATGATCAATTTCCTGATTTTAATCTGGCTGCTTAAAAAGTTTCTTTATCGACCCATCATCAAGGCTATGGCAAGCCGGGAGCAGGGTCTGGTTGATCGTCTGCAAGGTGTAGAAATACAAATGAGCGAGGCGGAGCAACTTAAAAAACACTATGAAGTCAATCTGCAACAATTAGATAGCGACAAAGATAACATCCTGGCCGAGGCAAGACAGCAGGCCGAAACCGATAGAACCTTGCAGCTGCAAAGCCTGAATGACGAACTTCAGCAGGAAAAAAAGCGTTTTGACGAAGAAATGTATCAGCAACAGCAGGAATTGGGCGGTGTCATTAACAGGGATATTGCTGAAAAAGCATTACAACTGGGCGGCAAAATACTCTCAGATCTTGCCGATCAGTCACTGGAACAGCAGGTAGTCGAACACTTTCTGCACAATCTGGCTGCATTGCCGGCCGATGAACAATCGGTATTGCAACAAGCAATAAGCGAAGACGATGCGGTAACTATCATCAGCCGATTTCCGTTAAATGAAACCCAGCGCGACAAAATCCGCAGCCGATTAGATCAATTTGCGACAGTTCGCGAGATAGTTTTTGAGCTTAACGAGCAGCTTATATGCGGCATTACTCTGGAAACAGGCGGCAGAAGCTGGGAATGGAATATTGATCGGTATCTGGCAGAGCTTGAAGTTGAGCTGTTGAAACCACTTGAGTAATTACATTTAGGCGTGGCAATGCAGAAAACGATGGTTAGCGTAACTAATGAATAATTATTTTAAGCAATCTTTGCGGCAAGCATCGGCACATATAGATGACGCTTTGCAAAACGGCAACTTCGCGTTGCGGGCAAGGGAAGTCGGACGCGTCATGCAGGTCAGTACCGGCGTGGTGCGGGTCAAGGGTTTGCCGGGTACCAAAGCCATGGAGTTGTTGCGTTTTGAGAACGGCGTGATGGGTATTGCTTTTAATCTCGATGCTGACGAAATCGGCGTGGTATTGCTGGGCGAAAAAACCGAGCTTAGCGCCGGCAGCCGTGTTGAGCGCACCGGCCGGGTCGTCGATGTGCCGGTCGGCAAAGGGCTGCTGGGTCGAGTGCTTGATGCCCTGGGACAGCCGCTGGATAATGTCGGCGCCATTAACGCCGAGTTACGCTGGCCGATAGAGCGGGAAGCCCGACCGATTATTGAGCGGGCTCCGGTTACCGAACCCTTGCAAACTGGCATTAAAGTGATTGATGCGCTGATCCCGATAGGCAGGGGGCAGCGGCAGTTGATTCTGGGCGACCGCCAGACCGGAAAAACCGCCATTGCGATCGATACGGCGCTTAATCAGCACGATAAACATGTCGTTACCGTTTATTGCGCCATCGGGCAGCGCGGCTCGGCGGTGGCCAAAGTCATTGATGGGCTGCGTAAAGCCGACGTACTGAAAAACAGCGTAGTGCTGGTTGCCTCCGGAGAGTCGACGCCCGGACTCCAATATATAGCGCCTTATGCGGCGACCAGTATTGCCGAGTGGTTTATGGCGCGGGGCGAAGATGTGCTGGTGATTTATGACGACCTTACCCGTCATGCTCATGCTTATCGTGAGTTGTCTTTATTGTTACGCAGACCGCCGGGACGCGAGGCTTATCCGGGCGATATTTTTTATCTGCATTCACGGTTACTGGAGCGGGCGACGCATGTAAAACCTGAGTTCGGCGGCGGCAGTTTAACGGCCATGCCGATTATTGAAACCCAGGCGCAGAATCTTTCCGCTTACATTCCCACCAACCTGATTTCGATTACCGACGGTCAGGTTTACCTGTCGCCGGTGCTGTTTCAAAAAGGCGAGCTGCCTGCGGTCGATGTCAGCAAGTCGGTGTCCCGTGTCGGCGGCAAAGCGCAGCTTCCGGGTTATCTGAAGGTATCCGGCCAGCTGCGGTTAGCCTATTCTCAGTTTGAAGAGCTAGAAGCTTTTGCCCGTTTCGGCACCCGTTTGGATGATGCCACCCGCCAGAGTATCGAGCGTGGTCGCCGGGTCAGGGAAATTCTGAAACAGGATGAAAACAAGCCGTTGTCGGCGTTCGAGCAAATCGTGGTATTAATCGCGGTGAATGAAGGCCTGTTCGACAGCCTGCCGGTTGCCGACGTTAAAAAAATGGGCTATCGGTTGGGCAATGCACTGCTTAATCAGTTGTCTGAACAACGGCAGAAAGTACAGGCCGGAGAGCGTCTCAGCGATGAAGATACGGCGCTGGTGCTGGATTTTGCTCGCGCTGCATTGACACCCGAATCTACAGTGAATCATGCAGACTCTTGATGCCTTGCAGCGGGATATGGATGCCGCCGCCGATTTGCAGTCCATCGTCCGCACCATGAAAGCGCTGGCTGCCGTCAGTATCCGGCAATATGAACGTGCACTGGAATCGCTGACCGATTACAAGCTGACCGTAGATATGGGGCTGCAGGTAGTGTTGCGGGATCGTCAGGCTGCGTTCACCGAACAGCAAAAAAAACAGCCGTTGTGGACAGGGGCTATCGTGTTCGGTTCCGATCATGGCTTGTGCGGGCGCTACAATGAAAGCATTGCCGCCTTTGCGGTAAACGAACTGGATAAAGCCGGATGCGAACCCCGGTATCGGCGTATTCTGGCAGTGGGTGCCAGGGTCGATGCTTCTTTAAGGGGCATGGGGCAGGACGTTGAGGCGCTTTTTTTTGTGCCAGGTTCAGTAACAGGAATCACTGAAACAGTTCAGCAAATATTGTTACAAACCGACAGCTGGCAACAGCAAGGTATTGAGCGGGTGTTGCTGTTCCACAATGCCAGTCAGCAACGCAAGATCTATATCCCGCAAGCGCTGGCGTTGCTGCCGGTTGATCTTTTTAGTTTTAATCGTCTGAATACCAAGCCCTGGCCGTCCAGATCCTTGCCCGTATTTACCATGGACAGCGAGAAGCTGTTAAGTTCGCTGATTCGGCAGCACCTGTTTATCCTATTGTTTAGCGCCTGCGCCGAGTCGTTGGCAGGCGAGCACGCCAGTCGATTGGCATCAATGCAGGTTGCGGAAAAAAATATCAAAGAACGGTTGGAGTTGCTGACAGCCTCATATCGTCAACAACGTCAGAATCAGATTACCGAGGAATTGCTGGATGTAGTTTCGGGATTTGAAGCGCTGGAAAGTAAGCTGTCTAAGCGGTGATATGTTTTAATCCACCGACTTCATCTAGAGTCGGTGGATTGTCGGCCTGTCCGTAAACGAGGAGGTTAAGGGAATATGCCTAATCAACAGTCCAGTGCACCAGGCCGCTGTATGACGTGGCAATAACAATCAGGCCGAAGGCGATGCGGTACCAGGCGAAAATAATAAAATCATGATGGCTGATATAGTGCAATAACGCTTTGATGGCCAATAACGCACTGAGAAATGCGGTGATCAGGCCAGCGATAAAATAGGGCGCGTCGACTGCCAATTCTAATAAATCGCGATGTTTATACAAATCATAAATGCTGGCTGCAATCAGCGTGGGAATCGCTAAAAAAAATGAAAATTCAGTTGCGGCTTTGCGCGACAAACCGAATAACAAGCCGCCGATAATGGTTGAGCCGGATCGCGATGCTCCCGGAATCAACGCAAAAGCCTGTGCAACACCCAGTTTTAACGCATCCATCCGGCTTAAATCCTCGACTTCGTGAATACGGATTTTATGTTCCCGTTTCTCTGCCCAGATAATGACTAAAGCGCCGACGATAAATGCCAGAGCCACAGGAATCGGTTTGAACAATACGGCTTTGATGTATTTGCCGAATAGTAAGCCCAGGGTCGCTAACGGTATGAACGCAATTATCAGGTTAATGACGAATCTTTGCGCCTGCTTTTGATGGGGTAAACCTATAATAACGGCGGCGATTTTGGTGCGATATTCCCAGCATACGGCCAGGATGGCACCGACTTGAATAACAATTGAAAACAACTTGCCCTTGTCATCATTAAAATCCAGCAGGTCGCCAACTAGGATTAAATGCCCGGTACTGGAAATCGGTAAAAATTCGGTCAGGCCTTCAACAATGCCGAGAATGATGGCTTTAAGCATTAATAGTAAATCCATAGTAAATCCATGTTTTATCAGTAAGGTCAGTGTGGGTGGGGGAAGAATTCGTCTACGCTGATTTCAGGGTAAGTTAACTCATGATAAACCGGCACAGCGTAAAAAAACAAATATCCGGGCTGCAATTCTGAATTAGCAACACTGCTTCAGTATCGAAATGACTAAAACGGGTGTATTGCTCTCTCTGCATTGTTTATACTGTTACACAATAAGTGGAGCGTTTCTGGCCTTATTTTTACTATTTCAGTAAAATACGCGGTTATTTTATGTTCTTGCGCCCTCTGGGTAAAACTAACTCACAATTTTTAATCCATACATACCCGTCGTAACAGGATCAATCAATGACCAACAGTTTAATTTCAAAAATCACCGGACAAAATGACATCGATCCAGCTGAAACCAGGGAGTGGATTGAAGCGCTGCAAGCTGTGCTGGAACACGATGGCAGCGAGCGTGTTCATTTTCTGATTGAACAGCTGGTTGAGGCTACCCGGAATGCCGGTATCGATATCCCTTTCAGCGCCAACACGCCTTATATCAATACCATTCCTGTTGCTCAGCAGGCGCAGTTTCCCGGCGACGTTACCATAGAGCACAATATTCGCGCTTATGTCCGCTGGAATGCGATGATGATGGTGTTAAGGGCGAACAAACACACCAATGTCGGCGGACATATCGCCAGTTTTGCTTCGGCGGCTACCTTATATGATGTGGGTTACAATCATTTCTGGCATGCGGCTTCAGAGCAACATGGCGGTGATTTGATTTTTACTCAAGGTCATCTAACGCCGGGCGATTATGCCCGAGCCTTTTTATTGGGTCGATTAACACTGGAGCAGATGGATAATTTTCGTCAGGAAGTGAACGGCAACGGCTTGTCGTCTTATCCTCATCCCTGGCTTATGCCGGACTTTTGGCAGTTCCCTACAGTATCTATGGGACTTGGGCCGATTATGGCTATTTATCAGGCGCGGTTTATGCATTATTTGGAGGGTCGCGGCTTTGCCGATACCACCAATCGCAAGGTTTGGAGCTTCCTGGGCGATGGAGAAACCGATGAACCCGAATCGTTGGGCGCTATCGGTATGGCCGGACGGGAAAAGCTGGACAACCTTATTTTTGTGATCAATTGCAATTTGCAGCGTCTGGATGGGCCGGTACGCGGCAACGGCAAGATTATTCAGGAACTGGAAAGCGAGTTCCGGGGCGCCGGTTGGAATGTGATCAAGCTGGTTTGGGGGCAGCGCTGGGATGCGCTGTTGGCGCGTGATAAAAACGGGTTGCTGGCGGCTCGTATGATGTCCTGTGTCGATGGCGATTATCAAACCTTTAAGGCTAAAGACGGCGCCTATGTGCGCGAACATTTCTTTAATTCTCCTGAACTGAAAGCCATGGTTTCCGACTGGTCGGATCGTGATATTTATGAGCTGAATCGCGGCGGACATGATCCGATTAAGGTGTTTGCCGCTTTTCACGCAGCGGTAAATCACAAGGGCCAACCCACTGTCATTCTGGCTAAAACCATTAAAGGTTATGGCATGGGCGAGTCAGGCGAAGCCCAGAATATCTCCCATCAACAGAAAAAAATGAGCCCCAGTTCGTTAAGTAACTTCCGTAGCCGTTATGCATTGCCGGTGACGGATGAGCAGCTGAACGACCTGCCTTACCTGAGCTTTCCGGAGGGCTCGAAAGAATTGGCTTACATGAAGAAGCGCCGTAGCGCACTGGGCGGCCATTTGCCATCCAGAAGAGCTAAATCTTATGCGTTGGATGTGCCGGTATTGAGCGATTTCAAACCGTTGCTGGAAGCCAGCGGTGAAGGCCGTGAAATTTCTACCACCATGGCTTTTGTACGCCTTCTTAATATTCTGACTAAAGACACTAATATCGGCAAACGCATCGTGCCGATTGTGCCGGACGAATCAAGGACTTTCGGCATGGAAGGCATGTTCCGGCAATTGGGTATCTGGTCGCAGGTCGGCCAGTTGTATACCCCGCAAGACGCCGATCAGCTGATGTTCTACAAGGAAGACAAGCACGGGCAGGTGTTGCAGGAGGGTATCAATGAAGCAGGCGGTTTGTGCGACTGGATTGCGGCAGGAACCTCGTATTCGACTCATAACGTGCCGATGATTCCGTTCTTTATTTATTATTCGATGTTCGGCTTTCAGCGAGTCGGCGATTTAATCTGGGCCGCCGCCGACCAGCGTACCCGGGGTTTTTTAATGGGTGGCACGGCGGGCAGAACCACGCTGAACGGCGAAGGTCTGCAGCATGAAGACGGACACAGCCATCTGATGGCGGCAACCGTGCCCAACTGCGTGTCTTACGATCCGACCTATGCCTACGAAGTGGCGGTGATTATCCAGGACGGTTTACGGCGCATGTATGTCGAGCAGGAAGATGTTTTTTATTACATCACGGTGATGAACGAAAACTATGTCCATCCGGCCATGCCTAAAAACGTGGAATTGGACATACTTAAAGGCATGTACAGTTTTAAAAAAGGCGCTAAAAATAAAGGCCCCCGGGTACAGTTGTTGGGTTCCGGCACGATTTTCCGCGAAGTCGAAGCGGCGGCTGAATTATTGAGTAATGATTGGGGCGTGCAAGCCGATTTATGGAGCTGTACCAGCTTTACCGAATTGGCCAGAGACGGCCAATCCTGTGAGCGCTGGAATCGTCTGCATCCGAGCGAAACACCCAAGCAATCCCATGTCGCGAGTTGTCTGGCGAATGCGCAAGGCCCGGTGATTGCTGCCAGCGATTACACCCGCGCCTTTGCCGAACAGATTCGCAGTCTAATTTCCTCGCCTTATACGGTGCTGGGTACCGATGGCTTTGGCCGTTCCGATACCCGTGAAAACCTGCGCCGGTTTTTTGAGGTAGATCGCTATCATGTCACCATCGCGGCATTAAAAAACCTGGTAGACCTGGGGCAGTTCGATGCCGCCAAAGTAGATGCGGCTATTGCCAAATACGGCATAAATCCTGATATAACATCTCCCTGGCTAATTTAACGGAAGGATATAAAAGAATGGCTGCTCTAATTGAAATTAAGGTTCCTGATGTCGGCAATGTCGCGGATATCGATGTCGTCGACGTCTTGGTTAAGCCGGGCGACACGGTAAAGCTGGAACAAACTCTGGCGGTGCTTGAAACCGACAAGGCCAGTATGGATTTACCGGCCAGCGCAGCCGGTATTGTGCAGGAGGTTTTCATCAAATCCGGTGATAAAGTCTCGGAAGGAACGCTGATCGTGACGCTATTGCCAAGCACCGAAGAGGCTGGCGCTGCAGAACCGGAAGAATCTGTGCAGCAAACAGCGCCGGCAGAACAAGCATCGGAACCTGATAGCCAGCTGACGGTGACTACAGCCGAGCCATTGCCGGACATGCTGCCCGGCAATGTATCGGGTCATGCCGCTCACGCTACACCGGCTGTCCGGCTTTTTGCCCGCGAACTAGGCGTCGATATACAAAAAATAAGCACGGGTAGCGGCCGGAAGGGACGCATCCTAAAAGACGATGTCAAAAATTTCGTCAAAAAGGTTATGGCTGGAGATGTAGCCCAAGGCGACAGCGGCATTCCGGCAATGCCGAGCATCGATTTCTCTCAATTCGGTCAGATAGAAGAGCAAAGTCTCAGTAAAATCAAACGGCTGACCGGGAAAAATTTGAATCGCATATGGCTGAACCTGCCGATGGTCACTTATCATGACGAAGCCGACATTACTGAAATGGAAGCGTTTCGCGTTGCGCTGAATGCTGAAAAATCCAAAGAAGATATTAAAGTCACCGGTCTGCTGTTTATCATCAAGGCACTGGTGGCTGCTATGGAGCAGTTTCCGCAATTTAACGCCTCATTGTCTGCCGACGGCGAAAAACTGATACTCAAGAAATATGTAAATATCGGTATCGCGGTCGATACGCCCAACGGTTTGGTGGTTCCGGTGTTACGCGATGTCAACCGTAAAGGTATCAATGAATTGTCCGTCGAATTGGCAGAGAAAAGTAACAAAGCACGATCGGGTAAGCTGATGCCTGCCGATATGCAGGGCGGTTGCCTGACTATTTCCAGTCTGGGCGGTATCGGCGGCACCGCTTTTACGCCGATCGTCAATGCGCCGGAAGTGGCGATATTGGGCGTTACCCGCGCCAAAATGCAACCGGTCTGGAATGGCAAGGAATTTGCGCCACGCCTGATGTTGCCGCTGGATCTGACTTACGATCATCGGGTCATTGACGGTGCAGAAGGCGCGCGTTTCATGGCAGTCATCAAGCAGTATTTGGGCGATATTCGCAGGTTGTTGCTGTAAAAAATACAACTGCATGGGCAGATATTTGCTCCTGTAATATCTGCATTCACCACATCCATGTGGATTATGCAGGAGGTAGAGCAACGCAGGAGCAGTTGCCGAGAACGCTGAGGACGCAGATAATTATGGTTTAATAATTGATGTTACGCGGGCAAACCAAAGATCAATAACTTACGAAGCAAAAAATGACCGTAAGTTATTGATAGTTCGTAGTCGGTGCGTAACATTAGTTAATGATATTTTTTTGGATTATCCGCGATTATCATAACCATCAGCGTTCCATCGTAATTGATTACACTTAAACTTTAAGCAGGGAGAATAATATGGATGCTAATCCAGTGGTTGATGAGTCGGTAATACAGGCTGAAGTTCTGGTATTGGGCGGCGGCCCTGGCGGTTACACCGCCGCATTTCGCGCCGCCGATTTAGGCAAGCAAGTGGTATTGATTGAACGCTATCCGGTTCTCGGCGGCGTGTGTCTTAACGTCGGCTGCATTCCGTCTAAAGCGCTGTTGCATACAGCGCAGGTTATTCATGACGCAGATGAATTGGAGCAACACGGCGTCAGTTTCGGTAAGCCAGCGCTGAATATAGACAAAATTCGCGGCTGGAAAGAAAGTGTTAGCGCAGGCTTGAATGACGGGCTTGCCCGTTTGGTAAAACAGCGCAAAATAACCTTAGTTCAAGGCACCGGCAGTTTTACTTCATCGAATACAGTCGAAGTGCAAACCGAAACGGGTGTGAAAACCATCAGTTTTGAACAGGCGGTTATTGCGGCAGGATCGCATCCCACTAAAATACCCGGTTTTCCGCATGACGATCCGCGTTTATGGGATTCGACCGACGCATTGGCATTAACGGAGATTCCGAAAAAACTGTTGATCGTCGGCGGCGGTATTATTGGCTTGGAAATGGCTACGGTTTATCATGCGCTCGGTTCCGAGATCAGCGTAGTCGAACTGATGGATCAGATCATTCCCGGTTGCGATAACGATCTGGTTACCCCGCTGTATCGGCGCATTAAAAAGCAGTATAAAAACATCTGGCTGCAAACCAAGGTGACTTCCATTGAAGCCGACAACGAAGGCTTGAAAGTCACATTCGACGGTAAAGGCGCACCGGAATCGGAATTGTTCGATGCGGTTTTGGTTGCCGTAGGACGCAGACCTAACGGCAAGCTGATCGGCGCCGAACTGGCCGACGTCACTGTCGATGAATCCGGTTTTATAGCCGTTGACAGACAGCAACGCACTAATGTGCCGCATATCTTTGCGATAGGCGATATAGTCGGTAATCCGATGCTGGCTCACAAAGCCGTACATGAGGGCAAGGTAGCCGCCGAGGTGGCAGCCGGACATAAGGCCGGTTTTGATGCTTTAACCATTCCTTCTGTTGCCTATACCGACCCGGAAATAGCCTGGATGGGGCTGACTGAAAATCAGGCCAAGCAACAGGGCATAGACTATGACAAAGCGGCTTTTCCGTGGGCGGCCAGCGGACGCTCGTTGAGTATTGGCCGCAAAGAAGGTCTGACTAAAATACTCTGCGACAAACAGACTGGCAGAATACTCGGGGCGGGCATGGTCGGCACCAATGCCGGCGAATTAATCGCCGAGGCGGTACTGGCACTGGAAATGGGATCTGATGCAGAAGACATCGGTTTGACCATTCATCCGCATCCGACGCTGTCGGAGACCTTTGGCTTTGCCGCCGAAATGATTACGGGATCAATTACCGATCTTTATATAAAAAAATAAGGTAACTGCTCAGCTTAGCTGGTTTTCGCTTTTACCGGTCGAAAATACGCCGTTTAGCATCGTAACTTCAAAGTGCTTTGACTCCGATCTTTGTATTTTCTGGAGTGCTAGGCTTGCTTTGGACGGCTAAAAACAGGAGTATAGGTAAGAGGCAATAGCGCAACATCGAGAGCCGTTTAGGAGGTAGAGCAATACAGGGAGTCGTTGCCGACAAACAGCGCTTTCGTTACGAGATGAGTAATTTTTTACAATTCAAATCAATCAAATATTTTTTACCGTCCAGAAAAACAATCAGACACCTAAATGAAAACCAAGATAGTTACTGTAATAGCTCTCGCTCTACTCGTCTTCATTAATTTCAGTATTTGGAGTTATGTTAATAACCCCTTGCAATTGCAACCTTGGACTAAAACCACGATGGGCGTCACTTTTGATCCCATGAGAAAGCACGACACGCAAACCAGCAATACTTATCCCAGCGAGGCTGATATTGATAGCGACTTGAGTTTGCTTGCCAATAAAGTTCATGCTGTTCGCACTTACAGCGTACTAAAGGGCTTGGACAAGATTCCTGAGTTGGCGGCAAAGTATCATCTGAATACCACGATAGGTGCCTGGATTGACGGTAATCTTGAAAAAAATCGACAGGAAATCGAAACCTTAATTAATGTCAGCCGCCAAAATCATTCTAACATCGTTCGTATTATGGTGGGCAACGAGGTGCTGCTGCGTGCCGATATTACCGTTGAAGCGCTGATTGAATATATCCGGGAAGTGAAACGAAACACCTGGCGGCCGGTTAGCACTTCAGAAACGTGGGATGTCTGGCTTAAACATCCTGAGCTGGTTGCAGAGGTCGATTTTATCGCCGTGCATATATTGCCTTATTGGGAAGGTATTGCGGCGGAAGATGCAGTCGATTATGTTTTTGACCGTTATCATGCTATGCAGCAAGCTTATCCCAATAAGCCTATTGTTATTACCGAGGTCGGTTGGCCTTCGGATGGACAACCGTTTAAACACGCGACTGCATCGGTGTCTAATCAGGCCAGATTTTTGCGTGATTTCCTTAACCGGGCTGATGCCGAAAAAGTCACTTACTATATCGTAGAGGCGTTCGACCAGCCGTGGAAAAGATCGTTGGAAGGCTCGGCGGGCGCTTATTGGGGGGTTTTTAACGCGGACAGGCAGCCTAAATATCCAATGGACAGCGATGTTATTGCGATGCCTAACTGGGAACATTGGGCGGTCGGAGCGGCTATTTTCAGTGTTGTTTTAATGGTTTTGTTTTTATTTACCCGCAGCAGCCTAAAATTGCCCGGTTTGTTGTTTTTCGGTCTGATTGCCAATCTTGCTGCATCGACAATTTTCTGGTCGGTGTCGATAGGCGCTCAGCAATACCAAACCAACATCACTATGATATTTTGGGGCATACTTATCTTGATGCAGGTCATGGCTGCGGTCATCCTGTTAATAGAGAGTCTTGAAATAGCCGAAGTGATCTGGCACCGAAATACGGTCAGGACTTTTCAGCCGCTTAAGCCGTCTCCTGAGTTTACCTTTCCCAAGGTATCGTTACATTTGCCGATTCATAACGAGCCGCCCGATATGGTACGGATGACGCTGGAGGCTTTGGATCGGGTGGATTATCCCAATATGGAAGTATTGGTGATGGATAATAATACCAAGGATCCTGCGGTCTGGGAGCCGGTAAAAGCCGATTGTGAGCGTCTGGGGCCGAAATTCAGGTTTTTTCATCTGGAAAACTGGCCGGGCTTTAAGGCGGGTGCGATCAATCATGCGCTTGAGCAAACCGCTCCCGATGCCGAGATTATCGCGGTTATCGATAGCGATTATATTTTGTCGCCTGACTGGCTTAACTGCATGGTGCCTTATTTCGACAATGAAAATGTCGGCTTTATCCAGTCGCCTCAGGATTATCGCGACCGCGACCAAAGCGCCTTTAAATCATTTTGCTACTGGGAATATGCCGGCTTTTTCAATATCGGCATGGTGCAAAGAAACGAATATAACGCGATTATTCAGCACGGCACCATGACCATGATCAGAAAGTCTGCGTTGCTGGAAGTGGGCAAATGGTCGGAATGGTGCATTTGTGAAGACAGCGAGTTAGGCTTGCGTTTGTATGAGGCGGGCTATGATTCGGTTTACGTTAAAGATTCATTCGGCAAAGGCGTTATGCCCGATACTATGTCCGGCTACATGACCCAACGTTATCGCTGGGTTTATGGCGCTATGCAAATTATCAAGGCGCATTGGCGCAGCTTTTTACCCGCTAAAAATCCCACGCTGACACCGGCCCAGAAGTATTATTTTATTGCCGGTTGGTTGCCGTGGTTTTCAGATGCACTGGCATTGTTATTCACCATGACCAGTTTGGTCTTGACGGCGGTAATTCTTTACGACCCTATCCACAGCGAACTGCCGGCCAATGCCTTTTTATTGCCGACGGTGGGTATATTCAGTTTTAAAATTATCCGGGGCTTATGGCTATATCAGGCGCGCGTTCCCTGTTCCATCTGGCAATCATTAGGTGCATCGCTGTCAGGACTCGCTCTAACCCATACCGTCGCCAAGGGTACCATGCAGGGCTTGTTTACCTCGGGAAAACCGTTTATGCGCACGCCTAAGTTTGAAAAACACAGTCCTTTATTGGTCGGCTTGGTCACCATACGCCAGGAGTTGTTTTTATTGATATTGTTGAGTGTCAGTATCGGTATGATGGCGTCTCTGGAGCATTTTGACAATTTCAGCGGCAGGCTGTGGATAACTATTCTTTCAGTACAAGCCGTTCCCTATGTTGCCGCCTTGTTAACCTTATTGATCAGCATAGCGCCGGATTATAAGTCTTATCATCCGGATCCGATTGCTGAAGCGCCGACGGCTAAGCCTAAGTTCAAGAAGAAAAAGTAGGCTGGAATAAGCCTGTTCAAGTAAGCGAGAACAGGCATTTGCGGCGCTGCTATCGTAAACAACTGTCATCGTTATGCAGCGGATTGTTGACTCGTGTGCTAATCGGCGTAACCCGCAGGCTGCGGTAAGCGTCGGCGGCTAAAAAATCGGCGATCTCGATAGCTGCGGTTTTTTTTGCCAGCCAGCGATGGTAGTCGCCGGGCGCGATAATAACCGGCATTCGCTGATGAATAGGCGCTATTTTGTCGTTGGCAATGGTGGTAATAATGGTGCATGAATAAACTGTTTCCCGGTCATGCTCCCAATGCTCCCAAATGCCTGCCATGGCGAACAAGGCATGATCCGGTTGGTATATATGGTAAGGCTGTTTACCGGTATCGGTAGTCTGCCACTCAAAAAAACCGGTAGCAGGAATCAAACAACGCCGATACCGGTAAGCATTTTTAAACGACGGTTTCCCAGTCAGGGTTTCCGCTCTGGCATTGATCAGGTGACTGGAAATTGCTCGATTCTTTGACCATGATGGTATCAGTCCCCAATGCAAATGAACGGCTCTGTTACTGCCGTCTTCCAGCGCCACTATTGCAAGAATATTTTGCCCGGGCGGAATGTTGTAGTCAGGACGGTACGGGGGTAAACTCCGCAAACTGAAACAATCCATAATCTGCTGCCCGGTTGCGATCAAGTTATAACGTCCACACATAATGCACCCCGAACTGATAAAGCTGGAACAAACCTTTAAACCATCGATTTTAACAAAGATTGATGATCCTTGGCTTGCGCAATATCGCATTAAATTATGGATGAAACGTGACGATTTACTGCATCCGATCATTTCCGGTAACAAATGGCGAAAACTTAAATACAGTCTCGATCATGCCTTGTCGTCAGGCGCAGATACTATCATCAGCATGGGCGGCGCTTATTCTAATCATTTGCATGCTTTGGCTTATGTGGGTAAGGTGTTAGGATTAAAAACTATCGGACTGGTTCGCGGCGAGCAACCGGTAACACTGACGCCGACGTTGTCGGACATCCAGCGCTGGGGTATGGAGCTGAGATTCGTCTCGCGTGGCGATTACCGATTGCTCAGGCAACATAAAAACTATCAGGCGTTGCCTGGATTGCAGCCGGGGCAATACTGGCTGCCAGAGGGCGGCGCGCAAGCATTGGCGTTAAAAGGTGTGGCGGAACTGGTTAACGAAATAGCAATCCCCTACGACACTTTTTGCGCGCCTTGTGGAACCGGGGCGACTTTGGCGGGTATGATTGATGCGGTTCAGCAGCAGGTGTCGGTACTGGGGTTTGCGGCCTTAAAAAACGCCGGTTTTTTAAGGGGGGAGGTTGAAGGTTTATTGTCACAATCTCGTCATAACTGGCAGATAAACTTGGATTATCATTTTGGCGGTTTTGCTAAAACGAATGCGGATTTAAGCGAATTTAGCAATGATTTTGAGTCGAAAACGACCATTCCTCTTGAACCTGTCTACACTGGAAAAATGATGTATGCGGTCTACGATCTAATCAAAAAACACTATTTCAAACCTGGTGAGCGCATTATTGCACTCCATACCGGAGGCTTGCAGGGAAAAAGAGGGGTTAGCGGATGAATCACGAGAAAATAATAACAACAACAACTGATGTTGAACCTGAGTGCAGCATGGACATAAACGAAGTAGAAGAAATCATCGACCTTGAAAAGCCGGAACTTTATATTAATCGGGAATTGAGCTTGCTGGCGTTCAATAAACGGGTTTTGGCGCAGGCGAAAGATGAAAAAGTGCCGCTGCTTGAGCGGCTTAATTATTTATGCATTTCCTGTTCAAATTTGGATGAATTTTTTGAGGTTCGCGTTGCCAGCGTTATTCAGATGGCAACTATCGATCCCAAAGCCGTCGGCCCGGATGGCTTGACGCCTGCCGAGCAACTGGAGCTGATTGCCGTTCATGCTCACCAGCTGGTTGACGAGCAATATCAAGTCCTTAATAAAATACTGATTCCTGAGTTGGCCGAAGAAAATATTCGATTTATTCGGCGTAAGGAATGGTCTGAGGTGCAGCATAAATGGCTGGAAGCCTATTTTAATGATGAATTGTTGCCGATTTTAACGCCGGTCGGTCTGGACTCGGCGCATCCGTTTCCGCGCATACTGAACAAGAGTCTGAATTTTATTATTTCTTTGACCGGAAAAGATGCCTTCGGTAGAAACAGCGGTCGGGCTATTTTACAGGCACCGAGAGCCTTGCCGCGCATTATTCAATTGCCGACCGAGGAGACTGCCAGCGGAGCGACGGATTTTGTATTTTTGTCATCGATTATCCATGCTTTTGTCGGGCAGTTATTTAATGGTATGAGTGTCAAAGGCTGCTATCAATTCCGGGTCACTCGAAACAGCGATTTTTTTGTCGATGACGACGCTATTGACGATTTATTGCTTGCCGTGGAAGGTGAGTTGGCCATGCGCAATTACGGCGACGAGGTGCGTTTGGAGATTGACGCCAAGTGCCCGGATGAAACGGTCACTTTTTTACTGGATCGTTTTGAAATGAACCGCGATCGTTTATTTTTGGTTGATGGACCGGTCAATCTCAACAGGATTCAGGAGATCAATAATCTGATTGGGCGGCCTGATCTTAAATTTACACCGTTCAAACCGGCGGTTCCGCAACAACTGGAGCGTAGTAAAGATATATTTGCGGCGATTAAGCGTCATGATATTTTGCTGCATCATCCGTTCGAGTCCTTTTCGCCGGTTGTTGAATTTATTCGTCAGGCAGCGGTTTCTCCTGATGTGTTGGCTATTAAGCAGACCCTGTATCGAACTGGAGTCGATTCGCCTATTGTCAGCGCCTTAATCAAGGCGGCGAGAACCGGCAAAGTGGTGACCGTGGTTATCGAATTGAGGGCGCGTTTTGACGAAAAGGCCAATATCGATTTGGCGGCTAAGTTGCAAGAAGCTGCCGTGCATGTGGTTTATGGTGTAGTGGGCTATAAAACCCACGCCAAAATGTGTCTGGTGCTAAGAAAGGAGGGTAAACAATTGCGTAATTATGTGCATTTGGGCACTGGAAACTATCATCCGAAAACCGCACAGATTTACACCGATTATGGCTTGTTTTCCTGTGATAAAGAATTAGGCGAGGATGTGCGCCGCGTATTTGCCCAGTTGACCAGTTTGGGCAAGGTGACCAAACTGAATAAATTATTGCAATCGCCGTTCACCTTGCATCGCGGCTTGATGGAGAAAATTGAACGGGAAATACGTCATGCTAAAAACGGTAAGTCGGCAAAAATCATCATTCAGGTGAATGCTGTGGTTGAAGAGCAGTCTATTCGCGCCCTTTACCGCGCATCGCAGGCCGGGGTTGAGGTTAAATTAATTGTCAGGGGCGTATGTTGTTTGCGTCCAGGTATTTCAGGCATCTCTGAACATATAGAAGTGCGTTCCATTATCGGGCGATTTTTGGAGCATGCGCGGGTTTATGCATTTGAAAATGGCGGCGACTGGGAAGTTTACGCATCCAGTGCTGATTTAATGAATCGTAATATGTTCCGGCGGGTTGAAATTTGTTTTCCGATTGAAAATAAAAAATTGCAAGGCCGCATTTTGCAAGATCTGAATTTGTATTTAAACGATAATACCCAGGCATGGATATTACAGTCCGACGGCAGTTATCAACGGTTACAAAAAGCCGACGCTGAAGAGCCGATTCAGGCGCAGGCCGTGCTTATGTATGAGTTGCAATGACAAGGGTGTGTGAGATTGCCCAGTTAGGCGATCCGGTGCTCAGACAAAAAGCTCAAAGCGTTGCCGATGTCCATGATGCTGAAATTTTACGTCGACCATTTGGCGGGTAAAACCTATTTAGATAGAGTTGAGAGTAATGCCGATATTTTTGGAAAGTGAATTTGCCAAGATAAGCAATAAGGAGACATTCCGTTGAGATGAAGTCAACCATTGAAAAAGGGTATGCACGCTCTCCCTAATTCGCGCCCGATAAAACAAGCATCGCTTCGCTTGTTGCGGGTCGCTCCTCCCGGTCTAAAGGTATCTAGTGGCATCAAATCGTATCTGTTAACTCTTCAATATTCGCTTTTTTTCCGCTCTTTATCACACATAATCTGTGGTCATAATGCGTAGCAGTGTTCCGTCGGCAAACAGTTCTTTTAGCGCTTCCACCATCGCCGGATCGAACATGATGCCTGCATGTGCTTCGATATGGGTTATGGCTGTTTCCATTGTCCATGGTTTTTTATAGGGCCGGTCCGTCGTGAGTGCGTCGAAGACATCCGCAAGCTTTACTATACGCGCAGACTCTGGAATATCATCGCCGCGTAAGCCGTGCGGGTAACCGCTGCCGTCATAGTTTTCATGATGACCCGCAGAAATTTCCCGTGCGCAATTATAAAACGGGTTGTTGCCCAAAATGCGCACCCCAGCCAGCGGATGCTCGCGCATAATGTCCCATTCCTCAGCGGTTAATTTATCCGGTTTTTTCAAAATGGCATCGGGCGTGGCAAGTTTGCCGATGTCGTGCAGCATACTCATGAAGCCCATGTGCGCGGCTTCCGCAGCGTCAACGCCCATGGCGATGGCTAATGCTTCGGTGTAATGCTGCACGCGGTATAAATGACTGGCCGTATCCTGATCTTTACCTTCGGCCGCCAAACATAACATCACTACTGCGTCCTTGTAGGCAGTTTCCAATTGATCGCGCGCCGTATCCAAATCGCGTTTTAAAACCAGCGATTCCAACGCCCGCACCACGGTTAAATTGAGTTCGTCCGGATCCCACGGTTTGGTGACGTATTTGTAAATATGGGCATCATTGACGCAGGTCAGCAGCGATTCAACATCGGCATAACCGGTCAGTAAAATACGAATGGCTTCAGGTCGGACTTGCAATGCATGGCTTAGTACTTGATCGCCGCTGATATTGGGCATGCGTTGATCGCAAATAATCAAATCGACCGGATGTTCATTCAACAACGCAATCCCTTCTGCGCCGGCACTGGCCGATAGCGTTTTGTAGCCTTTGCGAAAGCTGCGCGTTAACGTCGCCAACACATCGGGATCATCATCAACCAATAATAGTGTATGCATCTTTAAGCGTCCTTAATTAAACGAAGGGGAATAGCAATGATAAAGCGGGTGCCACGATGTAATTCAGATTCAACCGTAAGCGCGCCTTGGTGTTTTTCAATAATACCGTAAGAAATCGACAGACCTAACCCGGTGCCTTCGCCCACATCTTTAGTGGTAAAAAACGGGTCGAAGATTTTCTTTCTGACTGCTTCAGGCATCCCGGTACCGGTGTCGGCGATAGTAACGACTGCTTGATCAGCCACTTTAGCGGTGGTAATGAAAATACTGCCTTTGTCGGGAATGGCCTGAATCGCATTGGCGAGAATGTTCATAAACACTTGGTTGAGTTCGCCCGCATAACATTCAACGGATTCATTGAGCGAGTAATCTTTCTCGACGGTAATGCGATCCTTGTAATTGTGGAACAGCATCTGCAAGGTCGAATCCAGGCCTTCTTCGAGCCGCACCGTTTTAACTTCGCCTTGATCGAGACGGGAGAAATTACGTAGCGACAACACGATATTGCGGATGCGGTCGGCGGCCTGTTTTTGGCTGTTCAGCAATTTAGCCAAGTCGTCGGTGACAAACGTGTAATCAATTTGCGCCATGTGAGCGTTTAATTTTTGTGTGCAAGCTTCGTCCATACAGCTTTGAGCAAATTCGACCGTGCCTTTAATATCGTCTATATATTCTTCCAATGGCGGCATATTGGCGTAAATAGCACCGATGGGGTTGTTGATTTCATGAGCGATACCGGCAACCAATTGTCCCAATGAAGCCATTTTCTCGGATTGCACCAATTGCGCTTGGGCGGATTGCAGCTTTAGCAGCGTATCCTGCAATTGCTGGGTGCGGTCTATAACTTGGCGTTCCAGGCTGATATTCAAGTCTTCCAGTTCTTTTTCCACCACGACAAACTTATTAAATAACTCGCCTAAGCGCGTGGTCATGCGGTTAAACGCATTGCCTAAATCGGCCACTTCATCGCGCCCCGAAACCGGCACTTTGATCGACAAATCGTTGGAGTCTTCAATCGTGCGGATGGTGGTGGTTAATTTTTTGATCGGCGTGACCAGCAGACGACTGAGCAAGCTGACCAGCGCAATCATCGGTATGCCGACCAAAGCGGCGGCCAGCAACAAATTTTTGGTCAGTTCAAATAACGGCTCCAATGCGAGTTTTTCAGGCATAAACGCCGCAATTTGGAAACTGAAACCGCCGACTGTTACGGGTTTTGAAATCGAGCCCAAATAGCTGATACCGTCAAGAAGCCATGAGGGTCGTTCCGAAAAATCATCATTTATCTCGATTGTTTTTACACCGTTAGCGGTAAAAAGATCTGCGCTGCCGTGGTTTCCTTCATGTGCTTTATGCAACGCAAAACTACTGTCTGTTGGCTCAAGTAGTCGGCTAATATCCTCCCAGGAATGGGTCATAACCAAATAGCCCTGCATTTTTAATTGCGGCGGTTCTAAGGCCGTCACATGAGCGATGACGCTGCTTTGAATAAAAGGCACCTCATGTTTGAATACCAGCGCGTAATCCTGTTGCGTTTGCCAGGCTTGGGGCAATTGGGTTTTTAGTACATCCTGCTGGGTGGAAGCGATCAGCACGCCCGCTGCGTTGAACACATAAAGATCGCCTTGCAACCGATAATATTGCTTAAGGTTTTTGAGTTCGGTGGTAATGCGCTTATCTAAATCATCCACCACCACATCGAGCATCACCGATGAGGCTCGCCATGACAATAAGTTGGTGCGTTCAAACAGCAACACATTACTGATTTCAGCGGCTTTATGGTCGGCAATACCGGTGAGATTGTGCTCAATTTGTTGATTGATTTTTTCGCCGAATTGGTAGAACACCACCGCGCTCAAGATTGTGGTTACCAATAACACGATAAAACTGAAAAACAGCGTTAAACGAACTGAAAGCGAAAAGCGAGACATGAGTTTACCCGGTTACTTGCTGGAAAATTGTTGCAGGATTCTGATTTGCCGACTTTGCGGTTTGGTTTCGACGTAACCGATCGCCCCTTTAATCCGTTCCACAAACAAAATAACGGCCTGCTCGGAATTTTGGGTGACCGGCGGAGTCTCGCCTTTGAACAGCATTTTGTCCCAATAACTGCCCAATTTATCCGGCGTACTGTCAAAAATTGCGGCAGTGAAACGGTTGCGTGCATCGGCTTGGGCGGGCAGGTTAATCGGCATAATGTCTTCGCCGTTTTCCCAATGTTTTTTCTTAAGCAAATATATTGCCGCAATATCGTCTTTATCCAGTTGCGCGACAGGTAAATCTTTATTGGCAATGATGTATAAATCCGCTGACGCGATTGAAAGCGGCATTAACGTAGCGGCAACTCCTAAAACAAGCAATCGTTTCATCAGAATAACACCGCAACTGAACTATAAAGCCCGGTTTGATTATGGAAAACACTGCCTTGAGTTTGTTGCCATTCAAGTTTAAACGATAAGCGAGGTACAGGGCGATACACAATACCGCCTAACGCGGTATCGGTCGCGGCCAGTTTGTTGGCGAATTCAAAATGTTCGTAGCGAGTAATCAGGTTGAAATGCTCGACCAACGGCACCGCCATTTGCACATAACCGCCCCAGTCATGATTGCGGTAATGGAGTTGGTCGGTATCAACTTGCGTGAACAGTAATTCGCTTTCTAATTCAAACCATTTGTGCTGCCAATTGCCGTCTATGCTAATGGAGTTACGAAGTTCATTGCTTTTTGCAACGTCGGCATGTTGAAAGGATACGCCCAAGTAATAATCTAAATCTTCGTGCGCAATCCATCGGGCGCCGATAACGGTTTGATAATGGCGTTCATGTTCCGTTAGCGGTTTAGGGTTAAATTCTTCCACCGGTTGCCAATAAACTTCCAGCGCATGGCCTGCTAACGGATCGAAATCGTGGCGCAGATTAATACCTGTAATGTAATTGGCGCGGGAATAGGATGATGTGACCGGGCGACTGGTTGTCCATACCAACGGTGCGGCATGCACAATATTCCAATGATTGATCGGTGCCAGGAATTTACCGGCGCGTAAGGTGTCGTTTTCTGTGACGTAAATATCGTTATACAGCCGTTCAATGACCAGTTGTGCGCTATTGAATTGCGCGCCTTTACCTTCTTCCCAAAGCGGAATTTTGTAGACTTCGGCCTCCAAAAAGGGGTTGAGCCAGCGATTAAATTTGCCCGAGACAAATAAACTTAAGTCATCCAATTCAACGGCAGTGGGGCCGCGATTAGGCGAACTGGTCGCCAGTTTGGCATACCCCGAAATGGTGACGGCATCCAGCCATGATGCCGTTGGCTTGGCATATAGCGGCGGCGTGAAGTAAATCATCGCTAAACCGAATGCAAAGACTAGCGCGTGACGATTAGGCTGCAGAAAAAATGACATGACATGACATTAGGCTTTAGTGGATAAGTATAATTACCTATTATATCCATCGTTAGCTCGAAATTATCCATAGTTTGTATAAATACGGCAAAGTATTGCAGTGCTATGATGACATGCCGCTATTATTGGCATAGAGCATGATAAGCCGAGATAATGCTTATCCTTGCACAACCTCCAAACGAAGAGTAGAAACTTTATAATCGCATGGTCATGTATCCCCTGATTTTTGTTGACGACGAAGTTGGCATCGTTGAAAGCCTACAGCGCTGGTTCCGCAAAGAATACCTCACCTTAAAGGTATAGCTATCTACACAGCTTATTCGCTCTCCCGTAGCACCGCCATTAACCCAGACTGAAAAGAAAGTGATGGGCCCTTAACTTACTTAATGGCGACGCCACCTGCAAGAGAGTGACGGAATGTTTTTTAATATTGGCGGATAGGTAGTATACCCGACCCGGATGTAGTGACTTGTGTTGATAACTATAGCCTAAAGGAAGGGGGTTCCTGATTGCTCAGGAGTGAGTCTATATCGCTATACTGCTCACGGGTTTCTGCTGCCGATGGCATTATTGCACCGTTCACTTCACAGACTAGCCCGGTCTATCCGACGGTTATTTTTACTCATTTACGCTGGCATTCAAGACTTTACTCGGGTCGCTTGGTCATCACTGATCGTGATGTAATGTCTTTATCGCTATAAAAACCTTACCATAAAATATGTCTTGACATCATTGTGATCAGAAGTAGATAATGGCGCCAGCTTAGAAATAAGATTTACCCTCTGCTTACCATTTCGATGTATCTTCTGTAGTTGCTCGTCCTGTTTTTCATTTTGTAATTTCCAAATTCACCGGCTCAATTCGTCTTTTTTAAAGACTTTATACACTCAAATTTTTACAGGACTCATTATGTCTACAATAACTACTGGCATCGTTAAATGGTTTAATTCAGATAAAGGCTTTGGTTTTATCGAGCAAGCATCAGGCCCCGACGTATTCGTACACTTTGCACAAATCAATAACTCAGGCGGTTACAAATCGCTGGATGAAGGACAAAAAGTACAGTTCAGCGTAACGCAAGGCCAAAAAGGCCCGCAAGCTGAAAACGTAACGGTCATCTAAGTACCAAACGCCCGCTGTCGCGCAAGATGTCGTGACAGCGGGCAATTAAGATAGACTATAAAGAAAAAGCTAATTTTTTATGTTAGCTCTTGAACTTCTTTATAAAGGCCATAAACTATGATCTGAAAACTACTCGGGGGCGACATGGCTTCGACGTGGGTAGCAAAACCTTAAGTGCATGCCGAGGACAGTACACCTCGTAAAATCTACTGAAACTAAAGTATTCGCAAATGACGAAAACTACTCAATGGCTTTAGCTGCTTAAACACAGCACC
>JAGXGY010000065.1 GCA_024636505.1 Methylobacter sp. | reverse complement strand
CTTATTTCCAAATGCTGACAATATTGGTGAAGTCATCGGTCCATGGCTTCATGTCGAAATATAAGGGCATTTTCTGCCATTTTCCGAGACGGCTTAGGCGTAGGGGTTCCAGTGTTTCGGCATGCTTTGCCATCACTACCCAGTCGGTCGCAACCACCAGCGGGATATCCTGTTGCGGTTGGAATTCCTGAATCAAGGATGCCAAGTGCAAGGCTTCCGCATTAATCGACAAGACTTTTTTCAGCGACAAATGGCGGTTGGTCATATGAAACGCCAGTATGCCGTTATCTTTGAGTTTTTTGAAATAGAGCGCCAGCGCTTCCTTGGTCAGCAGATGGGTCGGTACCGAATCGGAACTGAACGCATCCATGACCAATAAATCAAAGTGCTGATCCGGCTCTTTTTCCAGCGATAAACGGGCGTCGCCGATGCGCATTGCGGCGTTGGGAGCGCATTGGCTCAGGTAGCTGAAATAGGCGGGGTTGCTGGCAATGTCTACCACCAGCGGATCGATTTCGTACAGTGTCCAGCTTTGTTGATCTTTGGCGTAACAGGTTAAGGCGCCAGCGCCCAGTCCGACCACGCCGATATTCCAGGCTTGGTTGTTAGCGTCATATTCCTTAAACAGTTGTCCCATAGGCCCGGGGCGACTGTAATAGGTCAGCGGTATTTGGCTTAAGTGGGCAGCCAGACGTTGCGCTCCGTGTTTGGTGGTGCCGTGAAATAACTCATGATAGCTTTCAGGCTGGCCTTGTTCGTCGGTTAACACGGCTTCACGCACGGCCAGTACCCCAAAAAAACTGCGTTGCTGATAAAGCGTATGCGATGACAGCCCATGCAAGCCGAGTGAAAGGAAAATAATGGCTCCGGTCATTAACGCGTAGCCGACCGGACGTGCTCTGAGCAGGTAAGTCAATAAGGTTAAGCCCATCAGGCCGATGACAATAATGTCGAAATACTGCAGTAAATTGTCGACGGTGGCATGAGCAATAATCCCGGCAATAACCAGCAGCGCCGGGGCTATTATTTGCTGTAGGGGCAAATTTGTCATTCGCCCGGGTCGCAGCATTAATGCGGCAATAATCATGACCGGGTATTCATAAACGGCATTGAACACAAACGGCGCAACAAAGGTATTGAACATGCCGCCTAACATGCCCGCAAAGGACATAATCAGGTAGAAGGTGGTTAAATGCCGGGTACGCGGTCTTAATTTGGCCAGTTCGCCGTGGCACACCATCACCGCAAAGAAAAATGCCAGCAGATGCAGAATTAAATAGGCCCAATAAGGCAAATCCGCCGGATTAATGAACGCGTAGGCGATAAACGGCAACAGGAAAAGCGGCTGCAGTTTCACCATTAACGGATGTACTTTATCGTTCCATTTAGAAAAAACGATCACAAAAGACAATAAGTACAGTGTTAACGGAATAATCCACAACAACGGTACCGAGGCAATATCGGTGCTGATGAAGTTGGTCAGGCCCAGCAGCAGGCTGGACGGTACAAAGGCCAGAGCCAGCCAGTGTAATTGAATGGCAAGGCTGAGATTATTTTCATCAAATTTTTTCGCTGGTCTGAAACCTCCCTCTTCAGGGGGATTATTTGAGTTTGACAACGATGCACTGGCATCGTTATCCTTTTTGGTAACCTCCTCGTTCACGGGGAGGAACAATCCACCGGCCTCTATCCGTCGGCTGGTGTCACTCGACGGATGAGGTCGGATGTGGATTGAAACATCTGTAGCCGTAACGGTTTCTGCATCTTGTAGGGATGAATTTATTCGCGCGGGGCGCATAAATTCGCCCCTACAATTTTTCCATAGCACAAACGCGCAGCCTGCAATCAGCAGGCACAGCAACAGGTAGCCGATGCTCCAGTAATTCTTCTGGTTGGCCAGTCCGATATTGGGTTCAAGCAGGAACGGGTAGCTCAGCAACGCAATTAGGCTGCCGGTGTTGCTGGCTGCATAAAGATAATAAGGGTCGTGACTGGTATGGTGGCCGACATTGGCGAACCATTTTTGGATCAGCGGCGCGGTGGTGGAAACCACGAAAAAAGGCAGGCCGATAGCAAGAAATAAGGTCCAGAGCAGCCAGAAGATTGGATTGCTGTCGGTCGGCGGAATGGCGTTTTCCGGTAAGGCTAAAGGCAGCGTCAAAAAACTGACCAGTATGAGCGCCGTATGGATTTGGATTTGGCGGTGCTGTGTGTGTCGCGTAGAAAGATAATGTGCATAAAGATAACCCAGAAACAAGATGCTCTGGTAAAACACCATGCAGGTGTTCCAGACTGCCGGTGAGCCGCCAAGCAGGGGCAGTAAAATTTTTCCGAACAGCGGTTGCAGCACAAACATCAGCGATGCGCTGGTAAACAAGGTTGCGGCAAATAAGAGTATTAGAGGTAAATTGCGATCGGATACGGTTTCTGGATGGCGGCTCATTATTTTTTATAGGTAGCCCTGGCGGCTTTTAATTTTTAATGGGCTAATGATAAAGCATTTGTTGATATAGGGGGCAGTTGAAAATAGCGCAGCGTTAAAAAAGACGTTTTTAACCGCCACGGGGCCAAGCCGTGCTCGAGGGAGCTATTTTATCCAGCACGGCTTTTTATGTAGAGCAGATCATTGCTTCTTACATCGACCCAAAATAAGCAGCCAATGCTTTAAAGTCATCTTCGGATAGGTTGGCGGTAATCGCTTGCATCGGCCCGCTTTTACGTGAACCTTCCTTGAAGGCTTTTAATTGTCTTTCCAGGTATTCAGGATGTTGCCCGGCAAGTCGTGGAAATTGGCCATTACCTTCGGCAGTGGCGCCATGACATCCCATACACATACTTGCTTTAGCTTGGCCTGCTTTGGCTAATGCCGGGTCGCCGCCAGCTTTGACAGGATCCTGTTTAGAAAAATAAGCGGCAAGGTTATTAATGTCTTCATTGCTTAGGTTGGCGGTCATGGATTGCATCATAATATTGATGCGGTCTGCAGCTTTGAATGCTTTGAGTTGGTTGGCCAGGTAGGTGGATTGTTGTGCCGCCAGGTTAGGCCATTGCGCATTGCTGCTGTTGCCTTTTGGACCATGACAGCTGACACAGGGTTCGGCTTTTTGTTCGCCGACGGCACTATCGGCGGCTAAAGCCTGCAATGTAAAAAAAACAGTCAGAAAGGACGATAAGACAAGTGATTTCTGTAGTAAGTTCATAGGTTTACCTCATAAGCTAGGGTTAGCTATCTGTAGGCGGACTATTGAAAGGGGGGGCGCCTGCGGATAGAAACTTCACTATACAACCAAAAAGATTAACTGATAACAAAAAGTTAGAAAAACTTAGGGGGTGATTTCAGGGAATGTCATTTATCACTAAGTAGCCTAAAACTCCGCCGTTCAGGGCATAAGTATCTACACAAATTATTTGCCCGTTGTCGCGATAAAGGGTAGGGGCGGATCCGACAGGTCGTTTATCGTGCAACGCGGCGGTAGTAGGGGCAAATTCATTCGCCCATTCCCGGATGTTGTTGCCCGAATCAATGCTATACGATGCCACGGGGCGAATAAATTCGCCCCTACAACTTTCGGACGAGATACTGCGCCACATCTGACTAAGGAACGTGCGCAAAATAACGTGAGCAAGTTGCCAATAGCCGGAATGCAGGTTTCGCCTGCAAGCGCAAGCACCAAAAGTAGGCGCTTTAGGCGAAGCTTACACTCCCGCTGAAAACTTACGCCGCGAGTTATTCAAATTGTTTCATGCTGATTCCTAAGTGATAAGGGGAGACCTCGGCAACGGCTCCTGCGTTGCTCTGCCTTCTGCATTTATGCCGGATCGCCCCTGCCATTTAACTTGTGTAGATAGCTATGGCTTTAGCTGGGGGGAGGATGTCAAAAGCTCAATAATAGATATTGTTAGCTATCGGCACCCTTGCGATCGGATTTGTAAGGCAGGTTGAAATGTCTAGGTATTGGACGTGGCAGGAGAAGGTGTTGAATTGCTATGCCCAGGATTCCTGAACATAGCAAAAATTGCCGTTATTTTACGATGCGCAAATGGGGTTTAGTCGTGGGTTTTTTTTCCGGCGGTAGTGGTTCATCGTCACCATCGCTATCTTCCTGATCGAAGATCATGCCTTTGCCGTTCTCTTTAGCGTAGATGGCTAATACTGCGGTTATTGGTGCGGCAATGTGCGTCGGTTTTCCGCTAAACCGGGCATTGAATTCGATTTCATCGTTGCCGAGAGAGAGGCCTTGAATTGCTTCCGGTCTTATATTCAAAACGATTTTTCCGTCTTCAATGAATTCGGTCGGTAAAATTGCGCGGGTATCTTTAGCGTCCACAAGCAGATGCGGCGTCAGGTTATTATCAATAATCCATTCGTAAATTGAACGAATTAAATAAGGCTTTAGAGAAGTCATGTTACTAAGATTTATTTTAAAGGCTCAATCATTTCTTTTTCGGCTTCGCTCAGACTGCGTTTAAATGCAGCTCTGTCGAATATGCGATGGGCATAATTATTGATGGTTTCATTCGGTGTAGACACATCAATGCCGATGCTGGGTAGGCGCCATAATAAGGGCGCGATGACGCAATCTATCAGCGAAAACTCATCACTCATAAAATACGGGCTGGCGGCAAAAATAGGCTCGGCAGACAAGATGCCCTCTCTGAGCATTTTTTTGGCGCGGGCTGATTTTTTTTCGCCGGAAAATAAAATCTCATCCAGTAACTGATACCAGTCTTGATCGATACGTTTGATCAGCATTCTGGCACTTGCCCGAGAAACCGGATCCATTTGGTGCAATGGAGGGTGCGGGAAACGTTCATCCAGATATTCCATGATGATGCGCGAGTCATAGAGAACCAGGTCGCGTTCAATCAGTGTTGGCGACGTACCGTTGGGATTTAGCTCAAGTAGATCCTCAGGCGGCTCAGTCGGGTCATAATATTCTATGTCTGCGACAACTCCTTTCTCGTGCAAAACAAAGCGGGCGCAGTGACTCATCGCGCATGTTGGAGATGAGAAAAGCGTCATTACAGATTTACGAGTAATATTTGTCACGAATAACAACCTCTTTAAGACGTGTGGAGCGATAAAAAAGAGGCCATTATAACAGGAAGTCTAGGTTTTTATTTGCAGATGTTGGGATAGAAAAACAGCTTGATGGTTTACGACGACTGAACGGGGCATGATGCCCCCGTTCGAAGCGTTTTCAGTAGGTTTCTGTCTGTGCTTATGAAGCTGCCGCTTAGCGCAAAAGCGACGCCCACCCAGCATGGCTCAGGAATTAATGGATGTTTTTCCAGTATTCTTTTTTCAGCAGATAAGCTAAAACGATAAACATTAAAATAAAAAATATGACATATTTCCCGAGGCGCTGTCTTTCAAGCTGCACTGGCTCGCCGACATACACCATGAAGTTAACCAGATCATTGACGAAAATTTCAAATTCGCCTTCAGACAAGGTACCCGGTTCTTTAATAACTAAGTTGGTATATTCATGCCCCCATATATTTTTTCTAGGTTCTGCATACTGCTCACCTTGTAATTGCCAGAGCGGGTTAGGCATAGCGGTATCCTCGAAAATCAGGTTGTTTACCCCTCTAGGACTTTTGGGATCAATATAGTAACTTTTTAAATAGCTGTACAGCCAATCCGCACCACGCGATCTGGCAATTAACGACAGGTCGGGCGGCTGGGTGCCAAACCATTTTTCCGCATCATGCGCATTCATGGCGCTGTGCATTTGATCGTAGATATTAGCTCCTTCCGGTGCAATGTCTTTTAGCACCTTTTTAGGGTCGACATCGACATCAAGAGCAATACGCAAATAACGGATATGTTTAATCGAATGGCAGCCCAGGCAATAGGTGACAAAGTGTTTTGCACCGCGTTGCAATGAAACATTATTGGAAAGATCAATATTGGCTTTTTGCAGCTCAACACCTTCGGAGGCAATAACCCCAAAAGACAGTGATAACAATAAAAGCAATGCTGTTAAATTTTTCATGTTAATCCAGACTCCCTTTTACATTTTTTGCTAAACGACTGATAAGGTTTTTTATGCCTTTGGGATTAGGTCTTATGGCAAAAAAAGAGCTTTTAAAAGCAGGGTGTCCAATTTCAGTAGATCCTTGTTTTATCTGGGTAATTTCCTCAATTAACGCAGGCAGTTGCTCCTCAAGGCTATGTACTGAAGTTAAGCGTTTCGGCACCGGCTTGGTTTTTTCCCAGCGGGTATACAATGGCATCAACAGGAAGAAGCCAAAATAAATGGCAGTAAAAAATCGCGCGACGATGGTCGCTGTCGGCGTTGCCGGTTGTGTACCTAAATAGCCTAAAGCGATAAAACTGATCACAAACAGCATCAAGGCTTTTTTGTAGATGCCGCCGCGATAACGAATCGATTTGACCGGGCTGCGATCCAGCCAAGGCAACAGAAACAATACGACAATGGCGCCGCCCATGCCGATAACGCCGGCAAATTTATCGGGAATCGCTCTTAAAATGGCGTAGAAAGGCGTGAAATACCATACTGGAGCTATGTGCTCCGGGGTTTTCATCGGGTCGGCCGGGATAAAATTGGCGGGCTCGAGAAAATAACCGCCCATTTCCGGTATATAAAAAATAACCGTGGCGAAAAACAACATGAATACGCCGACACCGACCAGGTCTTTGACGGTGTAATAGGGATGAAACGGAATGCCATCGACAGGATGCCCCCAGGGGTCTTTGGAATCCTTGATTTCAATACCGTCCGGGTTATTGGAGCCCACTTCATGCAAGGCCACGATATGCAGGAATACCAGCATAACCAAGGCCAGGGGCACGGCAATAACATGAAAGGCGAAGAATCGATTCAGGGTGGCATCGGAAACCACATAATCGCCCCGTAGCCAGAGTGATAGGTCATCACCGATCACAGGAATGGCGCTGAACAGCGAAATAATAACCTGGGCGCCCCAGTAGGACATTTGTCCCCAAGGCAACAGATAGCCCATGAAGGCTTCGGCCATCAGGGCGACAAATAACAGCATACCGAAAATCCACACCAGTTCACGGGGGTGTTTGAACGAGCCGTACAGCAAGCCCCTGAACATGTGCAGATAAACCACGATAAAAAATGCCGAGGAACCGGTCGAGTGCATGTAGCGGATCAGCCAACCCCAGTTCACATCGCGCATGATGTACTCTACGGAGTCGAAAGCCAGCTTGGCGTCCGGCTTGTAGTTCATGGTTAAAAATATACCGGTCAGAATCTGGTTAACCAGTACCAGCAAAGCCAGCGAACCGAAAAAATACCAAAAATTAAAGTTTTTAGGCGCGTAATAATGCGCCATATGTTCATTCCATAGTTTAGTCAGCGGAAAGCGTTCCAAAAACCATTCATTACATTCAGTTACGCGATTACGTTTCATGCGTTTTCTTCCTCTGGATCTTCACCAATAATCAGCTGGGTATCAGTAATATAGCGGTAAGGAGGGATTTCCAGGTTGGTAGGTGCAGGCACGCCGCGATAAACGCGACCGGCCAGATCAAACCAGGAGCCATGGCATGGACAGAAAAAGCCGCCTTTCCATTTTTCGCCAAGATCATTGGGGGCTATTTCAGGGCGGAACGTCGGTGAACAGCCCAAATGGGTACATAAGCCTACGGCGACAAAAACCTCCGGTTTAATGGAGCGCGCCGGATTTTTGCTGGACTCCGGCTGTATCGATTCCATAGAAAGCGGGTCTCTGAGTTCATTGTCCAGGGTTTGTAGCGTTTCAAGAACCTGAGGGGTTCTGTTGAGTATCCATACCGGTTTTCCTCGCCATGCGACTCTGATTAATTGGCCGGGTTCCATTTTGCTGATGTCAACTTCAACAGGAGCGCCGGCGGCCATGGCCTTGGCGCTAGGCTGCATTTGAGCAAGAAAAGGAACAGCTAAATAGCCAGTACCGACGGCACCAACCACGGTCAAGGCCGTGGTCAGAAACTGGCGTTTGGACTGATCGACGCCTTCGTTATTCATTATAGAACTCTCCTGATGTAAGTATACGCTTCTTTAAGGGCGCATTATTTTCTGAGCCAATATACCATTAGAGCTGATAAGATTTGAAGTGCTTATGCCGCCCGCTTGGCTATTCGTTCGTTATTAAAAAAAGGCCTGATCTGCGACGTTGTGCGCAATTATATGATATTGCAATGGATTATTATTTTTAAAGGCGTGATATCGCTGTTAATTTTTTTATTTATGGGGTACGTAGACTTTTTGTTAATGCGGCAAGAAATGCTGTGTTTTCATCCGGTTTGCCGATGGTTACTCGCAAGCAATCGGTTAGCAAGCCGCCTTGAGCGCTAAGATTTTTAATTAAAATACCCTGTTGTTTTATTGACGAAAAGATGTCGTTTGCCTGATTTTCGGGTGTTTTAAATAGGATAAAATTAGCCTTGCTGGGATAAGCGGTAATGCCGTTCAGGGCATTAAGCCTGTCAAAAACCCGTGACCGTTCAGCACAAATCTGTTGCGTTTGTTGGTCAAACAATGCCTTGTTGGATAGGGCAAAATCGGCGCTGATTTGGGTTAGACTGTTGATATTATAGGGCAGGCGAATTTTATGCAGTTGTTCGATAATATCCGGCGCACCGGCGATGTAGCCGAGACGCAAGCCCGCCAGTCCCAGTTTCGATACGGTACGCATCACCAGCAGGTTGTCATATTGCCCAAGGCTGTCGATAAAGCCGGCATCAGCAAAAGGCGCGTAGGCTTCATCGATGACTACCAAGCCTTTAGCGGCTTTTATGATGTCCCGAACCGACGCTTCGCAAAATAAATTCCCGGTAGGGTTGTTAGGGTAGGCCAGAAAAATAACCGAAGGCTGGTATTGTGCTATCGCAGACAGCATGGCCGGCAAATCCAGGTCGAAGCTGTCTGCCAGCAACGGAATGCCGAGGTAGTTCAGTCCCAGGCATAGGCTCAATTGTTTATACATCACAAAGCCGGGATCGGGCGCCAATACGCAGGCACTGGCAGGCAGCGCCATTAACAGTAATTGAATGATTTCATCGGAACCATTGCCCAACAATACATCAAGCTGATCGGGTATTTGATTCAGATGTTTGATGGTTGCCGTCAGCTGTCTGGCTTCAGGATCCGGATAGCGGTTTAACGGACAGTCTTTCAACGTTTCCAGCCAGTCTGTCTTGATGTCTTCAGGCCAGCTGTAGGGGTTCTCCATCGCATCCAGTTTGATCAAACCGGTGGCATCGGCCACTTTGTAAGCGGACATTGCCAGGACTTCTTTGCGGAAAAGAGCGGAAATTAGATTGTTTTTGGACATAAATGAGATTCAGAGCGTTATGCTGATTTTATTCTATATTCTGCAGAGCGCGCATGGGCGGTCAGGCTTTCGCCGCGCGCCAATATCGATGCGGTTTTGCCCAGCGTATCGGCACCGGCTGCTGAGCAGTTGATTAAACTGGAGCGTTTTTGAAAATCATAAACACCCAGCGGCGATGAAAAACGCGCGGTGCTGGAGGTGGGCAACACATGATTGGGACCTGCGCAGTAATCGCCTAAGGCTTCGGCGGTATAACGACCCATGAAAATAGCACCGGCATGGCGAATCTTTTCGCACAGCGCTTTTGGCTCTGCAACTGACAGTTCCAAATGTTCCGGCGCGATAATGTTGGCCACTTCGGCGGCTTGGTTTAAATCATCGACCTTGATCAACGCGCCGCGTGTCGTCAGCGAGGTTCTGATAATCTCGGCGCGTTCCATGGTCGGCAATAACCGATTGATGCTTTGCTCGACAGCATCCAAATAAGCCGCGTCGGTGCCGATCAAAATGGACTGGGCATTTTCGTCATGTTCCGCCTGCGAAAATAAATCCATCGCAATCCAGTCGGGGTTGGTTTGGCCGTCGCAGATAATCAGGATTTCCGAAGGTCCTGCAATCATGTCGATGCCCACTTGGCCGAATACCAGTTTTTTTGCGGTCGCCACATAAATATTGCCGGGGCCGACAATTTTGGCAACCGCCGGAATGGTTTCGGTGCCGTAAGCCAACGCGGCAACGGCCTGAGCGCCGCCGATGGTAAACACGCGGTCGACATCGGCCAAATAAGCCGCCGCCAGCACCAGTTGATTGGTCTCGCCGCCGGGCGCTGGCACCACCATGATCAATTCGCCAACGCCTGCGACTTTAGCCGGTATTGCGTTCATCAATACTGACGATGGATAGGCGGCTTTTCCGCCCGGCACATAAAGCCCGACGCGGTCTAATGGGGTGATTTTTTGTCCGAGTACGGTGCCGTCGGCTTCGGTGTATTGCCACGATTCGATTTTCTGGTGTTCGGCATAAGCGCGGACACGCTCAGCGGCGGTTTGCAGCGCTTGCGCCTGTTCGGCGGGCAAACCATTCCAGGCGGCTTTGAGGGTTTCCGGCGGCAATTCCAATTCGGCGGCGGCTGTGATTTGTCGGTGATCGAAACGGTTGGTGTAGTCAATAACCGCTTTATCGCCGTTGTTGCGCACATCGGCAATAATCGCCAACACGCGCTGATGAATATCCAGATCGTCGGTTTCATCAAAGGCCAGCAGGTTTTTTAATTGCCGATTGAAATCGGGCGAGGCGGCGTTGAGTTTTAGAATAGATAATTCGGACATGGGCTATTAAGGTTGGATTGTTAATTCAAATGAAAATAAAAACCGCATTGTAATCTCGGACTGCTTAAGTGCGAGGTTAGGTATTTGGTTTACTTAAAGTGGGTGGGTGATCAAAAGCTACTTTCACCACTGGCGCGACGTTGTTTTTTGTGATATTTCGCTTCTTGCAATAACTAGAATTTAGCCAGTCAGAAAGAAGTTTTGCGCCCTTACTCGCGTTGCAGGACGTACAGCATCTTGCGATATTTTCAAGAGTAATTATTCTTGTATCGTTAACAATATGTTCCCATGTCGGTTTTGACTTTCGTGATTCGTTTAACGGTATAAATTCAATTCGACAGTAGACACAATGCGTATCTCTTTCAATTACGTCATGTTCCAAGAAATCAGGAATATTCCATCTATTCATTAAATATTACCTCTTTCTAAACTGGGTTTGATTTTATTGATAAAACTTGGCTTCAGCATCTATTTTGATTAGCGAAAAACTATAAAAATTAGACTAATCGTGCCCGCAACTGCTTCATAGCCGACTCGTGGTCGATGAGTTTAGCTGTTTCATTGTCAATGGCCGCGCAACGTTGGTGAATTTCCTCCAGCCATTCCGACGAAATAGTAAATTCCCTTTCAGAATTGAGTACTTCGAGTCGTATTTCTGCCATAAAATTGCGGGCGGATGGTTCCAATTGCATGGCTACGTGTCAGTAAATGACCAAGCGTTTGTTAAATTTATTTCGCATTTATCGTAAACAAATTCAGGGTCGAGATCGGCTCCTGACTCCCATTCAATGGTGTCAAAGGCGACTGCGACTTTTTTAAAAGAGCTGAAATCTTTAATTCGATTAAAAATGCCAAAGTTCAAGTAGGGCTTCATGTCTAATATGCCGCTTTCGCCATTATTGAAAGTAATATCTAGCAGATAATTATCTCGTGGAACAACGCTTTTCACTGATGGATACATAGTTATCTCCTTTTATTGCAAGGGTTGAATTTTGAAAGGTTCTTCACCATTCATAACCAAACCCCAATCATTCATAAGTTCTTCTTGATGCAATTCAGCCCACGCTAAGACAAGTTTTGTTTGCTTCCTCGGCAAATTTCCTTCAATCAACTCACAAGTACGAATATCAATTGTAGCTGTATATTCGGCATAGTAGACATGAAAATGTGGCGGCGGATGTTCACCGGGCGCAAAGTACATACGAATGATAATTCCATAAAACATCGATATTGTCGGCAAAACAATGTCCTATTTGTGGGGTTATTGACAATGCGATTTAGCAAGTTGTATCTAATTGCCATTTGCATGCCTGTATCCAATTACAGGTTATTAGCTTCTTCCCGCCAACGTCTTCTCAAACTGATCCAGCAGCGATTGTATCGCCTGATGCTTCATTTTCATCGCCGCTTTATTGACCACTAATCGGGAGCTGATGTTCATAATCAAATCGCGCGGTTCCAGGTCGTTGGCTTTTAGCGTATTGCCGGTGTCGACTAAATCGACGATGCAATCGGATAAACCGACCAAGGGCGCCAGTTCCATCGATCCGTACAGTTTGATGATTTCCGCCTGTATGCCCAAACTGGCAAAATAGCGCTGGGTTATTTTAACGTATTTGGTTGCCACCCGAACGCGGCCGGCAATCGGCGGCGCGTCTTTGTGCGCGGCAGTCATTAAACGGCAACAGGCGATATTCAAATCCAGCGGTTCGTACAGGCTTTCGGCACCGTGTTCGAGCAGGATGTCTTTTCCGGCAATGCCCATGTCGGCGGCACCGTATTCAACAAAGGTTGGCACGTCGGTGGCGCGGATAATGACCAGTTGCACGTCATCGCGGGTGGTGCGTAAAATCAGTTTGCGGCAGGTAAGCGGATCGTCAATCGGGGTGATACCGGCCTCTGCCAACAAGGGCAGGGCATCTTCATAAATCCGGCCTTTGGATACGGCGATGGTTAGCATAGTCAAACCTTATTTTGGGACGCGGCGTATGGTCGCGCCCAGTTGAGAGAGTTTTTCTTCGATGTGATCGTAACCCCGGTCGATATGGTAAATACGATCAACCAGGGTATCGCCTTCGGCCACCAGCGCGGCAATGACCAGACTGGCCGAAGCCCGTAAATCGGTGGCCATGACCGGTGCCCCGGTGAGTTTTGTAACGCCGGTGACGATGGCGGTATTCGACTCCAGTCTGATGTCGGCCCCCATGCGCTGCAGTTCCTGAACGTGCATGAAGCGGTTTTCAAACACGGTTTCGGTGATAATGCCGACGCCGTCGGCGATGGCGTTCATTGCGGTGAACTGTGCCTGCATATCGGTCGGGAAAGCCGGATAGGGCGAGGTGCGCATGGACACCGCTTTAGGCTTTTTGCCGTGCATATCCAGCTTGATCCAGTCTTGGCCGGTGCTGATGTCGGCGCCGGCTTCGACCAGTTTTTCCAGCACGGCATCCAGAATATCCGGACGGGTGTTTTTAAGCTTGATGCTGCCGCCGGTAATGGCGGCAGCAATTAAATAGGTGCCGGTTTCGATACGGTCGGGCAGGATGTCGTAGTGAACGCTGTCGACGCCCAATTTTTCCACGCCGTCAATGACCAGCACATCGGTGCCGATGCCGGTGATTTTGGCGCCCATTTTGTTTAAAAAATGCGCCAAATCGGTGACTTCAGGTTCCTTGGCGGCATTTTCAATAATGGTAGTGCCTTCGGCCAGCGCCGCCGCCATTAATAAATTTTCGGTGCCGGTCACGGTGATCTGTTCCAGTACCAAGCGGCAGCCTTTAAGGCGCTTGGCTTTGGCATGGATAAAACCGTTTTCGACGGTAATGTCGGCACCCATTTTGATCAGGCCGCTAATATGGATGTCGACCGGACGCGAGCCGATAGCGCAGCCGCCGGGTAAGGATACATGAGCCTCGCCGAATCGGGCCACTAAAGGCCCCAACACCAGTATCGAGGCGCGCATGGTTCTGACCAGTTCGTAAGGCGCGACAAAGCTGTTGATGGTGCTGGAGTCGACTTCGATGTTCATTTTCTCGTCGACGGTCAGGTGAACGCCCATTCGACCCAGCAGCTCCATAGTGGTGGTGATGTCATGGAGATGCGGGATGTTGCCGACGCTAACCGGCGCTTCGGAAAGCAAGGTGGCCGCCAGAATCGGCAGGGCGGCGTTTTTGGCGCCGGAGATGCGCAGTTCTCCAGAAAGTCGTGCGCCGCCGGTAATAATTAGTTTGTCCATAGGGATTCAGATGTCATGTTCAAGGTCAAAGGTTCAAGGTTGATCGGCTTGAACGGCAAAATGGCTGGATTGATCAAAGCCGCTGAGTTTGGCAAGGTTGAGCAATTGTTCAGGAATGTTTTTGAAGATTATGTGTGTTTTATTGTGTCGGGAATATTTTATCCATTCAATCATTAGCGCTAGGCCCGCGCTATCTGTAGAGGAGACGCGGCCCAAATCTATGGTGATTTCTTTTGCCGATTTCAGGAAAGAAAATGATTTGAGGATCTGCTTGTCGATGGTCGCAAAAGTTAAATCGCCATCAATAACAAAATTTCCAGAGCCGTCTTTAATAATATTCACTGAGCTCACTTTTTTTCTGATGCCGATTTAAACAGAAACTGACCGATCGCCTTTTCCAAAATAATGGCTGATTGGGTGATTTCAATTTGCCCTCCATCTTGCAAGAGTTCATCCGATCCGCCCGCTTCCAGGCTAACATATTGTTCGCCTAATAAACCGGCAGTAAAAACGCTGGCGGTGGTGTCTTCGGGCAGTGTGTTGTATTGTGAGTCGATATTCAGCTGGACCACGGATTGATAGGTTTTAGTGTCGAAGCTAATGGCGCTGACTCTGCCGATTTTAACGCCGGCCGATGAGACCGGCGATTTAACCTTCAAGCCGCCGGAATTTTCAAAACGCGCAGTAATCGTATAGCTGTCATGCGCGGTAAAAGAGCCTAAATTACTGACTTGCATCGCAAGAAAAAACAAACCGACTATGCCCGATGCGACAAAAAGCCCGACTAACGTGTCTTGAGTACTGGTGTGTTGCATGTTAATTATCTCCAAACATAAGTGCGGTCAGAATAAAATCGAGACCTAAAATACTAAAAGCTGAGTTAACCACGGTGCGCGTAGTGGCCCGACTGACGCCTTCAGAGGTCGGGATGGCATCATAGCCTTCAAACAAGGCTATCCATGAAGCCACAAAGCCGAACACGATGCTTTTGATCACGCCATTGATTATGTCATCCTGAAAATCCAGATTGGCCTGCATTTGCGACCAGTACGCGCCTTCATCAACGCCTAATAAACCTGCCCCGACCATTTGTCCGCCGATAATGCCTATCGCACTGAACAGTCCGGCCAGTAAAGGCATGGACAATAATCCGGCCAGAAAACGGGGGGTGATAATGCGCTTGATCGGATCCACGGCCATCATTTCCATGCCCGATAGCTGCTCAGTCGCTTTCATCAGACCGATTTCCGCCGTCAATGCAGAACCGGCACGGCCTGCGAACAACAGTGCCGCTACCACGGGGCCGAGCTCTCTGACCAGAGAGGCAGCAACCATGACTCCCAACGTTTCTTCAGCACCGAAATCGGAAAGTATGTAATAGCCTTGCAGACCGAGAACCATGCCGACAAACAGCCCGGAAATAGTAATAATCAGAAAGGATAATACGCCGACTGAATACATCTGGTTAAACAGTAGTCTGGGGCGGATCAGCACACTGAGTATGCCGGACAGGGTTTGTAACAGGAAAAATGTGCCTCGCCCAAGTTTGGTAAAGCTGGTGCGGGTGTTTTTGCCCAAGTGATCTAGAAATGCAATCATTTTTTTATGTTCTTCACAGTCGTTTTGTTTATACAAGGCGCCCAATTTTGCACCTTTCGCCTTTAGCCGTAACGTTTTCCTGTCGACAGCAAATCATCCACATAATCTTTTGCCGGATAATGAAAATGTACCGGGCCGTCGGCAGCGCCAGTCATAAATTGTTGCACCCAGTCGGATTCGGATTGCTCAATATCCTCAGGCCTACCCTGGCCGACAACCTTGCCTTCTGAAATTACATAAATATAATCGGCTATCGCCGCTGTTTCCAGAACATCGTGAGAGACAATAATGCTGGTTAGCTTCAGGATATTATTTAAGGACTTGATCAGCTGAACCAACGCCCCTTTCGAAATAGGATCCTGGCCGGTAAACGGTTCATCGTACATGATCATCATTGGATCTAGTGCAATAGCCCGGGCTAATGCAATACGTCTGGCCATGCCGCCGGAAAGTTCGTTAGGCATTAAATCACGCGCCCCTCTTAAGCCGACGGCCTGTAACTTCATCAGTACCAGGGTGCGAATCATCGATTCGGGCAGGTGAGTATGTTCACGTAACGGAAAAGCCACGTTATCAAAAACGCTCATGCCCGTTAGTAACGCGCCGCTTTGGAACAGCATGCCCATGCGTTTACGCAGGTTGTAAAGTTCGGAACGGCGTAAGCGATGGACATTGTTGCCATCGACGCTAATCGTGCCTTGCTCGGGAAACAGCTGTCCGCCGATCAGTTTCAGCAGTGTCGTCTTGCCCGTGCCGCTAGGCCCCATAATCGCAGTAATTTTACCGCGCTCGAATTCCAGCGAAATATCGTCAAATATTTTCTTGTTGCCGCGAGAAAACGACAGGTTTTTAACAGAAATCAAGCTGTTTTGCGGGAGGACGCTGTTATCCATGCGATGATTAAAGTGTAATGTTAATGTGGAAATTAAACCGGCTATTTTCTATGACTACTCCCTGTTAAGTCAATCTATTGTACTGTTGGTTTACAGTTCAAGGCTTATGTAAGGTTGAATTAAGATATAATCGGTTGAGGGTAGTTACTTTATCAAGAGGTACGATTTTAGTCGTGTCCCCAACACGCTGAATTTTCATGTAGTCGATGCATTAAATCTTTTTGCAGCTGTCAATACTGGAAAGAGCTTGATAATATCGTCAACCGTTTAGCATCATAAAACAGCAATATCATTGTGAAAAACCTTACTCCACACTATTTAGTCGGCATCGACCTGGGCACAACGCATACGGTTGTCGCGTACGCTAAAGCCGATAATAAAAATCAAGACCTACACGTTTTCCAAGTCGAGCAATTGATTGCTCCCGGCCAAGTTGCGGCAAGACCGTTATTGCCGTCGGTGCGCTATCATCCTGCGGTCGGCGAGTTGTCAGAGGCCGACCTTTCATTTCCCAACGGAACTGAATTATCTTGCGATACCGCCGTCATTGGCGAGGCTGCACGTTTGTTGGGCGCGAAAAGTAAAGGTCGATTTGTCACCAGCGCCAAAAGCTGGCTGTCGCATCCGTCGGTTGATCATAGCGCCGACATTTTGCCGTGGGGCAGTGGCGACGATGTCGTTAAGGTTTCGCCTATCATTGCCAGCGCCAGTTATTTGGCCCACATTCGTACCGTCTGGAGGCATAAGTTTCCGGATGCGCCGCTGGAAAAACAGGGTATCGTGATTACCGTCCCCGCCTCGTTCGATGAGGCGGCGCGATCGTTGACTCTGGAGGCCGCCCGGCTGGCAGGATTGCATAATATCCGGCTGCTGGAAGAGCCTCAGGCGGTTTGTTATGACTGGTTGAGGCGTAATGCCGGAACCATTAAACAGAAGCTGGCGAATGTGCATCTGCTGCTGGTTTGCGATGTTGGCGGCGGCACCACCGATTTAACGCTGATCAAGGTAGAGCAGGGCGACCCGGAGCCTACATTAACCCGCATCGGGGTCGGCGACCATTTGATGCTGGGCGGCGATAATATCGATTTGGCTTTGGCGCATCTGGCAGAAAGCCGCCTCGGTAGCAGTGAAAAACGCTTGTCGCCAGCGGATTTATCGCAACTGATCGAACAATGCCGTATTGCCAAAGAGCGTTTGTTGGCAGAGGAGGCGCCGGATAAAATCAACGTCACCTTGCTGGGCGGCGGCTCTAAACTGATTGGCGGCTCCCGTTCTGTGGCGCTGAGTAAGGAAGACGTCAGAACCATTGCGCTGGATGGTTTTTTTCCATTATCGGGCATTGACGATTTGCCGGACAGAAAGCGCAGCGGTATGGTTGAATTCGGTTTGCCGTATGCTGCTGAACCGGCGATTAGCAAGCATATCGCGGCGTTTTTAAAGCTGCACAGCGGCGCATCCCGCGAAGCCTTCGCCGGGGCTGTAGGGGCGTATTTACCCTCCACGGCGGACAGCGTGCCGGATGCCTTGCTGCTTAACGGCGGCGTGTTTCGCAGTCAGCCGATTACCCGGCGTATAGTCGATTTAATCCAGTCATGGCGCTCCAGTTCGCCGCTATTATTGGAGAATAATCAGCCGGAATTGGCCGTCGCTTTCGGTGCAGTCAGTTATGCGATGGCGAGGCGCGATAAGAAGCTGAAGATCGGCGGCGGTTCGGCGCGGAGTTATTTTCTGTTGGTCGATACTGAAAAATCTACCGGGCAGCAAGGCCCTTCGACTCTACTCAGGACAGGCATTTGCATTTTGCCCAAAGGCAGTGAAGAGGGCGATGAAGTCATCCTGAAAGACCGGCGTTTTGCCTTGCGCTTAGGCGTGCCGGTGCGTTTTCACCTAGTTTCATTGTCCGGTGACGGCGATTTTACACCGGGCGATGTGACTGAGATTACCGAGCTGTTTCATTCTTTGCCGCCGCTGGCGGTGGCCTTTGAAGGCGACGACAGCCGACCGAATGCCGAAGTTGTGGTCGAGTTGGCGGCCACTCAAACTGAACTGGGTACGCTTCAAATACAATGTATTTCTGTAGAGGACAGCCGTCAGCGTTGGGATGTGGAATTTCAAATCAGGAAAAAAGCCGCCGGATTGCAAGCCGACGCTGCTTTGCCCGGCAATTTTAAGCAAATCGCCGAACGCATACAGACTGTTTTTGGCGCAAAATCCAAACAGGTTGACCCTAAAGCGGTTAAAAGCCTGCGCGCCGATTTGGAAAAACTCATCGGTGCAGCCCGTACCGAATGGACGACGCCATTACTCAGAGCAATGTTTGCGCTCTTGCTGGAGGGCGGAAAATACCAGCGCCGCTCAGAAAATCACGAGCGCGTCTGGCTGAGTCTGGCCGGTTTTTGTTTGCGCCCCGGATTCGGTTATCCGTTGGATGACTGGCGCGTCGAGCAGCTGTGGAAAAACTATCCGCAAGGCATCCAGTTTGTTAACGAAACCCAAAACTGGACGGAATGGTGGACGTTGTGGCGGCGAATTGCCGGCGGCCTCGATGCGGCGGCGCAGGAAAAAATTTTTACCGATATTGCAAAATTCCTGAACCCTGCTGCGGCAAGGCAACCCGGCGTTATCAAGCAAATCAAAAATCGCGGCTACGATGATATGGTTAGGCTGGCAGCGGTTTTGGAGCGACTTCCCGTTGCTAAGAAAATACAGCTGGGCGAATGGCTGTTAAAGCGGCTGGAAAAAGCCAGCGAACCCCAGCAGACCTGGTGGGCAGTAGGACGCATCGGGGCAAGAATGCCGTTTCACGGCAGCAGCCATAATGTTATTCCTGCCGATACCGTTTGTCTGTGGCTCACGCGGATTCTCGCGGCGGACTGGAAAAAAGTTCCGCAGGCAGGTTTTGCTGCTACACTCATTGCACGTATGAGCGGCGATAGAGCGCGGGATATTGATGAAACCACGCGTCTGCAAATCATCGAAAAATTAAAGCTGAGTAAAGCCCCCGCCTCCTGGATAGAGATGGTTGAATGCTTCAAAGAGCTGGATGAAAAAGAAGAAAAACAGATCTTCGGCGAAGCACTGCCGCCGGGATTAAAACTTATTAATGAAGCATAGCGCTTAACAGAAGGATGCCATGAAATTAGTTAGTCTGGTCATTATCATCGGTTTTATTTTGCTGTATTTTATCGATTCGGCGTTCAAAGTTAGCATGTTTGATTTGGAAACGTTAATACACAGCGGTATGCGGTTTTTGGCCGGCTTTTTGGTTCTCGGCATCGGGGTTTTTTATGCGCATCAAATCAAACTCAAATATGCGGTTGGTCTGTTATTGCTGCTTGCCATAGGCGATGACATCTGGGATTACACCCGGAATATCGACAGTTTCAGCTTTGAGATCCTGCTGCATAGTCTGTATATGTTGGCATGGGGAGCCTTGATAGGGTATTTGCTGATCAAGCAGTTGATGAATGGGACTCGCGGCTCGTAATAAGCCTGTTTCGGCTTGCCATCGAACAGGTTTTTCCGCTGTTAATTATCGACTGCCTCGCCCGGCAGAGACAAAAAATCATTGACAGGGGATGGGCGTAGACGGGTCGTCATTCAACGGAGTATCGCTGGATTGAACCGGTCTTAGGCAGAATAGGTCGTCAGTGCACCAACGCTCCGGCTTTCTTTTCAGTCTGGTTTAATGGCGCCCATATCCTATGGGTCTCAATTCCCAAGCAAGGTAAGCATTTCCTCCCGGCTGATCACCTCTTTTTCTTGTAACAAATCTGCGAGCTTTTCCAATGCAGGTCTGTTTGCAACGATGATTTTATGAGCACGTATTTCGCCTTCTTCAACCAACGCTATTATTTCGGTATCGATAAGCCGGGCTGTTACATCGGAGTAATTACGATGCTCTGCAACTTCTGTTTCCAAAAATTGAAGCTGCTGGCGTTTGCCGTAAGTCAACGGTCCCATTTTTTTGCTCATGCCCAGATTACAAACCATGTTGCGGGCAATTTCACTGACTTTTTCCAGATCATTTTGGGCGCCGGTTGAGAGGCTTCCCAATACAATTTCCTCGGCCATGCGTCCGCCCAGCAATATGGCTATCTGGTCTTTCAGTTCATCTTCGGTCGATAAGAATTTTTCCTCTACCGGCAGTTGCAAGGTGAAGCCTAACCCGGCCGCGCCACGGGGAATAATGGAAATTTTATGCACCGGCTGTCCGGTTGGTACATGTTCGGCGACCATTGCGTGTCCTGCCTCGTGAAAAGCCACTCGGCGCTTTTCGTTGGGGTTTAAAACCCGATTCTTCTTTTCCGGTCCGGCTAATATGCGATCGATAGCTGCTTCGAAATCCTCTTTTTCGATTTTATTGTGATCGACCCGTATCGCCATTATCGCCGCTTCATTGGCGATGTTGGCAAGGTCGGCGCCGACCAGTCCCGGGGTGCGCCTGGCAATAATCGACAGATCGATATCTTCAGCCAGGGTTAACATTTTGGTGTGCAGTTTAAGAATCTCAATACGGTCCTGTAAATCCGGTTTGTCGACAACAATTTGTCGGTCGAAACGCCCGGCCCGCAACAGCGCTTTATCCAGCACTTCAGGGCGATTGGTTGCCGCCATCACCACCACGCCGACCGAGGTGTCGAAACCGTCCATTTCGGTCAGCAGCTGGTTCAAGGTCTGTTCGCGCTCGTCATGCCCGCCGATCATCACCGGGCCGCCACGGCTGCGGCCAATGGCATCGAGTTCATCAATGAATATGATGCACGGTGCTTGATTGCGTGCCTGCACAAAAAGCTCGCGTACGCGGGCAGCGCCCACGCCGACAAACAGTTCAATAAATTCTGATCCGCTGATGTTAAAAAACGGTACCTGCGCTTCGCCGGAAACAGCGCGCGCCAGCAGGGTTTTGCCTGTTCCTGGAGGCCCAACCAGCAACACACCTTTGGGCATGCGTCCGCCCAATCGCTGAAATTTTTCCGGTGTTTTTAGAAAATCGATAGACTCCTTAAGTTCCTGTTTAGCGCTATCGGCACCGGCGACATCATCAAAGGTGATTTTGGCCTGGGTGTCCTGATGAATGTGGATTTTGTCGCCCAAATTAAGAAAAGACTGCGCACCACCGGCTGCGGTACGGCGCATCACCCACGACCAAATAAGCACCAGGATTAACATCGGGATGATCCAGTCGAAAAACAGATTGCTTAACCAGTTATCGCTGCTTCTGACGATGAAATCAACCTTATTGACCGCCAGCATCTCAGCAAGATCGTTTTGCCACAATGGAATGGTAATGAAATTTCTGGGAGGCTGCTCGGTGTCATCGGATTTGATGATGCCGGTAATAAATCGCTCGGTTACCACTGCCTTATCAATTTTTGCCTCTTTGACAAGGTTGATAAATTGACTATAAGGGATTTCGTCGCGTTGCACTTCCTGAACACTATTAAATAAGGTCAGTACCACGATGAATAACAACGCAAAATAAATAATTTTTCGTTGTCTCGATAGATGGTTTTTTTTATCCAGTGGTTTATTGAGTTCCCGTTTCGGCTCTTGTTTAAATACATAAGAAAAGCCGGTCACCCATAAATTTTTTAGGTAAGCGAATAGATTACCCAGTAAGGTAAGAACAGTATGAATAATACTATTCTTTGAATCATTCATAATGATGTCTGATTTTTAGTCTTCGATTTTTGAAATGTTCTACCGACTGATTCAGTATTGAAATAGCCTCTTCACAGTCAATAGTGTTTTTATGGCTATTAAAAATATAATCGGCCAGACAAGTAATTGCTGCCCAGTTTTCATCATTATTGACAAAATTAAAGGCGATGGCAAACAACTCAGCCAGCTTAGTATCTCTTTGTTGCTTATTGGTGGAGAAACTATGTAAATATTCATGAGCCAAAGCAAGATCAGAGTTACCGCCATAATGTTTAAGCGCTTTTAGATTGACTAACTGATGGTTAAACAATTCATCATCAGTGTTTGCGACATATTTAGCTTCAGCTAACGGTCCGATCAGCAGATTAATAATATCCGCTTCAAAGGCCAGCATATAATCCTTTAGCAATTCGACGGTGGTGTCATGGTCATCGGTTAATTCTTCTACCAGCTCTTCAAGAGACGAGGGTAATAATTCAATTAACCGGCCGCCTTCTACGCGGGCAATACAGTCGTTATGGGTCGCTTGATAAGCGCCAACCTCGATAGCGGTTATGTCGCGAATCTCTTTGAAAATAATTGTAAAAAAAACTGGGGGCAGTTTTCTGGCTTTGTTATTTAAATGAATCCCCGCCGCATGCCCCGCCTCATGATAAGCAATGCATTGTTTATGCTCTATTAATTTATCTTGGTCGAGGGTTTCAACCATACTGTTTCTTTTCATAGTGAACACCGTTCTTTTACGTTAATAAATATTGTGATATGGAAAATTACTCAACATCCTGAGACCAGTAGAAGTATTGATTTTTGATTTCCCATTCGGCTTCAAGCCAGTCTTTCATTTCATGTCCGGGAATAAACCCTCTTTTTTCGGATTTACAGTAAGCCCGCTCGGCAATCATTTTTTGAAATCTATCTGCCTCAATAACCTCCTTATTTATTTTTCGCTCTACATTAAATTCGGCCACAAACCACCTCCTGCCTATTTCGAAGGAGCATCCTTCAATATACAGTTTATGGGCAAATAAAGGGCGCAACAATTCGTATAAGTACGTACTTTCTTAGGTACTATCGGTATCAATTTATTATCATTAAGTAGCGCAAAACCCCGTCCTTCAGGTCAGCGTAACTCACTATATTAGTTGTTGAAAAATACTTGACCAAGGTAATACCGGAGAGCTGTATAGATAACCTTGTCCTTGATCGCAGCCCAGGTCCATCAGGAAATTCTGCTGCGCTTTCGATTCAATACCCATGGCAATAACCTGTAAATGCAAACCATGTCCCAGGGCTATCACTGCACGGGTAATATCCTCGTTATCGGTGTTATTCAGTACATCGACTATAAATGAGCTGTTGATTTTTAGTTTTTTTACCGGAATGCGTTTTAAGTTATTAAATGAAAAACAGCCCACGCCAAAATCATCAATAGTTAAATCTATACCGGCGCTAGCCAATCGACTCAGCGCTTTGATGGTTTGTTCGGAATTATCCATAAAACTGTCGCCGGTAAGCTCCAGTTGAAGATAAGACGGAGTCAGTCCGGTCGAATGTAATATCCGTTCAACCGTCGCCACAAAATCGGAACGTAAAAACTGAACTGCAGATACATTAACGGCTATTTTATTGACGTTCAAACCTTCATCCAGCCAGCGGCGCATCTGGATACAGGTGTTTTGCAACACCCATTCGCCCAGTGCCACAATAAACCCGCTTTCCTCGGCTAGAGGTATAAATTGTTTAGGCGGCATCATTCCCTGTGTTGGATGCATCCAGCGCACCAGGGACTCGACACCCACCAGTTTTCCGGTTTTAAGGCAAACCTGCGGCTGGTAATATAGAACCAGTTCATGTCGCTCTAGCGATTGACGTAACGCGGATTCCGTCGACATTTTTTTGGACGCTTCAGTGGTTAACTCCAGGCTGTAATATTGAAAGTTATTGCGTCCTTCTTTTTTGGCACGGTACATAGCGGTGTCGGCATTCTTAATCAAGGTGTCGGTATCTTTGCCATTCTGCGGAAACAGACTGATGCCCACGCTGATCGAGATTTTCAAGCGATAGCCTTTAATGTAAACGGGAGCATTAAAGGTATTTATCAGCTTTTGCGCAAGCTTGGCAGGATTCTTGGCATCGGGAATATTTTCCATGAATACCACAAACTCATCGCCGGCATAGCGTGAAACGGTATCTTCTTTTCTGACTAGGTTTTTTATGCGTTTTGCGGCCTCCTTTAACAAACCATCACCTACCGCATGTCCGTAACTATCATTAATATTTTTAAAGCGATCAAGATCGAGAAATAATACGGCTGCCTGCAAATCTTCGCGCCGTGCATTTTGTAATGAATGATCAATACGATCTTTCAATAACAGTCGGTTAGGCAATTTAGTTAACGGGTCATGGTAGGCCAAAAAACCCAGATGATCCTGAGTCTTCTTAAAATGCGTTATATCTATAAATACATGGACATAATGCGCCACATTATCACTTGAATTCTGTATCTTGCTAACGGTAGTCCATGACGGAAAATCCAGGTTCATTTTATGACGGCGCCATACCTCGCCCTGCCAGTTATTTACCGTTTTTGTGCCGTTGTTTAATTCATCATAGATTGTTTGCTTGTTTTTCTTTGCGTATAAAAAATGAGCGCTCTTACCGTAAACATCTTCCTGGGTAAAACCGGTTATTGTGGTAAACCCCTGATTAATCGAAATTATTTTTTTGTCTTTATCGGTAATAAATATGCCTTCCCCAATATTATTAAAAATGACCGATGCCATGTTCAGCTTGCCTTCAGACTGCTTTTGGCGGGTAATATCGCTTAGCGTCATTAATACCTGATGAGGCTGGTGTTCGCCGGTTCTGAATTCAGGTACTGAATGAACAGTAACCCAGGTATAACTTTGCCGTTCAGCATTAAACAGCCCCATAACAACGTTTTCTACAGGCTTTCCCATCCGTAAAGCCTGCATCGACGGCTGCTCGTCTTCCGGAAAAACGCTGCCATCTTCCTTGATTACGTTAAAGCAGGAATCCACAAACTTACGGCCTATAATCTTGTCGCGAGGCAGACTAAGAAGCTGTTCGGCGGCCTGATTGACCGACATGACAATGCCATTGGTATCCAGGTAAATAACGCTTTGATCAATATTTTCAAATAGACTGCAATATTTGGCTTCACTGATGCGTAAGGTATTAATAGCCAGCTTGCTATTGGTTAATTGCGGCATCATAAGGAAAAGCGATCCCAATAGGCCAAAATCCAATTTAAGTTTTTCAAACATTGCATTTTGACTCCTTATAGATAATAGAAATATCCAGCATTTGAGCTGGTCATTTTCAAGTATGCAGTTTGGCTTTTATTTTTCGCAATACAAGCTACTCTGTGGAACCGCTATACAGACCGGACGGAGCGGCCTGTTTTGTGCGGCGGCAAAACGGGTATAACCAAGCTTGCGATGCGGATTACAGCTATCTCGAGTTGCTTACGGCTTAACCGGCTCAGCGAAAAAACCCGGGTTTCTTATTTTCAGCGTGCGAGTTCTTTTTGGATTTGATTTTTACCGCCTTGTAATATTGAAACTCGTCATTCATAAATTGCTTTTCTTTGAGTTCAATATCAATTTCGGGAATTCTATATTGGCAGTTTTTATCCGGCTGTTGCTCATCGTCTTCTACCCAGGCAGTCATATTACTCTCCAGACTTTCTAACTCAGTTTTTAACCATTTTGTCCGTAAATCCCCTTCCTTCAGGTGGGGGATATAAGGATGCTCTTGATTTTTCATGTGCATCCGCGTACGATTTTTCCCGTGCTGATAATTCAGCCTGCCGGAGGGAATATCCGGTACTGCCAGTCG
>JAGXGY010000064.1 GCA_024636505.1 Methylobacter sp. | reverse complement strand
TCTTCAGGCGCATTATCAATCTGATCAAATGCCTTGACTTCCCCCCCCTGGAGCTCAGCCATTACTTTGGTCAAAGCAGCGGTTAAGGTGGTTTTACCATGATCGACATGTCCGATAGTGCCAACATTTACATGCGGCTTACTTCGCGAGAACTTCTCTTTGGCCATAAAAATACCCCCTAACAATCAACATAACACATGGAGCTCATAACCGGATTTGAACCGGTGACCTCTTCCTTACCAAGGAAGTGCTCTACCTACTGAGCTATATGAGCTTGACTTTACGAATATGGAGCGGGTGATGGGAATCGAACCCACGTGATCAGCTTGGAAGGCTGGAGTTCTACCATTGAACTACACCCGCAGACATTTTAAATTAGATGGTGGAGGGGGGAGGATTCGAACCTCCGAAGGCAGAGCCGGCAGATTTACAGTCTGATCCCTTTGGCCGCTCGGGAACCCCTCCGTTATTGAATAACCCGTTTATTATCTTTTATCAGACCACTAATGTCAACAACTGATTTAATCTTACAATACCAGACGTAAATCCATAATTAATAGAGATCTCAGGGAACCCCTGAAAATCAATGCAGGTTGATTTTTATCAGCGGGTTACTGACCACCAATAAGAATCTCCAGGCTAATGAGTTCTGAGTCAATTCTATCGCCATGACAAATACTCGATACACCCATCTTTTTGAAATCGCAATGCGCCAGGACGGTTATATTGCTATCCAAAGATTGGTAGCAAGGACGACTGCGTCTTGGACAAAATAATTTTGCCTCGATATTAAGCTTGGACGGCGCGTGACTGATGCTAGATGCACCACAAGATTTAGCGCTACACCATGACAAACATTACACCTGTATTGATTTACAGGACCGTTAACTATCGAATAATAGAATATGCCAACAAGATCGCCATCTTTCAGATAATTATAACCACAGCAGCGATTAATTCATTCTGAATTCAATTTATTCATCACTACCGACATATCACCAGCCACCATCTGCCCGACATAACCACGAGCAAGATCAAAAGCCGCCAACATTAAATCCATCTCACTTTTAGAAGGGCGTGATAACACAAAATCCGCAACAATTTTTCCAGACGGAGGCCGCCCAATACCTACTCTTAAGCGATAAAAATCTTTTGATCCAAGATGCGCAATAATATCCCTCAAACCATTGTGCCCAGCATGCCCCCCGTTTTTCTTTAACTTTACCACACCAACATCAAAGTCCAGCTCATCATGAATAACAAGTATTTCTTCCGGCGCCAATTTATAGTACCGAGCAACCTTACCCACAGCTTGACCACTTCGATTCATAAATGTAGTCGGCTTTAACAGCATTATCTTACTATCCGCAAGTCTAATTACAGCCAACAAACCACCAAACCCAGACTCACTTACCCAACTGCAATCCGAATCAGCCACCAACCTATCTAAAAACAAAAACCCGGCATTATGCCGGGTTTTTTCGTACTGCAGACCTGGATTCCCCAAGCCAACTATAAGTTTTATCATGCTCTATTATTCAGGCGCTTCCACAACTTCATCCTTACTCGCTTTTGAAGCCATCATAGATGCAACAGGATGATCATGATCAGAACCTTGAGCTAGAGCCACAATCTCAACACCTGCCGGCATAACAATATCCGAAAGATGTACCGAATCACCAACATCCAGACCAATCAAATCGACTTCAATATAATCAGGCAACGCAGTCGGCAAACAAGAAACCTCAACGTCAACCATTGAATGAGTCGCAATACCACCTTTCTTTCCACCAATAGATACGTCTTCATTAATAAAATGCAAAGGCACATGCACTTTCAACACCTCAGCCATATTTACTCGAAGGAAATCCATATGCAAGACCTGGAATTTAGCGGGATGACGCTGTACAGCCTTCAGAATAACTTTTTCTGATTTTCCATCGACCGCAATATCCAAAACATGCGAATAAACCGCCTCACGAGAAAGATATTTAATCACTTCATTGTGACTTAGCACAAGCATTTGAGGCTCGCCATGACCACCGTATATTACCGCAGGCACATTACCGTTATGACGCGCTCTTCTGGCTGCGCTTTTACCTGATTGCCCGCGACTTTCGGCAACAATCTCAAATACGTTAGACATTTTTCTCTCAACCCCGTGCCATTAAGCACAACAAATTAAATTTTATCAATCTACATAGAGCGAACTAACCGACTCACCAACAGCTATACGCCTAATGGTTTCAGCTAGCATTTCTGCGACACTTAATTGCCTTATTTTACCTGAATCTGCCGCTTCACGACTCTGCGGAATAGTATCCGTAACAACTAACTCATCAAGCTCTGAGCTATTTATATTTTTTAAAGCAGAACCCGATAATACCGCATGCGTACAATATGCAACCACTTTGATCGCACCATGTTTCTTCAATGCCGACGCCGCATGACAAAGCGTTCCTGCCGTATCAACCAAATCATCAATCAATACACAAGTACGGCCATCAACATCACCAATTATATGCATAATTTCTGCTACGTTGGCTTTTGGCCGACGCTTATCTATAATTGCAAGATCAGCATCGTCCAAGCGCTTTGCAAGCGCCCTAGCCCTGACAACACCACCAACATCCGGCGAGACAACAATCAAATCTTTATATTTTTGACGCCACACGTCACCAAGAAGAATGGGGGACGAGTAAACATTATCCACAGGAATATCAAAAAAACCCTGAATTTGATCAGCATGCAAATCAACGGTTAACACTCTATCCGCCCCCGCTTGCTCAATCATTTTCGCAACTAACTTCGCACTAATTGGAACGCGCGCAGAACGCGACCTTCTGTCCTGCCGAGCATAACCATAATAAGGTATTACTGCTGTTATTCGTGACGCTGAAGCTCTATCCAGAGCATCCATCATCACTAGCAATTCCATCAGATTTTCATTTGTTGGCGAGCAGGTCGGCTGAATAACAAAAACATCCTTACCACGAACGTTTTCTTCAATCTCTACCGCAATTTCTCCATCACTAAATCTTCCGACGGTAGCCATTCCAAGACGCATATTGAGTTTTTTTACTATACCCTCCGACAAAGCTAAGTTAGCATTTCCAGAAAACACCATTACAGAGGTGTCACTCATTAAGCACTCCCACACGAATTTAACTTAGCAGAGATAAATGGCTGGGCCGCAAGGATTCGAACCTTGGTATGCGGAGATCAAAACCCCGTGCCTTACCGCTTGGCGACGGCCCAATAATTATGATATTCATTACCGCCTTTCAACTTTGAAAACAAAGGAGATTCATTTATACCTTTCACCAGATAAACCTGCCATTTCTTTTGAAGCGACCGATACGCACTGACTGCGGTTTTTTCTGAATCAAACTGTGCAAAAACACAAGCCCCTGTCCCGGTTAGCCTTGCCTCAGAAAATTCAGACAAATCAACCAAAGCATCTTTAACAGACTGGTAACGCTCACGAACCACCCCAAGACAATCGTTTTGGTGCTGACCCGCTATAAAGTCGGCTATTGTGATTGATTTACTATCCCGTGTCAAATCTTTAGCTGAAAAAACTTCTTTCGTATCCACATGACAATCTGGCCTTATTAACACAACCCACTGTTCTGGAACATCTATTTCCTCAAGTTTCTCACCAACACCTTCCGCCCATGATGAATAACCATATACAAATACCGGCACATCTGCTCCCAATGCCAAGCCCAACTGCGCCAATTTTTCTCTGGATAAATTCAGCCCCCATAGCTCATTCAGTACAACCAGCGTTGTTGCCGCATCTGAACTACCGCCACCAAGCCCGCCCCCCATAGGTAAATTTTTTTCAACCTCAATACATACGCCTTGCTCACAGCCAGTTTCTGCTTTTAACAATTTCGCTGCTCTAATCGTCAGATCATCCGCTTCAGAGACACCGGGTATTGTTTTTTTCAAACTAACCTCTCCATTACCAACAGGATGAAATGTTATCCAATCACATAAATTTATGAATTGAAATACCGTCTGCAGTAAATGATAACCATCATTTCTTTGCCCAATAATTCGCAACATTAAATTTAATTTTGCCGGAGCCGGCCACTTTTCAGCCCACGCGGACTGATTAATTTCTTTTAGCGTCATTTACAATCCAGTGATCGATAATTAACTTTAACTTGACCTGATCATTCATAATCATCATTTTGTGCGGCATAGCAACATTATTAACCAACTGCATCTGCCTATATTCACTCCGCCATCCGGCCTGATTAAAGCCGACATCGGTCTCTTTATATGAGAGCAATGGCTCAGGTAAACCCACCACCCAATACCGTAAAGACAACACAGGAACAAGCAGGCCCAATTGCTGATTAATAAACGCTTCAGGCTGCGTTGACGATTGCACATCGTCGCCACCTCGATCGAGGGTCACAACATTATCTGCCAATAAAATAACAACCGCTCCTTGACCCATGGGACCGGATAACCTTATTTTCTCGACATCAGGACTATGATCCCAGCTTATATTGGCCGACCAGGAATCACTTTTCCCCGTCAAAGCCAGTCGCCCTTCAAACGACCAAGACTCCAGCTCATAGAGATGAAGCATTGCTGCCCTTGAATAACGCACATCCTGACCAATAGGGGCCATAGAACAAGCTGACAATAAAAACATCAGACACCCACTGACCAATAGTCTTATTTCAAAACGTAGCACCCTATTCTTCGCCGTCCAATATTCTCTTTTTGAACTCCAATAAATATTCATCTTCCGGTACTTTTTTAATAGCTTCATTAAATATTTTTTCGGCTTCCTCTTTTCTACCCAAGACCCACAGCACCTCAACAAGATGAGCGGCTATTTCACCCTCCTGTTGCTTTGCATACGCCCGCTCAAGATAATCCCTGGCTTGTTCAAGCCTCCCCAACTTAAACTGCAGCCAACCAAAACTATCCATAATTACAGCCTCATTCGGCTGTAATTTAAGCGCACGTAATAGATATTTTTCCGCCTCGGCATAGCGATCCGTATTAACCAACAAACTATAACCCAATGCATTTAAAGCCTCTGCATCATCAGGATATTCGGCTAAAATTTTTCTCAGGTCAGCCTCCAGCACATCCAACTGACTAATCCGTTCAGCCAGCAACGCACGTGCATATAATAAATCTCTTTGATCCGACTGACCGGCCAACTCATCAGTCAATAGCTTAAAAGCCTGCTCATATTGCTCCTGCTGTCCATACAAACCCGCCCGCATTAGAATGATACGCAACCTTTGTTTTGGAAACCGGTTCATCAATAGATCCAACCGCGAATCAGCCTCTTCAAATTCCCTGTCCTTTACCAGCAATGATACCGCTGTAATCGCCGACTCAAAAACCAACGGCCCATCATTTACCTTATCAAACCATGCCAGTGCTTTTTGCGTATGCCCACGTTTTTCTTCTATTTTTCCCAAATAAAAACCAGCCTGATTTCGCCATTCAGACTGATCGAGTAATTCCTTAAAGATTTCTTCAGCTTTCTCGTCACGATCCAACTGCAAATGGACTAATGCCAGTGAAATCTGACTCTCGGCATCTTTCGGATTTGCCAAGACAATACCCTGATAAACTTCACCCGCCTTCTCGTATTCAGCAGCTTTTATCAATACTTGCGCCAGCAGTTTTTTAAACTTGTCATTTCCAGGGTATGTAACCGTTGCATTTCTCAGCAGGGTTTTTGCCTTATTTAAATCCCCAGAAAACACCGCTATCTGAGCCTGCAATATTAATGCCTTATCCCAGTCAGGCTGAATATTTAAAGCCCGCCGCACTTTCTCTTCAGCCAACGCATTATCCCTCATCTCCAGAGCCAACAACGACTGTACAAAATAAACTGTAGCCTGATTGGGACGCTTTACTGCCACAGCATCTAATACTTCATAAAAAAAATCGGTCTTATCATCTCTTTGTAAAATATTGGCTAATTCAAATACTGTTCTTTCGAATCCAGCCGGGTCTGCCTTCAACAGTACATCCAGATGATCAACAGCAGCCTGTTTATTACCGACTCTTAATGCAGATAATGCGGCTATTTTTCTTGCCGTTGGATTTTTTGGATCTTGTTTCAACCATAAAGAAACGGCTTCATCCGTTTTATTATCGTCCCTCATGTACATGGCAATCTTTGCCGCCCTTTCAGCAAACCTGGGATCGTTAACACGTCTGGAGGCCTCCATGTAACCCTCCAGCGCAATTGCATATTGCCCTCTTTGTCCCGCAAGCTCTGCTGCCATCAGCATGTACATCACATCTGGATCTATTGATGTTTTTACTTCATTTTGTTGTGTTTTTTCCTTGGGCTCATCTATTTTTACAGGCTCAATCACTTCTTTCTGTGCATTCGACTTCTCAGGCGAACTGGCGCAACCATTAAGAAACATGAGGATTAACACCGAAAACAATCTAAAAATTAACACACCGCCGTCCTATTAATTGTCCACATATATTTTGTCATAGATTATCAGAAAAGCCAGTTGAGTCAGACCGCTGATTTATTCCATTTGGATAAAATCATTATATTTCTTAGAATACATTTATCATATTACATAATACAGTCGTTAAGGCTCAAGGTAAAAGGTTAGCGATTTAAATAAATCCTACCTTACTCGTTGATTCTTAATTCTTGATTCTTGATTCTTTTTTACCTTGAACCTAATCACATGACACTTCTTGCCGTTGGGATTAATTATAACACCGCGCCGATCTCGATCCGCGAGCGCCTGTCATTCCCTACCGAAATTCTTGAGTCTTCGTTACAAGAATTATGGCGCACCAAAGAAATCAGTGAAGCCGCGATACTGTCAACCTGCAACCGCACCGAGCTTTACTGCACCTCAACCACAGCAAATAAACAAATCCTGATTGACTGGGTAGCCCAAAGTAAACAAATCAATCCCGCCGATTTCACGCCTTATCTTTACTGCCATACCGATAGCGAACTGATCCGCCACATGTTTCGGGTAGCCTGCGGTCTGGACTCGATGATTTTGGGAGAGCCGCAAATTCTCGGGCAAATGAAAACGGCTTATCAGACTGCCTGTGATGCAGGCACCTTGGGCAAGCGCTTGGGCAAACTTTTTCAACACACTTTTACTGCCGCCAAAAAAGTGCGTACCGACACGGCTATTGGCTCCAGCCCCGTATCAGTTGCCTTTGCCGCCGTACAACTGGCACAGCAAATCTTCAACAAACTCAGCGAGCAAACCGCGCTTCTAATAGGTGCCGGCGAAACCATAGAATTAGCGGCACGGCATTTATCGCAACAAGGTATCGGCCGCATCATTATTGCTAACCGCACCTATGATAAAGCTCACACCTTAGCCGCGCAGTTTAACGGCTACGCGATCGACCTAACCGAGCTACCGACGCATCTGGCCGAAGCCGACATTGTTATCTCGTCAACCGCAAGCCAGCTGCCGATACTCGGCAAAGGTCGCGTTGAAAGCGCTCTAAAAAAACGCAAGCATAAACCGATATTCATGGTAGATCTTGCCGTACCCCGGGATATTGAGGCCGAAGTTGAGCAACTTAGGGATGTGTATCTTTATACCATTGATGACCTGCAAAATACCATAGATCGAAACATGAATACCCGCCGACTGGCTGCCGAACAGGCCGAGGAAATCATCGACACTCAAGTCGATCATTTCTTAACGTGGTTGCGTGCCCAAGGCGCGCAATCGACCATTCAGGATTATCGAAAACAAGCCGAACACTCCCGTGATGAGGCCTTACAAAAAGCCTTAGACTTACTAAAAAACGGCATCCCCGCCGAACAAGCCCTTAACCGACTGGCGCACAGCCTGACCAACAAACTCATCCACACCCCCAGCATCCAGATCAGAGCAGCCGCCGAAAACGAACGCCACGATTTGATTGCCGCCGCCCGCGAAATTTTTAAATTATCTAACTCTCAATGAAACCATCCATACAACATAAACTCGAAAACCTGTGCGAACGCTATGACGAAATCGCCGCCTTACTTTCGGAGCCCGAAGTACAAGGTAACCAAAACAAGTTCCGCTCTTTAAGCCAGGAATACGCCCAGATCAATCCGCTGGTCGATTGCTACAAACGCTATCAACAAACGCTGGAAAGCCTGGCTTCCGCCAAAGAAATGGCCACCGACAGCGACCCGGAATTAAGGGAGATGGTCAAGGAAGAAATTAATGATGCGGAAACCCAACTGGAAGCAATTGAGCACGACCTACAAGTCTTATTACTGCCCAAAGACCCTAACGATAATCGCAACATCTTTATCGAAATTCGCGCCGGAACCGGCGGCGACGAAGCGGCGATTTTCTCCGGCGACCTTGCCCGCATGTATCAGCGCTATGCCGAACGCAAAGGCTGGCAAACAGAACTCATTAGCGAAAGTCACGGCGATCATGGCGGTTACAAAGAGGTCATCCTGCGCGTGACCGGCAAGGATGTGTATTCCCAGCTAAAATTCGAGTCCGGCGCGCACCGAGTGCAACGCGTACCGGAAACCGAATCGCAGGGGCGCATCCACACCTCGGCTTGTACCGTCGCCATCATGCCCGAAGTCGACGAAGTCGACGCCATCGACATCAACCCTGCCGATCTTAAAGTTGACACGTTCCGCGCCTCAGGCGCAGGCGGCCAGCACATCAATAAAACCGAATCGGCGATACGCATCACCCACGTCCCGACCGGCGTCGTCGTCGAATGCCAGGACGAACGCTCGCAACATAAAAACCGCGCCCGCGCCATGTCCTTATTGGCCTCGCGCCTGCTGTCCGCCGAACAGGAAAAACACCACGCAGAACAATCGGCCACCCGAAAACTGCAAGTCGGCAGCGGCGACCGTTCCGAACGTATCCGCACCTACAACTACCCGCAAGGACGATTAACCGACCACCGCATCAACCTGACCCTGTATAAACTCGACGACATCATGCAGGGTGGACTGGAGCATGTCCTGCAACCCTTGATCAGCGAACACCAAGCCGAATTGCTCACTCAATTGGGCGAAGACTAAATCATATGCACAGCATAAAATCCGTGTTGCGCGAGGCAGCCGATATACTAATGTTAACCACCGATTCAGCCTTACTGGATGCAGAAATTTTACTGTGCATGGTAATTGACAAGCAACGTTCCTATCTTCGCACTTGGCCGGACAAACAACTACAACCCGAGCAACTTACCGTGTTCAGGCTGTTGCTTGAGCAGCGACAAAAAGGCACCCCTATTGCCTATATTACCGGCAACCGGGAATTCTGGTCGCGGGATTTTCAGGTCTCGCCTGACGTCTTGATTCCCAGACCCGACACCGAACTATTGATTGAGCTCAGTTTAGAATTGATACCCGCAGATAAACCGTTCAAGATCATTGATCTGGGTACCGGCTCAGGCATTATTGCGATTACCTTGGCGGCTGAACGTCCGCAGGCGCAGATCAGCGCGACCGATATCAGCGTAGCCGCGTTACGCATCGCTCAACTCAATGCCGACAAACACCATACCCATAAAATTCAGTTTTACCAAAGCAACTGGTTTGCCACTGTTCCCGAGACCAAATTCAACCTCATTATCAGCAACCCCCCTTATATTGCAGAAAATGACAGCCACCTACACCAAGGCGATGTCCGGTTTGAACCGCAAACGGCGTTATGCGCCGCAGAGCAGGGACTCAGCGATATTAAAATCATTGCCAGCCTAGCTCGCAACCATCTGGAAGCGGACGGGCATTTGCTGATTGAACATGGCTACGACCAGCAACAACAAGTGCAAACTCTATTTAAAGAGCTGCATTATGATAAAGTACAAACTTATAAAGATTTATCCGGACAACCCCGGGTAACTTATGGTTTATGGAACCCTTAACGATCATGACCCAAGAACATATCCAAATTCCGCGCAAAATAATCAATCAATTACTGCATCTTGCGCAAATCTCGCCGGAGATTGAAGTATGCGGACTTATCGGCAGTAAAAACAGCCTACCGTGCAGCTGTTATCCCGTTAAAAATATCGCAGAACACCCGCAACTGAGCTTCCAGCTTGACGCCGCCCAACAAATCTCAGCCATGGCTAAAATGCGAGAACAGAATGAACAACTATTTGCCATCTATCATTCTCACCCGAGCGCACCGGCAACACCATCAATCACCGATCTAGAGCTCTCGTCCTACCCTAACGCGCTTTATCTAATCATTTCACTCAATACCAAAGGCATTTTAGAAATGCGCTGCTTCAAAATTAATCACAAGTTCGCCCAGGAGATAGCGTTGTCGTTAAGCGACGAATCATAGAATATATACAGGTTGAGCTGATACCATATGAGACAGTAAAAGCCTTTATTTTTTGAATCTTAGACTCAAAAAATAAGCGCAATCGCCATTAATCGAGCATGAAAAAAAGCGTAGCTGATAAATTGACTATATTAAGTTTGTAATGCGAATTCGCTGAGCGATCACTATTTTGAGGGCTATTGCTCAAAATTTTCCAGCCCAATGATTCTTGATTCAAGCCCTAACATAAAAAGCGCTGGCCACCTCATATCTTAAAATAATTCGCCGATCAAATATAATAATTAAGGGGTGACCAGGAAAACATAATCCTGTTGGAAATTTGTTAGCACTCAACTCAATTTCAGAGTTTCTGATTAAATTATTTGGCTAACTTAGCGCTCAGCTGCCCTGACCACTGACCGAAGTATGCACCCGCTACAATAGAAATAGATATTACAATCAATGCATTATCCAAAGAAGCACTTAGCAGAGCATCTTTACTCAGTTTACCAGGTGTTTGCAACAAGTACGCAAATGTAGCAGAATACCCGAGCACACTTGTTGGTATTGATGCAAGTGCAGGAATATTCGCCGCAAGACACATAACTACGACTGAAAACATAACGGTAACGGCCGCCCAAAACGGGAAACCAAGAATCGCTGAGGCTGGAATATTGGTGATTTGAATAGCAGCCAACCAAGCCATAAAAACACCGAAAATTCCACACACGATGGTATTTTTTAAGGCTTCCTGAGAGGCGCCGAGAAAAAAGTAGGTGGCCCATGCAATAGTTGCGGCCCATATAAAAAAGATACCGCTAAGTGGTCCCACCGCCAAAAATGTTGCTAACCCAGCCAGACCGGCAATACTGAGTGAAAGCGCTGTAAGATTGTTCATAATATATTTCCAAAATTCACCCCACTTATTATTTAATTAGATTTCGCATTGAGGTGGTTCTACGAAACATAACACATTGGATTAACCCATAAACCGAACTAAAACCAGTGCAATTTGAATATTAACAGATATTATTTTCACAATAAACACCGGCATTCATATCGCGTCTAAATGGGTGGATTATAAATCAGTTTGAACGGTTTGTTACCCTCCCCTTTCAGCATAGCTATCTACACAAGTCATCATAGCCGGACGGGGCAACGCTCGTTCCCACGCTCCTGCGTGGGAACGCATACGCAAGCATGATGACATTCAGAGTCAGTATGGATTCCCACGCAGGAGCATGGGAACCAGACCCCACCCCGCTTAGCGTTTCTAAGTTGTGTAGATAGCTATGCCCTTTCAGGCAAACGCATTACTAATTGGGAGGGTTAATTTAATGTCTTGAAGTACCTCTGCACCGAAAATTTATCTACTTAACGGAATTCATAATTCACTTGATTGATTTTAAAGTAGACAGCAAATTTGATGTTATTCCACAATAGGTCAAAAACCGTCCAACACTTAATTACTTTACAATCGGCGTACAAAAGCCAATGTATCGGGCAATCGTGAATAGATTTAGAGATCAAAAAGCAGCAGATTTTCCACCTTATGATAGAAAGTGGATGATAACAATTGATTTACTTTGGACATCCGCGCGGAATTTTATAGCATAGCTGAGGATACTACCCTATGGTTACGTAGTTGATGATAAAGAAGAAGCATCTCCCGGATTATAGATATAATCCGGGGAGTTAAAACATCTTATCCTTCTAAAACCGCTAATCGTGCTGAAAGAATTCCTTCTAAAGACTCTAACGCTTTGGTGAAGCCATCGATACCTTCTGCGAGCTTGTCAGAAGCCATTCGATTTTCGGCATGCATACGATCAAAAGTTGCTTTGTCCATTGTCATTTTTTCAATTGATACATTGATTGCATTTTTCGGATCCAACTTACGTTCCAGATCACCTTCTGTAGACTGGAGTTCAGCTAATAAGGCCGGCGCAATGGTCAATAAATCACAACCTGCCAATTCAACAATCTCGCCAATATTACGGAAGCTCGCTCCCATAACCTCGGTTTTATAGTCGAATTTTTTGTAGTAGTTATAGATTTCTGTAACAGACAACACACCAGGATCTTCAGCTGGCGCATAAGAATCACGACCAGTGTCTTTTTTATACCAATCAAGAATACGGCCAACAAAAGGTGAAATCAGCGTAATGCCATTTTCGGCACAGGCGATTGCCTGATGCAGACCAAATAATAAGGTCAGATTACAGTGAATACCTTCTTTTTCAAGAACTGCAGCCGCCTGTATTCCTTCCCAAGTCGCTGCAATTTTAATCAGCACTCGTTCGCGTGAAACGCCTTGCGCTTCATACATGGCAATCAAGTCACGACCTACAGCGATACTGGCATCAGTATCGAAGGAAAGGCGAGCATCTACTTCAGTAGAAACACGGCCCGGAATTACCTCAAGTATCTTATGCCCGAAAGAAACAGCTAGTCGCTCGAAAGCAAGGGTAGCCACTTGCGCTGCAGAAGCATCTTTACCTAAGGTTTCTCTGGCACCTTTCAAAGTATCATCGACAATCCCTTGATATTGTGGCATTTGAGCAGCAGCAGTAATCAAGGATGGATTAGTTGTCGCATCATGCGGAGTGAAAGTTTCAATAGCCTGGATATCACCAGTGTCGGCTACAACAACAGTCATTTTTCTCAGTTGTTCAAGTAAAGTCTTTGCCATTAGAGGCTCCTTTAATTTTAAGGTTAAAAAAACATTAGGACATCATACACTTATGATTTCAAAATACATTTGAAATCTGTTAGTGTTAGTGTGACATCCAATATAATTACAAGGGTGCGGGAGAGCTAGGCTCTGAGCGGCGGCTGTTTATCATAAATGACATTCCAACCCTCAGTTATACTAGGTAAGCAATCACTTAATGAATTAACGCGTTGCTTTTCGCAGAACTCCAGAAATAAAATTTATTTACCTTGGAAACTAATTAATGATGGCGGCGGTCACTCTTAAAATGATAGCCAATTCGTCGGACTGACATTCAACCAAAATCTTTAACTCGTTTAATACAGCTTCGTCAAATTACACTTTTTCAGTCATTGCTCTTGCAGCAATAACTTGCCTGCTCACGTATTTAGAGACTCCACTTGAAGTCGGCAGTACAGCCTGTTTTTGCATATATTTAGTGACTCCGCTTGCTTTAGGCAATATTTTCGCAGTCATCGCCTCTTTTTCCATATACCTTGCAACGCCACTTATAACCGGCGCTTCTTTTACGTGTAGTTCCTGCATTGCCATGTACTTTTCTACACCGGTTAAAATAGGCGCTTCTTTTCTGGATAAAATTTGTTTTGCCATATATTTGGAAACACTACTTACCGGTGGCTTTTCTTTTGCCAGAATCGCCTGCTCTTCCAAATATCGAGTCACTCCGGTTTCAGAGGCGGCGGCAACTGCCCTTTGATCCGCCCTCTCCATCTCTTGTTCTCTAGCCAACTGCTGTTCTTTTTCTTTTTCTTTTTCTTGCTCTTTTGCGAAAATACGCTGCTCTTCCAAATATTTGGCAACTATAGTCGCCGCCGCCGCTTTTCTCGCAACGATGGACTCATCTTCAAGATACTTAGCGACTCCGGTTGTTGCCACTGCATTTCTAGCAGAAATGGACTGCTTTATTAAATACTTAGAAACACCACTCATAACGGGAGAGCTAGCTTGTTTTTCCACATACTTAGCAACGCTGCTTACTACAGGCGCTTTTTTTGTAAAAAAATCATGCTGTGCCATGTACTTAGCAACACCACTAATTTTCGGCGCTTTTTTTGCAACGATAGCTTGTCTTGCCATATATTTAGCAACACTGCTTACAGGATGCTGATCCAATTTCTCCAAATATTTGGCAACAGTGCTCAATGATGCCTCGACTTTTTCATTATCGACACTCTCATCAGCTATTAACACTTCTTCGTGATCTTTTTCCAGGTAATCGTCAACTTCGTCTGCCACTACTGATACTTCGCCCTGATTTTCCAAAGTATTAGCAACCTCATTGATTACCGACAACTCTTCCAGACCGCTCAGATACCTCGCAACCCCGCTTGGTACTGGCACAACTTCCTGGCTTTTTAAATACCTATCAACTCCAGTCAGTCCGTTAGAATCACTAGGATATACAGGGGAACTGATTTGCGTTTCAACTTCCTTTTTGGATCCAAAAAGTCCTGACACTAAATTGACTAGGTAATTTTGATCCATGCATCACCCCCGGTCGCGCATGTACTTTTCAACTCCGGTTCCCGCTTGCGCTGCTTTTTCTTTTACCGATTCAGCCTGTTTTTCAAGGTACTTTTCAACGCCACTTACTACTACGGCATCTTTTGCAGAAATAACCTGGCTTTCTAAATATCTGGCAACACCAGTTACCGCAGACATATTATGTTTTCTCATGTATCGAGCAACGCCGGAAAGCCCACTGATATGGCCGGAATAAACTGGCGCACCACTGGCCTTTACTTTTTGTTCGCGTTTTCTCAAAAAAGCATACCCAGCTACAGCAAAAACTGCTAATCCGAGCAAATAACTCAGCATTGATTCTTCTTCCACTTTTTCCACTCCAGTTACGGCTGCATCATCTGTTGTAGTAGTACGTTCAGATACCGACGGTCTCTCTGTAATCGCACTTGGCTTATAGTCTGGGTCTTTATATAAAACCTTTGGTTCAAAGTCTGCTGCAGGATATTTTGAATCAACCTCAACCGCCTTAGTCTGCTTAGCTTCTTTGGTTGATACCGCTGCAGATGCAGGCTTGTTTTGGCTAATATATTCAGCATCCTGATAAACTACTTTTGGCTCGAAATCTGCCGCTGGATATTGAGTTTCTGCCCCGACTATGGGACTAGCTAATAATAGCGTGGCAATTAAACTATTCGTCAAATTATTTATTTTCACGTGTAAATCCCCCATTATGCGTTGTTTTAGAATGGCCACACCTGCGCTGTATTTGTAATTTAATCCTATTAATTCATCGACGATGTATAAAATACCCGTTCAATCAATATATCTAATCGTATGACCAGCGCAAATATGACCTTTAAATTAAAGTACTTCTTCTACGTTTTTGACAACGTTTTCAACCGTAAAGCCGAAGTGCTTCATCAACACGCCGCCAGGTGCAGATTCGCCAAAAGTATCAATACCGACAACTGCGCCTTCTAAGCCAACATATTTACGCCAAAAATCTGTAATACCGGCTTCAATCGCAACACGTTTGACACCAGGTGTTAATACGCTGTCTTTATAAGCTTGATCTTGACGGTCAAATACATTGGTTGATGGCATTGAAACAACACGCGCTTGAATACCTTTTTCTACCAAGGCTGCTTGTGATTTTATCGCTAAATCAACTTCCGAACCGGTTGCAATAAGAATAACCTGAGCATTGCCCGCAGCTTCAGAAACAACGTACGCGCCTTTACGGATAGCTGCAATTTGTGCATCAGTACGCGCAATAAAAGGCAAGCCCTGACGACTCAGCACCAAACTTGTAGGTCCGGTCGTACGCTCAACTGCCATAATCCAGGAAACAGCTGTTTCTGTGGTATCGGCAGGACGCCAAACATCCATATTTGGAATGTAGCGCATAGCAGACGTGTTTTCAATCGGCTGATGCGTCGGACCGTCTTCACCTTGACCGATAGAATCATGAGTTAAAACAGCAATGGTGCGAATTTTCATTAACGCGGCCATACGCAAAGCGCTTTTTGCATAATCAGAGAACATGTGGAATGTTCCGCCGAAAGGCAATAAGCCGCCATGTAAGGTCATACCGTTCATAATGGCGTACATACCGAACTCGCGCACACCGTAGGAGATGTAATTGCCCACCTCTTTACCACTGACATGTTTAAAGCTGCTGCAACTGGTCAAGTTAGAGCCTGTTAAATCCGCAGAACCACCTAAAAATTCAGGTAATGTCGGCGCTAATCCGCCAATGACTTTTTGTGAAGATTGACGTGTAGCAAGGTTTTCTGCTTTTGCGTTAGTTTCAGCAATCAATGCGTCAGTTGCAGACGCCCAATTAGCCGGTAATTCACCTGCCATACGGCGCTTGAATTCTGCAGCTAATTCCGGATGCTCTGCAGCATATGCTGCAAATTTAGTATCCCATGCAGCTTCAGCTTTCGCGCCTTTGGCTTTAGCATCCCAACCCGCATAAACATTTTCTGGGATAATAAAAGCTTCATAATCCCAACCTAAAGCGGCTTTAGTTAAGTTGATTTCAGCATCGCCTAAAGCCGCACCATGACATTCATGCGTGCCTGATTTGTTTGGCGAACCAAAACCGATAGTGGTTTTGCAGCAAATTAATGAAGGTATATCGTTCATCGCTTTAGCCGTGACAATCGCTTTATTAATTTCTTCAGGATTATGCCCGTCTACTGACAGAACATGCCAGCCGTAAGCTTCAAAACGCTTTACGGTATCATCCGTGTACCAGCCTTCAATATGACCATCGATAGAAATACCATTATCGTCCCAGAAAGCGATTAAGTTGCCTAAACCCCAAGTGCCTGCTAACGAACAGGCTTCATGGGAAATGCCTTCCATCAAACAACCATCGCCCATGAATACATAGGTATGATGATCAACGATTTTATGACCAGGGCGGTTAAATTGATCGGCAAGCAGTTTTTCAGCCATTGCAAAGCCAACCCCATTGGCAATACCTTGACCTAACGGTCCGGTTGTTGTTTCAATACCTGGCGCATAACCGTATTCTGGATGTCCCGCACATTTTGAATGCAGTTGACGGAAAGAGGCCAATTCACTCATTGGTAAATCATAGCCACTCAAATGCAATAGTGAATAAATCAGCATTGATCCGTGACCATTTGAAAGAACAAAACGGTCGCGATCTGACCATTTTGGGTTGGACGGATTATGGTTCATGTGATCATTCCACAAAACCTCGGCAATGTCCGCCATGCCCATTGGTGCGCCTGGATGCCCAGAGTTTGCTTTCTGCACGGCATCCATGCTCAAAGCGCGTATGGCGTTCGCTAATTCTCGACGCGAAGTCATATTGTTCTCCTTACTATTTATAGATTACTAAATGGTGACCTTTCAGTCTGAAAGACTGGTCACGGAATGTTCTTTGGCGTTTTTGCTCTACTAAAGAATAGAACGAGTGGCTATGACCACTCGTTCCTGTGTTGCTATTCTAAATTAGCGTGTCTTTCTCTCATGATTTCTTCAGCAATTCCCTTTTCATGGATAATATGTGAAACGGTTGCTTCCAGAAATAACAAGGTAGATAGCTCAAACACAGTTCCCATAGGCATGCCTAAAACCTTGCCATACTGCTCAGGACTACCGATTTGAAATACAGCATCTGCCATATCACCAATGGTTGAGCCACTTTTTGCAGAGATCAAGACGATGTTTGCACCTATTTTTTTTGCATTTTTAGTGAACGCTATTAATTGCTCAGTTTCTCCTGATCCGGAAATAATGATCAATAAATCGCCACTTTTAATGCTTGGCGTGACAATTTCACCTACGACACTGACATCGTAACCGCCGTGAACCAGTCTCATTGCAAAGAAATTACCGACGAGTTTGGAACGCCCAGCACCTGCAATAAATATACGTTTGGCACTATCAAGCAATTGGGTCAGTTTTACATCATACGAATCATCTGTAGCTTCAAGAACACCTGAAATCTTTTCTATGATAAGTTGCTGATGCATAATTATACCGCGTCAACCAATTCGCGAATTTCACGTGCTGCGTCAGCAGGTGAAGCTGCGCCGTAAATTGCAGCGCCAACGACGATAATGTTCGCACCGGCTCTAACTACGTCTTGTACGGTTGATGCGTTAATGCCGCCCGCTACTGAAATTCTAACAGGCAATCCCAACGATGCGATATCAGTCAAATCAGCAAACGGCGTATGACCGGCTGCTTGAGCGTCAAGACCTGTATGAATACCCATAATGTGCGCGCCTGCTTCAGCAGTTGCTCTTGCACAAGCTATTTTATCACCCACATTAATTAAATCGATTTGAGCTTCTGCACCGTGTGCATTGGCTGCTTTGATAACGCCTGCACAAGTTGCAAGACCAGACACGCCCAGAACTGTACAAATATCAGCGCCTGCTGCGTAGAAAGGTGTTGCTTCATACTCGCCGGCGTCCATTGTTTTAAGATCGACTAACAGTAATTTTTCTGGAAATCTTGCTCTAAGCTCTCTGACCAGATTAACACCATTGTGTTTGATGCATGGGGTTCCGATTTCAAAAATGTCGACATGCGGCGCTACTAAAGTAGCCAGTGCGACTGTTTGGTCGAAATCCAATGAATCTAATGCCATTTGTATTAATGGTTTTGCCATGATGCGTGCTCCGAATGGTTTATAGTAATAGTTATAATTTTAGTCACTTACTCTTTTATGCGAATGCAACTTTAAAGTAGAAAGGGGATCGATGTCAATGCCCAATGCTCAATGTTCTGCGTTGGCACATCAATTAAATGCAACAGATATACACGCTATTATCTGCTTTGTACTTATATACCAAGACCCTCTAATTTTTCTAAATAACGTTTTTTCTGTCGATTAAAATCCCTCTTAGTCAAAATAAAAAGACGCGTAAACATGCTTTTCATTTAAATAACTGTAACTTCATCAGGCATTTTTGTTTAGAATCCACGTAAATATCACCCTAAATAACATAAGCCATTAAGCCATCTCTACGCTTGGATCGTAAGATTTTCGCCACATCAGGATCACCAATTAAAAACCGTTCAACTCTTTTTTTTCGTGGCCTTACGCCAAAAACCGGAAATTACGCTTAACTGAAACCAACCTGCTTGTTCGCCTTACATTCAATGTAAATTATAATAATAAGCACTACTTTAAAAAGAGAGAAACACCCAATGAAACCTTTTACCAACATACGCGGACTCATCATCGATATGGATGGCGTTTTATGGCACGGCGAGCAGCCGATGCCCGGATTGACTGATTTTTTTCAAACCTTACGCGATCAACAAATACCCTTTATTCTGGCAACCAATAACGCCAGTCTGACACAGGAACAGTATGTCACTAAGCTGGCACTGATGGGTGTAGAAGTAACCCGCGAAGAAATCCTCACCTCCAGCATGGCAACGGCCCTATACCTGAGCGAGCATAACAATCCGGCGAACAGTCGCGTATTTGTAATTGGCGAGGATGGCGCTAGACAGCCGCTTATTGAACGCGGATTTACTCTAACCGCACTGTATGAATTAAATGATGACAAAACCAATCCCAATAAGGGCGCTGACATTGTTGTCTGTGGCATGGATAAAACCTTGTCCTGGGACAAACTGGCGACCGCTACGCTGAATATTCGCGCCGGAGCCCAATTCATCGGCACCAATGCCGATACCACGTTGCCGACAGAACGCGGCCTCACCCACGGCAACGGCGCAATTCTGGCTGCATTAACGGCTGCCACCGGCGTAACGCCGACCATTATCGGCAAGCCCGAACCTATCATTTATCAGCAAGCCCTGACGTTGCTGGGTACTGATCCTGCGCAAACAGTGGCTATCGGCGATCGACTTGAAACTGACATTCTTGGTGCCGTTCGCACCGGCATACGCAGCCTGATGGTGTTATCGGGCGTGTCCACTGAAGAAGACATTACCGCAGCGGATTATCAACCAACCTGGGTTATGCCCGACATCCGCGCGGTAACCCAAGCGTTGAAAAACTGATGATTAGCGCTCTTGATACGCATTACCGCCAATTGCCCGGACCTACCATAAGCGCTATCATGAAAAAAACCTGAATCTACCGGAGCCGCTGCAATGAAAAAATTCATCAATAACATTGATAATCTGCTGGCCGAAAGCCTCTCAGGCTTTGCCAAAGCCCATGCCGATATAGTCCAACTCAGCAGCCAACCTAATTTTATAAGACGCATAAAACCCACTGCGCCTGGCAAAGTTGCGCTGATTTCCGGCGGCGGTTCAGGTCATGAGCCGTTGCATACCGGCTTTATCGGTTTAGGCATGCTGGATGCGGCCTGTCCGGGTCAAGTATTCACCTCCCCTAGCCCCGACCAAATGTTGGCTGCGGCGCAGGCTGTTGAAAACGGCGGCGGGGTTTTGTTCATCGTAAAAAACTATGCCGGCGACGTGATGAATTTCGAAATCGCCGCTGAAATGCTGGACTGCCAAAACGAAACCCTATTAGTGAGCGATGACGTGTCTTTCCCAAAAACCCACAGCACCGGGCGGCGCGGCGTTGCAGGCACGCTGATTGTGGAAAAAATCGTCGGCGCAGCCGCAGAAGCCGGTGCTGATTTGGCCGCCTGCAAAGCATTGGGCGATCGAGTCAACCTTGCCACTGCGTCCATGGGCGTGGCCTTAAGCAGTTGCACCGTCCCCGCCCTGGGCAAGCCCACTTTCGACATTGGTGACAACGAAATCGAAATGGGCGTGGGCATTCATGGCGAGCCAGGACGTGAGCGTATAGCCATGCGCAGCGCCTCCGAAATTGTCGACTATCTGGCAAACATGATTAATGACGATCTGAAGCCGCAAAAAGGCCAATCGGCGTTATTGCATGCTAACGGCTTCGGTGCGACACCGTTAATGGAACTGCACCTTATTTATCAACTGGCCTCCGAATATTGGGAAAAACGCGGCATTAACATCTGCCGCTCCCTGGTCGGCAACTACACCACCTCACTCGATATGGCGGGCTGTTCGATCACCCTGAGCCTGCTTGATGAAGAACTGCTCCGCCTGTGGGATGCTCCCGTCCATACGGCGGCCTTACGCTGGGGCTGTTAAACGCTCCGCCAACACGCCGACCAGCGCACAAATCATTAACTGACTGGTTTTAGCGCCTGCATCAATATGCCCCCGGCTGCGCTCCTCCAAAAAAGAAGCGCGCCCCTTGGTAGCCAACATGTCCCGGGTAGATTCCATGCCCACAATGGCTGTCTGTGCGACATTGCCCAAAACATCAGCCAGCGCAGCCCCATCGGCTGCGCCCTGCCGCAAGCTTGCCGCTACCGGAATCAACACATCCAGCATGGTTTTCTCACCGGCATCGGCCTTTCCTCGCAGCTTTACCGCATCCACGCCGCTGCTGAATATCTCGGCAAAAGCCTGTAAATCCAAAGGCTGTTCGCGAGCAGCCTTGCTCATCGCAACAAACAGCGTACCGTATAAAGAACCGGACGCGCCACCTACCGCCGTCATCATAGTCATACCGATTTTCTGCCAGGCAGCAGCCCAATCAAGTTGCGCCAACTCATCGCTTTGTGCGACCAGCGCCTTGATGCCGCGCTGCAGATTAGTCACATGATCGCCGTCGCCTATAGCCTGATCCAGGGCAGTCACTTCTTCGGCATTCGTTTCGATTACCTGATCTATTGCCTGAATCAGGCTGGGTAATAATGCTGGAACAAATTGCATGGCATTCTCCAAGTCAAAAAAAGTCATTAGGGTGATGCGCATCCCTCACCCGCCTTACAAATCATACCCCAAGCCGCACATCCTATGTTAGCGCGCATTTATTCGACCGCCATATTCGTCTGTCGACTAATACCGCTTGAATTAATCATCGACAAAAGCTATGGTTTGCCCGCAATGACAACGAATATCCATCATGCCCGATTAAATGCCTATTTTCTTGGTGTGCAAAGTCACTCAGCAGAACATTAAAATCTGATTACAAAGCTGATGTTATGGTTGCCCAAAAAAGTCATGCCTAATGCTGATTCCGATATAAGGATATTTTCTATAAAGTAATACTTATCCGGATTAACGATACTCTCACCCTCTTATCGACAAGGTTACTATAAATGTCCATCTCACAGACCGTTCTTGAAAACATCATCCGCGAAGCCGGGTCGATTGCGATGACTTACTTTAAAGATCTGAAAAACTTAGAAGTCACAAAAAAAAGTCCCCGCGACCTAGTCACCGATGCCGACGTGGCGGTTGAAGCCTTTTTACAAGCATCCCTAGCCGAACATTACCCGCAATTCGGTTTTTGGGGAGAAGAAAGCGGACAAAGCGCCAATCAAACTAACCGCTGGATTGTCGATCCGATTGATGGAACGCACTCATTTTCAAGAGGCCAGTACTTCTGGGGCATCAGCGTTGCTCTGGAAATTGACCAGGAACTCATCTTTGGCGCCGTCTATGCGCCGGCACTGGATGATTATTATGCCGCCGAAAAAGGCAAGGGAGCCTGGAAAAACGGCCAAACCATTGCCGTCTCCAATGAAAGCAACCTTGCCGATGCAATGGTCGCCACCGGATTCGCCTGCTTGCGCTCTTACCTAAAAGAAAACAACCTGCAACGGTTTTGCCGGATTGCCGAGGTAACAACCGGACAGCGCCGTTTCGGCTCGGCAGCAATCGATCTATGCCTAGTTGCGGATGGCCAAGTTGATGCTTTTTGGGAGCAGGAGTTGAACCTGTATGACGTTGCCGCCGGCGCATTGATAGCCGAAGAAGCGGGAGCCACGGTTACCGACTTTCAAGGCAATAAAGGGCTATTTCCCAAGCAAATCCTGGTAACAAACGGCAAGATTCTTAAACAGATACTGCCGTTGATGTAACTCCCAGCTAATGCATTGCCAGATTGAAACCCCAAACAGCACTCATAAAAAACCACCCAACCCCGCTAAGGATTGGATGGTTTGTGCCGGGATGCGATTTGACAGCTTATGCCGTTAATCGCGCGGGCAGAAAACATTGCCCATATATACGCTTACTTTAACTTTTCTTTCAGCATCTTGTTAACTTCGCCGGGGTTGGCCTTACCCTGCATTTCTTTCATCACTTGGCCGACAAAAAAGCCAAAGACTTTATCTTTACCGCTACGGTATTGCTCAACCTGATCCTGATTATCGGCAATAATTTTATCGATAATGGCTTCTATCGCGCCGACATCGGTGATCTGTTTCAAGCCTTTGGCTTCGATAATTTGGTCGGCGGTCGCGGCGCTCTGCCACATTTCCTCGAATACCTGTTTGGCGATCTTGCCGGAAATAGTGCCGTCGCTGATGCGCGTTAGCAAACCCGCCAGGCGTTCGTGACCGACGGGCGAATCGATAATTTCCAAACCGGCTTTGTTAAGCGCCGCCAACAAATCGCCGGTCAGCCAGTTGGCGCACATTTTTGCTTCGCAGCCCGACTCTTTAACCACAGTTTCGAAATAATCACCAAGCTGCCGCGAGGCTGTCAGTATCGTCGCGTTCTCTTCATCCAACGCATAGCTATCTTTAAAGCGCTGTTTTTTTGCTTGGGGCAATTCCGGTAATTGGGCTTTTATTTGCGCTTTAAAGTCTTCATCGACCAGCACCGGCAACAGATCTGGATCGGGAAAATACCGGTAATCGTTAGCCTCTTCCTTGCTACGCATGGAACGGGTTTCATCCTTGTCGGAATCATAAAGCCGGGTTTCCTGAACCACTTTGCCGCCGCTTTCTATCAGCTCTATTTGCCGCTCAACTTCGTGATTGATGGCTTTTTCGACAAACCTGAACGAGTTGATGTTTTTGATCTCGGCTCGCGTGCCGAATGCTTTCTGGCCTTTGGGACGCACCGATACGTTGGCGTCACAGCGGAATGAGCCTTCCTGCATATTGCCGTCGCAAATACCCAGATAGCGCACCAGTTCGTGCATTTTGCGCATATAAGCTACAGCTTCTTTAGCCGAATTCATGTCCGGTTCGGACACGATTTCCAGCAACGGCGTACCGGCACGGTTTAAATCAATACCGGTCAAGCCGTGAAAATTTTCATGCAGCGATTTGCCGGCGTCTTCTTCCAGATGAGCGCGGGTGATGCCGATGCGTTTGCTAACGCCGTCAACGTCAATATCCAAATGGCCGATGCCGACAATCGGCAGTTCCATCTGGCTGATTTGATAGCCTTTCGGCAAGTCGGGGTAAAAATAATTTTTTCTGGCGAACACCGAGAACGGCGCAATATACGCGTCTACGGCCATGCCGAAGATGACCGCCATGCGTACAGCTTGTTCGTTCAATACCGGCAGTACGCCCGGCAAACCCAAATCAACCGCGCAGGCCTGAGTATTGGGTTCCGCGCCGTAAGCGGTGGATGCCCCTGAAAATATTTTTGATTTGGTGGCAAGTTGGGCGTGGATTTCCAGGCCGATGATTGTTTCCCATTGTGATCTCATCTGTGTGCTCCTTACTCGAAACCTTTAGGTATCTGTGTGTGCCAATCGGTGACTTGTTGATACTGATGGGCGATATTCAACAACTTATCTTCGGCAAAATAATGACCGATAATCTGCAAACCGACCGGCAAGCCTTTAGCAAACCCAGCCGGAACCGACATCGCCGGAACCCCGGCAAGATTGATTGCAATCGTGTAAATATCGGATAAATACATTTCAATCGGATTGTCGATTTTCTCGCCGATGCCGAAAGCGGTGGATGGCGTAACCGGTCCCATCATCACGTCGACTTCCGCCAGCGCTCTTTTGAAATCCTCGCTAATCAGACGGCGGACTTTTTGCGCCTTTATATAATAAGCGTCGTAATAACCGGCCGACAGCGCATAGGTACCCATCAGAATACGGCGCTTAACTTCCTTACCAAAACCTTCGCCGCGCGAACGGGTATAGAGGTCGGTTAAATCAACCGGATTTTCACAACGATAACCAAAACGTACGCCGTCAAAACGCGACAGATTGGCGGAGCATTCCGCCGGGGCAATCACATAATAAGCGGGAATGGCCAGCTTAAGACTGGGCATGGAAACTTCCGTAACCGTAGCGCCTAATTTCCGGTATTCGTTAATAGCAGCTTCAAGCGTTGCCGCCACATCGCTACTTAAGCCCTCGCCGAAAAACTCTTTGGGCAGACCGATTTTCAAGCCTTCGAGGCTGTTGTTTAAGCCGGCTCTATAATCAGGAACCGACACGTCGACGCTGGTTGAATCTTTGTCATCAAAACCGGCCATAGTTTGCAGCATGAGCGCCGCATCTTCGGCGCTGCGGGTCATCGGCCCGCCTTGATCAAGGCTGGAGGCATAAGCAATCATGCCGTAACGGGACACCCGGCCATAAGTTGGCTTCAAGCCGGTAATGCCGCAAAGCGCGGCAGGTTGGCGTATCGAACCGCCGGTATCAGTGCCGGTCGCACAGACCGCAAGCCTTGCGGCAACGGCCGCCGCCGAACCGCCGGATGATCCGCCGGGTACGGCGTTAATATTCCAGGGATTTTTAACTGCGCCGTAATAACTGGTTTCATTGGACGAGCCCATCGCAAACTCGTCCATATTCAGCTTACCCAGCATCACCGCACCGGCGCTATTAAATTTATCCACCACCGTTGCATTATAGGGTGCAATAAAATTATCCAGCATTCTTGATCCGCAGCTGGTTTTAATGCCCTCAGTGCAAAAAATATCTTTTTGCGCTATCGGAATGCCGGTTAACAGTTCGGCATTACCGGCTGCCAGTCTTATGTCAGCAGTTTTGGCCGCCTGAAGCGCTAAATCTTCGGTGATAGTGACATAAGCATTAAGTGAGCCATGTTGTTTAATTCTGTCTAAAAAAGCCAAGGTCAATTCCACGCTGGAAAACTCACCGGAACGCAAGCTTTTGGCTAACTCTGCAATTGTTTTGTTATACATAGGTATTATTTTCCCTGTTACTCGATGACTTTGGGTACTAGGTAAAGCCCCGCTTCTACCTGCGGAGCAATAGCCTGAAATTTTTCGCGGTCGACCTGTTCGGTGACGACATCGACACGCAATCTTTGCACTTGATCCATCGGGTGAGCCATGGGCTCGACGCCATCAGTGTCAAGATCGTTCATCTGCGTCAGCAAATCCAGCATCCCGGATAAATCTTTTGCATAAGAGGAAATATCCTGTTCCTCTATTCCCAGTCGCGCTAAATGTGCGCAATCTTTGACTTCACTTACGGTTAAAGACACGATTAACTCCCAATAAAAAATTTCAGATACTCTATAATTAATATGTTTATAATACTTTATATCTTGCTCAAATACCCGCTTGATTGATAAAGTAATACATAACTATTCCCTTGAAGGATACACCTAAAAATGTTCAAAAGAATTCGCGGCCTGTTCTCAAATGACCTCGCTATTGACCTAGGAACCGCCAATACCTTGATCTACATTCCCGGCCAGGGAATTGTGCTTAATGAACCATCGGTTGTCGCGATCAAAGAAGACCGGATTCGGGGCAATAAAACGATTGCCGCAGTGGGCCTTGATGCCAAACTTATGCTGGGCCGTACGCCGGGCAATATTACCGCCATTCGCCCACTAAAAGACGGGGTTATTGCCGACTTTGCGGTCACCGAACGGATGTTGAGATTTTTCATCGAAAAAGTACATAAAAGCAAATTATTGCGGCCCAGTCCGCGCATTTTAATCTGTGTTCCTTGCGGTTCGACACAGGTTGAACGTCGCGCCATTCGCGAGTCTGCGGCGATGGCAGGCGCTCGCGAGGTTTATTTGATCGAAGAACCCATGTCTGCAGCTATCGGTGCAGGTCTGCCTGTTGACGAGGCCATTGGCTCTATGGTTTTAGATATTGGCGGAGGTACTTCTGAAGTCGCCGTGATTTCAATCAACGGCATCGTCTATTCCTCGTCTGTCCGTGTCGGTGGAGATCGCTTTGACGATGCCATTATTAATTATGTACGCAGAAATTACGGTACCTTGATTGGCGAAGCCACCGCAGAAAGAATAAAACACGAAATCGGCACGGCTTACCCCGGCAGCGAAGTCAGGGAAATAGAAGTCAAAGGTCGCAATCTGGCCGAAGGTGTGCCACGCAGTTTTTCATTAAACAGCAATGAAATTCTGGAAGCACTGCAAGAACCGCTGTCCGGCATTGTTGGTGCAGTAAAACTGGCTTTAGAACAAACCCCGCCTGAACTCGGTTCCGATGTCGCCACTCGCGGTATATTTTTAACCGGTGGCGGTGCATTATTAAAGGATATAGATCGACTGATAGCCGAAGAAACCGGTCTGCCGGTCTATATCGCTGAGGATCCGTTAACCTGTGTCGCCAGGGGCGGCGGCATGGTGCTGGAAATGTTGGATAAAAAAGGCATATCCACGTTCTCCTTAGAGTAAAAATAATCATTCGGTCGTTTATTTTGGCGGCAGCCGAAATCACAGACTGGGTGGCGCGAGCCCAGCCTGTGCGTTCATATTATTTTTCAACTGGATAAAGAGGCATCCCGCTATAAAACTTTTATTTGCTACCGGACCGTCCATCAACACCCGCCTGCTTGTAGCCATAATTGCTTCAGTGGCTTTACTGATAACCGAATACAGAAGTCATCGACTGGACTCACTTCGATCCACATTATCCGTTGTCATCGACCCTATAAAATATTTAATCGACTTACCGTCAGTATTGATCGAGGAAGCCGCCTACTCGATCAGCTCTTATTCGGCCTTAAAAACGGAGAACGCCCACTTACGCGACGAACAATTTATCGATAAAACCCGCTTACTTAAATTTGACTCCCTGGAAAAAGAAAACATCCGTCTGCGCGCATTACTGGAAAATTCTTTTAAACTTGGCGAACAATTGCTGATCGCAGAATTATTATCGATCAATATGGCTCCCTACGAACATGTCGTGGCAGTCAACAAAGGCACCCGTTTCGGTGTTCATCCCCAACAACCGGTACTGGATGCCAACGGCGTGGTCGGACAAGTTTTCCGTGCCTTGCCATTCAGCTCTGAAATCATGTTGATTACCGACCCGAATCATGCCATCCCCGTACAAGTCAATCGTAACGGCCTATTGACTATTGCGGTAGGCAGCGGACAGCTAAACCGACTTAACCTGCCCTTTTTACCCAATAATGCGGATATTCGCCCGGGTGATTTGCTGATAACATCAGGTCTAGGCGGCACTTTCCCGTCGGGTTATCCGGTAGCCGTGGTCGACGATTTCACCCCGATAACCAGCAAACCTTTCGTCAACATTACCGCTACGCCTAAAGCCATGCTGGATCGGAACAGGGAATTGTTAATTGTCTGGAGCGACTCGTCCCCTGTTTCGCTAACGACAAAACCAACAGCGGAAACCGTCAACAACCCATCAGCCGACAGCGTATTAACGCGCAAAGTGCCCGCAGCAAAGGCGGGAACAGCCAGCGATGAATAACTATTCCGGATTTGGCCGCATTATTGTGACTATCGTCGTGGCAATGTGTTTAAGAATTGCACCTTGGCCCGGTTTTTTAATCAACATAAATCCGGATTGGGTACTTCTGGCACTCATCTACTGGACAATTGCCGTGCCGGAACGCGTCGGTATATTTCATGCCTGGACAATTGGGTTATTGACCGACGTGCTGACGGGAAGAGTCCTTGGCCAGTATGCACTGACCTATTCATTGATCATCTATATTTGTCTGTTGCTGCATAAGCGCTTGCGTCAATTCCCCTTGCCGCAACAAAGCCTGTTTATTTTCTTTTGCCTGCTATTTATCCAAATACTGCTTTTCTGGCTTAACAATATTCAGCATCAGTCTCAACTGCACGCCTCTTTTTGGCTACCTGTTTTTACCGGCACCCTATGCTGGCCTTTTATCTATACAGCATTACGTCGCGTCCGTTTATCACGACGCGCTAAATAAAACGCGCCGAAACCAATATGTCCCGTATCTATACTATTAAAAATAAGTTAGTAGAGAGTCGCCTATTTCTTAATCGGATTATTGCTGCATTTATTGTCATTTCACTATTAACTTCCGGTCTGATTGTGCGGCTGGTTTATCTGCAGATTGTAGGTCACGAACATTACGCTTCACTGGCTAAAGACAATAGCATTAAAATAGAACCTCTGGTGCCGACCAGAGGTATTATTTATGATCGAAACGGCAAGGTTCTAGCCGACAACACACAATCTTTCAGCCTTGAGCTCATTCCAGAGCAAATCAAAAATATTGACGATACTTTGCTGCGTTTACAAAAACTACTCGACATCTCTGACGAAAAGATCGACCAATTTCAGAAGCAACGCAAACGGCAAAAACGCTTCGTCAGCACCCCACTGTTAATGAGTATGAGCGACCAGGAAATTGCCAAATTTGCGGTTGTCAGACCCTATTTTCCCGGCGTTGACATTCAGGCTCGTCTGGTCCGACATTATCCCTATACCGACTTAGCTTCTCATGTTGTCGGTTACGTGGGACGCATCAACGAAGCAGAAATGAAATCGCTGCCTATCGCCGAATACAGAGGCTCTAGCCATGTCGGCAAAATTGGTATAGAAAACTCCTATGAAAGCGAACTGCATGGCAAGACCGGCTATGCAGAAATAGAAACCAATGTGCAGGGTCGCGCCATTAACACGGTAAACTCAGTCCTTCCGGTTGCGGGCAAAAATCTTTATCTGACGCTGGATATAGATTTACAAAAAACCGCTTATGACGCATTGGATACTTTTAATGGCGCCGTGGTCGCCATTGACATTAAAAGCGGCGGCGTACTGGTTTTTGCCAGTCGTCCCGGATTTGATCCCAATCCTTTTGTTATCGGCATAAGCAATGATGCATATCAAGCGCTACAGTCCTCCGATAATCAACCGCTGTTTAATCGCGCACTACGTGGCTTATATCCACCGGGATCAACCCTTAAACCGTTTATTGCATTGGCCGGGCTTGAATACAACGCCATAAGTGTTGATCACAAGACCTTCTGCCCCGGCTATTATCAGCTGCCCAATGTCAGCCACCATTATCGCGATTGGAAAAGAGGCGGTCATGGCTCGGTTAATATGACCGACGCCATTACTCAATCCTGCGATGTGTATTTTTACAGTCTGGCATTAACTTTAGGTATCGATCGTATGCATGATTTTTTACAGTATTTTGGTTTTGGCGAAAAGTCCGGCATTGATCTGACCGGAGAAAAGCAAGGATTGTTGCCATCGCGGGAGTGGAAACGCAATCGACGCAATCAGGCCTGGTATCCGGGAGAAACGCTGATCACCGGCATAGGCCAGGGATTTCTTCAGATTACACCGATACAGCTTGCCAGAGCCACCGCCACACTGGCAAATAAAGGCGAAGTAGTCACTCCCTTTCTGGTAAAAAAACCTGTCGATCCCGATGCTACCGGCTCGGACACGGAAAATCCCCAGGAAAATCTCGAGCTTAAACCAGAAAATATCGATAGCATCATTTCGTCCATGGTCAATGTTATTCATGGCGCACGCGGTACAGCCAAGAGCATCGGCAAGGATATTAACTACCAAATCGCCGGAAAAACCGGCACCGCGCAGGTGTTCAGCATTAAACAGGATGCCAAATACAACGAAAACGACATTGATTTCAAATTACGCGACCACGCCTTGTTTATTTCTTTCGCCCCGGCTGACGACCCCAAAATTGCCGTTGCGGTTGTTATGGAAAACGGCGGTCACGGCGGCTCAGTCGCGGCACCGATCGCGGGCAAGGTTATCAAGCAATTTTTAGGTAGCAATAATGAAAACTGAAACCCGAAGCGAACAATTTCATCCTCCGTCGGTTATCGGTAATATTCTCAGAAAACTGCACATAGATATTCCCTTATTTATCGGCCTGTTTCTTATCTCATTGTTGAGTTTTATTATTCTTTACAGTGCCGGCAGTCAGGATATGGATATACTGGTGCGCCAGGCGGCACGGGTTGGTCTGGCCTTTTTTTTAATGACCATACTGGCTCATGTCGATCCTTATCAGTTTAAACGTTATTCGGCTCTGCTTTTTGGCTTAGGACTGTTGTTGCTCGTTGCGGTACTGGTTTTGGGTCAATTCGGTAAGGGTGCACAACGCTGGCTGGATCTGGGTATTTTTCGTTTTCAGCCGTCGGAAATGATCAAAATCACCACCCCCATGATGATCGCCTGGTATTTAGCGGAACACGCATTACCGCCAAAACCGAAACAACTGCTGATAGCCGGGATACTGATCATTATTCCGACCCTATTGATCGCCAAACAACCGGATTTAGGCACCTCACTGCTGGTTGCCAGTTCCGGTGCCGGTGTACTGTTTTTTGCCGGACTCTCCTGGCGATTCATATTGGCCATTGGTGCGACACTAACAGGACTGACGCCGATACTCTGGCATTTTATGCGCACCTATCAGCGCGACCGGGTACTGACCTTCTTAAATCCGGAAGCCGATCCCTTAGGCAGGGGTTACCATATTATTCAATCGAAAATCGCCATTGGCTCCGGGGGCATCTATGGCAAAGGCTGGCTGGGCAGCACCCAATCGGAATTGGACTTTTTGCCGGAAAGCTCTACCGACTTTATATTTGCCGTGTTTGCCGAAGAATTCGGTCTTTTCGGCTGCATCGGCCTATTAGCGTTGTACTTGCTTATCATCAGCCGCTGTTTATATATCGCCTCACAGGCTCAGGATACTTACAGTCGTCTATTAGCTGGCAGCCTGGCCTTCACTTTTTTTGTTTATGTTTTTGTTAACATAGGCATGGTCATCGGCGTACTCCCCGTCGTCGGCGTGCCGCTACCTTTAATCAGCTATGGCGGCACCTCCATAGTCACGCTGCTGTCCGGCTTCGGCATTCTTATGTCAATCCATACCCATAAGAAATTTTTACCCCATTGATCCGACCTCATCCGTCGAGTGACAGCCGCCGACGGATAGAGGTCGGTGAATTATTCCTCCCCGTGAACGAGGAGGTTACCCAAAAGGATAACGATGCCAGTGCATCGTTGTTAAACTCAAATAATCCCCCTGAAGGGGGAGGTTTCAGACCAGCGAAAAAAATTGATGAAAAAAGACAACCTTATATCTCGACTGAAAAACCTAGCGTCCCCCCTTCGTCTTTCGACTTTCGCCATGCCCCTTTTACTGATCGCCTGCACCGGCAACATCAAAGACACCGAATCCGTCAAGACTTTTATCGAACAAATGGCAAGCAAACACCAGTTCGATAAATCCGAACTTGATGATTGGTTTGAAACAGTCGAGATCAAACAAGACATACTCAAAAGAATTTCCTCTCCCTCGGAAGGCATGCCTTGGTACAAATATCGCAAAATATTCCTGACCGAAGCCCGTATCGATGCCGGCGTAAAATTTTGGAGAGACAACGCCCCGGCGCTGGTCGCCGCAGAACAACAATACGGCGTTCCCGCCGAAATCATTACTGCGATTATCGGCGTTGAAACGCTATTCGGAAAAAATACCGGCAACCACCGCGTAATTGATGCCCTATCTACACTGGCTTTTGCCTATCCTGCCCGCAGCAAATTTTTTACCAGCGAACTTGAACATTTCTTGCTGCTTTGCCGTGATGAGCGCATCAATCCCACAGCCCCCCTTGGCTCTTATGCCGGCGCCATGGGCTTGCCGCAATTTATGCCCAGCAGCTTCAGAGCCTATGCAGTCGATTTTGACAATGATAATCGCCGCGACATCTGGCACAACAACAACGATGTCATCGGCAGCGTTGGCAATTATTTTGCTAAACATCATTGGCAAGTCGGCAAGGCCATTGCTGTCCCCGTTATCGCCAAAGACAAAACCTATCGGTCAGCGCTCAATAAAAACCTTAAGCCGAACTTAAGTCTCACTGAGTTAGAATCGCTCAACTTAATCGTATCGAGGCAATTACCTTTAGACAGTAAAGTAAAACTGCTTAACTTTGAATTAGAACAAGGCGAAGAACTCTGGGCCGCGTTAAACAATTTTTATGTTATCACCCGCTACAACCACAGCCCTTTATATGCCATGGCCGTTTATCAGTTAAGTCAATCTATTTTAAATAAAAAAGGCTCTTACCCATGAATAAAATCATACCGGTATTTTTAATTATTGTGTTATCTGGCTGTACCGCCGAACAAGTAAAAACCAGCGATATTTCAAGTCCGCCATCAGATACAACCGTAGCTAGGCATCACTCTATATTACATATAAGCGTTCCTAACACACAGGATGCCGACCCACAGGACGACATCTTACCTCGCATTACCCGCTATCTAAAACAAGGGATAGCCTCATGGTATGGTCCGAAATTTCACGGAAGAAAAACCGCCTCCGGCGAAATATACGACATGTATGCAATGACAGCCGCACATAAAACACTGCCGCTTTCATCTTATGCTCGAGTCACCAATCTGAAAAATCAACGTAGCGTTATTGTTCGTATCAACGACAGAGGTCCTTTTTACGGCAACCGAGTTTTGGATTTGTCTTATGCGGCCGCCAAAAAACTGGACATTGAACAGGCCGGCTCGGGGAAAGTTGAAATCAAGGCAATAGCTCCTGAACAGGCATTGGCTCAACTGCAAAAAACGGCGAAAAAACAAGAAAAAAGCGTCTATTTACAAGTAGGTACTTTTGGTAAAAAGAAAAGAGCGTTAAAACTGCAAAATAAAATTGCTGCCCATCATCTGCCCCAGGCAAAGATACTACCTTCAACACATAAAGGCTCTACGCTCTACAGGGTTCAAATGGGACCGATCAAATCACCAGCGAGTGCCCGCAAGCTGAGTGCACAGTTAGCAAAACTGGGGATAACAAAAACCCAATTTGTTACCGAAGCCATCATGCAAAAACAAATCGCCATGATACAATAAGTCTGTGTTTTACTAAGTCCACCCCCTATTAGAGAGCAATGATTCTTTTCAAAAACCGCCCCGTTTTTTTATTTTTTTGTCTGTTTATTGCCATACTTCCGGCAAACGCAGAAGACGCCGAAATCTTAACGCCAGCAGCACCGACTATTGCTGCCAGCAGCCATATATTGCTGGACTACAACACCGGAAAAGTGCTGGCAGAAAACAATGCCGATGTTAAGCTGGCACCTGCCAGTCTTACCAAGATCATGTCTGTTTATGTAGTATTCCGGGAGGTCAGCAATGGTCACTTACATTTTGACGACATGGTTACTATCAGCCGCAAAGCCTGGGAAACACCCGGTTCACGCATGTTTGTCGAGGTCGGCAAACACGTTAAAATTGAAGATTTGCTATTAGGCGTCATCATTCAATCCGGCAACGATGCCAGTGTTGCCCTGGCTGAACATATCGCAGGCAATGAATCCACTTTTGCCGACATGATGAATCAACATGCCGTACGTCTGGGCATGAAAAACAGTCACTTTGAGGACAGCAACGGCCTACCCATCGAAAATCATTACACCACAGCACGCGATCTGGCCATCCTCACCCAGGCGTTAATCAAGGAATTTCCTGACTACTACCGCTGGTTTTCGCAAAAAGAATTCACCTACAACAATATCGTCCAACATAATCGCAATAAACTGCTGTCTCGCGATGAATCAGTGGATGGCGTTAAAACCGGATTTACCGATGCTGCAGGCTATTGCCTGGTCGCCTCTGCATTAAGAAATGACATGCGCCTGATTTCTGTCGTCATGGGAGCACGCAGCCCCAATGCCAGAGCCAGCGAAAATCAAAACCTGCTCAACTATGGCTTTCGTTTTTTTGAATCACACAAACTGTATCAAGGAAAAACCGCCTTATCCGAAGCCAGAGTATGGAAGGGTAACACTAAAAATCTGCAAATCGGCCTAGCAGAGGATCTATATGTGACCATTCCCCGCCGTCATTACGATGATCTGAAAGCCGTGATCACCATCGATAAAAAAATTGTCGCTCCCGTTAAAGAAGGCACTAAACTGGGCACCGTCAACGTGACGCTTAAAGGCGACCCGGTCGCAGAAAAAGACCTGATAGCGCTAAAACCGATAGAACCCGGCAACATGTTCCAGCGGCTCTATGACAGCGGAATGATGATGCTGGAGAAATCGGATGGACAATAAAACCGTCTATCTCAACGGTCAGTACCTGCCATTAAATGAAGCAAAAATATCGGTCCTGGATCGCGGTTTTTTGTTTGGTGACGGGATTTATGAAGTCATCCCCTCTTACTCAGGTCATTTGTTCCACTTCTCTGAACATATGGAGCGACTGGAAAACAGCCTGTCGTCCATTCGTTTAGTTAATCCGTATGACCGGGCGCAATGGCTGGAAATTTTAACGCCCTTGCTGGATACAAGTCGGGATCAGTCTATTTATCTGCAAATTACCCGCGGCGTAGACTCAAAAAGAGACCACACCTTTCCGGAAAAGACCAGCCCCACTGTGTTTGTAATGTGCTCGAACATCGTGCCTTTTGCAAAGCTGGACTCCGGAGTGAAAGCCATCAGCGTTGATGACAGCCGCTGGGAATTATGCAACGTTAAAGCTACCACGCTGCTGGCCAATATTTTGCTCAGACAACAGGCGGTCGAAAAAGGCTGCGCCGAAGCCATTTTGGTTAAAGATGGTTATGTAACCGAAGGAACCGCCAGCAATATATTTGCCGTCATTGACGGTATTTTAATTACACCGCCGCAAGGCCACGAAATATTGCCGGGCATAACCCGTAACGTCATTCTGGACATCGCCAAGAAAAACAACATTCCCTACAGTGAAGACATCATTTCATTGGATGCTTTACAAACAGCCAGTGAAATCTGGCTAACCAGCTCCACGCGGGAAATCATACCGGTTGTTCAACTCGACAATGAAATCATTGCCGACGGCAAACCCGGCCCGCTCTGGCAAACCATGAACCGATTATTCCAAGCTTACAAACGTGCCAGCCATGAGTGAAGAAACCCTCTTAGAATTCCCCTGCCGATTTCCGGTCAAGGCCATGGGCAAAGCCGAACTGGAACTTGACCTGCTGGTTATTGAGATCGTGCGTCGTCATGTTGCCGACATTAACGAAGGTGCGGTAACGACACGCCTCAGCAAAGACGGCAACTACATCGCCGTAACCGTTATTATAGAAGCCTCCAGCAAGCAACAACTGGATGCCATTTATCAGGATTTAAGCAACCATCCGCATGTATTGATGGCTTTGTAGAAGGGATTTCCTACAACAATCGTAAATATTCGATTAACCCAATAACTATTAAAACAGAACACAGATGACGCTGACAGTTATGATTAAGTAAGATTTTTTGAGTTATCTGCGTTCATCATATTTATCAGCGTCATCTGCGTTCCATTGCGTTTATATTTAGTTACTCACCCGTTGAGTAATAATCTACAGTTTGGCGTCTCTCTGAATTTTTTCGTGCTTTTCGTGGACGCGAAATGATTTTTCTAGGATAAATCATCTTAATGGCAGTGATACGTAACTTAGGATTGCAAGATTATCAATCCGCTTGGCAGGACATGCAGCGATTCACCCAAAATCGCGACGCCCGAACCGCTGATGAAATCTGGATCACCGAACACCGTCCGGTCTATACGCTGGGCTTAAACGGCAAACGCGAGCATCTGCTAGCCACCGGCACCATACCCGTCATTAATTCCGACCGGGGCGGACAGGTCACCTATCACGGCCCCGGCCAGCTGATTATTTATACTCTGATCGATATTAAACGGCTGAATCTCGGCGTCCGCCAACTGGTCACAACGCTGGAACAAGCCATGATCTTCACCTTGGCGCAACACGACATAAACGCCATAGCCAGAGCCGACGCCCCCGGCGTTTACGTCGATGGCAAAAAAATAGGTTCCATCGGTCTACGCATTAAAAGAAATTGCAGTTATCATGGCCTGAGTATTAACAATCATATGAATTTGCGCCCTTTCGACCACATCAATACCTGCGGTTATTCAGGACTTGAAGTAACCCAACTGGCCGATCTGGGCGTGACTGTCAGCAATGCTGAACTCTCCATTCCTGTTACCCAAGCTATCATTACGGCATTACAAAAATGACTTATCAAGCACCCTCCCGCGCCACGCCCGACTCCCACCAGCGCAACACCGAAAAGCTGGCAAGAATCCCGATCAAGGTGGAGCCAGCCGAAACGACTTTGCGCAAACCCGAGTGGATACGCGTAAAAATATCGGCCAGCGACGAAGTCACCCGCATCAAGCAACTGCTGCGCGAAAACAACCTGCATAGCGTTTGCGAAGAAGCTGCCTGCCCTAACTTGACTGAATGTTTTCAGCACGGCACCGCCACCTTCATGATCATGGGCGACTTGTGCACACGCCGCTGCCCGTTTTGCGATGTCGCGCACGGCAAGCCGCTGCCGCTGGATAAAGGCGAACCTCAACACTTGGCCGATGCGATACAGGCCATGACCTTGAAGTACGTCGTCATCACCTCAGTAGACCGCGATGACTTAAGAGACGGCGGCGCCGGACATTTCGCCGACTGCATCGAAAAAATCCGTCGGCAAACCCCCGAGACCAAAATAGAAATCCTGGTGCCCGACTTTCGCGGACGCATCGAAAAAGCCGTAGCCATCTTAGCCGAACAACCCTGCGACGTATTCAACCACAACCTCGAAACCGTTCCCAGACTGTACAAACAAGTGCGCCCCGGCTCCGATTACCAAGGCTCACTGAACTTACTGCGCCAATTCCACCAAATCCTGCCGCAAGTCCCCACTAAATCCGGCTTGATGCTCGGCGTAGGCGAACAACCGGATGAGGTTCACCAGGTCATGAAAGATTTATTGGCTCATGGCTGCTCAATGCTGACCATAGGCCAATATCTGCAACCCAGCAAAGCCCATTTGCCGGTGCAAAGCTATATCACCCCCGAACAGTTCGATGAATATGGCGCAGTTGCCAAAGCCTTAGGGTTTAAACAAGTCGCCAGCGCGCCGATGGTTAGATCCTCATACCATGCTGACCTTCAGGCTAAAGGTGTTATTTAAACAGGGAAACTACTCAGCCCTATAAATACACAAGTCACTGCATACAGACTAGGCATGCTGCCCATTTAAAAAATTTCCTGTTTTAATCATACAAGTTAAGGGCTTGGCATTATTAGGCGGGAGCGAATAAAAGCGGTGTAGATAGCTATGCTTGCGGGGACACCTCCAGCTGCGGAAAACTGCCATACCTCCTTAACTTGGCGAGCATCCCCAACTCACCTTACTTGATGGCCCGCAATAAATTGCCGCAATACAGCTCTTTACCGGTTTTTGTCGGCATCCACAGCTGTTTTATTTCCAGTTGATGTGCGGAAAAATACTGTCCGGCAGTGCTGGCCAAATCAGCTATTTCCACTTTAGGTGAGTAGGTGTTAACAATTAAAAACGCTCCCGGACTCATTAATCCATAAGCCGCTTCTATCAAGCCGGACAGGTGATTTTCCAATTTCCATTTTTCACCTTTAGCGCCCAATCCCCAGGCGGGCGGATCCATGATAATGCCGTCGTATTGCTTACCCCGCTTTAATTCGCGCTGGGCAAATTTTAACGCATCTTCATGCACCCATTTGATGTCGGAAAGGGCGCTTCGCTCCCTGTTTTCGTTAGCCCAGGTAATCAGCTGCCTGACCGAATCCACATGTACCACTTCAGCGCCCTTGTTGCGGGCAACCAGCGATGCCGCGCCGGTGTAGGCAAATAAGTTTAATATTTTTTGACCCGCACTCACCTGATTTTTAATAAATCGCCAGTTGGCCTGTTGCTCGGGAAATAGGCCCAGATGCTTGAATTTGGTTAGCTTTAAACCGAATGTTAAGTTTCCGTAGGTAATAAGCCAGTGTTCGGGAGCATGAGGCCTGATGTTAAGCCAGCGTCCCTGGGTTGAGGATTGTTCTTCAAATTCCCAATGCGCCATGTTATGCCATTGGGCGTAAGACCACCCCGGCTTAAAATCGGCTTGAATTTCCGGGCGAATGGTAATGATCTGCCCCCATCGCTCCAGTTTTTTGCCGTCACCGGCATCAAGCAGCTGGTACTCAGGCCAGGGCAAGCCGTATTCGCGTAGTTTTTTTTCGTGTGCCATCTACATTTTATTTTTAGATACTGGAATATTATAAATTCTAATGCTAACCAAAGTTATATAGGCTATCGCATGCCATTTTCAAAAGACCCTGTACGCGATGCGCACCCAATTTGACTGCTAATCACGCCTGAACAGACATCAATTACAATCTGTTTATCGATTCATAAACCAGGTTTAACAGCATCACTTGGCTGGTAGGGTCGATTTCATTAAACAAAACCCCATGCGATACCCTTAGCGGTGCGTCTTTTTTCTTACTGGGTATCTCTTAAATACTGCGAATCGTCGCACTGGTGTCTATATGCGCGCGCTGATTGGTCGGTTTTACGGAAAGTCGAAAGAAAGCAAAACTTCTGTATTAAGCCCTCCCAGTACTTTATTGGCCGTTATCGCCGCACCTGTAACACTAATATCGGTAATAATACCGGCGTCAACGCCATTGACTTGTACCGGTAAATTGACTTTGGCCCTGAGCGCACCACGTAGGGCGATAGCTTTAATATCGGTGGGAAAACTGAGGTGAATATAATGATGCGGGGCTCTAAAGATGGTTCTAATCCGGCAAGTTAAAATAAAAACATCGACTCCGGATAATATCCGTAAAGCGACCTGCTCATCTACCTACATGTGAACGGAAAGTCCATTCTCAAAAGGTGTTTTTATAATGATGTACTTGTCCATCCAGGCAACCGATAAGCTGCGTATAATATATGATGTCAATGAGGCCGTGTCGCAATGCCATTTGTAAGCGCGAACCAACTTGCAGATTAATATCTTTGAAAGCGGTCATCTTGATTTTACTCGAATTTTAATAGGCGTTTTTTGCGATTACCTTAATACAAACCCAATTGCAACTGAGCCACTTCCGACATCATTTCCCGCGACCACGGCGGGTCAAGCACCACTTCGACATTAACGCGATCGACGCCCGGTAATGCGCGGATACATTTTTCCACGTCGCTCTGGATAACCGGCCCCATCCCGCAGCCTGGTGCAGTCAAGGTCATGACGACATGAACATCATTCAGGTCTTCACCTACCGGGGTGACCTTGCACTGATAGACCAGCCCAAGATCAACAATATTGACCGGAATTTCCGGATCGTAAACCGTTTTCATCACTTCCCAGCAGTTTTGTTTGACGGCGGCCGCATCGGTCTCCGATATCAGCGTTTGCAGTTGATGCGATTCCTTGCCCAAAGCATCGGCATCGACCCCGGCAATGCGCACCATGTGCCCGTGTTCAGTGACCACCGTATAGTTATCGCCAAGTGCCTGATGAATAGTCACTATCTGACCTTGACGTAAAGTATCGGTATTGCCATCAGGAATGGTAACAATATTGACATCCCGGGTTAAAACAACATCTTCTCTTTCAGCCATAATGATTTCGTTATAAATAGAAGGTTCGGGCATCGATAGCCTGGCCGGTTATGCCTAGACTCTCTGAGCCGAACAAATACAGATAAATGGGGGCCAATGACTTCATTGAAGGCAGCTTGCTTTTATCTTCCGCCGGATAAGCCCGTTTTCGTAACGGCGAGTCTATCGGTCCGGGTATCAGGGTATTGACCCGGATTTTGCCGAAGGCTTCATGTTCATCGGCCAGGATTCTGGCCAAACCTTCCAGGGCTATTTTTGACACGCCGTAAGCGCCGGCATAAGCCGGAGCCTTTCTGGCGGAAGAATCGGAAGTGAAAACGATAGACGCATGCGCGCTCTTTTGCAGTACCGGCAATAACACCCGGCACAATAGAAAAGGTGCATTCAGATTGACGTTTAAGGTATGTCCCCAGTCTTTGGTTTTGTGCGTAGCAATCGGAGAAAAACTGCTGAATTCGACCGCTGAATGCAAGATACCTTGGAGCGAGCCGTATTTTTCATCGATCTTGTCGGCCAACTCCTGGTACTCATTTTCATTGGCACCGGCTAAATCGAATGGGTAAATGATCGGTTCAGGCGCGTTGACAGCCAAAATCGCATCGTAAACCGCTTCGAGTTTGGCGATATTTTTATCCAGTAAAATGATGTGCGCACCGTGCTTGGCTAATGTCAAAGCAGCTGTGCTGCCAAGACCTCCGCCTGCGCCGGTAATTAAGATGACTTGATGTGTTAGCGGCATGACAGTGATGCTATCCAGATGGGTATTTGATCGGGCGATTCGATTAACGCATCAGCGCCCCAGGTTTCCGGCGTATCGCCGGGATTTATGTAGCCGTAAACTGCGGCCAGGGTTTTCATTTGCGCATTCTTTCCTGCGGTAATGTCATGTAACGCATCGCCGATATAGACGCACTGTTTCGGGTCGACATCGGCCTGTTTGCAGGCCAGCAGCATCGGTTCCGGGTGCGGCTTGGAATTAGCGGTGGTATCGCCGCTGACGATGCAGGAGGCGCGCTCGGTCAGCTTTAAGGCCGCCATCAGCGGATGAGTGAAACGTTCGCGTTTATTGGTGACCACGCCCCATTTAAGGCCTCGCGCTTCAATCGCCGCCAGCGTGTCCGCCATACCGGAGAAAAAAACCGTGTGTTCGGCAATATTATTCTGATAATAGGTCAGCATGGTTTCCAGAATATCGGCCTTTAGCGTATCATCAAGCGACGCCTGACTGGCGCTAATCATAGCCGCCGCGCCATATGATATGAACGGCTTGATAATTTCAGGGACAACAACATCAAAACCGTGGACGTTTAGCGCGCGGTTCAGACATGAAATCAAATCCGGCGCAGTATCCACCAGCGTACCGTCAAGGTCGAACAATACGCAGGATAATTTGAAATCGGCGGCCATGGTCTATTCGGGGCGCTTAAAAACAGCGATGTAATTGACGTCTATGTCTTTGCCGAGGCTGAAGTGCTTAGTGAACGGATTGTATTCAATACCGACCATACCCTGCAAGTCAAGCCCTGCGGCTCGCGCTGTCTGGCATAACTCTGACGGTTTGATAAAAGTTTTAAAGTCATGCGTGCCTTTAGGCAACATTTGCAAGACATATTCGGCGGCAAAAACAGCCAATAAATACGCCTTGGGTTTGCGATTCAGCGTCGAAAAAAACACCAGACCGCCGGGCTTGACCATTCTGGCGCAAGCGGAGATGATCGAGCCTGGATCAGGCACATGTTCAAGCATTTCCATGCAAGTCACATGATCGAAGCTTTCCGGCTGTTGCCGGGCTAAATCTTCAGCACTGATTTTTTGATAATGCGCGGTCACGCCGGTTTCAAGTCCGTGCAGGTCGGCAATATCAATCAGATCTTCACTCAGGTCGATACCTAACGCATCAGCGCCGTGTTTAGCCAGGCCTTCGGTTAAAATACCGCCGCCGCAACCGACATCAACGATGCGAGAACCTGCAATATCGGCATAACGCTGGATAAACTGGAGTCGTAACGGGTTAATATCGTGCAGGGTTTTGAATTCGCCCTGGGTATCCCACCAGCGTTCCGCCATCGAGCCGAACTTATGAATTTCGTGCGGGTGCACATTGTCTGTTGCTGTCATGGTATTAAACCGTAATAGAAAGTTTATATAGTCTACTATATTAGTAGGTTATTCGTCATGTGTTGAGCTGCTTTTTTTTGGAGGCGGCGCCGCCTCCAAGGTAAAAAAAAGGCCGGTGCAACTGCACCGGCCTGGTACTCAGCTAATGAATTTACAGCGTATTCACTGCGTTCAATTCCTTAAACGCTTGCTCTAGACGAACCGCCATTGCGACTTCACCGGCACGTTGCCAGACGCGTGGATCGTAGTATTTTTTGTTGGGCTTGTCGTCACCGTCCGGATTACCGATTTGGCCTTGCAAATAACCTTCGTTTTGTTTGTAGTAGTTCATGATCCCTTCCCAAGTTGCCCATTGGGTATCGGTATCGATGTTCATCTTGACCACGCCGTAGCTGATCGATTCCTTGATTTCTGCAGCCGTAGAACCTGAACCGCCGTGGAATACAAAATTCAAGGTGTTAGTTGGAACACCTAATTTTTCAGAGACGTATTTTTGCGAGTTAGCTAAGATGCTGGGCGTCAATTTGACATTACCCGGCTTATAAACACCGTGAACGTTGCCGAAAGAAGCGGCAATGGTAAAGCGTGGGCTGATTTTGCTTAACTCTTCATAAGCATAAGCCACATCTTCAGGCTGGGTGTACAGCAATGAATGATCCATATCGCTGTTGTCAACGCCGTCTTCTTCGCCGCCGGTACAGCCCAATTCAATTTCCAGGGTCATGTTCATTTTAGACATGCGTTCCAAATATTGGCCGCAAATCTCGATATTTTCTTGCAGACTTTCTTCAGACAAATCCAGCATGTGTGAACTGAATAAAGGTTTGCCGGTTGCTGCAAAATGCTTTTCGCCGGCATCCAATAAGCCGTCGATCCAAGGCAGCAGTTTTTTCGCCGCGTGGTCGGTATGTAAAATAACCGGTACGCCATAAGCTTCAGCCATAGTATGCACGTGTTGAGCGCCTGAAACAGCCCCCAAAACAGCCGCTTGCTGGCCTTCAGCCTTAAAGCCTTTACCGGCAACAAATGCCGCGCCGCCATTGGAAAACTGGATAACAACCGCCGATTTAACTTTTGCCGCTGCTTCTAACGCCGCATTAATCGAATCCGTGTTGATCACATTGACCGCAGGCAAGGCAAAGCTGTTTTCTTTGCAAATCGCAAAGATTTTTTGTACGTCATCGCCAGTAACAACACCGGGCTTTACTACATCTAAAATTTTCTGTGACATTAAGGGTTCCTGTTTCAATCTGTTACGTTGAGGGATCAAGCCGAAAGCCATTGCGGTTGCGGGAAATACCCGCCGCCCAATGCAGTCTGCCGACTATTATAAAGTGTGTTTATACAATAGGCTACTGTTGCACAAGTCCCTGATAGTCGTTAACCGGCATGGATATAGGAGACAGAGTACTGCAGGAGCGGCATAGCGATATGCCGGGTACTATTATCCTGAGTGGCGGCACATCTTACAACACATCCAATTGCGCATAAGCCAACAGCAGCCACTTGATCCCGACTTGCTTGAAGTTGATTTGCACCCGTTCCTGCGCGCCTTCGCCTTCCATCTGCAAGACCACGCCTTCGCCGAATTTGCCATGACTGATGCGCTGCCCCAGCTTGTACTTCCCTGCTATTTGCAACGACGGCGCTTCCGGTTTGACTGAAGTTACCGGGCGCGTCACGGTGGCACGCACCCTGACTTCCTGCAGGTGTTCCGGCGGAATTTCGCGCAGAAATCGCGACGGCCTGGGATAGGTTTCGCGTCCGTACAAACGCCGGGATTCGGCATAGATCAGGTACAACTGTTGCATGGCGCGGGTGATGCCCACGTAACAAAGCCGACGTTCTTCTTCCAGCCGCCCGACATCATCGACGGATTGTTGCGACGGAAACAAGCCCTCTTCCATGCCGACCAGAAACACCTGCTTAAACTCCAGGCCTTTGGCCGAGTGCAGAGTCATCAGCTGCACGCAATCGTCGAAGTCATCGCCTTGCAGCTCACCGGATTCCAGTGTTGCATGCGCTAAAAACATATCCAGTTCGCTCAAGCGCTCTTCATCCTCCATATCGCCGATAGTGCTCGCATCAAAAAGCCGCGCCGCGTTGACCAGCTCTTCCAGGTTTTCTACTTTTTCTTCGCCTTTGTCGGCCTTGTCTTTTTGATACAGCTCAATGAGTCCGCTTTTTTCGACAACCAGCTTGACCTGTTCAAAAAGTTCCGTGCCTTCCGCCTCTCCTGCAAACCGCTTAATCAACTCCAAAAAGCCTATCAGCGCATTGGTCGCCCTTGCCGACAAGCTGCGTTGATTAATCAACACGATAGCCGCCGCCCATAATGAAAGGCTTTGATCCCGCGCTATAGTTCGAATTTCATCGATGGTTTTAGCGCCTATACCGCGTGTCGGGGTGTTGATCACCCGTTCAAACGAGGCATCGTCATTACGGTTGGACATCAGCCGCAAATAGGCCAGCGCGTTTTTAATCTCCATCCGCTCGAAAAAGCGCAAGCCGCCGTAAACCCGGTACGGTGTGCCGGTGGTCATCAAGCGTTCTTCAAACTGACGGGATTGGGCATTGGACCGATAAAGAATGGCGGCATCGCTGCGCAGGCCGCCCTCGTTGACCCAAGCCTTGATGCGGTCGACGACAAAATGGGCTTCATCCTGTTCGTTAAATGCGGCATACAGGGAAATCAGCTCGCCGTCACCGGCATCGGTCCACAACTCTTTGCCCATACGACCGTCATTAACACTGATTACCTTGTTGGCGGCTTTGAGGATATGACCGGTGGAGCGGTAATTTTGTTCCAGCTTGATGACCTGATGATTGGGGTAATGTTTTTGGAAACTGTAGATATTTTCAATCTTCGCGCCGCGCCAGCCGTAAATGGACTGATCGTCATCGCCGACCACAAAGATATTGTCCCTGCCCTCGGTCAACAGCCGCAACCACGCATATTGTATGGTGTTGGTATCCTGAAACTCGTCGACATGAACCTGCCGGAAACGCTGCTGATAATGCTCCAGCACGTCGGCGTTATCGCGCAGCAATTCATGCGCCCGCAGCAACAACTCGGCAAAATCCACCAAGCCGGAGCGGTCGCACAGCTCTTCATAAGCTTTATAGATAATCAGCATTTGCCGCTGGTAAGCATCGCTGGTCTCCAGCATATGCCTGGCGCGCTTGCCCTCGTCTTTTTGCGCATTGATATGCCATTGCACCTGGCGCGGCGGCCACTTGTCGGCATCAAGATTCAGCGTCGCCAACAGGCGTTTGATCACCCGCAACTGATCGCCGGAATCCATGACCTGAAAAGTTTCCGGCAATTTGGCCTGCATGGCGTGGCGTCTTAACAGCCGATGCGCGACGCCATGAAAAGTGCCGATCCACATCGATTGCGCGGACATTTTCAGTAAATCCTCAATCCTGCCGCGCATTTCCTTGGCCGCTTTGTTGGTGAAAGTGACCGCTAAAATGCTGTGCGCCGATACGCCTTCGACCTGGATCTGCCAGGCGATGCGATGCACTAAAACACGGGTTTTGCCGCTGCCGGCGCCGGCCAACACCAGCATGGCTTGAGAGGGCGCAGTAACTGCCCGGCGTTGGGCATCGTTAAGGGAATCTATTATTGAGGTGACATCCATTGATTTTTTTCGCTTGCACATTTTTCGGATATGTGTATATTGACTTGGTTCAATAATAACAAACCGAACCATTGCTTTGTTAAAGATAATAATAACTATACACAGAGGATTTTAAGATGAATTTTGATGTTAAACGTATGCTTAAATTTGAACGCAATATTGGTGAGCAGGAAAAAAAATACCGTTTGTATGGCGGGTCTGCACTCCTAATTATTTCACTTTTCGTCCCCGGCGGTGAAGTCCTTTTATTATTAGTAGGCTTGGTTCTGGTTGCAACCGGTTATTCCGGCTGGTGTCCGGTTTATTCCGGGCTGAACAAAAATACCTGCGAAACCCAGGGCGACTCTGAAACCGAAAGCGATTCTTCAAAAAGCTAAGTTACCAGGGCACAAGACAAAAACCGGAATTAGCCTTGTGCCTTTTACCTATTGCTACTCTTCTTTACGAAACTCACCTTCCAACACGTTATTTTCAGCCGCTTTTTGCTGCTGAAAAGGCGCCCCCGCTTGAACCAGATAATTTTCAATCACATATTGAGCGATTTTTTTACGTGATTGCGGAATTAAACAGGCGAAACCGATCAAATCGGTAATAAACCCCGGCGTTAACAATAATGCTCCGCCGACCAGAATAATAGGCCCTTCAACCATTTCGTAAGCCGGAATCACACCTTGCGCCAGATTTTCCTGAAACCGCTGAAAAGTTGCAAAGCCTTGTTGTCTTAATAGCCAAGCTCCCAGTGCTGCGGTAAATACCACCAGCATAACGGTCAAAAATGCACCCACAATCCCGCCAATCTGTAACAGTAAATAAATTTCAGCAAAAGGAATAATCAGCACGACCAGAAATAGTGTTTGAAAAATTTTCATCTAAAGTTCTCTTGTTATAGTCATCATCTTTACAATATAAGGGCAATTTCGCTTAATTTCTAGGATAATATCTGACGCACCCATTTTTAATGACTGGAACCATGTCTGCTGATCATTTAATAATCTTCTGTACTTGCCCCGATAAAGATACCGCAGAAAAAATTGCCCGGCTGCTGGTCGAAAGCAATAAAGCCGCCTGCGTCAGCATCCTGCCCAACATGACCTCGCTGTACAAATGGGAAGGAAAAATCGAATCCGCCAAAGAACACCTGCTGATGATTAAGACGCATAAAGACTGCTACCCGTCTATTGAAACCGCTTTGCGTCATCATCACCCTTACGATGTACCTGAAGTAATCGCCGTGCCTGTTGAGTACGGATTACCCGAATACCTGCATTGGATAAATTCATGCCATTCTTCAAAAAAATAATTTTTCTCTGCTTTCTGTCAGTTATCAGCCAATCGGCCTTTGCGCTGAGTACCGACCAATTTCTGCCTCCCGACCAGGCTTTCAAGGTTGCTGCCAAGGTAATTTCCGCCGACCGGATCGACATTTCCTGGGAGATCGCCGAGGGCTATTATCTTTATCGCGATAAAATGCATTTTGAATCCAAAACCCGGCAAATCCGCTTAGGCGATCCCGACTTTCCGGCTGGACAAACTCACCATGACGAAAACTTCGGCGATGTCATTATTTACCGCAATACCCTGATCATCCCTATTGCATTGACCATCGAAAATAGCGCATCTTCGCTGCAATTGCTGGTGCAATATCAAGGCTGCGCCGATCGGGGTATTTGCTATCCCCCGCAAAAAACCACCTTCAACCTAAAGCTGCCCGCGCCTGCTACCAAAGTCGATCCGGTTAAACAACTGTTAGGCGGTTTTCAAGGCCTAAAACTGAATCTGTTTGAAGATGAACTGCTGCCGCCGGATCAGGCTTTCGAGTTTTTTGCAGCGGTCAAAGACGCTCACACCCTGCATGTTAACTGGCGCATTGCCGACGGCTATTACCTGTATCGGGAAAAAGTCCAATTTGAATTGATTAACGCCGACGGCGTAAAACTGGGCCATTACGACATCCCCCGAGGCGCGCCCAAACAGGATGAAGCCTTCGGTCCGGTCGAAACCTTCCACAACGAACTCGACTTCGACCTGCCGCTTATCCGTTACGGCACAGCGGCGCAAACCCTTACCCTGCAGGCAAAATATCAGGGTTGCGCCGACCGCGGCGTTTGCTATCCGCCGATGAGTAAAAACATCGACTTGGCCTTACCCGTTGCGCTGCAAGCCTCAGCGCAACAACCTGCCGAACCGGAGGTGTCCGAACAGGATCAAATCGTACAATCCTTACATAAAGACAGCTTGCCGATAACCCTTCTCAGTTTTTTCGGCTTCGGCTTATTGTTATCGCTGACTCCGTGTATTTTCCCGATGATTCCTATTTTATCGGGCATTATTGTCGGTCACGGCAATCGGATTACCACGGGGCGGGCCTTTATGCTGTCTCTCAGTTATGTACTGGCTTCAGCGCTGACCTATACCGTATTCGGCATACTGGCCGCGCTATTCGGCAGCAATCTGCAAAGCGCTTTCCAACAACCCTGGATTATCGGCCTGTTCAGCAGCATTTTTGTATTGTTGTCTCTGTCGATGTTCGGCTTTTATCATCTGGAACTGCCTAAGTCGCTGCAGGTCAAACTGCATAATTCCAGCGAAATACACCGTGACGGCTCACTCTGGGGCGCGGCGATCATGGGCGCACTGTCCTCGTTGATCGTCGGCCCCTGCGTTGCCGCGCCGCTGGCCGGCGCACTGATTTATATCGGCCAAACCGGCGATGCCATATTAGGCGGCAGCGCCTTATTTTTCTTAGGCTTAGGCATGGGCGTACCGTTATTGTTGCTGGGCGCATCCGCCGGAAAACTGTTACCCAAGGCCGGAAACTGGCTGAATTCCACCAAAGCGGTATTCGGCGTGATCATGCTGGCGGTTGCGGTATGGATGCTCAGTCGCATTTTACCGGGCGAGGTGATTATGATGTTATGGGCGATGCTGTTGATATTTCCGGCCATTTACCTCAGCGCCGTCGACCCGCTCCCCGAAAACAGCACCGGCTGGCGCAAACTGTGGAAAGGCTTAGGCCTGATGATGCTGGCTTACGGCCTGCTATTGCTGATAGGTTTTAGCCTAGGCAACAGCAATCCGTTAAAGCCGCTGCAAGGACTGGGCTTGAATACCGCGCAAGCCGCAGAGCCGCAAGAACTGGTCTTTGAACGGGTCGCCCCGGGAGCACTGGAAGCCCGAATCAGCCAGGCTGCCGCCAATCATAAACCGGTGATGCTCGATTTTTACGCCGACTGGTGCATTTCGTGCAAGGAAATGGACGCCTACACCTTTGCCGACCCGCGCGTTAAACAGGCGCTCAACGACTTTGTACTGCTGCAAGTCGATGTTACCGATAATACCGACGACGACAAAGCCTTGCTGGCAAAATTCAAGCTGATCGGTCCTCCAGCCATATTATTCTTCGGCTTAGATAACCGGGAAAAAACCGCCAACCGGGTCATCGGCTATCAGGATGCCGACACTTTCCTTCACTCACTGCAACGCGTCAAACCATGACCAATCCGCCAGGAGCGGATTGGCACGCACAGCGCCCGAAGAGGCACGGGCAGGGACAGCCCGTGATGAAACAAACCGGCCTGATTATTATTGCCGCGCTGATCGCCTTGGGTTTAGGCATCAGCGTCCGGCATTTTTTCCCGTTGGCCGGAAAAACCGGCATTAGCGATTTACCCGCATTCAACCTGCCGGATTTGTCCGGTCGTCAGCACAATATTTCCGAATGGCCAGGCAAGATTTTGGTCATCAACTTTTGGGCAAGCTGGTGTCCGCCGTGCCTCAAGGAAATCCCTGACTTTATCGCCTTGCAGGAACAATATAAAGCCCAAGGCGTACAGTTTATCGGCATTGCCTTGGAGAATAAGGAACCGGTCGCCAAGTTCCTCAGCGCCAACAACATCAATTACCCGATTTTATTAGGCGGTGACAACGGCATCGCCCTGACTCAGCAACTGGGCAACAGTGTCGGCGCAGTTCCCTATACCCTGATTGTCGACCGACAGGGAAAAATCATCCATCGACATCCGGGGGAGCTTTCCAGAGAGCAACTAAAGGAAATTATTACGCCGTTGCTGAACTGACAGCAACGGTTCAAGGTTTAGCCGTCCGCGAAGAATATCCTTAAAACTCCAATTCCAAATCGGCTTCGCAAAAATTAAACCTAGCTTCCTCGGATTCCGAGCCGTCGGCATAGACGGCTTTAACATACTGATCGCAGCCTTCGTCATCGGTACTGGAATCCCAGGTCAGCGTCACATCGCTGCCTGCTGCAATGCCTGAACCAATATCGAAATACCCCCAATCCTTGCCATCCTCAGATACCAACAGTTTGGTAAGCTTGACCCGGGTGTTATTACGCACACCAAACGAATACTCTGATTCAGCTGCTATCGCATGATGAACAGAAATCATTCCCACGAACAATGATACGGTGATAACCGATGTGCCGACGAAATGGAAAGCTTTCATGTTTTTCTCTTGGGTTAAGCCGCATCGAAGTGGCGCGGTGCCGATTTTATACGCTGGCAAAAAGATCATGTCAACGCATAAATCAGTAGACTGCCCAAGCGGATTTACCCCCAAATAACCCTTAAAATCAGCAGTTTTGTGGACAACAAACCCAAACAGTTTGAATTGTGTCGCTAAAAACTAGAATATCTGGACAAAACCCTACAAATTGGGCAAAATCAGCGGCTAATTATCCTTTTTAACACCAACCGACTTGCAGATTGATGGCGATTATTACCGTTCTAAATGGGCCGAATTTAAACCTGCTAGGCATTCGCGAACCCGGTCTTTACGGCAATCACACGCTCGCCGACATTAAGCAAAATCTGCAACAAAAGGCTGTCGAACTGGGGCATCAGCTGAATTTTCATCAAAATAATGCGGAACACGATATTGTAGAATGGATACATCACGCCTATCATGCCCAGGTTGATTTTATCATTATCAATCCGGCAGCTTTTACCCATACCAGCATCGCTATTCGCGACGCGCTGCTGGCAACCAAGATCCCCTTTATTGAAGTTCATTTATCAAACGTCCACGCACGTGAACCTTTTAGAAAACATTCCTATTTCTCGGATATTGCCAAAGGCGTTATCTGCGGATTAGGCGCAACAGGGTACGAATTGGCCTTACTGGCCGCTCATCAGATATTAGCCGAGAGACACTAAACTATGGATATTAGAAAAATAAAAAAACTCATCGAGATTATCGAAGAATCCGACATTGCCGAACTGGAAATTAAAGAGGGTGAAGAGTCTATACGTATCAGCCGTTATTCTGCGGCACCTGCGACTGTCTCCTATGCGTCGGCGCCTGTTGCCGCTGCACCTGCAATAGCCATTTCGGCAGCAACCGCTCCATTGGCAGACGAAAAAATCATCGGGCATGCGGTTAAATCGCCGATGGTCGGCACCTTTTACCGTGCGGCTTCACCGGGCACCAAGGTTTTTGCCGAAGTCGGTCAATCCGTGCAGGTCGGCGACACCTTGTGCATCATTGAGGCGATGAAAATCCTTAATCAGATCGAGTCCGATAAAACCGGCACTATCACTAAAGTCTTGGTTGAAAATGCCGAACCTGTCGAATATGGCCAGCCATTATTCATCATTGAATAACACCAGGGACCCAAAACTCATGTTCGATAAAATTGTTATCGCCAATCGAGGCGAAATCGCACTGCGCATTTTACGCGCCTGCCGGGAGCTAGGCATCAAGGTTGTCGCCGTGCATTCCGAGGCAGATCGTGATCTAAAACACGTGCGCCTAGCCGACGAATCCGTTTGCATAGGCCCTGCCGCATCTGCAGACAGCTATTTGAATATCCCGGCTATTATCAGCGCCGCCGAAGTCACTGATGCGGAAGCTATTCATCCGGGCTACGGTTTCTTATCTGAAAATGCCGACTTTTCTGAAAAGGTCAAACAAAGCGGCTTTGTTTTTATCGGCCCGAATGCGGAAACTATCCGCATGATGGGTGATAAAATTTCCGCTAAACGCGCCATGCTGGCAGCCGGAATACCCTGCGTACCCGGCAACAATGACCCCTTGTCGGATGACAACAAAAAAAACCTGAAGCTGGCTCAGGAAATCGGTTATCCGGTTATCATCAAGGCCGCCGGCGGCGGCGGCGGACGGGGCATGCGTACAGTGCATACTGAAGCGGCCTTATTAAACGCCATCGCAATGACCAAAGCCGAAGCGGGTACGGCATTCGGCAACTCCACGGTGTACATGGAAAAATTCCTGGAAGATCCAAGACACATCGAGTTTCAAGTCATGGCCGACTCGCACGGCAATGCGATCCATTTAGGCGAACGCGACTGCTCCATGCAGCGCCGCCATCAAAAAGTGGTCGAAGAAGCCCCGGCACCGGGCATTACTGAAGAACAACGCAAATTTATCGGCGAACGTTGCGCCAAAGCCTGTGTCGACATCGGCTATCTGGGTGCCGGCACCTTTGAATTTTTGTATGAAAAAGGCGAGTTTTATTTTATTGAAATGAACACCCGCGTACAGGTTGAGCATCCGGTCACCGAAATGGTAACCGGCTTTGACATCGTCAAGGAGCAACTGCGTATTGCCGCAGGCGAACGCTTGTCTATTACTCAGGATCAAGTCAGAATTCAGGGTCATGCCATCGAATGCCGACTAAATGCCGAAGATCCCAGAACCTTCATGCCCTGCCCCGGCACCATAGACCAGTTCCATATGCCCGGAGGCCCCGGTATCCGTTGCGAGACGCATATCTACAACGGCTATAAAGTCCCTCCTTATTATGATTCGATGATCGGCAAACTGATTGCCCACGGCGAAAATCGCAATAGCGCTATTGCCCGAATGAACACTGCATTAAGTGAAATCATCATCGACGGCATTAAAACCAATATCCCGTTACAGCACGACATCATGAATGACAGCGCCTTTGCAACTGGCGGGCAAAATATCCATTACCTGGAAAAAAAGCTGGGCATTTATTAGATTGAAACGAAGAACAAAGGCGCAATCATTCTTTAGCCTTTAGCCTTGGTTCTGTCATGTTCTGAACAGGCGTATAGACACGATCACGCTCAATAGTTACCAATCACTTTTTTCCTATGACTTGGCACCAAATTTCCGTTACCACCGATGAACACCTTGCACCCCGGCTTGCCGATCTTTTCGACAGCCTGGGCGCTGTGTCCGTTACTTATATGGACGCCGAAGACGAACCGGTTTACGAACCGGCTATCGGCGAAACCAAAATATGGAGCCATACCGAAGTTATTGCGCTGTATGAACTGGATACCGAACCGGAGCTGATCAGAACCCTGGTTTACGCCCGGTTTAAGACCGAACAGTTACACACCTGGCGCTATGAAGTTGTAGAAGACCAGGAATGGGAACGCGCCTGGATGGAATTTTATAAGCCGATGAAGTTTGCCGATAAACTTTGGGTTTGCCCAACCGATCAGGAGCAATATGAGCACGGTACGGTTTGCCTGACCCTTGATCCGGGCCTGGCCTTTGGTACCGGCACCCATCCGACCACCGCTTTATGTCTGGAATGGCTGGCCAGCCATGATTTGACCGGAAAAATTGTCATTGATTACGGCTGCGGCTCCGGCATACTGGCTGTTGCGGCTACGCTGTTAGGCGCTAAAGAAGCCCATGCGGTGGATATTGATCCGCAAGCAATCACCGCAACGCAAAGCAACGCACTAAAGAACAAGGTACAAGATAAAATCAGCTGTTATCTGCCCGAACAGTTTGCTCCGTTTCAGGCTGACATTGTGCTGGCTAATATATTGGCAAAACCCTTAATCGACATGGCGGAACAGATTTCCACTCTGGTGACTCCGGGCAGCTATTTGATTTTATCCGGCATCCTGCACGAACAAGCCGAATCGGTCATGGACGCTTATCGGCCATATATAACATTCGAAGCACCGGTGCAACAGGAGGACTGGATCAGGCTTGAAGGCATCAAGCGCTAAGCTAATTTCCGATAAGGACCCTACCAAAAGAATCGTCAACGAAGGACACCAAATATAGCGGTACTTAGCGTTAAAAAAATAGAACGCCGATGACACAGATACTTAAGATAAAAATAAGATTCCTTCTTGAGTTATCCGCGTTTATCATATTCATCCGTGTCATCCGCGTTCTATCAGTTGATAACCAAGCAGTTACTATATTTCGTGGACCCTGTTTTTTCCTGCGAATCAAATTCTTGATAGGATAATCTCTCTCGGGAATTTTTCAAGTATCGCATCAGTATCAATTTAAGGCATATCCGCCTGAACATCGCCGTACTGAAAAGACGGCGGTTATACTTTTTAACTCATTTAACGACAATGGCACATCCGGAAATTTATTTAAAAAAGAACGAAGACAAACGTCTGCGCAAAGGCCATCTATGGGTTTTCAGCAACGAAGTCGACACCAAGCGCTCACCGCTTGAACAGTTCAGCGCAGGCGATCTGGTACAGGTAAAAAGCGATGACGGCAAGGTCATGGGCACCGCCTACATCAACCCGCAAACCCTGATATGCGCAAGGCTTTTATCCAGAAAACCCAACTTGAAATGCGGCGCCAACTTTTTCAAAGAACGTCTGACTACCGCACTGGCGCTACGAGAAAAACTGTTCGACAAACCCTACTATCGCCTGATATTCGGCGAAAGCGACGGCTTGCCCGGTCTGGTCATCGACCGTTTCGGTTCGGTATTATCGGTGCAAATAACCACCGCCGGCATCGAACTGCGTAAAGAATCGTTGTTTACTGCACTGATTGAGTTACTGAACCCCGAGGCTATTATCCTGAAAAACGATAACAGCCAAAGGCAACAGGAAGGCTTAAGCCTGGAATCCGAAATAGCCTATGGCAAGCTCCCCGAACCGCTGATTATTGAAGAAAATGGCGCTCGCTTTAAAATCGATATACTGGGGGGACAAAAAACCGGCTGGTTTTACGATCACCGCAGCAGCCGCGCCCAATTGGCCGGCATTGCCAAAGACCAACGGGTACTGGATCTATTTTCCTATACTGGAGCATGGGGCATTCCTGCCGCGTTAGCCGGAGCCTCCGAAGTCACCTGCGTAGATACGTCGGAAAGCGCCCTGGCATTAGCCGAAGAAAATGCAGTGCTCAACCAGGTTCAGGACAAGATGCATTTTATGCGTAGCGATGTGTTTGAATTTCTTAAGCAAGCGCGTTTGGAAAACCAGCTCTATGATATTATTGTACTGGATCCACCTGCGTTAATTAAACGTAAAAAAGATTTCAAACAAGGCTACGAAGCCTATCGCCGCCTGAATCATCTGGCTTTACAGGTATTGGCCAAGAATGGCGTACTGGTTTCGGCATCTTGCTCTTATCATCTGAGCCGTGAAAATCTGCATGAAATTTTACGCTCGTCAGGACGCCATATCGACCGTCATCTGGTATTTTTTGCCGACGGCGGCCAAGGCCCCGACCACCCAATCGACCCGGCAGCTTCCGAGACTGAATATCTGAAAACTTTTTTTTGTTCTGTCTCGTCAAGCTTGTAAAATATCAGGCATGTATATAGGCAATGCAAAAGACAAGGAACCCTGCTTACTTTGCGGGCAACCGGTAGAAATTACCGGTTTTTCCCTGACCACCGATGATGGTCTGCAAAAATTCTGCTGCGCCGGTTGCCTGAGCATTTATCAGTTATTTAATGCCGATAAAGTAAAACCGACCATAACCCCCCTGCTAACCAAAACTAAGAAAAAATGAGGATATAAAAATAATGAAAGCTTGCGATTCCTGTTCCGGCCGCGTTGAAATCGGCAAAAACCATAAAAAAATCCCCGTATGGCAAAGAGGCATCGGCATGGTGCTGATCTACCTGCCGTTATTGACCTTCCCTTTTGTGATTGCCAGCGCCTATCTGACCTACTATCACTTACGCATGGAAGGCGCTACCAACCTTAAAACCTGGGCCGATTTCATTCCTGACCGCAGCAGCCACCGTTATAACCTGAAAAACCAGATCACTATGGAAGGTTCTTTCGCAGCCAGTATGGCTCAGTCAAAACTGTTTTGGATACTGAACTGCACCTGGTACTGCCCTTATAGCGTTGCCTTATTCGAATGGCATGCCTATATGGTCAAGATCGTGGAAAACTGGTGGTGTCCGTTCACCCACGAGAAAAAAGAAAGCTATAGCAATGCCAGCATCGATAAGTCGTTCTGGCATTTATACTCTGAAGATATTACTAAATTGGAAGCGGAAGACCGGGGAAATCCAATTTGGAATGATGTCGAAGAGAAGTAATTTAGACGAAGGGTGAAGGACGAAAAAATCTCCCTTAGCCCTTTGCCTTTCACCGCTACTCAGCAGGACGGGTTCCCACGCTCTGCTGTGTAGGAACAAGCGAAAATTTGCATTGACTGCGTTGCTACGGTTTTTTCGCCTTTTGGCTTTTATCTCTCTCATGCACATCGGTCCTTATCAACTTAAAAACAATCTGATTCTGGCGCCTATGGCCGGTATCAGCGACCGTCCGTTCAGGGAATTGTGCACGCAATTCGGCGCAGGCTTAGCCGTATCTGAAATGGTGGCCTCCAATCCGGCTTTACGTCAGCACAAAAGAACACTGTTAAAAGCTAATCATGATGGCGAAACCGGCATACGCTCGGTACAAATTCTAGGCACCGACCCTCAGCTTATGGCTGAAGCGGCAACACTTAATGCCCGGCGAGGCGCTCAGATTATCGATATTAATATGGGTTGTCCGGCCAAAAAAGTGTGTTCAGTTGCGGCAGGCTCGGCGCTAATGAGAGATGAAGCGCTAGTAAAGCGCATACTGGATGCCGTGGTTAATGCCGTCGATATACCGGTCACCTTAAAAATCCGTACCGGTTGGGATTTACACAGCCGCAATGCGGCCCAAATAGCCCGAATAGCCGAAAATGCAGGCATTGCCGCGTTGACTATTCATGGCCGAACCCGTGCCTGTAAATTTGAAGGCCGGGCCGAACACGACACCGTTAAACAGGTAAAACAGGCCATCAGCATTCCGGTTATCGCCAACGGCGATATTGATAGCCCCGAACAGGCTCAATTTGTACTGCAGTCCACCGGTGCCGACGCCATTATGATAGGCCGCGCCGCCCAAGGAAATCCATGGCTATTCAGCCAAATAAGTCACTTCATCAACCACGGAAAACATCTTGAAAAACCAACGGTTACTGACATATACAGCATACTCATGAGTCATTTGGACAAACTATATAGTTTCTACGGCAACACAAGCGGTGTTAAAATAGCTCGCAAACATATCGCCTGGTACTTTGCCCATCTTGAGTCCATAGCTCCGGATACCAAAATCAACATCAACCGGGCACAATGTCCATCCCAACAAATAGCGCTGATTGATTCGGCCTTTACTCTTTTAACCACCGACAGCGCTGCATAATTATGACCGCATCCCAAAAAAGTGCCGAAATCATCAACATAGACAGCAAGAAAACAGCCGCCATTCCTTTATCCGCCCATGTTAAACAGACCGTGGAGCAATATTTTTTGCACCTGAACGGTCATGATCCGGTAGGTCTGCATGCGATGGTTATCGGCGAAGTCGAAAAACCTTTATTGCAGGCGACCCTGGAACACTCCGGCTTCAACCAAACCAAAGCGGCTAAAGCCTTGGGTTTGAGCCGCAGCACCTTACGCAAAAAACTGGAATTTTACGGCCTGTCCTAAGATTTCAATAAGCCGGGTTTTTAATCCGCTCCAGCTTTAATCGCCCTCACCTTTCATTGAAGAGACCTGCATGAACAAAAAAGTCACTCGCGCGCTGATCAGCGTATCCGACAAATCCGGTATTGTGGATTTTTGCCGTGAGCTTAATCACTTAGGCATCGAAATCCTGTCCACCGGCGGCACCGCCAAAACGCTGGCCGAACATCATATTCCGGCAACCGAAGTATCCGATTACACCGGTTTTCCGGAAATGATGGACGGCCGGGTCAAGACCTTGCATCCCAAAGTCCACGGCGGCATTTTAGCCCGTCGCGGCATCGATGATGCAGTCATGGCCGCGAACGGCATCAAACCCATCGATATGGTGGTGGTCAACCTGTACCCGTTTGAGCAAACCATCAGCAATCCCGATTGCGATTTCGACACCGCGATTGAAAATATCGACATCGGCGGCCCAACCATGATCCGCGCCGCCGCCAAAAACCATGCCGATGTGGCCATCGTGGTCGATCCTGCCGATTATCCAGCGATCATTGCCGAACTGAAAGCCAACAACAGCGGCCTTGCCCAGCAAACCCGCTTCAATCTGGCGCTAAAAAGTTTTGAACATACCGCGCGTTACGACAGCGCAATTTCAGCTTATCTGGGCAAGCTTGGCGGCGTGCAATTTCCCGACACCCTGAACTTGCAGTTTTATCACCAGCAAAGCATGAGATACGGCGAAAATCCGCATCAAAACGCGGCGTTTTACCGGGAAAAATCACCGGCCAACGGCACCATTGCCGCCGCCAAACAACTGCAAGGCAAGGAATTATCCTACAACAATATTAGCGACGCAGACGCGGCGCTGGAATGCGTCAAATCGTTTGGAGGCCAAGCTACCTGCGTGATCGTCAAACACGCCAATCCCTGCGGCGTGGCCCAGGCAGATAATTTGTTGTCCGCCTACGATAAAGCCTACACAACCGATCCGACCTCGGCATTCGGCGGCATTATCGCCTTCAACCGCGAACTGGACTCAGCAACCGCCGCCGAAATCGTCAAACGTCAATTTGTCGAAGTGATTATTGCACCAACGGTCAGTGCAGCCGCGCAAACTGTTTTAGCGGGAAAACAAAATATCCGCGTGCTGGAATGCGGACAATGGGACAACGATAACCAAGCCGCGCTTGATTTTAAACGCGTTGTCGGCGGTTTATTAGTCCAGGACAAGGATCTCGGCGAAATCAGCGCCGCCAATCTTAAGATAGTCAGCAAACGCGCGCCCACAGAACAGGAACTGGCCGATTTATTATTTGCCTGGAAAGTCGCCAAATTCGTCAAATCCAACGCCATTGTCTACTGCAAAAACGGCCAGACAATCGGCGTCGGCGCAGGACAAATGAGCCGGGTCTATTCGGCCAAAATCGCCGGTATCAAAGCCGCCGATGCAGGCTTGGATGTGCCGGGTTCGGCGATGGCATCAGACGCCTTTTTCCCGTTCCGTGACGGCATCGATTCCGCCGCCGAAGCGGGCATCACCGCCGTCATCCAGCCCGGCGGCTCAATGCGCGATAATGAAGTCATAGCCGCCGCCGACCAACACAATATCGCCATGGTGTTTACCGGCATGCGCCATTTCAGGCATTGATTAGCTGTAGGGCGACTTTAGTCGCCCTTTAAACATACTGGGCGACTAAAGTCGCCCTACAGAATACGAGAATCACCATGAAAATCCTCATCGTCGGCAGCGGCGGCCGTGAACACGCCCTCGCCTGGAAAGTCCAACAATCAGCCAAAGTCGACAAGGTTTTTGTCGCGCCCGGCAATGCCGGCACCGCACTGGAACCGGCTGTTGAAAACGTCGCTATTGCCGTCAATGATATTGACGCGCTGCTGGCCTTCGCCCAGAAGGAAGCCATTGGTTTGACCATCATCGGCCCCGAAGTGCCGCTGGTTTTGGGCGTCGTCGATAGCTTCCGGCAAGCCGGTCTGAAATGCTTCGGCCCAAGCGCCAAAGCCGCGCAACTCGAAGGCTCGAAGACTTTTTGCAAAGACTTCATGACCCGCCATAGCATCCCGACCGCCGCGTTCCAATCCTTCACCGACAAACAGCAAGCCATTGCTTACATCCAGCAACAAGGCGCGCCGATTGTGGTTAAAGCCGACGGTTTGGCGGCAGGCAAAGGCGTGATCGTCGCCCAAACCGAAGCGGAAGCCATCGCCGCCGTCGAAGATATGTTATCCGGCAATGTGTTCGGCGAAGCCGGTCACCGCGTTGTCGTCGAAGAATTCCTAAGCGGCGAGGAGGCCAGCTTTATCGTCATCGCCGACGGCAAACACGCCTTGCCGATGGCGACCTCGCAAGACCACAAAGCCCGCGACAATGGCGACCAAGGCCCTAACACCGGCGGCATGGGCGCTTACTCCCCTGCCCCTGTGGTCACGCCAGAAATCCATGCCAAAGTCATGCGCGATGTGATCGAGCCGACCTTAAAAGGCATGGCGGCAGACGGCCTGCCTTATACCGGTTTTCTCTACGCCGGTTTGATGATCAGCGCCGACGGCTCTATTAAAGTGCTGGAATATAACTGCCGCTTCGGCGACCCGGAAACCCAGCCGATCATGATGCGTTTGAAAAGCGATTTGGTAGAACTGTGCGAAGCCGCGCTGGCTGGCAATCTCGACCTTACCAGCAGCGACTGGGACCAGCGCGCCGCCTTAGGCGTGGTTTTGGCGGCAGGCGGCTATCCCGACAGCTATCAAAGCGGCGCAGTCATTTCCGGTTTGCCTAGCGAGGAGCGCGAAGACCGCAAGGTTTTTCATGCCGCCACCCAACAAGTCGGCAGCGATTTGGTCACCGCAGGCGGCAGGGTCTTATGCGCCTGTGCCTTGGGCCATGATATTAAAGAAGCCCAAAGCAAAGCCTATGCGCTGGCTAACGGCATCCACTGGGATAATGTCTATTACCGCACCGACATTGGCTTTAAAGCCATTAAAAATAAAATCTAAATAATTTGAACTCGCGATAAGTTGCAGGGGCGACCGGCGGGTTGCCCCTTGAGCAAAGGCATCAGCGACTAAGGCGCCTCCGACAGATCAATAACAGTAGATTCAATTTTTCCGTCCGGCAAACATCATCAGATTTACACTACCAAAATAAACACCTTCGGAGTCTGCTTGTTCAAGGCTAGCCTGCCAGCGTTGGAGTTCCTTAGCCGTAACAACACCCGCTTTAAGGGCTTGCTGTTCGATTCTTTCTGCCTGCGTTGCCTGGCGTGCCAAGCTATAGCAGGGAGTTGCGACAGGAAACACCTCAAATGAAATATCAGTCAGATTTTGTTGTTTGAATAAGCGGTATAATTTTCGCCCTGAATAACCATTATGCAAAGAGGATTCGGCCAAAAAACGAGCCAGACGGCGCTCAATATCTATTTCATCGCTATCTGTTGACAGGCTACCCCAATCGGTATCCGCAACGACTACCCATCCGCCCGGTTTTGTGACCCGAGTCATTTCGGACAAAGCAGGCGCGGGATTGAGTAAGTGCTGAAACAATCTCTCGCTACGGCAGGAATCGAAATAATCCGTTTCAAACGGCAGCGACCTTGCATCAACACACTGATGCATGACCCATGTATTGACATCGGCTTGCTCAGCACTTAACACCGCTGCGGCAATCATCGCCTCATCGTAATCTGCGCCAATGACCTGTCCATTTACACCCACCATTGGCGCCAGCGGAATCGTGTCCGTACCGGGACCACAGCCCAAATCCAGCACTTTATGACCGGGCTGAATTTGCATAAGCCCATAGGAGCGTTGCTTAATATGATTAAGCAAATTTCTCATGGCACGCAGATATTCGGGGTCTACATAGCCTTTAGGTTGTGACATTATTTATCCTTAATACAGTTTGTGTGTGATATTCGGCTTGCTTTGAGAAATGTCAATGATTGACATTTCTCAAAGCAAGCCAGCAAATGGTTTTACCGCAGATCAAGCTCTTTTATCCCCGAGAAGAACAAAAACATAAAAACCGATCTACCCTACTGTCCCGAAGTAAGCTGGAAACCTGGTATTTCTTTCTTTTATATTTTTCATAGTCACTTATAGCAAAATATCGTCATTCATTATGGATAAAAATGCGATTTCTCTACCTCACAATAAAAACATGTAAAAAAACTCAGTCGTCAATTACAATCGGTGCCACTTTCGATTTGATGGCGAAAGGAGCATTGAGAGTTGGCAATGCTATACGAACGCAGAGCTTATCTAAGACTGATCCACTTTATTGGGGCAGCAATTGGCGTTGAAGCGTTTAGATGAACATAAGATACTTTATCTATGGAATTCACAACTATTTAGTTCATTGAGAAATGATGAGGGCCCCCACATCCAGTTTTACTTAACCGTCAGAATAGTTGACTGAGTACTAAGTTAGCCTAGCTATTATCATGGATTTTGTCGAACCCGAACCGCTTTTTCCTGATTAAATCAGCGAAGGCACTGATGATTTATACCTACCTAGCTTTTTATACCGATAAAAACTATACTTCTTTGACGTTTTCCTGGAAAGGAAACTCTTGTATTCTCAATCACCCCTGATTAATTAAGAGATAAACACTTGGCTAACAATATTATCGATCATTTTAATGAATATTTTGAGATTGTCCCAGCAACCTCTGATGAACTTAAAGATGAAGTGTATAAATTGCGTTATCAAGTATTTTGCGTTGAAAATAAAATATTTAATTGTGAAGACTACCCTAGTCAGCTTGAAAGTGACGACTTTGATCGGCATTCGGTTCATTACCTGATTCGTCACCGTAATTCAGGAGTTTATGCCGCGACAACGCGTCTTATCCCTCCCGATGCCAATAACCCTGAAAAAAATTTTCCACTTGAACAATATTGCACAATTGATAATGTTGCAGTGATGGAATCTATTAATCGAGCACACCTGGCAGAAATATCACGGTTTTGTATATCGAAAGCGTTTAAAAAAAGAAATAATGAAAAGAATACCTTAGCGACTGTCAGTTCTGGTTGGCAGGATTATCCTAAACAAGAAGAGCGGCGGACTTTTCCTTATCTTAGTCTAGCTTTAATCGCTTGTGCCATTAAAGCAAGCCATGAAAACAATATTCACTACATATATTCCGCTTCACAGCCGCCGTGGTTACGTTTTCTATCAGCAATGGGCATCAATTTAATAAAAATCGGTCCATTAGTGGATTATCACGGCGAACGCTGGCCGACCGTGATAAAAATAGCCGATATGCTTGATTGCGTAGCTGAAAAAAACCCGGATATATGGAATTTACTCACTAATAAAGGCCGTTTTTGACAAGTCGGTCAAAACCCTAAGAAGCTGTTTGGAAATTCGTCTTTCCGCTCATAAACTATAAATTTTTGGTAGCGGGTTAAATCTGTGATTTTGCATGAATATCCAAGCCAAACTCGACCTTGTTAATCAGTAATCCGATGACTGATGTGTCAACACTTTTCCGGACACAAAGTTAAGCAGATTTTAGCTGCATTTCGTAGTCCACTGGCGACAAATAGTCATTGGCCGAAGAAGTCGTTCACGGTTATAAAACACCTCGAACTATTCAAATAGTTCCTGCTTAGCCTCCGCTCTGGTTTGATAGCGCTGATGATGAACCAGTTCTGTTTTCAGCGTATGAAAGAAGCTTTCAGAGACGGCATTATCCCAGCAGTTGCCTTTGCGGCTCATGCTCTACGATGCCATGTTGCCGCAACACTGTCGGAGGCGTATTGACTGCCTCTGTCGGTGCCAAACCAAGCCTTTACCGGGTTTACGTTTCCAAACCGCCATCAATAAGGCATTGTTCACCCATTTAGCCCGCAGATGCTCGGCCATTGACCAGCCGACCACTTGCCGCGAATGCTCATCGGTTCGCTCAACTTTATTTTGCTCCTTGGAATGGCTATATTTGTTGATCCGGGTATGTAGCGTATTGGGATTAACACCTAAATCCTTTGCTGTCTGGGAGATCAGATCGGCTTGTTTGAGCCTATCGCCAGTTTCACCGAGGATTGTCTAAATTCGGCACTATATATTTTTGGTTTTTGTTTTTCTTGATCCATTTTCGACACTCTCTAATCTCAGGTTATTTTAGAGTGTGTGTCCGGTTTAGTGTAGCCACTTCAGTATTCATTAGCCGTTCAAGTGGAGCAACTTTCAAATGCCTCCACAATTGGAATAATGAACCAAGAGAAAACTAAATTAATAAAAATCACCGCACCGCCGATTTCTGAGCAGCACAAGATTAACGATTATATAAATAAGATCACTGAAAAATTTGGCACTCTGCTTGGTAAAGCACAGGATCAAATTGAACTCCTTAAAGAACGCCGCACCGCCCTAATCTCCGCCGCCGTTACCGGAAAAATCGACGTAAGAAATTTCAAATAAACAGAAGTATAAAATATGCTTGCCATCCGCCAGATTATTGAAGACCCTCAAAATGTGATTCCGATTCCTCCTGAATTTCGTCACCGCCGTACTGAAGTTATTTTTATGGCGCTCGATTCATTGCCGGAACAGTCTGCACCGACCGTTAAAAAACACACTTTGATGTCTTTAGCCAGTTGTTGGGAAGGTGAAAAGCTAGAGCGAGCGCCTCAAGGCGACTATGAAACACGCAGGAAATTTGAATAATGTGGTTGCTCGATACCAATGCCTGGATTGCTTATCTTGAACGAGAACCCAATCCGGTCAAAAATCGAATTGCCGCGCTGCCTGAATCAGCTATTTTGCTGTGCGATGTTGTTAAGGCTGAATTGTTCTATGGTGCTTATAAAAAAATGTGAGTGATGCCTGAGCATTCAAACCTTGTAGAATAGGTAGGCATGTGTAGAAAGATCATTTAATTGAGGGGCTTTATGATTCGTCAACAAGCAATAGAAACGCTGAGTAAACTTAAACCTGAATTGGTTAAACGCTTTGGGGTAACACGTTTGGCACTGTTTGGTTCTACAATGCGAAATGAGGCAACTCCAGAGAGCGATATTGATATTATTGTTGCTTTTGATGGCCCTGCAACGTCGACAAAATATTTTGGCGTGCAATTTTATCTGGAAGATGAATTAGGTGCTCCCGTGGATTTAGTGACTGAAAAAGCGATGCGGCCAGAACTTCGTCCCTTTATAGAGAGCGAGGCTGTTAATGTCTGAGAGGGAATGGCGTTTTTATCTGGATGACATGCTGGGTTTTGCTGAAAATGTCCTGGCTTATACCGATGGCTTTGATCAAGATACCTTTGTGGCGACTGGTTTAAATTATGATGCGACGGTTCGTAACCTGGAGTTAATTGGTGAGGCGGCGACGCATATACCTTCTGAAATTCGTGATACTTATCCCTCGATTTCATGGCGGCAGGTTATTGCAACACGAAATAGGTTAATTCATGGGTATTTGGGGATTGATAACGATACTTTATAGAGCATTATTCAGGGTGATATTCCGGCACTGATTATCGAGTTACAAAAAATTATAAAGTAGATGGATAACAAATCCAAAGAAAGCGTGTTTCAAAACGACATGATTGTTCATTTGCTTGCTAATGGTGGCTGGCTATTGGGGAAATCGGAAAACTACAACCGTGAACTGGCTTTGTATCCGGAGGACTTGTTGGGTTTTGTGCAAGAGACTCAAGATACCCAGTGGCAAAAGTTTCGTGCCTTGTATCCCAATAATCCCGAAGAAAAGTTTCTGGAGCGTGTCGCCACTCAGCTCAACAAAGCCGATCCCAATGCCGCCAACAAAGAGATGCGCACCTTTGGCACCTTGGGCGTGTTGCGTCATGAACTGCGTGATCGTGGCACCCGCTTTAGTTTGTGTCAGTTTAAACCCGAACATAATCTAAACCCCGATACCTTGGCACGTTACCAGAAGAATCGTTGTCGGGTAGTGCCTGAGTTGGTCTATAGCCCGTAGACTACCGAAGCGCACTTGGCTGAAACCGGCGCAAAAGCCAAAGCCTAGCGCATTGATTTGGTGCTGTTTGTCAATGGCCTGCCGATAGCAACATTAGAGCTAAAGTCGGAGTTTAAACAGGCCGTACACAATGCCATTAAACAATACAAAACCACTCGCCATCCAGTAGATCCTGCCACAAAAAAACCAGAGCCATTATTAACCTTTAAACGCGGTGCGCTGGTGCATTTTGCCGTCAGCCAATATGAAGTGTATATGGCTACGCGTTTGGAAGGCGATGACAGTAAGCGCCCAACCGTGCCATCTAATCAAGCCCAATAGAAACTGGCATCCTCTGCATTTTTTGAAGAGGATACAACATGGCCTTATCAGTCCATTGGAAAACCCATATCGACACTTGGCAAAGCAGTGGTTTGTCGCAAG
>JAGXGY010000063.1 GCA_024636505.1 Methylobacter sp. | reverse complement strand
TGGTTAAACGACACCTTGGAGAAACTACCGACCTGTCCAAACAGTCGAATCGATGAACTACTACCGTTGGCACCGGATGTGATTGATGCGCTTAAACGAAACAGACCTGAGAGCACAAAGTGGTAGGGTTGTGCGCATACCGATGACACTTATTTTTTGCCGTTTAACAAAGGCACAAAAGACGGCGCTGCCGGTAATGATGTGCCGGAAGACATTAACCAATACGCTACCGACTATTTGTGGAATGAGGTATTGCTGCCGGATAATTTGCTCAATATTCTTGCCCGCTTTGTACATTTGCAAATTGAAGAAAAAGAAGACTGGGAGGGCCGCAAGTATAAAAAAGAAGCTCTCATCTTTCCGCGTTACCATCAGTGGGATGTGGTTACAAAGCTGGTTGAGGCGGCAGGTACTGAAGGCCCCGGTCATAAATACCTGATTCAACACAGTGCCGGATCGGGTAAATCCAATTCCATTGCCTGGGTAGCGCATCAACTATCGTCAATTTACGACGTCGGTGGCCGCAAACAATTTGATTCCGTCATCATTGTGACTGACCGAACCGTGTTGGATGACCAGTTGCAAGATACCATCTATCAGTTCGAGCATGTCGATGGCGTTGTCGGGCGCATCAATAACAAAGAAGGTGACGGTTCAAAATCCGAGAAATTAGCCACTGCACTGAACAATGCGCAGCCGATTATCATCGTCACCATTCAGACTTTTCCGCATGTATTAAAAGCCATTGAGAACAGTGTCAGCTTAAAAGAGCGGCGTTACGCAATCATTGCCGATGAGGCGCATTCTTCGCAAACCGGTTCCACCGCACGTCAGCTAAAAGAAGTGTTGATGATTGATGCACAAGGCAGCGATGATGACGAAGTGACTGCTGAAGATATTCTGGATGCCGCCATCGCCTCACGTCGCGCGTCCACAAATGTCAGTTATTTGGCCTTTACCGCCACGCCCAAAACTAAAACGCTAGAATTATTTGGTCGCCTGCCCAAGCCTGATGAAGCGCCATCAAAAACCAATCTCCCTGAAGCTTACCATGTGTACAACATGCGCCAAGCCATTGAAGAAGGCTTTATTCTGGACGTGTTAAAAAACTACACCAACTACAAAGTCGCCTATAACCTGGCGTTAAAAATTCAGGACGCCGATCAGGAAGTTGAAAGTAAACGGGCCAAGGTAAAACTGAATCAATGGGTACGGCTGCATGATTACAATATCTCGCAAAAAGTGCAGGTCATTGTCGAGCATTTTAAAGACAATGTGATGGGCCTGTTAGGCGGTCAAGCCAAGGCCATGGTGGTCACCAGTTCACGAAAAGAAGCCGTGCGCTACAAGCTGGGCTTTGACAAATACATTGTCGCCCAAGGCTACCAAAACATTCATGCCATGGTCGCCTTCTCCGGCGAAGTGGAATTTAGCAATAAAGACCCGAACTCCGAGGGCATGATTGGCGAAAAATATACCGAATACAATATGAATCCGAACCTCAAAGGCCGTGACATGCGCAAAGCCTTTGATTCGGACGATTATCAAGTGATGATCGTTGCCAATAAATTCCAGACCGGATTTGATCAACCCAAGCTCTGCGCCATGTATGTCGATAAAAAACTCGGTGGCGTGGAGTGCGTACAAACCCTGTCGCGACTGAATCGTACCTATCCGGGCAAAGCCGAAATGGGTACGTTTGTGTTGGATTTTTTCAATGAGCCGGAAGATATACTGAATGCGTTCCAGCCCTATTACCAAACGGCTGAATTAGCCGATGTGTCAGACCCGATTTAATCTTTGATCTGTTTGATAAGCTACGTGCAGCCAGTATTTTTACTTGGCAAGAAGATAAATCAAGAGCATCCTTACATCCCCGACCTGAAGGATGGGGCTTTACAGACTTCTCTGGTAAAGAGCAAAAGCAATGCGGCCATTGCCAACATCTGCAAGCCTGCCGTAGAGCGATGGCAGAAACGGTACAAATCAGCCATTGATGCCTATAAACAAGCCAGGGAAATATTTGAACGCACCAAGAAAACAGCCGATGCCGTGTTAATTGCCAATGCCGAAAACAGCTTCAAGGAATGCAAAAAGGAAAAAGATGCACTTGAAATCTTTAAAAAGGACTTGGGTACGCTTTTATGACAGAAGAGGTTGTCATGCCATACTTTCTTCATTTAGAAAGTTGAGCATCGCGTTTAGATTGCATTCCCTACAGCAACAGCAGGGACGGATCAAAAGTTAACCGATGCTTCAAGATAAAAACTTCTTCCCGGCATAGGCAGATTTTCAGGCAGTTGAGCAGCAGCCGGTTCATAATAATTCGTATCGAATGCATTGCGCAAAGAGGCAGCAAGATTCAGCTGTCCGAACAGCTTTTTACCGCGTAGCGTAAAGTCGACAGTTTCGTAATCACCCAACTTCCGGTTATCGCTTGGTATAGCGGATCTACCGCCTATCCAGTTAAGCTGGGGCTGAAATTGCCAGTTCGGCATAAATTGCCACTGTAAAGCAGCATAAACATGATGTTCGGGGACACCGGCTACCGGTTGATTTGTTACTTCGTTAGTTGCGTGTTGCCATGCGTAATTGCCTTTTACATTCCATTGCTCGGCGACTTGCCAGTTCCATTCAAACTCGGTTCCAATGCCGTGTTGATCGCCGCTATTCTGATAGATGTTTGTTCTACCTGAATCCGGCACTGCCGATATAAGATTGTCGATTTGATAATAATACACATTGACAGCGGTTCTCAGTGCTGTAAATGGCCGGTAATCCAAGGCCCATTCATAAGTATGGATGGTTTCGGGATTTAAATCTTTATTGCCCAGCACGACTGGATTGTTCCGGGTAAACTGTTCTGCAAAATTGGGCGCTCTGAACGCCTTTCCATACAAAAGCTTGCTGCTGAGTTGTTCATTGATATCCCAGACCAGGGCAACGCGCGGATTGACGGTTTCGCCAAAATCAGAGTAATCGTCATAACGTACGCCTGCGGTCAATTGCCAGTCGTCAGCCAGCTGCCATTCATCCTGGGCTACCAAAGACCAGATGCGTCGATGCGTATCCGGTAAATAGACGAAATCTGTACCCGTTATACTCGTTAATGTACTATCAACCACAGCGGGCAGCGGCTCACCATAGCCGAAATTTCTACTGTCACTCGTGGTAATTTGTTCATAGCGAAAACCGGCGCTCAAACGCAGTAAATGATTGTTCAGTCCCTTGTAGACTGAGCTCAATTCAATTGAGGGAACCCTTTCTACCCGACCTAAATTAAGATTCATTCCGTCCGGAAAAAACACCAATGAACCATTACCCGGGATGAGATTAATATTGCCGTCAGAACCTATGGGTAACACAGTATTATTAGGGAAAAGCCGTGTTTGAGCCTGAAAATCAGCATGGAGATAACTGGCATGAGCTATCAGCTCCCAATTATCCAGCCAGTCTTCTGAGGAAAAGCGCACATCGCCTAAATATTGCTGACCGTTAGCACTACCGCTTGGGTCCAATGCTCCTGCGGCCCCCGCACGAAGGCCGCCGTCAATTGTATTAAATGCCCAGAAACCGATATCCCAATGCTTGCGCTGTAAATTAAGATGTCCGTTGAGGGTTTCATAGCGTGTATTCAGCGCACCCGGCGCATGAGAAACTTGCGTTCCAAACGCGGCATCAAAGCCGGTTTGAGTATCGGCATTAACAACGCGCCCACTATCGCCACTGGTATGCTGATATTGCAGACTGGTTGCGACATCCCAGCCGGCCCACCGAGCGCCATACTGTCCCCAACCGCTCTGAGTGCTATGGTCGCCGACACGAGCTCCCAGGGTCGCACCGTCGATGTCTTCGGTTTTTTTGGTGATGATATTGATAACGCCGGCGAAAGCATCCGCACCATACAAGGCAGACCCCGGCCCCCTGATAACCTCCACTCGCTGAATAGCCTCGATAGGCAACTCCGTGCCTGTCATTAATGTTCCACTGAAAGGCGTGGTAATACGAATGCCGTTTAATAGCATCAACACTTGCGAGTTTTGGGTATTACGGATACCGCGCATACTGTAACTATAGTCATAGGTATCTTGCTGGAGACTGGCATGAACCCCCGGCACCGTTTCCAGCACCTCGTGCAGCTCGGTTGCGCCCATGGATTTAATTTGCTCGGCGGTAATCACGCTGGTCACCGCTGCTGACTGAAAAATCGGCTTGGGCGTTCCGGTGGCAATAGTCACCACAGGAATTTCAGCCAATTCGGCGGGCGACTTGTCAAAAAAATCATCCACCTTAAGTTCAGCCATGGCGGCTCCTGAACTTAAGTAGCCAATAATCGCTAACCAGCAAATAACTGCGAAAAATTTAACATTCATGTTGAAAGTGCTGTAAAAACGGTGTGATAAGCGTCAGTTCATCCAATGGCACGGGCTTACCAATACCATAGCCTTGCGCATAATCTACGCCCAGAATATTAAGCAAATTAAAGATCTGTTCATTTTCAACAAATTCGGCAATTGTTTTTTTGCCCATAACGTGCCCGACTTCGTTAATGGATTTCACCATGGCAAGATCCACTTTGTCCTCCAGAATATCCTTAACAAACAGGCCGTCAATTTTAAGATAATCGACCGGCAAGTTTTTTAAATAGGCAAAAGAAGACAAACCGCTGCCAAAGTCATCCAATGAAAATAAACAGCCGCGCTCTTTTAATTGCTTAATAAATTTAGTCGCGTAGGATAAATTAGCAATAGCTGCGGTTTCGGTAACCTCAAAACAGATTTTATGGGCTGGAATGGCCCACTTTGAAAATTGCTCTGAAATAAATGCCAGCATGGTTTCATCAGACATCGACAGCCCGGATAAATTAACCGAGCACAGCGATAACTGATCGATAAAACCCGGCTTCGTCGCTATCCATTCAAACAAATGACTGATGACCCAACGATCCAGCGAGGGCGCCAGGTTATAGCGCTCTGCCGCCGGTAAAAATGCGCCGGGGGGAATAATGCGACCATCATCTTCCCGATAACGCACCAAGGTTTCAAAATGCATGCCTTCATCATTATCGTGATGTGCAATCGCAACTATCGGCTGCCCGTACAGACAAAAACGGTTTTGTTCCAGACCCTGCTGAATTTTTTCTACCCATTGCATTTCGCCCTGCCGCATCGCCAGCTCTTCATCATCAGGACTAAACACATGCACCCGATTTCGACCATTGTCTTTCGCCGCATAACAGGCGGCATCGGCCTCTTTCAGCAGGTCTACCGCATTCCCGCTGGAACTGTTTATCACTGAAATACCGGCGCTCACGCCTAGGGTAAAGCTTCTACCTTCCCAGGCAAAACGGAAATCTTTAACCAAATCACGTAAATTCTCGCACGCTAAAAACGCCTCATTTAATGAACAATTGTTCATCAATATGCCGAACTCGTCACCGCCCAGGCGCGCGACGAAATCTTGTTTCCTGGTATGCCGTCTTAACAGCTCACCCAGCTGTCTAAGCAACTCGTCGCCGGCAAGATGCCCACAGGTATCGTTAACCACTTTAAATTGATCCAAATCCAGATAACACAAAACATGCTCCGAATTATCGGCATAAGCCAATACGACTGTCCGCTTAATATAACTATCGAACTCACTGCGATTAGCCAAGCCTGTCAAAGCATCATGACTCGCCTGATACGCCATTTTTTCGCTCAATAACCGAGCTTCCGTTATATCCTCACCCACCAGCAACAAACTGTTTTGCCAATCTTCATTTTCGACCAATCTTGCTGTGGCTCTAACCCAAATAGTGTTCCCTTTATTACAAACCTGCCTAAGCTCTTGCTTATAAACTGACAAAGGACGCATCAAGCAGGATTGAATCAAATCATGAATAACGACCAAATCATCCCGATGAACAAAATTAAAAATCGAACAGCCTTGTACTTCGTCAACCGATAAACCCAGATGCCTGGCACCGGTATGATTAACCGATAAAATACGACCGTCTACTTGCAGATTAAATACCATCGTCGGATTATCATCATAAAGTGCCAGATAACGATCTTTTGCCCGCGTCAAAGCCTGATTTTGCTGCTCAACAGTAGAAATCAAGCCATTAAAGGCATCAACCAAAATGCCCAGCTCATCATTATTAACCTTAACCGCTCTCAACGAATAATTTTGTGTCTCGCTAATCTTTTTAACTTTATCGACCAGTTTTTTTATCGGCGAGGAAATAAGTCTTAACAGCGGAATTGATAGAAAAAAAGTCAGTATCGACACGCCGGCCAATACTAAAAATATCAGCCCTGTAAATTGCACTTTTCGCCAGTAAGCCGGAGTCAAATCGGCCTGAATATAAACCATACCCACGTCCGTCGTATCGACAATAATCGGCTGAACCACATGTAAATGGGTATCTTCAAATCGGGTGTTTTCAGCTTTATCCGATACAGGACAGGCCCATTGCTGATCATTGTTTTTCTGTATGTGTGCAAAAACAGCGCCTTGCGCATCATAAAGACAAGCCGCCTGCACATCCGGCAGGTTGTTAAACACAGCCAAATTTTCATTAACCAAATCCCTGTCCTCAAACATCAATGCCGCAGTACTGCGATTGCCTACCATTTGAGCCAGGATGGACAAATCATCCTGGGTATTTTTCTGGAACTCTGATATCTCAAGCACGATCAAAAGCAGACCGGCAAATAATAACGATGAAACACTGGAAAACAATAAAACCAGCAGCAGTTTACGGTTTATTGACAGGTCACGGATCAATTTAATCATTGTTTTCTCCCGCAACAAGCTCAGCAACTTCCAATAATTTTGCGCTGATTTTTAAACCACTCTGTTGTAGCGCTTTCAGGTTAATCTGTAATTTAACCTTGCCCAGTCTGTTAACAAAACCAATCATTGCCCCCTGAACTGCAAAGCCGTTACTTTCGCCTACGGTTAATGATGCATGGGTATCGTCAATAACCAGCATGCCTTTGAGCAAAACGTTATCGTTAATAGAGGTACTGATAAAAAGAATATGGCAGCGCTGCTTTTTATTGAAACGATTAAACCTGAATAGCTTAATAGCCCGTCCAAAAGCTGATCGCTGTTCGATGGGATCAATTAAATCGCCAAAAGGATCTTCACCGACAATACAAATATTAAAAGTTTTACTGTTATCCTCGGGCCAAGTAATAAATTTGGTGAAATTGTATAAATAACCAGCTTTTACTTTATATTCGACATCATCAGCGATCGCCTGCTGGGAAAGCAAGACGAAAACGCCAAAAAAAATTGATAACTTGATAATTTTCATCTATTCCGGCATACAGGACAATTGAATAAGTATAGACATTTTCACTAATCTTGTTATTTTTTATTAAATATTGCCGACCACTTATCAGTTTTTCGCTCCCAGAGTAGCACGTCACTGCCATTAAGCGTAGCACGTCACTGCCATTAAGTTAAAAAATACAAGACACCGTAGGAGCGGGCCGCGCCCGCGACATTTGGGCAGCGATTGCAGAGTTGCAGCCCTTTCATCGCGGGCATGGCCCACTCCTACAACGCTTAATGGCAGTTGCCAAGGAAGAACGAATAACTTGTGTAGATAGCTATGCCGTCAAAGGGACTGGATTGGCTGTCATTAAGGTGCGGCAAAAAACTGTTTCATCACCCTGATCAGGTACTCATGATCTTTCACCCCGGCGCTTTCCCTGATGCTGTGCATCGCCCACATCGGGCTGCCGACATCGATTGAGCGTATGCCCAGTTTTGCGGCGGTAATCGGCCCGATGGTGCTCCCGCAAGGCATATCGCAACGATGCGAATAGATCTGGTAAGGTACTTCGGCCTGTTCGCACCAGTCGGCAAACATCGCTGCCGAGACGCTTTCCGAGCTGTAGCTTTGATTGGCGTTGACTTTAATCACCGGGCCTTTATTGATGCCGACTTTATGGTCGGGGTCGTAGCCATTGGGGAAATTAGGCTGATAGGCATGCGCCATATCCGCGCTGATCATGAAACTTTTCGCCAGCGCCCTGGCAACATCTTCGCTGCCTTCTGCCGTCGAAAGAGCAATGCGCTGGAGTACATCGGGCAGAAAACTGCCGTCCGCGCCTTTGCTGCTACCGCTGCCGATTTCTTCATGGTCGAAAAACGCGCATACCAAGGTGCTGTCCGACTGCGTATCATCGGCAAGCAGCGCCTGCAATGCGGCATGACAGGAAGCCAGATTATCCAGCTGACTGTCTGCATAAAACTGATTTTCCGCGCCCCAGAACGCGCCTTTCTGGGTGTCGTACACCGCTAAATCCCAGGATAAAATGCGGGTAGCGGCCATGTCTGCTTGCTGTTGCAGCAATGCGGAAAAATAGGCTTGCGGCAGCTGTTCTTCGGTCGATGCCGATAAAATCAACGGCAATTCGCTCTGCTTGTGCAATTTTAGCCCGTCTTCATTCACCGTCCTGTTCATGTGTATGGCCAGATTGGGCAAGCGCAGCAACGGTTGATCGAATTTGACCAGCATACTCGCTATGTCGCCCTGATCGTTTTTATAACTCATCCGTCCGGCAAGACTTAAATCCCTGTCGGTAAAAGTCGCTAAAATGGGTCCGCCGTAAATCTCGACGCCCAGCCTTAACAAACCATCCCCGCTGCTGGCTGCATTCGGTTTTATTCTCAAGCCGGGGGAATCGGTATGGGCGCCGATAATTTTAAACCCGGTTTCAACCAGCGGTTTTTGTCCCTGTACAAACAGGACGATAGACGAACCATCGCGCACCACGTAATAACGCCCGCCCGGCTGCAATGCCCATTTGGCAGTTTCGTCGAGACGCTCCCACGCCGGAGTTTGCGTCGCAAGCTGGGCTTCGATGGTTTTAACCACATGCCAGGGACTGGGACTGGCATCGATAAAATCCAGTAAGTTTTGAACCTGCTGTTTAACATTCATAATCTTTCTTTCAAGTCTAAGGCCGCAGAATTTATGCAGTAACGCAGACCTGTCGGTTGCGGGCCGTCTTCAAATACATGGCCTAAATGTGCATCGCAGGATTTACAAGTCACTTCAACCCTGCGCATACCATGACTGGCGTCGACATGTTCAGCCACGCTGTGTTCAGACAGCACATCCCAAAAACTCGGCCAGCCTGAACCTGAATCATATTTAGTCGCCGAATCGAATAACGGATTGCCGCAGCAAATGCAGTGGTAAATGCCGTCTTGTTTACAATCGGCGTATTTGCCGGTAAACGGCGGCTCGGTAGCTTTCAGGCGGCAAATATTAAATTGCTCGGGCGTTAATTTGTCATGCCACTGTTTATTTTCGTCGCGTTCTTTATCTGTCATATTTTTACTCCTAATAACAACCCTTTATAATGTGGGCGCGAATTTATTCGCGTTTTTAACCCACTGCGCGAATAAATTCGCGCCCACAACCCCATAACCAAAAGACTGACGGCCAATTGTCATCATTAAAAAACATCGATTAGTTATGATTTTTGCCTATGATACAATGCAATAGTTAAACATTTTGAAAACGTGATCAACCATGACAGAACTAATGACTAGCGGAATCGAATTAATGTTTGCCGGAATGGGCATCGTGTTCCTGTTTTTGACCATGCTGGTAGGCGCGATTAACCTGATGTCGGCAGTGGTACAGCGCTATTTCCCGGAAATCCCGGTATCGCGGGTGGTACCCGGTATTAGCACCGACATCGATAAAAGCGTTGTTGCCGCAATAACGGCCGCCGTACACCAGTACCGAAAAAAGCATAACTAACGACCACAAGGTCAGTGATTAAATGCAATAGAACACAGACGCCAAAAGTAGGTGCCTCTAAGCGACGCTGATTATTATGATTGAATAAGACTTTTCGAATTATCAGCGTCAATCATTTTCATCTGCGTCATCAGCGTTCTATTTTTTCTAACTGCCAAATAATTACAAATTAAGGTTTCAGGAGAAACAACAAGCATGTCCACAGATATAAAGCAGCCCTTAGGCATCACCGAAGTCGTTCTGCGTGATGCCCATCAATCTATTTTGGCAACCCGGTTGCGTATCGAAGATATGCTGCCTATTTGCGAAAAACTCGACCGGATTGGTTACTGGTCTATTGAATCCTGGGGCGGCGCTACTTTTGATGCCTGTATCCGTTATCTGGGCGAAGATCCCTGGGAAAGGCTGCGTTTGCTGAAAGCTGCGATGCCCAACACGCCCCAGCAAATGCTGTTTCGCGGTCAGAATATCTTAGGCTACCGCCATTACGCCGATGATGTGGTGGACAAGTTTGTCGAGCGCTGCGTCATCAACGGTATCGATGTGTTTCGCATCTTCGATGCGATGAACGACATGCGCAACATCGAGCATGCCGTCAAAGCCGCACTTCGTACCGACGCCCATGCGCAAGGCGCCATCTCCTATACTACCAGTCCTGTACACACCATGGACTTATGGGTGGATCTGGGCAAACAGATCGAAGATATGGGCGCACATTCCATTTGTATCAAAGACATGGCAGGACTGCTCAAACCTTACGATGCATTTGAACTGGTCAGCCGGTTAAAAACCAGCACTAATATACCCATCCATTTGCATTGCCATGCAACCACCGGCTTGAGTGTCGCCAGCATTATCAAGGCCGTCGAAGCAGGCGCGGACAATGTCGATACCGCCATTTCATCACTGAGCATGACTTACGGACACAGCCCCACCGAGACCATCGTCGCCAGCCTGGAAGGTACCGGACGCGATACCGGCCTGGATCTGGTCGAGCTGGAACATATCGCCACCTATTTCCGGGATATTCGCAAAAAATATGCGCAATACGAAGGCAGTTTAAAAGGTGTCGACAGTCGCATCCTGATTTCCCAAGTACCGGGCGGCATGCTGACCAATATGGAAAGCCAGCTGAAAGAACAAGGCGCTGCCGACAAGTTCGACGAGGTCATGCTGGAAATTCCCCGTGTACGTGAAGACCTGGGCTTTATCCCGCTGGTCACGCCGACTTCGCAAATCGTCGGCAGCCAGGCCGTGATCAACGTAATGAACGGTGAACGTTACAAAAACATCACCAAAGAAACTGCCGGCGTGTTAAAAGGCGAATACGGTGCAACACCTGCGCCGGTCAACAAAGCCTTGCAAGATAAGGTACTGAACGGCGCAGAAGCGATTACCTGTCGTCCGGCCGATCTGATCGCACCGGAAATGGACAAGCTGATTGCCGAAGTCAGGGAAAAAGCTCGGGCCGAAGGCGTAACTCTCGCCGCCAACGTCGAAGAAGACGCGTTGATCAACGGCTTGTTTGCGCAAGTCGGCTGGAAATTTCTGGCTAACCGGGGCAATCCGGCCGCCTTTGAAGCCGCACCTGATGCGGAAGCCTTTGCTAGTGCGCCTGCAGCCAACACCGTCAAGACAACTACCCCGCCACAAACGGAAACCTACACGGTTAATGTCGACGGCAGAAATTTCAGCGTCATCGTCGGCGCCAACAATGCCGCACTGAGCATTCAACAGACCGAAAGCGCACCCCATGCCGCACTGATAGCCAGCAGCGGTGCCACAGTTGAATCGCCGATGGCCGGTAATATCCTGAAAATCCTGGTCGATGTGGGCAGCATCGTTGCCGAAGGCGATGTCGTGGTCATCATGGAAGCCATGAAAATGGAGACCGAAGTCCGTTCCAAAACGACCGGCATCGTCAGCACTATCTATGTCAAAGAAGGCAGCGCCATTGCCGGTGGGGATGTGTTGATTTCTTTATAAAGAACATCGACACCGTAGGGGCGACCGGCCGGTCGCCTGTGTCTGAACAAGGGCGACCAACCAGTCGCCCCTACATGATTTAATTAAAGGGTCATCCCATGGAAAATCTCACTTTACTCTGGCACAGCACCGGCATATACAACTTTACCGGTGGCCAGGTGTTCATGATGCTGATCGGCTTTTTACTGCTGTTTCTGGCGATCAAAAAAGGCTTTGAACCCTTGCTGTTACTGCCGATAGGCTTTGGCGCGATACTCAGTAACATCCCGATTGCCGGTATCGCCGAAGAAGGCGGTATTTTGTACTACCTGTATTTCGGCATTAAAACCGGCCTGTTTCCGTTGCTGATATTTATGGGCGTGGGCGCAATGACCGATTTCGGCCCGATGCTGGCCAATCCCAAAACCTTATTGTTAGGCGCTGCTGCGCAATTCGGCATATTCACCTCACTGCTTGGAGCCCTGGCGCTCAATGCGATACCGGGACTGGAATTTACTTTAAAAGATGCCGCCGCGATTGGCATAATCGGCGGCGCGGACGGCCCGACTGCTATTTATGTGGCCTCGAAACTGTCGCCTGATTTGTTGGGGGCCATTGCGGTCGCGGCCTACTCTTACATGGCCTTAGTGCCGCTGATACAGCCGCCGATCATGCGCGCCTTAACCACCGAAGATGAACGCAAAATCGAGATGCAGCAACTGCGCGTAGTCAGCAAGACCGAAAAAATCATCTTTCCGTTAATGCTGTTGGTTATTTGCGCCTTGCTGTTACCGTCAGCCGCACCTTTAATCGGCATGTTTGCACTGGGCAACTTAATGAATGCTTGTGGCGTAGTCGAACGCTTGAGTCAAACCGCACAAAACGAACTGATCAATATCGTCACCATTTTCTTAGGATTGGCGGTAGGTTCAAAGCTCAGCGCTGAAGCCTTTTTGCAAGTCAAAACCTTGGGTATCTTAGGATTGGGGGCGATTGCCTTCAGTATCGGCACCGCCTCGGGGGTAATTATGGCGAAAGTCATGAACAAATTCAGCAGTACTCCGATTAACCCGCTGATCGGGGCAGCGGGCGTCTCCGCAGTGCCGATGGCAGCACGGGTAGTCAACAAAGTTGGACTGGAAAGCAACCCGCACAACTTTCTGCTGATGCATGCCATGGGACCTAATGTTGCCGGGGTCATCGGTTCTGCAGTGGCGGCGGGGATTTTACTGAGTTTGGTTAAGTAATCACCGCCACAATAGCCATTGACTTAAACCGTCAGTTAATGAGGACAGGCGACCGATCTGGTCGTCCGGTCGTTTTTTTCAATACCTGCCATCCTTAAAACACCAGAAATCGGACTCAGGATAACTGGCTCATTTCCGAAGCCTTACTGTAATCAACGCCCACACTGATCACAAAACTGCTGGCTTCTTCGATATTCATTGCCGATTTAACGATTTTCGATTTATCGGCAATGACCGTAAAACCGGATGTCGGATTAGGCGAGGTAGGAACATACAACACATACTTGTCACCCATCCTGTTGGTCACATACGCAGGCACCCAAAGACCTTCTTTTGGGTATTCGATATAAACCACTTCCTTGGCGATAGTCTTATCGTGGCTCGAAAACATATTGATTACTTTTTTAAGCACCCGATAAACCGTGTTCAAGAATGGAATTCTGTCAATAATATGATCAAAAGCGGCGATAACCCAGGAGCGTCCTTCCTGAACTAATTTGTGGCCGATGTACGCCAGAATAATAAAACTGACCGCGAATACCAAACTGGTATAAAGATAACTATCCGCATAACCGTAAACCAATTGAAACAAATCGGAAACCCGATCTTTTACAAAAATCATAATTTGTAAAACAATAACAATAGGAATAACGGCAAAAATACCGATCAGGAAATAATTCAATAGTTTTTTAACCCACTCTTTCATGTCTCTCTCCAATTTTATTATGATTTGATCATTAACAAGATACCTGATGCAAACAAAAATGCGGCAAATATTTTGCGGTATTTTGCATTATCAATCCCGCTATAAAGCATTTCTTCGGTCAATAAGAACATTACCACAGCAACCTGCACAAAGCTTACCTTGTCTGCAAATGACACTGTAAACTCACTACCCATAACAAATAACGTCGCCAATTGACATAAAGCAAATGTCGCATAACTTGCCGCAGCTGTCACACGCGTTTTGTTTTTGGAATATTTCTTGCTGTAAACCATCACGGTCAGCAGTGAACCGCCTAAGTTGCTGACGCCATGGATCAGCCCCATCGCCATCAGATAAATTTTTTCATATTTGACTATCGATTGTAAGGTTTTTTCAATCGCTGCTGAAAAATTCTCTAATGCCACAAAAATTAATACGACAGCAACCACCAAACTGATGTTGATGTTGATGTTGATGGTCGTCACTACCAGTAAAAGCAGCACTACCAAAGGAATGCTGTATGTCAACACATTTTTATAGAACCCGATATCAATGTCTTCATAGTGTCTTAGTACCTGCAAAGCGCTTATCGCAATAGAAACCGGCAGCAGTACACCCAGCGCATCGACAAAATCATAACCGAGTAACAGCAACAAGGGAGTACCAAATAACAATACGCCTACCCCAAAAATAGACTGAATAACCGATGTTGCAACAACCGTCAGTAAAATATCAACCGGCATATTGAATTCTTCCTTATTTATTATTGTTATTAGAATTTTTTATTATACCCGAGGTTAGAAATGAGCCAGTTTATAAGGCGTAATTCAACAAGCTGATGCAAATCCAGCCAAAACCTATCGTTGTGATGATAAAACTGATAGCCGAATAAACTTTCCAGATTGTTTTTTCCCAAAAAGCCGGATCGAATGCAGCAACAACAAAGACACAGGGATTGCTGATGCCGCCGATCACCACCAGCCAGCAAGCAGTAACCGATAACGGTACTTTAACGGCATAAAAACCAAGACAGAACAATGCCATTAAAGCAAAATCGATATGCGCCCTAATCAGGGTCTTATAGTCTTTCAGGAATTCGCCATCAATGCCCTTAATTGGAAACCATCTTGCAAAGGTCATCAGCCATGCCGATATCAAAACAGCAAAGATCATCAGTACCGCGCCAATTAATAATATTTCCATCGTGTTACCCTATTTGTTATTGTTTATAAAAAAATAATAGACTATACCGATCGGTATACTCCTATTGCAGTATACTGATCGGTATAGCCCCAATCAATCTGTTTTTATGACTTCCGCCTATGTCTTTAAATTTGCAAGAAAAAATCCTGCGCGCCGCATCAGAGCTGTTCTATAGCCAGGGCATCAGGGCGACCGGGGTCGATGCCATCGCCAAGGCGGCAAACACCACCAAAATGAGTCTTTATAAGTACTTCATGTCCAAAGACGACTTGGTACTTGCCTTTTTACGCAAGCGGGATGAAGATTTTCGAGTCTGGTTTGTCGATCAGGTTGACGGCAAAGCGGATACGCCTAAGGCCAGGTTATTGGCAGTTTTTGATGTACTTGACGAATGGATGGCTACCCCCGAATTTCGCGGTTGCGCCTTTATCAATGCCGCCGCCGAGTTTCCGCTGGCAGGTAACTCGGTGCTCCAGGTATCTGCCGGGTTTTATGATCATTTTCGACGCTACATTGCCGATCTGGCAGAGCAGTGCGGTTCAAAGTCCCCGGAAAGTCTGGCGCTGCAATTAAGTCTGCTGCTCGAAGGCGCGATAGTCTCGGAACAGATGAAGCGTCATTCAGGTTCCGCCGAACAAGCCAAGCAGGCCGCTATCATTCTTATCGAACACAGCATAATCGATATTCCCGACACCTCTTTACCAACCAGTAACCCAGGAGAGCAGCAATGAGTGAATTTTTCCATGAAGGTAACCGACAACTGCAAGACCGCTTCGAGACGCGCCCTATGGCCGACCGTCTGGTCGAAGCGATAGTCAATGATCAGATCAGCCCGGAAGATCAGGCATTTATTGAAGCGCAGAACATGTTTTTCTTTGCCACCGTCGATAGAGGCGGCCACCCTAGCTGTTCCTACAAAGGCGGCAGCGTCGGACTGGTCAAGGTTATCGACGAACAGACCCTGGCTTTTCCGCTCTACAACGGCAGCGGCATGTATATGTCGGCAGGCAATGTTTTGGTTAACGAGCATGTCAGTTTGCTGTTCGTCGACTTTCAGCGACAAGCGCGTCTTCGTTTCAACGGCAACGCCTTTATACAAGATAATGACCCTTTACTGCATCACTGGCCGGAAGCGGAAATAGTGTTGCGGGTAAAACTGCGGGAAATGTTTCCCAACTGTCCGCGCTATATCCACAAAATGACCCTGATCGAAGAGTCGGCATTCGTGCCCAAGGAACATTGCGAAACACCGGCACCGGCCTGGAAACGTCTGGAAGTTGTCGCAGACGTATTGCCGCCTCGCGACGCGCATCTGGCCGGTAACGAGCAGGATGCTGCCGCTGCGTTAAACCGCAATTAGCATCATATGTTGTAATAAGTCCCGCAGAGCTATTCGCTCTTTTTAACGCGGATCTTGCTACCGTCTATATCCTTGCCATTGAGGACGCTTATCGCCGCCTTGGCCTCGCCCTGTCTGGGCATTTCGACAAAGCCGAACCCCTTGGATTTACCGGTGTCTTTGTCGATAACCAGGGTGCAGGACTGCACGCTGCCGTGAGCTTCAAACATAGCGCGAAGCTGTTCTTCTGTGGTGGTGCGGGCGAGATTGCGTATCAGTAGTTTCATCGGATTACCGTGTAAGTATAAATTATCGAAATTATACAGCTTCTTAACAAACCTAGCTGATTCAACTCCCTAATGCAATTCAGTGTAATTCCAGTCATCATGCGACTTTTTGCTCCAAGTTCAGCAAAAAATCATTCAATTCCCCTGCCCCATTGCCCCGCATAAAACCGTTCATTCAGCGCGGCTCTGGAACGCGCGGCTAATTCGGCTTCTTTAAAGTCATTATCCAGCACATCCACCTCGGCCTGATAGCCGACGGCCATCATCGCCATCGGCTTGCAATCGCCCGGAAGGTTAAAAACCTCGCGGGCTTTTTCAGCATCGAAGCCGCCCATTTGATGTACACACAGTCCCAACGCAGTAGCCTGCAAGCACATGCTGACGCTGGCGGCGCCGGTGTCGTACATCGCCCAGCGATTGGCTTGGCCATTATGATTGAAATTTTCCATGGCGACGGCAAGCATCAGCACCGGCGCGTTCTTGGCCCATCGCCTGTTTTTTTCAGCCAAAATTGAAACCGCATGCTGCCAGCCGGTTTCATCGGTGGCTTTATCGCAGACCACAAAACGCCAAGGCTGATCATTAAAACAGGATGGCGCCCAGCGGGCGGCTTCCAGCAGTGACAGCAAATCGTCATGACTCACTGGCTTGTCAGGATCAAAGGCTCGGGGACTCCAACGCGCTTGAATAATATCGTGGATTTTTACACGGGTTATTGCCGGTTTCTGCTGCATGTTTGCATCCTTTATTTGATTAGATAAAAACTGATTTACCGTGTCAATACGCCATCACGATAATCACGAAACGCCTGTTCGATTTCTTCCCGGCTGTTCATCACAAACGGCCCTGATTGCACCACCGGCTCTTGCAACGGCAGTGCGGCCAACACCAGAAATTGCGTCGACTGAGCTTGCGTTGCCAGCCGTATATTATCGCCGCTAATTAATTGCCCCAGCTGCCCGGCCTTTAAAATCTTATCCGTTGTACCGACAGCCAATTCACCGTGGTAAACATAAATTAAGACCGTATGTTGTACGTCTATCGGTATATCCAGCCGTTGCTGAGGACTTAGCAACACATCGAAATACAAGGGCCGAGTCGATACCCCTGTTACCGGGCCGGATATTGTTTGGGTTTCGGCAACGTAGTCCCCGGCGATGACCTTGATATAGCCGCCTTCTGCCAATTCAACCTGAGGGATTTTCGCGGCGGCAAACTCCTGGTAATGCGGCGGATTCATTTTTTCTTTAGCAGGCAAATTAATCCATAGCTGAAAGCCATGTAACAAGCCGTTTTCCTGTTCCGGCATTTCCGAATGAATAATGCCGTGCGCGGCAGTCATCCATTGCACATCGCCGGCACACAGATGGCCTTCATTTCCCATATGATCACGGTGCAACATCGCGCCGGCCAGCATATAAGTCACGGTTTCAAAGCCGCGATGCGGATGATCGGGAAAGCCGCCGATGTAGTCGCCCGGCTCATCCGAACCGAATTCATCCAATAAGATAAAAGGGTCAAAAGCGTTTTGTTGCTGCTGACTGACGATACGCTTCAATTTGACACCGACGCCATCCGAGGTATTTTGCCCGGTGATAACGGTCGCGAGTTGTCGTATTTGCTTATTCATCTTTAGCCTCCAGTAGTTTTATCCCGATCAGAGCGTCCAGCGAATGCTGTCCACCGCCGATAAATATCAGTACCGTAGTTGCCGATAATAAAGCCAACGCATATTCAATGCCATAGGTATCCAGAAAAAAGCCGCTATCCCAATGCCCCCAAAACAAGGCAACCAGCATCGTCGCCGCATTAATCGTTGCCGCCGGACACGTTAATAAACTCGGAATTAACGCAGCACCGCCAAAAAATTCAGCACGGCCCGCCAAAAACAAGCGAATAATTTCCGGCTGCCATGCGCAGCCAGGGTAACCGATAGGAACGCGCAATATGACGTTTCCAAACCCGCCTCAGAAATAAGTGCTTTTTGGATGAAACTAATGGCTATTACAATTAGGCATTATTGTCACAAAAATCCATAAATCATGCCGTCCAAAACAATATTCAAGCCCGCCTGGTGGTTATGCAATAGCCATTTACAGACACTTTATCCGGCCTTATTAAGAAAAACGCCCAATCCGCCCGATTATCGCCGCGAAAGATTAACCACGCCCGACCAGGACTTTGTCGACATCGATTATTGCGGAACCGGCAAACGCCCGCTAATTATGCTGGTGCACGGCTTAACCGGCAGCTCGCAATCGGGCTATATCAAAGGCTTGCAAAGCACTCTGCTCAAACAAGGCTTTCGCAGTGCCGCACTTAATTTTCGCGGTTGCAGCGGCTCGTCCAATAACAAGGCGCGCAGTTACCATTCAGGCGAAACCGAGGACATTGATTTTCTCTATCAAACCTTGCGACGGCGCGAACCCGACACGCCTTTAGGCGTCGTAGGTTTTTCCTTAGGCGGCAACGTGGTTGTAAAGTGGCTGGGCGAACGAGGCAATCAATTGGATTTATTTGCCGCTGTAGCCGTTTCCGTGCCGTTGCTGTTAGATATTTGCGCGACAAAACTGGATCACGGTTTTTCAAGGTGCTACCGTGGCAATTTACTGCGCGAGTTAAAAGCCTATATGCACAGCAAACTGCATCATCTGGAACGCATAGGCCAAACCGAAGAAGCCATGAAGATCAGAGCATTAGGCGATTTATCGCGCATCAACTCGTTCTGGCACTATGACGATCAGGTCGTAGCCAAATTGCACGGCTTTAACGATGTTAACGATTATTACCGGCGCGCAAGCTCCAGGCAATATCTCAAGTCGATCTCCGTGCCCACACTGTTGATCCAGGCGGCTGACGATCCGTTTATGACCCCCGCAGTTCTGCCGGAGCCAAATGAACTATCCCCGCAAGTACAGCTGGAACTTACTCAACAGGGCGGCCATGTCGGCTTTATCTCAGGATCAATTCCATTCAGACCGGCGTATTGGCTGGAACAGCGGATACCGGAATTTTTGACCGGCCACACCGTAAGCCGATAGCCATTTCAAACGATGGGCAACCGCAAATAGTTGAGATAAAACCTTCAGACATAAAAAAACCGACGTTTGGGTCGGTTTTTTTAAAGATATTCATGGTGCCCAGGGGCGGAATCGAACCGTCGACACGAGGATTTTCAGAGCCAGACACACCAACTAGACCCAGCTGTATTTAATGTGAATTAAGAGCTAAATAGAAGCCAGAACACGGGTTAGACTAGAATATTGGGAAAGACACGACTCCCCCCAATCTATAGGCAACCAATGAACTGGCAAGAGCAATTAATAACAACTTATCTTTATGTATGCAAGCACTATCAAGGATAGATTCTTTTCCTGTGGCGCTGGCCAAGCAAGGGCATAGGTTTAAAGCGCGCGTAGCAAGAGAGTTAGCCGATGCAGGTTATTGTTCAACCAAGAAATTGTACTATTATGGTGTTCGGGTTCATATCGTCGGGCGTCGCCAAGCGGGCACATTGCCTAACCCTGAATAATATGGTGTCACGGGAGCAAGTTGCCATGATGGCACCGTATTTGATCAGATTAGGCCCGAATTGAATAATAACGAGCTTTATGGCGACAACGCCTATCACCGATCCGATGCAAAACAAGTCAGAAGGCTCAAAACCTGACAGTATTAACGCCGGTAAAAAAACAAAAAGGCCAACTGTATTTGTAGCCACAGGATCAATGGTTATCGACTGCTGCTTCTCGTATCCGGCAGCCGATTGAAACTTTATTCGGCTGGATTGAGTAACAAACAGGTATTGAATGTGCTGGCAAGGTTCGATCATACAACGGTCTAATGGTACATGTATTGTAAGCGCCCAACCGTGCCATCTAATCAAGCCCAATAGAAACTGGCATCCTCTGCATTTTTTGAAGAGGATACAACATGGCCTTATCAGTCCATTGGAAAACCCATATCGACACTTGGCAAAGCAGTGGTTTGTCGCA
>JAGXGY010000062.1 GCA_024636505.1 Methylobacter sp. | reverse complement strand
TCACTCTTAGTCCATCGCTCAATTTCATTTCATCTCCTGTTTGGTCGCAAGAGAGTGAAACCGATTAGCGATGGACTTTCAAGTCTTCTATACAGATCCTTTTCTAATCAAAGGGTTAGCTTTTTTGTCGTGTACAGAGGCAAAATTTATAAGTCTTAAAACAACTAAGATATATGATCAGATCGATATCAATATTTTTAAATTATAATTAAGACCCACTTGCTATTGTCAGGATTCATTGATAGAAAATTCTATATTTTATTTATTACTCTGCAATTTAGATAAAAGGCTTTTAAATAAATTCTATTGTGTGATAATAGAATTTATTAATTTCAATTGCAACTATTTGGTATAAATATGTCAAAAGAAACAGAACTCATCATTGAATTAATTTCTTTATTAACTGTATTTAAAGATTCTCATGCTCAATTAGTCGAGCAATTGGATCAAGATCACCTTTATCCTCTTTGGATACAATCAGTAACTGATCAGTTAACAGTAAGAGAAGTGTTAAAAAAATTGGTATTGAACTGGAGCTATGAAGAAGACGATCAGGAAGCCGGTAAGACTATTCAATATAATGGTTTAGCTCCTTGCTCACCAAAAACTTTTCTCGCTATAGAAGCTGTTAATCGCAGTCGAAAAGCTCTGCATCAACATCTAATTAAAATGAATAAATTTATCCCTGATGAAGATCCAGAAAAGGAAAGCGAGAATATTGACACCATTACAAATCATTTGGCAAAAAGATCTATGCGTCGATTAGGATATCCACGATTTAATATTAGACAGGCTTGCCGTCAATTTGTCGCACTACCTTACCCGGTATTGTCAGCTGGTTTTTTTTGGAATCGTTACCGTAAAACGGTTAAACTTACTCGTCAACAAATTAAAGAACAATTGGATCGTATAGGTCAATACAGTTCATCAAATAAGCTTGTTATGGAAGAAGAATACCGTCGCTTTGATGCGATTGACGATTCGGTTTTAGTCAGGGTATATCCAGAAAGTATTCATCAGCGTGTTAATTTATATATTCAAAAAGAACACCAGGAACAGCGCATACAGCGTTATGCCCATACACCTATTTTTTACATAACGACAGCTGATAAGCCATTGCCGGATAAGACACTTTTACCTGAACAGCCGACTGCAAAAGAAGCACGTTTATTGAAACGTAATATCACTATTGAGCGCCAACCCTATCTATGTTCACTGAATTTATATCGATTATTGCCAAAATATCGTTAATAATGATTTGATGTTTAACGCTTCAACACATCCCAAATTGAACGTAGATTGGATTCAGGTTCAGGCAAAAGCCAAGTAATCACTATCTCTTCAAATGCGACAACTATACACATTACTGCAGCCGCCCGAAACGGCCAAGCAGGTCCGCCAAAAAACAATATATATAATGTTAATCCCACAGTTGCCGCAGCAATTTTTGCTCCCCAAGTATGATAACTGGTAAAACACCCGAATTTAAAAACACCCACAAGGGCAGGTAACAGACAGCTGATGACAATCAGACCAACATAAAATAATTCACAGTTCACTATATTAGGCCATAACCACCAACAGCATAGTGCAACAGTCAGGTAAGTGACAACATCCGCCCAACTATCAAGCTGAGCCCCAAACGAAGTGACTTGCTCAGTCAATCGGGCAATCACGCCATCCAGAAAATCAGTTACAAAGACAACCGCTAATAATGCCATAAAGGCAATGTCATAACCATACCATGCCAGCAACAACAACACTGGCGCTGCGACGAAGCGAAATCCAGTTAGCAGATTAGGTAAAGTCAATTTATAGTGAAGGACGTTCATAAACCAAACATGGCCGTTAATGGTGCATGATCTGACAATGCATGCCATGGCGCATAGGTCAGCCGTTCGCATGATATTGGAGTTAATCCACGAAAATAAATACGATCCATCGGTAAAAAAGGTAACCAGGAAGGAAAACTTCGTGCATAGCGACCATGGATTATATGAAAAATTTCCTGTAAGCCCAGATTATCATGGAACAGTCGATCAGCCTGTCCTAACCAGTCGTTAAAATCACCGGCTATAATAAGCGGCGCATCCTGTGGTACATGGCTGTCAATACGCGCTGATAATTTACCTATCTGTAGGCGACGCTCTTTCCCAATCAAGCCGAAATGAATACATATAATATGCACATCCCGAGTGCTCTCCGAAAGAGGGGGAACATGCCAAGAACTATGGGCAACCGTCTCCGCAGCTATGCCTGGCAGTCGAATAATGCCATGCAACAGGCTGCGACTCGCCCAAGGGAAGGGGGATACATTGATATTTTCCCAGCATACGAAAGGATATTTGCTCAAAAGAGCATTACCGTGATGGCCAGCATGGTAAATGGCGTTTTTACCATAGGCACGGAAAGGCCAAGTGTTTTCGGCAAGAAATTCAAGCGGGGATAAAACCGGCCAATCAGCAATTTTTTGCTGATGGTGCCGATGCTCTTCCTGCATTTCCTGTAAAAATATTAAGTCGGCATCCGCAGTTATCAATGCTTTTCGAATTTGATCCAAGACAAAGCGTCGGTTACCGACATTAAAACCTTTATGGATGTTATAGGTTAATACTCGTAACATAGTTTTTTAATTAATCTTCCTTAAGAACATGCTTTAATATTTTGTACCTTTAATAAGGCCGCTTGCGAATATGCAACCGGTAAAGTACCGGTGAAATCAATTCTTCAATTAGGAAAAAAACCACGACTATTAGAATAATGTCGATTAGATTCAGCGCCAGCGACTCTTTTAAAAGTAATATGGGTAACAGTGATTCAGGTACTGTGTCCAGACCTCGAAACCGGCTGCTTTCAGCGCAAGCCATTCGCCGTTTGATAAAGCTGGCTAATAAATCACCGCTCATTGCCAAAATACCGAATATGACCCCCGTCAAAAGTTCTGTTCCACTTAAAATGGCTAGCAGAGCCGTACTTAAAATCGCAGAACATAAACCGCGCCAAGTTTTTGTATTGCCAAACAATCGATGACCGTCACACAATTCCAAACCATTGTCAATCGAACATGCCCAGCGCTTACCCAATACTTTATTAGTCAATACGGGAGCGCCGTTTGCGACAACAAGTAACATGATAGCCTGGGTGACGCCGTATAAATACATGGGTGATGCTGTCATATTGGAAACATCAGTTACCAAAAAATCGACCATAGTTAACAACCTCTGTTGATTCGGATTAAATAAAGCGGCTGAGATACTCGACAGTGAACCGTTATGCTCATAGAACAGGCTGCTTAAAATACTGTAAAATACTGTAAAATATTTAAAAGGTAAAATTAATCGTTTTACCCCACACCTAAATAATAACGAGAAAACCATGATAGATAAAAAACTGCTCGATATTCTGGCTTGCCCTTTATGCAAGAGTCCGTTGATTTATGACAAGTCTAAGCAGGAACTTATCTGTAAAGCAGATCGTATTGCTTTTCCTATCCGCGACGATATTCCTGTAATGCTTGAAGATGAAGCACGCGAATTAACTATCGATGAGATGGACGCCTTAGCCAAATGAGTTTGCGTTTTAAGGTTGTCATCCCGGCAAGATACGACTCAACACGCTTGCCGGGAAAACCCTTGTTGAATATTGCCGGCAAGCCAATGATTGCGCATGTCTGTGAACGCGCACAAGAAGCCGACGCTGATGATATTATTGTCGCTACCGACGATGAACGGATTTTTCAGACCGTCAGCACCTTAGGATTTAAAGCAGTTATGACCCGCATAGATCATCAAAGCGGCACCGAAAGAATTGCCGAGGCCGCAAAGCTTTGCGGCTGGGCTGATGATGAAATCATCGTTAATCTGCAAGGCGATGAACCACTTATTCCGCCTGCTTATATCCGTGATGTTGCAGCGACATTGGCTAGCCAACGGCAGGCGGCGATTGCTACGTTGGCCGCCAAAATCACCGATGCCGAAGAGATTTTTAATCCTAATGCCGTCAAAGTTGTTGTAAACAAAGCCAATTATGCGCTTTATTTTAGCCGCGCACCGATTCCCTGGGAAAGGGATACATTTTCCTTGGCGAATGCTACCCCCTCAGGGAAATTCCCTTATCTTAGACATATCGGCATGTATGCTTACACAGTTGATTTTTTAAAGCGCTACTGCTTGTGGGATGCATCACAGCTTGAATCGGTCGAATCGCTGGAACAGCTCAGAATATTATGGCATGGCGAAGCTATTCAGGTAAAAGTCGTAGATCAAACGCCAGTCGCCGGAGTTGATACACAAGAAGACTTGCAGCGCGTGGAGCGCGTTTTGCTCTCACAACACTAGTCAGTCCGGGTACTGTTTCTATTTGACATAGCCTATTAATAACAGTACCTTGGGCAACATTTTTTAACTTTCACTTAAACACCGGTTTTTCAAGAGCTGTCGATGGAACAATTTCATAGAATAAGTCGTTTACCTCCCTACGTTTTTAACATTGTTAATGAGCTGAAAGCTAAAGCTCGAGCGGAGGGTGAAGACATTATCGATTTTGGCATGGGCAATCCGGACCAGCCCACGCCCGACCATATCGTCCAAAAAATGATTGAGGCCGTCCAGCGTCCTGATACCCATCGTTATTCAGTTTCCAAGGGCATACCCCGATTAAGAAAAGCCATCTGCACCTGGTATAAAAATCGCTATGATGTCGATTTGGATCCGGAAACTGAAGCTATTGTGACCATAGGTTCAAAAGAAGGTTTGGCTCATCTAGCTTTAGCGACGTTAGGGCCGGGGGATGTGGTGTTGGTACCCAATCCTGCTTATCCGATACATCCGTATGGTGTGGTGATTGCCGGCGCTGATCTTAGGCATGTGCCGATGGTGCCGGGCGGCGATTTTTTTGAAGAGCTGGAAAAAGCCATTGTCGATTCATGGCCGAAACCGAAAATGTTGATTCTTAATTTCCCCGGAAATCCGACTAGTCAGTGTGTGGAACTGGATTTTTTTGAAAAAATTATCGCCATCGCCAAAGAACATAACATCTGGGTAGTACAGGATATTGCTTATGCGGACATTGTTTTCGACGGCTACAAAGCGCCGTCAATTTTGCAAATCGAAGGCGCAAAAGACATCGCGGTAGAGTTTTTCTCGTTATCGAAAAGTTACAATATGCCGGGCTGGCGCGTGGGTTTTATGTGCGGGAATAAAGACCTGGTTTCCGCTTTGGCACGGATTAAATCATACCTGGATTACGGCACTTTTATGCCGATTCAAATTGCTGCGATTGCAGCGCTGGAAGGCCCGCAGGAATGTGTTGCTGAAATTGCCAATATGTACCGAAAAAGACGTGACGTGCTGTGCGACGGCTTAGCGGCAATCGGCTGGCCGGTTGAAAAACCGAAAGCCACCATGTTTGTGTGGGCTCGCATTCCTGAAGCCTATCAAGCCATGGGTTCACTTGAATTTTCCAAAAAACTGCTGGCAGAGGCTAAAGTAGCGGTTTCACCGGGCATTGGTTTCGGTCAGCATGGCGATGATCATGTCCGGTTCGGTTTGATTGAAAATGAACACCGTACCCGTCAGGCAATTCGCGGCATACGTAATATGATGAAAAAAGACAAGGTTGTATAAAGATAATAGAACGCAAAATATTCAGAAATGACTGAAAAACCATTACGTCACTCATCAAAAAGACAATGCGTTACAACTTTGATCTCAAAAAACCAGCATTTACATGCAACGTTTTTTAAAAATCTTATTTAATCATAATTATCAGTATCATCTCCGTTCTGTTTTTGACCGCTGAGTAATTATATGTTTTTTTAACTGGAGTTTTATTTGAAACCGGTAAAAGTAGGTGTATTAGGATTAGGTACTGTCGGTGGCGGTACAGTCAATGTATTGAAGCGAAATGCGGTAGAAATTGCCCGCAGAGCAGGGCGTGAAATTATCATTACCCGCGCTTCAGCAACTGACTTAAGTAAGCCGCGTATTTGCGACACGCAAGGCATCACTTTAACGACCGATCCTTATGAAATTATCAATGACCCTGAAATTGAAATTATTCTGGAACTTATTGGCGGAGCAGGGCCCGTCAAAGACATGGTGTTAAAAGCCATAGAAAACGGCAAGCATGTCGTTACCGCTAATAAATCGCTGATTGCTTTGCATGGTAACGAGATTTTCGCCAAAGCCAGAGAAAAAGGCGTTATCGTCGCTTTTGAAGCCGCTGTTGCCGGCGGCATTCCCATTATAAAAGCCATACGTGAGGGCTTAAGCGGCAACCAGATTGAGTGGTTAGCAGGCATCATCAACGGTACCGGCAATTTTATCCTGACCGAAATGCGTGATAAAGGCCGTGATTTTGCCGAGGTATTAGCCGAAGCTCAAGCCTTGGGCTATGCAGAATCTAACCCTACTTTCGATGTAGAAGGCATAGATGCCGGTCATAAATTGACCATTTTAGCTTCGATTGCTTTTGGGATTCCTTTGCAATTCGACAAGGTCTTTACCGAAGGCATTACTAAAATTACGCGTACCGATGTTGAATACGCAGAACAATTGGGTTACCGCATTAAGCATCTGGGCATTGCCAGAAAAACAGCGGAAGGTATCGAATTAAGAGTACATCCGACGTTAATTCCTCATCGTCGTTTGATTGCAAACGTAGACGGTGTGATGAACGCAGTATTGATTAAAGGTGATGCAGTGGGGGCTACGCTCTATTATGGAGCCGGAGCAGGATCTGAACCAACTGCATCCTCAGTAGTCGCCGATGTCATTGATGTAGTCAGAGTCTTAACCTCCGATCCTGAAAACCGTGTACCGCATTTAGCCTTTCAAGCCAATGCCATAGCCGATATTCCGGTAGTGCCGTCTGAACTATTCAGAACCGCTTATTATCTGCGGCTTGATGCTGAAGATAAACCGGGAGTTTTGGCTGAAGTCACCCGAATTCTGGCGAGTCATCAAATAAGCATTCAAGCCATTAGACAGGAAAAACCATTGGATAATGAAATATCAATACCCATTATTATATTGACTCAGATTACCCTTGAAAAAGAAATGAACGCGGCTATCGCTGAGATTGAAGCATTAAAAACCGTCATCAGTAAAGTCAACCGAATCCGTCTGGAAACTTTAGGATAAATAAAATATATGTCTACACACAAACACTACACCGGTTTAATAGAACGCTACAAAAATCGTCTGCCCGTCAGCGAAACTACTCGCATTATCAGTCTCAATGAAGGCAACACGCCGCTGATTCAATTGCAAAACATCCCCCGATTGATCGGTAAAGATGTTGATATTTATGTTAAATACGAAGGCCTGAATCCAACCGGCTCATTTAAAGATCGTGGTATGACCATGGCGGTTACCAAAGCCGTCGAAGCAGGTAGTCAGGCTATTATCTGCGCCTCAACCGGCAATACTTCAGCCGCAGCAGCAGCTTACGCCGCACGCGCCGGTATTAAAGCCTTCGTGCTAATACCAGACGGTAAAATTGCCCAGGGTAAATTAGCGCAAACCTTGATGTACGGCGCTGAAATCATCCAGATTAATGGCAACTTTGATAAAGGCATGTCACTGGTTAAAGAAGTCGCCGACCATGCGCCGGTGACCATCGTTAACTCGATCAATCCGTTTAGAATTGACGGTCAAAAAACCGCCGCCTTTGAAATTGTCGACGACTTAGGTTTTGCACCTGACTATCACTGTCTACCGGTCGGCAACGCCGGAAATATTACCGCCTACTGGAAAGGCTATAGCGAATATGCCGCCAGTCGTGTGTGCAGTACTCGCCCGGTCATGTGCGGTTACCAGGCTGCCGGGGCTGCACCGTTTTTAGCCGGTCACATGATCGACGAGCCGGAAACCGTAGCGACAGCGATACGTATCGGTCATCCGCAATCCTGGGATTATGCCTGGGCCGCGCAAAAAGAGTCTGGAGGCTGGTTCGACAAATTCACCGACCAACAGATTTTGGCTGCACAAAAAATGCTGTCGCAATATGAAGGTATCTTTTGCGAACCGGCTTCGGCAGCTTCTTTAGCCGGAGCCTTGCATGACATCGCCTCCGGAAAAATCCCCGAGGGCAGCAAAATTGTCTGTACTTTAACCGGCAATGGCTTAAAAGATCCCGATACCGCTATTTCGCAATGCGCCGCTACACATCCGGTAACGATTGAAGCCAGTTTGGATGCGGTTAAGCGGGCTATTTTGGATTGTTTGTAAAAAGATTATTTCAAATAAAATCAATCATAAAATAATATAAAGCCGACTTTTGTCGGCTTTTTTATTGGAAAACCCATGTATTATCAAGGCGTAAAAAAATCCATCGTTGCCCGGCCTGTCCCGAAAAAACCCTCCAATTTGGGAGAAATACATCCGATATTGGAGCGAATTTTCTTAGCCAGAGGCTTAACTGCTGAAGCGGAACTGGATAGAACATTGGCAAGACTGCCGTCGCCGTGGCTGCTGTCGGGCATGGAAGCTATGGTCGAACATTTGATCGCGGCGATTAATCAACAGCAGCGGATTTGTATTGTTGGCGATTTCGATGCCGATGGCGCAACCAGTTGTGCGGTGGCTATTAAAGGTTTGCAATTGTTGGGGGCAGGGCAGGTGACCTTTGTCGTGCCGAACCGCTTTGAATACGGTTACGGCTTGACCCCTGAAATCGTCGAACTGGTCAAGCTGAAAAATCCTGATGTGATTGTCACTGTCGATAACGGCATTTCGAGCATGGATGGCGTTCGTGTTGCTAAAGAGCTGGGCATCAAAGTGCTGATTACCGATCATCATTTGCCGGGGTATGAGCTGCCGGTTGCCGATGCAATCGTCAACCCCAATCTGCTCGACGATCAATTTCCCGGAGGTGCACTTGCCGGTGTCGGCGTGATGTTTTATGTGTTAATGGCGCTAAGGAGTCGGTTAAGGGAACAAAACTGGTTCGAACAAAATCTGGTTAAGGAGCCGAATCTGGCCCAGTTACTGGATTACGTCGCTTTAGGTACCGTCGCCGACGTAGTGCCCCTGGATCAAACCAACCGGGTTTTAGTGCACCAAGGTTTGTTACGCATACGCACCGGGCGCTCGCATCCGGGGATTAATGCACTGATTGAGGTGTCGGGGCGAAGGCCTGAAACGATTTTCTCCACTGATTTGGGTTTTGCTCTGGGGCCCAGGCTTAATGCCGCAGGCCGTATGGATGATATGTCATTGGGAATTCAATGTCTGTTGACCGATGATTCGGCATTGGCAAAAACCATGGCGCTGCAACTCGATGAGCTGAATAACGACCGGCGCGAAATTGAAGGACAAATGAAGAATGAGGCCATGGCGTTGTTAGGCGAGATGAAAAAACTTGATGAACGCCACACCCCTGCCGGTGTCTGTCTGTTTGACGCAAATTGGCATCAGGGCGTTATCGGTATTTTGGCATCGCGCATTAAAGATCAGTTACATCGCCCCGTTATTGCTTTTGCACCCGCCGGAAAAGATGAAATAAAAGGCTCGGCACGCTCAATTCCAGGCATTCATATTCGTGATATATTGAGCGATATCGCAGCGCTACACCCTAAATTACTGAGTAAATTCGGTGGACATGCAATGGCTGCCGGCATGAGTTTGAAAATGCACGACTATCCGCCGTTTGCCTTGGCTTTTGATGCTTTGGTCAGAAAACGCCTACTCACTATCGATCTGCAACAGAAAATCTATTCCGACGGCGAGTTAACTGAGCAGGAAATGACCCTTGAATTTGCCGAGTTACTGCAAAATGCCGGAACCTGGGGACAGGAATTTCCGGAGCCGATTTTTAATGGGGTGTTCGATGTGATTCAAGCGCGCATTGTCGGACAACGCCATCTTAAGCTAGTGCTGAGAAAGCCGTTCGGCGATTTATTAATCGATGCAATTGCTTTTTATGTGGATAAACCGGAAAACTGGTTGGGTTTGCGCAGCATTAAGGCGGCTTATAAACTGGATATTAATGAGTTTAGGGGTAACCGCAGTGTGCAGTTTATTGTGCAGTATCTGGAAAAAATCATCTAAAAAAAGGGCGGAATAACCGCCCTTTTCGATACCCGGTAAAACTATTTTTTAGGTTCTTCAGATGCTGCCGGTACGGGCTCTACAGTTGTTTCAACGGTTGTTTCTGTCGTTGTTTCTGTCGTTTTTTCAATTGCCTGGGTTGGTTCGGCTGCCACAGGTTCCACGGTTGTTGTTTCTGTCGTTTTTTCAACTGCTTCAGGAGCCGCTTCAACTTTAGGCGGTTCTAGCGGCACTAAAATTTCTACTTTGGCCTGTTTACGCAAAGTTTCTATCATGTTCTGAACTTTTTTGCGTTGCAGGAAAGGCGTCAGCTGCTCTTTAACCGCTTCCAATGGAGGAGGTGTTAACGCACGAGAATCTTCTCTTAAAATCACATGAAAGCCAAACTGGGTTTTAACAGGCTCTTTAGTATATTTTCCTTTTTCCAGTACAGCCACGGCTTCAGAAAAAGGAGCGACCATTTGTGCAGCAGAAAACCAACCTAAATCGCCGCCATTTTGCGATTCTTTAGCGTCTAATGAATGCTTGTTAGCTAATTTGGCAAAATCCGCGCCTTTATCCAATTCAGTAATCAGTTTTTTAGCTTCCGCTTCGGTTTTAACCAGAATGTGACGCGCTTTAAATTCGATTCCCTTTTCAGCGGCAATCTTGCTGTCGTATTCAGCTTTAACTTCAGCATCAGTGACAGGATTAGCCTTAATGAAGTCTTGCAGATTAGCTTGGGTTAATAATGTCTTTTTAGCGGCCTCTAGCTGCGCTGCCAATTCAGGCGACTTATCCAATTTCTTTTGTATGGCATCCTGAACCAGTAATTCACGCTGAATCAGTTCTTCAATCAATTTTTCTTTAGGAAACACCTGGCCGTGACTGCGTTCTGCGATTTCTTTTTCCAATGCAGTTAGCGTCGATTTGGCAATATACTGACCGTTAACAACTGCAACGGCATCGGCTTTATCAACCGTAGTTTCGACAGGAGTAAGGCTGCTTGTATCAGATGCCTTTTCTTGATTGCAACCAGCAAGTAATGCTGTGCCGACAATCAGTAGAGGGATAAATTTTTTTTTCATTTATAATCTTCCTTTAGTTTCTTCAGAGGGTGAAAGAGCATTAATGCCCAAGGCATGAATTTGTTGTTTCATCATGTCGCCCAGTGCATTATAAATAAGCTGGTGGCGCTGGACTAAAGACCGGCCTTCAAAAATATCAGCGATAATAGTGACATGATAATGACCACCTCCACTACGTGCACCCGCATGTCCGGCATGAGCGGCACTGTTATCAATAATTTCTAAAAGCTCTGGATTAAAAGCCTCATTTAATAGCTTTTTAATTAACTCGGATGTCATTGTGGAAAGACCTTTTTAAATGGTTTAACAATAACCTTGGCATAAACCCCGGCATCATGGTAAGGATCAATATTTGCCCATTGCTGGGCATCTGCAAGATGTTCAAATTCGGCAATCACCAGACTACCGGTAAAACCGGCTGCACCTGGGTTGTCACTGTCAATCGCGGGATGGGGACCGGCTAAAACCAGTCGTCCGGCATCCTGTAGTTCTTGTAGTCGCTTAAGATGCGCCGGACGTACTGACAGTCTTTTCTCCAGACTACCCGCTATATCTTCACTGATAATGGCATATAACACTTTTTTATTCCTCTGTGTCGGGGATATGTTTATATAAAAAGATCATTTGCAGCAAAATAAAAGCAATCATCAAAGCCGGTACGCCAAACGTTTTAAAAGTAACCCAATCATCGGTATTATAATTATACATTACATAAAGATTGATAAAGCCCACGCTGATAAAGAAGCAGCCCCACATAGTATTTAATCGTTTCCAGATCAATGCCGGTAAGGTCAAGCTGCCGGACAGCATTTTTTCAATAAAGGGTTTTTTACCCACATACTGACTGCCCAAAAAAGCAACGCCGAAAAGCCATTCTATAATAGATAATTTCCATTTAATAAATTGCTCGTCCTGCAAATAGAGAGTTGCCCCCCCCATCACCAGAATCAAGCCTAAGGTAATCCATTGCATGGTCTCGACCTTACGATATTTAAACCAGGCAAAAGCTACCTGAATAATGGTTGCAACGATGACAACGGCGGTAGCGACATAAATATCGTAAAGTTTAAACGCGATAAAAAATAAAAGTATGGGGAAAAATTCAAAAAGCTGTTTCATGAGTAACTAAGGGTAGGGTGATCAGGCGTAGGTATCTATTCCTGTTATCAATTGAGCACGTTGATCTTGCAGCAATGCATTGAATTGCTGATTATAGGCGGAAAGTGCTCGTTGGATTCGTGAATCGGTTGGTTTAATAATGCTGTTTTGGCTGGTCAAATCAATGCCTAAACCAATATTGTCCAGCGTTTTTTTAATCTCTTCGGATGTAGACGGTAGATTAACTTTTTTATCTGATACGTCCTTTGCAACAGATAGTTTGTTTTCGTCATTATTTTGTACACCATTATTGTTGCCAACTTTCTGGTTAAGGCCGACGGTAGGATTTAATGATGAGCTATGAATCTTCATAATATTTGGAGAAAATAAGTACTCAAACTTAACTATGGCTCATTGTAAAATCTTTAATGAGGATTGTACATGCTTAAACAACTGTTTCTGTTAAAATGTTGATTTTTTTGGAGGAAATCTGTGGATAAAAACACCAAAATAGAATTAGAGGCTGCTGCATTCAGACGCTTAGTTAGTCATTTGCAAAAAAACACCGATGTTCAAAACATCGATTTAATGATATTAGCGGATTTTTGCAGAAACTGTCTGGCCAAATGGTATATGGCAGAAGCGGTAGAGCAGGGAGTAGTAATGGATTATGAGCAGGCCAGAGAAATCGTCTACGGTATGCCTTATAACGAGTGGAAAGATAAATTTCAAACCGAAGCCACCGCCGAACAATTGGCTGCTTTCGAGCGCAAACAACACATTAAATTATAATGATAATTAATAAATCACAATATGATGATATGTTTTCCGGCGTTATTGGTCAGGATTACCAAACGCTCAATTTAATCTGCCCGTTAGCCACCAAAATGAGCCGCTTGGTAGGTGACAAAGCGGCTGAATATGCGGAGCAGCAGCCCAGCGCTAATCTCAACATTATAGAGCTGGGCGGCGGCACCGGCATTACCACCTTATCATTATTAACAGCATCGGATAAATTCAATATCATGAGTATTGATAACGAACCGGTTATGCAGGAACAAGCCAAAAAGCATCTGCACAAATGGGCCGCAGATGGAAAGCTGGCTTTTTGCAGCAATGACGCATTGACGGCGTTAAAAGACATGGCGACTGACAGCGTCGATATAGTGGCGTCAGCCTATACCTTGCACAACTTTCTCGATAGTTATCGTAAGGAAGTCATAGAACAGATCTTTAGAGTTTTAAAGCCCGGCGGCCAATTCATTAACGGCGACCGTTACGCGTTAAATGATGTCTCCGATCATACGCGAGCCGTGCAACATGAAATCAGCGGTTATTTTAAAGTACTAACCCAGGTTGATAAACTGGACGTACTGGAACACTGGATAGTGCATTTATTTAACGATGAATCGGAAAATCACGTCATGCGAGAATCGATAGCTTTAGCTCAGCTACAAGATGCCGGATTTTCAGGCATCACTCTTTCCAATAGACTTGAAGTCAACGCGCTGGTAACAGCCATCAAACCTGATTAATAAATCACCCATGAAACACATTCTTCGTTCTTTGTTGTTACTGATTGCCGCCGTCCAACTAAGCGGCTGTACCAGCTTTGGCAGGGGTATAGCTGAAGCCTTTATGGAAAAACAACAATCGGTAGATACCCGGCTTTGTGAAATATGGGGGAAACCTTTCGGTGGACTTGCACCGTTTTTGGGTAATCAACAAGGCAAGATGAAGGTACTGATCGTTCATGGAGTAGGCGATCATTTGCCGGGATATTCAACCCAATTTGTAGAGTTGCTGGCAAAAGAGCTGGATTTACCGGTCATGTCAACGCACTATAAAAATATTTCACTGACAAGCCGACTTGATTCAAGGAAAAACCTGGGCAATCTAAGAATTAATCGTTTGCTAAGCAAAGACCAAAGCAAAGAGCTCATATTTTATGAGTTAACCTGGTCCGTCATAACCGCCAAGCAAAAAGAAGTACTCGCCTACGATAATTCCGGAGAATATTCGTTTCGCAGAGCTGAAGTCAATGATTTGATGAAAAAATTCTCTAATGACACCAGTCCTGACCCCATTATCTATCTGGGGGAAAGTAGGGAAGACATACTGGTTTCATTCGGCCAATCTTTATGTTGGATGACAAAAAGCAATTGGTCTGATCTGCCTGATGATGTAAAGCGATCCTGTTCATTTAATGATGACACCACTGCAACGAATATTGATATTGATCAATATGCCTTTATTTCGCACAGTTTAGGCAGTCGTATCATTATCGATGGCATGCAACGCATTGCTTCCTTACTGAATAAACGCGATGCTGAATTTAGTAATGCTTTGAAAAACAAAGAAATCCCCATATATATGATGTCTAACCAACTACCTATGTTGCAGTTAGGGCGCAAATTACCCGAAGTAAGCAATCAAAAAGCTGCCTATTGTCAGCCGAATGGCGAAAAGTATCATCAGCGTATGCTGTCTAAAACGCCTATTATTGCCTTTAGTGATCCCAACGATCTATTAAGTTACGCGATTTCGCATGGCTTTGTAGAAAAATATCTGGATTCAAGATTATGCATTGATGTCACCAATATTAACATCAATGTAGCAACCATCTTTGATGTATTCGGTTTAGGCAAGCTTGCCAATCCAATCGATGCGCACCTAGGCTACGATACCGATAGTCGAGTGATTGCACTTATTGCTAAAGGCATAGGCAATAAAAACGCCGCCAAAATTGTGAATGACCGTTGTCGCTGGATCGAAACAATAGATTAGCATTGTCGCCATCGTTCTGGTTGAATACGGGTATTTTAAAACACATTATACAATTTAACATAATATACATTATGCGAAGTCTTAAATGTTAAAGAGTTACTGTGTAGAAATCCTACAAAAACTGATTGATAAACGGCTGACTGAAAAAGTTAAGTGAAAAAACATAATCTACATCTCTTTCGGGAAACATTACGAAAATGGATGATTGATGCCGAATTATGACGAGAATGCTTTGGTGAGCTAATACAAGATTTATAGGAGGACATTTTACATCCAGCCGCTTGTTTCAAGGATTTATACTATTATTCTTTAGCTTCGCGGTTTATTAGCTTAGCCCGTAAACCCTTACGGGCTAAGCGCCGCTGGCCATTTAGCAAAACCACAATAATCGGTATTTTTTATTCCCTATGCTCGTGATTCAGCATAATGAAAAGCTTACTGGTAATTATTTCGTTTTTATGTAATTTAACCAAAGTTTCCAGTTGTACCGCATTCAACGATTTTTCGGCGGTCTTTTGGTTTAGCTGATTCAGCAATTCGGTATTGTTTTTTATCAGGCTCTCCATTTTTTTCCGCGTATTCACCTGCAATTCGCCATAAAGCGCCTGTAACTTTACCAAGGCAATACGATCATCGAAAACGTCATTTAGACTGGAGTTAGCGATTGCATCTAATGACTCGATAGCCTTGCCGATAATCTGGTTCAAGGTACGATAATAAAGATACAACTCTTCCGCTTTAAAGGAATGATCCCGCCAGAAAACCAGACGACTGACCAGCAACACAAATCGCTCCAGCGTGTCGATAGGAAAATGCTCATTAACTGACTTAATCTGTTTGTGACCTCGCCCTACCCGATCGGTTTGAATGGAAAGCATATTCAGGATTTTCTTATACATTTTTTCGTTGATTTCACCGCGTTGATAAACTTCTTTCAATGCACCTTTTTCAACACCCAGCGCATAGATACGCAACATATTTTCAATCAAATCACGGGAATCGCCGATAGCATCTTTACAGTGCAGACAGGCATCATCATGCAAACGCTGGTAGCGCTGTTGAAGAATTTTATGCTGCTGCTCATTTAAATGCTTAGTCGCTAATAACTCGTCTAATTTAAGCATCGATTCATCGTATATTTGCGCCTTACTTTTATGGTAACCGACTTGTTCTTCAGGTGTCAGCGCATCGATCCCTAACATGTGCATAACTTTGCCGATTGTTGTTGCTTTAATCAATAAAGTAAAATAGATACTGCCAATAGTCACAGCAGCAACAAACTGCTTTACACTGATCGTAAAATCCCAACCCGGAATAGTTAAATCATCAGGAATCAACAGCACCATGATGACCGCCAACGAGCCGCGCAAACTGCCCCAGGCCAGTAAATGCATCCAATTACGAGGTATAGGTTCTTCCTTGCCGATTTTGTTCAATAACCACAGCAACGGATAAACCGAAACAGCACGACCGATCACGACTACCGCAATCGCCAACAAAATCGGCAACAAGGCGACATTCATGTCAATCGCCAGATCGACGAACAACAACCCCATTAAAATAAAAACCAGCGAGTTAGTGACGAAGGCAAAATAACTCCAAAATTTCTCCATATATTCTTCAACCGGAGGCGACATTTTGTAGCGCCCGAAATTACCGATAACCATTGAGGCAATCAAGGTGGCGATAATGGATGACAAACGAATTTGCTGGCCTGCAATCACCAAATGTTCAGAAATCACTTCGCTGAAGATAAAGGTAAAATGGGCGACCAACAAGGTCAGCGTAATTTCCAGGTGCTCATGACCTTTAACCGCTTCAATCAACTTTGAGAATAAAAAACCCATCAATAAGCCAAACAGAAAGCCGCCGACCAACATGATCAAAAATGACACCAGCGCTGTCATAATTGAATCGATGCCGGTGAAACCGTGGATCATTAAGTCCAAGACCACCAAAAATGCTGCAAAACCGGTAGCGTCGGTGAATAAGCTCTCACCTTCGAAAATCAGCGTTAAGCGATGCGGCGCACCATACTCTTTAAATAGCGCCATTACCGCTACCGGGTCGGTTGAAGAAATAATGGCACCGAACAACAATAAAGCCAACACCGGCACAGCGAACCCTGCCAGTCCGAACAGATAGTGGCCTGCAATACCGATAAATAATGTCGAAATCAGCAAACCCGCTACCGCCAACAAGCCTATCGAATAAATATTTTCGGTGACGCTGCGAATATTCATGTTGTAAGCCGATTCGAAAATCAGAATAGGCAGAAACACAAAAAACAACAGTTCCGGGGTTAACTCAAAGCTTCTAATAAAGTGAAAAAATTCTATTTGCGACAGAGGAACCAGCAATGAACCGGCGATAACCAGCAATACCGTATAAGGAAAATTGAGTTTTTTCGATAGCAAAAAAACCGCCAGTGATAACAGCATAAGACTGAACAGCGATAAAAATACATCAAGATTCATTAGGAAATCCTTGGTTATTTTGATATATCAACGAACAACCGATAACGCAATACGCTAAACGGTCCAAGTCGATTGATTATAATTTAATGTAAATGACAAAAAAGTTAATCCGGCAAGCTATCCCTGCAAGATAACCTCTCATTTTACTCGAATTTATGGCTTAATTGGAGAATTGAAACATTCTGTAATAGGGTGACAGCTTGCGGGAGCGCGGCGCTGTTAAAGAAATGACCCGCGTCACCACGGAAACGCTTCCACCACAAAGACCTAAAACAAATTAGCCCGGAATCCCTATAATTTATGTTAATGATGATAACAGCATGACTGCATCAGCATTAAATCTGTAAAATAGCGGTTTTTTATTGTCCAGCCTCTTAAAATAACATGCGTACTACTCAATTCCCGCTTAATACCGTTAAAGAAACTCCGGCCGATGCTGAAATAGCCAGCCATCAACTGATGATCCGCGCCGGTCTGATCCGCAAACTGGCCGCCGGTCTTTACACATGGTTGCCGCTGGGACTGCGGGTCATGCGCAAGGTTGAAAAAATCACCCGCGAAGAAATGGAAAAAACCGGTGCGCTGGAAGTGTTAATGCCCGGTTTGCAGCCTGCCGAACTGTGGCAGGAAACCGGGCGCTGGGAACAATACGGCCCGGAACTGGCGCGCTTAAAAGACCGTCATGACCGCGATTTTTGCTTAGGGCCCACTCACGAAGAAATTATTACCGATCTGGCGCGCAACGAAATCAAAAGCTACAAGCAACTGCCGATCACTTATTATCAAATTCAGCCCAAATTCCGCGATGAAATCCGCCCCCGTTTCGGCGTGATGCGTTCGCGCGAATTTATTATGAAAGACGCCTATTCCTTTCATTTGGATCATGAATCACTGCAGGTCACCTACGAAGCGATGTATCAGGCCTACACCAATATCTTCAATCACTTGGGCTTGAATTTTCGCGCAGTGATCGCCGATTCCGGATCTATCGGCGGCGCAATATCGCATGAATTTCATGTACTGGCGGATGCCGGCGAAGATGCGATTGCGTTCTCGACCGACAGCGACTATGCCGCCAATGTGGAAAAAGCCGAAGCGGTGATGCCTTCCGGTTTCCGGGCTGCAGCTAGCCAAACTATGGCGCTGATTGATACGCCCAACCAGCACAGCATCGAGGAAGTCTGCAGTTTTTTAAATATTCCGGCCACGCAATGCCTAAAGACTTTAATCGTCAAAGGCGAAGACGACACGCTGGTCGCGCTGCTGTTAAGAGGCGACCACAACCTTAACGATATCAAAGCGATCAAAATCGACGGCATCGCTTCGCCGCTTGAATTCGCCAGCGATGAGCAAGTGCTTAGCGCCTGTAACTGCAAACCGGGCTCCATCGGCCCGCTAGGCTTGGACATCAAAATCATCGCCGACCGCAGCGTGACCTTGATGTCCGATTTCGTTTGCGGCGCCAATCAGGACGGCAAGCATTATCAAGGCGTCAACTGGGAACGCGATTTGCCGGTTCCCGACCACATTGAAGACATCCGCATGGTGGTCGAAGGCGATCCCAGTCCGGACGGCAAAGGCCAAATCACCCTGGCTCGAGGCATTGAAGTCGGTCACATTTTCCAGCTGGGCACCAAATACAGCGAGGCAATGAAAGCCGGTGTGATCAACGAAGGCGGCAAAAACCAGATCATGGCCATGGGCTGTTACGGCATCGGTATTTCCCGGGTGGTTGCCGCCGCCATTGAACAGAACCATGACAATAAAGGCATCATCTGGCCGACCAATCTTGCGCCGTTCCAGGTCGCACTGTGCCCGATGAACATGCACAAATCGGAACGTCTTAAAGAAGCCTCGGAAAAGTTATATCAGGACTTGCTGGCAGCCGGTATCGATGTATTGTTCGATGACCGGAAAGTCCGCGCCGGATTTATGTTCTCCGATATGGAGCTGATCGGCATCCCGCATTGCATCGTGGTTGGCGATCGCGGATTGGACTCCGGCACGGTCGAATACAAGGCCAGAACCGCTGAAGCCAACGAGGAAATTCCGTTTGTGGATGTTATTGATTTTTTGAAGACTAAACTGGTTTAACAAAACCGCAGTCAGTCCACGAACAACACGAAAGCCACAGTATAATGGGTTAATCAACTACCGGTATTTCGGCAGCTGATTAACCCAAACAACGCCGAAAACACCGGCAGCACCCCCCTCCCCCCACCATCCATAGCTACCTAACTGTAACGGCTTGCATTTGAAACCCGTCGGGCTCGAATTAATTGCCAATGAAAAGTAAGCGCCCAACCGTGCCATCTAATCAAGCCCAATAGAAACTGGCATCCTCTGCATTTTTTGAAGAGGATACAACATGGCCTTATCAGTCCATTGGAAAACCCATATCGACACTTGGCAAAGCAGTGGTTTGTCGCAAG
>JAGXGY010000061.1 GCA_024636505.1 Methylobacter sp. | reverse complement strand
TTTATAATTTTTTCTGTTGGATGCGCTGTTGCTGCGTATCTCCTGCCATCAGGGTAACTGAGATGGCGTGAAGTAAGACGATTTTCAGAGTCGTCCCCTTCGGGCATGGAGGGCTGTACTAAGGAATCCCCTTGCTTTAGCCGGGGGTGGATGTCAAGTTAAAAAGCGCGAATAAATTCGCGCCCACAATATGATCTAAGGCGGACGGGGCAAGTTGCCCGGTCCGCGTTTCTGTTTTCAGCCTCGCAGAGTGACTAAGGAATGAGCATGAAACAATTTGAATAACTCGCGGCGTAAGTTTTCAGCGGGAGTGCAAGCTTTGCTTGCGCTTGCAGGCGAAGCCTGCACTCCCGCTATTGGCAACTTGCTCACGTTATTTTGTGCACGTTCCTAAGCTGCGGCTAAATAATACAAGCCGCTGCTTAAGCAGGCTAATGAAAACAGGGTGTTTATACGCTTGCCTGTCTGTAGCGCTAATATGCCGCCGGTCAGGCAAATAGCCAGACTCATCAGCATTAACGACGAAAAATACATCAAGGCGCCGACATCGGTCGGAATTTCTGCGGCATGGGCATAGCCGTGGAAAACAGCAAAAAACGATACGCCCAAAAAGAGTATCGTAGAGTGGTATTTTTGGTTGATAGCGACCAACACGCCAAAGGCCATCAACGATAAAGCGATCAATGCTTCAACAAACGGTATTTGCAGCGCATAAACATAAAGCAAAGCTCCCGCCGCCATCAATGCCAGAAAAACAGCCGGAAAGGCAAGCACCGCTTTGCCGCCCTGTTTAGCCGCAAGCCAGCCCACTGCCATTAAGACCAACAAGTGGTCGATACCGGTTAAAGGATGCAACAAGCCGCTGCTTAAGCTGTAATCGATATGTTCGCCGGTATGTGCATAAAGTGACGGCGATACCAGACATAAGGCGGCAATTAGCCCGTTTTTAATACGCATAAATAAGTCCTCTTAAAGTGGTTAAATCGGTGAGCAATGGTCTGCAGGCTTACCGACTGTCATTGCGGTAAAAAGCCTCAGTCTATTAACTGGCTTGGTGCCTGTCAACGCTTTATCAGGCAATGGCCTTAATCGCGTTTGCCAGCAGCTTGTCCAGGCGGATACAGGAACTCGGATGGTCGATGCTGTCGGTACTCCAGATGGTTTTGACCCCGGAGTTAAGGATATAGGCGTAAGCATCGTTGCAAAACAGCGCATGAGTGACAACGGCGTAAATGGCTTTGCAACCTGCGGCTTGCAGCAGTCCGGCGGCTTTAGCGAGGGTCCTGCCGGTGCTGGCCATGTCGTCGATAATGATTACGGGGTGCTTGTTATAATCTCTGTCCGGCAAGGTCATTTCAACCTGTGTATCGCCGAGCCGGTTTTTATCGGCAATCGCGTAATCGAAACCGATGCTGGCTGCGATAGCGGCCACCCATTGTTTCGATTCGCTGTCCGGTCCTAACAATAGCGCATGGCCGAATTGTTGCTTTAAAAAAGTGCCGATTTCATCGGCGGCGGTTAAACTGATGGCGTTTTTTATCGGAATCGCCTGGGATAATGACGAGATGCGGTGCAAATGCGGATCGACGGTGAGCACATCGTCAAACAGCTCTGCAAGCAGTTTGCCGACGATGCGCTGGCTGACCGCTTCGCCGGGCTGATTGGCGGTATCCTGGCGCATATAGCTTAAATACGGCGCAACCAAAGTCAGGCGTTTAGCACCTAATTCCCGCGCGGTGGTGGCGCACAACAATAATTCGATCAGCTTGTCGTTAGGCTGATTCAGGCTGCGGCAGACAATCAGGTGTTCGGGTAAGGAAGGCGGCAAACGGATCAGGCTTTCGCCGTCGGGGAAATGATGCACGACGGCCTCAACCAGCGGTGCATCAAGCCGGACCGACAAATATTGCGCCTGACTTACGTAGTCTGGAAAGGCGAGTATCAGCATAAGAGTGCTCCTGATTAAAAGGCAATTAGCGATTTAATGATTTGTTCTTCGCTGCCTATTGTGTAGCCGTTATTGTCAGCGGCTAAATCCTGAGCGAATTTAAAATCGGCCGGAAATTCGGCATAAATACGATATAAAATATCCCCCTCTGTTACCGGACTGCCCAGTTTTTTTAACAAATCGACGCCTGCTTTTTTCATCATCGGCGCACCGGCAAGTCGGGCAATTTTTGCCATTTGAAAGTTGTCGATACTGGTGACGACGCCGGCGCAATCGGCAGCAACCTCATGACAAAGGCTGCCGGGGTGCAGATCGATGGTTTTTGCACCTTGCGCCTGAATCAATGCATTCATTTTAGCCCCGGCCCGGCCGGAGTCGAGTATGTCACGGGCAATGGCATAGCCTTGGCCGCCGCGCACATCGGGATCGAACTCAAGGATTCTGCCGGCCAGCTGCAAAGATTTCTGGCGCAAATCGAACGGCGCATCAGGATCGTTTTGCAATACCTGCATAATATCCCGGGCTTCCAATATCGGGCCTATGCCCCGGCCTATCGGCTGGCGTCCGTCGGTAATCATCACTTCCAGATGAATATTGAGTCGGTCGCCGACAAACTCAAACAGCTTGCGCAAGGCCAGCGCCTGATTCATGTGTCGCACCTTGGCGGTGGGGCCGACCGGAATATCGATAAGCAGATGGGTGGAACCGGCGGCCAGTTTTTTGGACAGAATCGATGCCACCATTTGCCCCTGTGAATCGATGCCCAACGGACGTTCAACAGAAATCAGCATATCATCGACCGGCGCGAGTTTGGCGGTACCGCCCCAGGCCAGACAACCGCGTTCCTGGCGCACGATGTCGTGCAAGCGCTCCGGCGTCAGGTTGACTTCGGCCAGCACTTCCATAGTGTCGGCGGTACCTGCCGGCGAAGTAATCGCGCGGCTGGAGGTTTTCGGTATCAACATACCGTGCGCGGCAATGATAGGCACGACCAGCATTGAGGTGCGATTGCCGGGAATGCCGCCGATGCAATGCTTATCGGCAACCAGCGATTCATGCCAGTTCATGGTGTCGCCGGATTGCAGCATCGCGCGGGTAAGAAAAAACAGTTCGTCGCGATCCAGATTGTTTTGCCCGGTCGCAACCAGGAATGCCGCCATTTCCATTTTTGAGTAACGGGCTTCAACAATATCGTTGGTTATGTTGCTAAAATCATTCTGATCAAGACGCTCACCGTTGATTTTACGACGTACCGCATCCATGGACTTGGGTGCTTCAGCATGATTGACGGTGACCAGAGAGCCTTCGGCAACATTAAGCTGCGCGAAGGCCTGCTCTGACAGTCCCAATTCACCGGGCTGCACGATGGAACTGTCATCGACGACGTTAAGAACAGCGAGTACTTTGGTGCCGTTATTGCTCACCTGGATTTTAGACAGCGCCTGAAAGCCCTCAGCTCGGTAAGTGGCGCATTCACGGTTGAGATAGGCGACATTTTCATGATAAGTATCGATAGCGATACGGCGGATTTGTAGATTGTCGTTGCTCATGGTTTAAAATAATTGAAAGATGGTATAAATTAATAATGCGGTTTGATACGGCTGTTGTCAATAATAGCAGCAAAGGCTTTAGTCGTGACTATCGCGGCTAAAGCCTTTGCTGCGGGTCTTGATTTTTGAAACATAAGGAAAATACTATGCGTTATCTACATACCATGGTTCGGGTTCAGGACCTGAACGAATCGCTCGATTTTTATTGCAACAAACTGGGTCTGGTCGAAAGTAACAGGATGGACAGCGAAGCCGGTCGTTTTACCCTGGTCTATCTGCATGCGCCGCTCGATGCCGATCAGGCCAAAAAGAGGCATGCGCCGTTGCTGGAACTGACTTATAACTGGGATAAAGAAGATTACGGCGGCGGGCGCAACTTCGGACATCTGGCTTTTGAAGTCGATAATATTTATCAAACCTGCCAAGATTTGATGGATGCCGGTATACTGATCAACCGCCCGCCGCGTGACGGGCATATGGCGTTTATCCGTTCGCCGGACAGGATTTCTATCGAGCTTTTGCAGAAAGATGCGCCGCTTTCCCCTGCTGAACCGTGGCTTTCCATGGAAAATACCGGGACCTGGTAAACCGTATCTGTTTTGCTGATTGCTGAGGAGTGACGGTTTTCGGCCACCCATTTAAGATGGGGAAAGCCGGAGTACGGGCATGAGCTATTCAAGCTGTCCCGCTTTAAGTGGGTGGCCCAGAATGCCATAACCTACGTAGTCGATCAAAAGTCTTTTAACATTTTTTAGCGACCACGAAGAGCATGAAGGACATGAAGTTAACTATTTTTCTTCGTGATCTTCATGTTCTTCATGGTAAATGGAGACAAATATTTTTTCATGTTGTTAAAAAACTGTTGGTTGCCTACTTATGGTACGTTGGCGTTATCTGGTAAGCCCATACCTTCAGGTTGCTGTTGCTTCCGCTGGTGATGTTAGAGTCTTAGAAAATTCACAGGACATTTGCTCATGATCGGATTTATTTTTTGCAGCTTGTCGCTGGCGGCACTGGTTCAGAGCCATAACGACTTTCTAAAGCTACTCGCCACGCCTGTGGCTCTGGGTATCGGTCTGACGATCATGGCAGCCAGTCTGCTGCTCGGCTATTTGAAAAAAGTCCCCGCCGTTATTTGGCACGACGGCTTTGCAAGCAGTTGTTTGTTGCTTTGGTATGGCTACTGGGTGCCGCAGTTCAACGAGGATGCGCCGATGTTCTTTTTCTTCCCGCTGTATTATGCGTTGTTAATGTCAATCGTCACGTTAACGCTGATCAACAAAAGCGAATATTTCGATTATGAATCTATCGTGCAATTGCGTTACCTGGAAAAAAACACCCGTCTCCATATCGGCGTACTTGTGGGCTTGGTGCTGATGAGTCTGCTGATCACTCGCCATTACATGCTTTATCCGGTAACGATGACGATTTTCATCGTCCGTCATACAATGATCGCCTGTCTTGAAATTATCGACAACTGATTAAATAGTATCCAATTTCCGGCTTCAAAGCTTAGCCGCCAAGAGACTGGAAATTCTTGCCAAAGGGTTAGCTGCTATGACGCAAAAACCGTTAGCCGAATTACGAAAAGCCGTTAATCAGGCTTATCTGGCCGATGAGCAACAGCTCCTCACTGAATTATCAGCGGCATTAGCCGGTTACGATCCGGTTTCGGTAGGCGCTTGCGCCAAAACGCTGGTTAGCGCAGTCAGGGAAAATAAAAAACGGCAAACCGCGCTTGAAGCGTTCCTGCAGGAATATCAGCTTGATTCTCATGAAGGCGTGGTGTTAATGGCGATTGCCGAAGCCTTGCTGCGTATTCCCGACAGCCGCACGCAAGACCTGTTTTTATAATGCTGGGTTGTTACGATTAGTATTATAATTTAATGATGTGTTGATTATAATCAACGCTGAAATTTAAATGCTGCTTGCCGACTGATCTCCTCCTTTTCAAATATATCGCTGATTTTATTTAACTTTTTTATGATTAATGTCTGTATCGCTATCGACCATGCCTGAAAATTATTCGTTTGATCATGACTATTTCCTGGATTCTTTAAAAGTCCCGCCCAACTCTATTCAGGCCGAACAGTCAGTTTTGGGCGGGTTAATGCTGGACAATCAAACCTGGGATTCGGTGTCCGACAAGGTGGTAGAAGGCGATTTTTATCGTCGCGATCACCGGCTGATTTTCAAGACTATTGAGCAACTTGCCGAGAAACAGATCCCTTTTGATGTGATAACCATATCGGAATCGCTGGAATCAATCGGTGAACTGGAAAATTCCGGCGGACTGTCCTATTTAGGCATGCTGGCAAAAGACACGCCAAGCGCCGCGAATATAGTGACTTACGCGAATATCGTCAGGGACAGGTCGGTGTTGCGCCAGTTGATTCATGTCGGCACCGAGATTTCGGATTCGGCTTTCAATACCGAAGGCCGCGAAACCGCCGATCTGCTTGAAAATGCCGAACGTCAAGTATTTAAAATTGCCGAACAGCGGCAGCGGGGGCAGGGCGGATTTTCCACCATTAAATCGCTGCTGGCGCGCGCCGTTGACAAAATTGAAACGCTGTTTGAACAGGAAGGTTCCATTACCGGAGCGGCTACCGGTTTTACTGATTTTGATGAATTGACCTCGGGTCTGCAGCCTGCCGATTTAATCATTGTGGCGGGACGGCCGTCGATGGGAAAAACGACAATCGCGATGAACATGGCCGAAAATGTTGCTATTAAAGGCGATAAACCGGTTGCGGTGTTCAGCATGGAAATGCCGGGAGATTCGCTGGCGATGCGGATGATGTCCTCTTTAGGTCGTATCGATCAGCACAAAATAAGAACCGGTAAATTGGAGGATGATGAGTGGCCGCGCTTGACCTCGGCCATCAATATATTGGCTGAAACCAAGTTATTCATCGACGATACTCCGGCATTAACGCCGACCGAAGTGCGTTCAAGAGCCAGACGTTTAGCGCGCGAACACGGGCAATTGGGTTTGATCGTATTGGATTATTTACAGCTGATGCAATCGCCGTCCAGCGGTGAAAACCGGGTGCAGCAGATTTCCGATATTTCCAGAGGCTTAAAGGCGCTGGCCAAAGAGTTGAATGTTCCCGTGGTCGCCTTGTCCCAGCTTAACCGTAATCTGGAGCAACGCCCCAATAAGCGACCGATGATGTCCGATTTACGTGAGTCAGGCGCTATCGAGCAGGATGCCGATTTAATCGTGTTCGTGTATCGGGACGAAGTCTATAATGAGGACAGCCCGGATAAAGGTATCGCCGAGATCATTATCGGCAAGCAGCGTAACGGCCCGTTGGGGACTGTCAGACTGACCTTTTTAGGGCAATATACCCGTTTTGAGAATTTTGCCGGAACCTATTATGGCAGCGGGGACGATGAATGACCCCGGCAGTTTTCGCCGTACTCGATCTCGATGCCGCACGACATAATCTATCCAAAGTGCGCAGCTGTGCGCCGACTGCCAGCATTATGGCGGTCGTCAAAGCCAATGGTTATGGACACGGTTTATTGCGTATGGCCGAAGCATTAAAAAATGCCGATGCCTTCGCTGTCGCCAGAGTTGATGAAGGTATTGAATTACGCAAGGCCGGTTTTAATCAAAGGGTTGTCATTTTGGAAGGCTTCAGCAACGCCGAAGAGTTAGATGACGTGCTGTTTTATCACTTGGAAGTGGTGGTGCATAGCTTAACTCAGTTGGTTATTCTCGAATCTAAAACAGCATCAGACCTTTGTGTCGTTTGGTTAAAGCTTGATACCGGCATGAGCCGTTTAGGGCTTACCGAAAATGAGTTCGCTTTGGCCTATCAACGCTTAACACGGTGTGCAGCGGTAAAGCAACCATTTAATCTAATGACGCATTTTGCCAATGCCGATGATATTTATGACAATAAAACGCTAAAACAGATCAGTTTGTTTAATGAGACGGTTGCCGGTTTATCCGGTGAGTGTAGCCTGGCTAATTCGGCGGGGGTATTGGGCTGGGAAACCTCCTTAAGCGATTGGGTGCGCCCCGGCATTATGCTGTACGGCATATCCCCTTTTCCAGGTTCTACTGGACAGCAATTGGGTTTAAAGCCCGTTATGACCTTGCAATCACGGTTGATTGCGGTCAAGCAACTTAACGTAGACGATACCGTCGGTTACGGTGGCAGTTGGACTTGTTCAAAACCTACAGTATTGGGTGTAGTGTCGATTGGCTATGGCGATGGCTATCCACGGCATGCCAAGGTTGGAACGCCGGTATTGGTCAATTGCAGACGTGTTCAGCTTATTGGCAGGGTGTCTATGGATATGATTACCGTTGATTTAGGACCTGGGGCTTATGATAAAGTTGGTGATCCGGTAACGTTGTGGGGTGATGGCTTGCCGATTGAGGAGGTTGCGCAATATGCCGATACTATTCCATATGCGTTAGTTTGTGGCATAACTCAAAGGGTGCGGCTAATTGTCAGAGAGTAAGATTAACTTTTACTGCACTCTTTATGGTCAGGGTCCTGCATCAATATCCCGATAGGCTTTGTCGGCTTTTTCAAGGCTTTTAGATAACCTAAGTTCATCGGCGATTTTGTTCTTTTCAATGATCGCCAGCGCGACGATTTCCGCATTTTTATCCAATATTTGTTTGAATTTGGCGGCCGCTACTCTATCGGTATCCCCGTCAAAAGGTGCTAATGACTCGATAATGGCAATGCGCTGGATCTCACTTGCTTCCACCTCTGTCCACGCGCCTTTGATGGCAAGACTGAGCATTTCCTCTGTCAGGCGCAGTAAGCCATCTATTTTTGCGGTCGGTTCTGCGTTCATGAATGTACTCTGTTTATTTTGGCGTCACGAAAAATGGCGACATACATTTTAGCGGGATGAGGTTTTAACCGACAGCGGCAATGACGCTAACATCTGAGTAAGAGATCCTGCGGTGTTTTGCAGGCTGCCAAGCAGTCTGTCCATCGCATTAAACTTTCTAAATAGGCTTTCCTGAAGTGCATCCATTCTTTTATTAAATATGGCCTGTTGTTCTCCCATTTTAGTAATGGTGTCCTGTAAGCCCGAAATCTTAGTGTCCAGCGATCCCCTCGGGTTTAAAAAACTGTCAGTCAGCTTATCCAGCTGTTCGATAAGCCCTCGGCTGAATTGAAGCGTTCCATGGGAACCGATAAGGCTATCGGTTATCTGTGCGCTTAAACCTTTTGCATCGCCGCTGTCGACTGTCAGGGTTTGTCCGACTCCAGTACTTGCAAAACCGCCGATAGTCCCGATAATATCAACGCCGGTATCGAGTTGACCGGCAGTTAAACCGGCGATATCGGTTCCCCCGCCGGTAATTGACATCAGCTCTATGGTCGATGCGCTGCCGTATGCTTGCGAATTCATGCTGAATGTCCCGCTAATGCTGTCATAACCAACCGTAACCGAGACGCCAGCTGCTTTTAAGGCTGAGTCGCCGTTAATTTGAGTCTGTAATTCCGCAGCCAGTTGATCGGGAGTGGCGCTGTAGTCGGCATTGGTAAGGTTGATAGTGCCTGAGGTGATGCCGTTCACACTAATCTGTAAGGCATTATTGGTGGCATCCACTATCATTGAAGAAGCTGCGGCTCCCGTTATTATAGCCTGTTCGGCATTGACGGTGACATCGACAGCATAGGTACCGGCCAGGGTATCGCTGGTACTGCCGGAATAAAGGATGCTGGAATTGCTGGGAATTCCCGATACCGCGAACAAACCGATAACGCCATTGTGATCTTTAGTCAGGGCGCTGTTTAATGTGCTGCTATTCAGCGCCAGAGTACCGTCGGCTTGGGTTTTAATGCCAATATCCGGCAACGATCTAACCGAACCGGTCAAGCCCTCAATGGTAGTGCTTAGCAAGTTGCGAGCGCCGGACAAGGCGGCGCGAGCAGTTGATTCACCCAGCAGGGCGCCGGCAGTCTTTGTTGCTGCGTCATAGGCGGATACGGATTGTATAGAGGTTGCGAACGCATTATATTTGTCCACCAAGCCTTGGACGGCAGTAACAATGTCGTCATTATTCTGTCCCACCGATAGGTTTACCAGCTTACCGGGCTGCGCTTGTTGCAAATTTAATGTCAGACCTTTAACAGCGGTCGAAACCGTATTGCTGGCACTGGTTACATTCAGACCATTGATTTTTAGCAATGCATCTTGCGAACGTTGAGTTTCTGTCATCGGATGAGAAGCAGCGTTATAAGACAGGGTGGTAAGGCTGCCGGTCCCGGTGATTTCCAGGCTGTTGGCTTCGCCACTATCGGTAGAATTAAGAACCAGTCTATCTCCGGTGCCGTCGTTAATGATGGATGCAGTGACGCCGCCTTTTGCGGCATTAATGGCATCGCGGATGCCGCCAAGGGTTTGGTGATCTGAATCGATGGCGATGTTGAGCGCTGCTTTTTGCGCATTCGGGCTAAATCCGGTTGGATTATTACCAACATCATAGGAGGTGGTGCCGAATCGAATACTTAACGTACCGGTGCCTACGACAGTTGAAGAGGACGCGTAGGCTTGGCTCGATAAGCCATGAGACAAAGCGAGCTGTTGAACTTCCATCTGATAATTAGCCGGATCGGCATTGGTGAATGCGGTTGCAGTCAGAGTACCGGTGTCGCTTGATGTTGCAGAAATTTTGTTGAGCTGCGATCCGTAGCGTAATGCAGAAAGACTGGTCTTAAAGTCGCTCATAGCGCTTTTAATGCTGCCTAGCGCGGAAATCTTCGATTGCAGGGCCGCTTCTTTTATGGCCATACGCTTGGTTTGCGGGGTGCGTTCGGCGGCCACTAGCTGAGTGACGATCGAGTTAATATCGAGGCCGGAACCCAAGCCTGTTGATGTTATGCCTGCCATGATAATCTCCACATATAGCAATTATAATCTGCGATCGGGTCTTTGTCGTTCCGCCCGCAATGGTATTGACTGGCAACTAAGATTACCTCACCCCTTGGTTGAGCGGCGCAAATACTTAGGGGATAAAGCCGTTTTAGCGTATTAGGCGCTGTCTTTAAATAGCAAGCCAGATATTTTTTCCAGGTCTTTGGAAATTTGGAGCATTTCTTCCGAGGGGAATTGCCTGATAACTTCGCGGGTATTTTGATCTACCACCTGAACAACCATTTCATTGCCGGATTCGCTTTGTTGAAATCGTAGCTCCCGACTGATTTGTTCAAAAAAACGGTTAGCACCTTTTACGATGTTTTCGATTTCTTTTGAGTTAACGCGCTGATGACTGTTGTTGGCCGACTGGGGTTGCAGCGGGTCATCAACTTTTTCGGTAGCAGTGACCGAGGCCGGTGAAAATCCAGTTATTGGGTCAGCATGATCAACCGGCGGTGGAGACTCCGTTAGATTGCGCTTGACCGAAACAGATGGTAGCTCTGCGGGAACTCGTATATTTAATGGTAAAGCGTCCATTGCCCCTCCTCAAAAAGTAAATCCGGTGCTTATGAAAATCTTCCGGAAAACCTATTTTAACACTCGAATATTATAAACCCGGTACACCCGAAAAACATTCGAAGATTGACCGGTTTCTTTTCAAAAACAGCTCCGGGGCGGTCGACTTAAGCCGCCGCCCCGGACGATGTGCCGTTATTATCTGAGTAGCGACAATACCCCTTGGGTTGATGTATTGGCTTGGGCCAGCATCGCTGTACCTGCCTGTTGCAGAATTTGCGCGCGGCTCATTTCGCCGGTTTCCACCGCGAAGTCGGCGTCTTTAATACGGCTGTTTGCAGCAGTCAAGTTTTCAGAATTCAACTGCAGGTTACTGATGGTGCTGTCCAAACGGTTTTGGATGGCGCCCATGTTGGCCCGCTGGCTGTTGACGGTGGCCAAAGCATTGTCTACTGCGCTCAGAGCCTTATTAGCACCCGCTACAGTTGAGACATCGATATCTTTAACAAACTGGCCGGAACTGGCGCTACCGTAACTGCCGACTTTAAAGCCTGCGTTGGCGATGTTGCCAGTGTTGGTTGATATGTCGATTTTGTCGCCGGAACTCAGATTAACTGTACCGTAGACCGTGCTGGCAGTGATGCCGCCGAAACCGCCGGTAGTCGTGATGTTTCGTCCATCGTCAGCCACCAGAGTGAATTGGTTGTCGTCATTGACGACAGCTCTAACACCGGTTTGCGATGACTTGGCGTTAATGGCATCGGCGAAGAGTCCAACCTGCTCGGCTGTGGTGCCGGTGGTGCCGGCCGCAGTAGTGACGGTGACGCCATTAATGACCAAAGCGCCGCCTGTGTTCGCGGTAACGCCGGTTGATGTTTGTGTGGTCTGACCCGCTGTAGCCGTTACCCCCGTTTTAGCACTGACTTGATTGATTGCTGCTGCTTTAGCAATGGCGCTAAAGCTACGATTAGTCGAAGACGCTGTGTCATCGGCCGCTTGCGATGCGCCAATCGAAACCCCATTGATGACCAGATCGCCGGAAACCATTGCTGTGGCGGCCGTAGTATTACTAACAGCTGAGGAGGTTCCTCCCTTATAGGTGCCGGTTTCTATCCCCGCATTCTCCAGCGAAGAGCCGGTATTGCTGGTAATGTTAATGTCGGCACCCGTATTGGAAACCAAGGTAACGCTGCCAAAGGTAGTGCCCGCAGCGGCAACCCCCACGGCGGCGCCAGAGGCGCTTATATTTATATTGCGACCATCTGCGGCAGTCAGTATCACGCCGGCACCAGGATTTTGTTGGTCGACGGAAGCGGTAACCCCGGTTTGATCCTTGTTAAGATTGATCTGGTCGGCCACACTAGTAAGATCCGACATTAGGTTGGCAGCTACACCGGTACCTGAGGTGGTTATAGAAACGCCATTAATCGAGAATGTAGTGGCTGCTACTGCCACCGATGACACACTTGTTCCCTGTACGCTGTTTGCATTAACGACTGCTGAGACGCCGCTAAGATCCGATACGGCGTTAATTGCAGCAGCCTTGGCGATGCCGCTAAAGTTTTGTAAGGTGGTGGATGAACCGTCGGCACCCGCCAAAGAAGCCCCGATGGCAACGCCGTTGATGACGACATCGCCAGAGGTCATGGCTGTTGTGCTGGTGGCTGCATCAGTGCCGACAGTAGAGACACCGGCGCTGATGCCTGATCCTATCTGATCGGTGCGGGCACCGGATAAGGCAACAGAAATGGTTTCGCCGACATTGGCACCGGTTTGAAGGACAGAGCTACCGAAGGATCCGTCCAGCAGTTTTTTGCCGTTGAAATTGGTGTTTGTGGAAACGGCGTTGATTTCACTTTTAAGCTGTTCGACCTCAACCTGAATAGCCTTGCGATCCACATCGGTATTGGAGCCGTTAGCCGATTGCAGCGCTAGTTCGCGGATACGTTGCAAGTTGGTGCCGATTGAGCCTAATGCGCCTTCAGCGGTTTGAGCTAGCGAGATACCGTCGCCAGCATTACGAACGGCGACAGCCAGACCGCGTGTTTGCGAGGTCATCCGGTCGGAAATGGCTAAACCGGCAGCGTCGTCTTTGGCGCTGTTGATACGCAGGCCGGAAGACAAACGGGCCATAGCGTTTTGCTGCATCGTTGATGATTTGGTTAATTGCCGCTGAGTGTTCAGGGCAAGGAGGTTGGTATTAATTACGGTTCCCATGGCACATCTCCTAAAAGGTTTGTTTTAATACTACATTTCCGTTAGCTGAAGTGCCTTCGGATTTAGTTTTCATTCTAGTTATCGGCGGGTCCGATAAAACTTTAGCGGATTCTGCAATATTTTTTTGTTGTTATCGGCTGAGTCATATGAAGCCGATCTTAACTTTTTTATCGTCCAGTACTAAGGGCATGCCCGGTTAGGAACGTGCGCAAAATAACGTGAGCAAGTTGCCAATAGCTGGAGTGCAGGCTTCGCCTGCAAGCGCAAGCAAAGCTTGCACTCCCGTTGAAAACTTACGCCGCGAGTTGTTCAAATTGCTTCATGCTCATTCCTTAGCTTGTGCAGCGACTTCGCCTGCTGTTGGGGCATCGGGCCAAGAACCCACCGAAGCGACTCAGGCTATCGCAGCCTGAGCGCCGTAGGAATCATCGTCTTTTAGGGCGGCGAGGATGTCAAAAAAAATATAAAGCTTTTGTCCGGGCTGTCGCTACACCTTAGCAGGTGTTTCAGGTAGTGGAGCGCAACCTAACGAATATATGAGGATAGACCAATGAATGCTGTATCAGCCATAAAACAATATCAACAGGTGAGTGTGGACAGTTCTGTAATGGGGGCATCGCCTCATCGACTTGTGCAAATGCTAATGGAAGGCGTTTTAGAACGAGTTGCAACTGCAAAACAAAGCATGGTGTGTAATGACGTCGCCATGAAAAGCCGGAATATAGGCAGGGCCATCGATATTGTGGGTGGACTGCAAGGATATTTAAATAAAGATGTCGGCGGTGAGATTGCAGAAAATCTGGATAATCTTTACGACTATATGATTCGTCGCTTGCTTGTTGCAAACAGCCAGAACGATGAAAATATTTTGGACGAGGTTTCCAACTTGATGATACAAATTAAAATGGGCTGGGATGCAATGCCTGATACCTATAAACATTAAATTCGGAGGTTCTTATGATTGATTCAGTGGGTAGTGCAGGCGGTGGATTGCTTACAGCCGTTATGAAAAATGCGACAGCATCGCAAGATGTGGCGTTTGCAGTACTTAAGAAGGGTCAGGATGTTGAAAAGGCCAATGGAGAGGCGGCTTTAACGCTAATATCCGCGGCTGCTGCTACGAGCCCGGGGCGGATTGATGTGCATGTTTAAATGCTTGGATTCAACTCATAAGTGCAATGCAGGCACTATGTAACGTTTTTATGGTGCCCGGATGTTGTTGTCCGAATCAATCTATACGATGCCACGTGGCGAATAAATTCGCCCCTACAACTTTCGGACGGGATACTGCGCCACATCTGACTAAGGAACGTGCACAAAATAACGTGAGCAAGTTGCCAATAGCTGGAATGCAGGCTTCGCCTGTAAGCGCAAGCAAAGCTCGCACTCCTGCTGAAAACTTACGCCGCGAGTTGTTCAAATTGTTTCATGCTCATTCCTAAGTGATAAGGGGCGACCTCGGCAACGGCTCCTGCGTTGCTCTGCCTTCTGCATTCATGCCGGACCGCCCCTGCCATTTAACTTGTGTAGATAGCTATGCTTTCGACGGGGGGGCATAAGGGCTATTCCCGCCGAAAGCTGCGGTGCTCAGTGCGGCTTTCGGGACAAAAAACATTATATAAAGTTAATGTGTTGTACATCCTGTTTAACCAGCTTGTCGAGGTAACGGTTAACCTCGTCCATACGACAGTTCAGGCGGCATTCGTGAATATCCAGTTCCTTACGGATAAAGTGAAAATTTTTGCGGCGTAATTCGCCTTCCCAAATAGTACTGAAAGACGATTCATTGATATTGCCGTAGTCGAAACGGGGATCAAGCAGGTAGGCACTACATCCATACACCGCGCCGGTAGCCATGATATAGCCCCAAAAGGCCGGTGTCGCATGACAACGATTGTAACGGTGGGCATCGCCCTCATCGTGTTTCTTCATGGTGTTTTCGCGATAAACCACTGTGAAAACTTCTGTATTCAGGGCAGCCAATCGTGATCGTAGTTCGGCATAGCCCTGATAATCGAGGTCTTGGTAAACATGGGTCACGCTGAACGCGTGCTGTGAATAAGGTTTGACTACCAGGTAGTCTAGGCCAATCTCGTCGCGGCAAATACGGGCGAGAGTCTCTACTTCGGCCGCATTTTCCGGCAGCAGCAATATCTGGGCGCCGAGTACGCAGGAATAACCGCCGCTACGGCGCGCATCCACCATGCGTTTGAGGTTGGCAAGGACTTGTCCGAAATCACGCTCTTTGGTTTGGTGGATGCGGGCGTAGGTTTCCGCCGTGCCGGCATTGACCGATGCCTTGATCCAGGACATCACAGGCAAGGCGTTCTCAATAAATTTATCGGATAGGATGGAAGCATTGGTGGTCATGGCGGTGTCGATACCGGCTGCTGCTGCTGCCATCACCATACGGTCAATATCCGTATGCAGCATGGGTTCGCCTTCTCCTGCGAACATCACGCTTTTTACGCCTTGTTGCCCCATTTCCGTCAGTGTGCGCTCTGTTGCTTCGAGCGAGAGGCGGACGGGCTGGTAGCCGATGTAATCGACGGCGCAAAAGGTGCAGCGATGATTGCAGGCGCCTACCGGCGAAATCTCCATATAGATCGGATAGATCTTTTTCATTTTTTCCCAGTCATCACCGGCATCAAGGTAATGAGCCACTCGTTGTGGATGGTAAACGAGTTTATGACTGTCAATGGCGTAGCGGTCCGACATGGTATTGGCCTTCATGATATTTACGAAATTGCCTTTGGGGAATAAGGCATTGTAGCGGTGGTGGCCAGCAAGTCGAGGACTGTGTTGCGGACACTTTCCACTGTAATATGGTTCATACAGGGATTGTCTTTTATGCAGAAATTCTCCATGCAAGGTATGCAATCCCAGTCCAGCGGCGGTAATATTTTGCTTAGCTGTTCGCCTTCGACTTCGGTTGCGATGGTAGGACCGAAAAGCGCCACTACCGGCTTGCCCAGCGCCAGGGCGATATGCAAGCCGAGCGAGTCGTTGGTGACCAACACGCGGCAACTGGCAATCCATTCGATATAGTTGTCGATGTCGTTATCGCCTTGTTGCCAGCAGACTGAATGTTGCAAAGACAGCTTGTCATAAAGATTGTTCCAATACGTTTCCGGCCAGCGTTTAAGTGGGAATTTCTTGCCTATAAGATGATTCAGTCCGACGTCATAGCGTATTTCCGACTGTGGCTGATAACCCAATAAATAAGGTTGTCCTATGTATTTGTGTCCCAACATCTCGTAAAGAATGTCAGACCATGACTTGGCTTTTTTACGTTTGGCCGATGAATCCATGGTGAAACTAAGCGCTTCATCCGAATGATCGTAGGCGACTGCGGATCGCGATTGCGGGTCGAGGCGGAAACCGTAGCGCCTCCAAGCCGGGATACGGTCGGCTACTGCGCAAATCCCTGGCTCCTTCTCGAAATTAACGACAATGTCAAACCATTCGGAAAGCAGCAGATGCGGGGTAAAAGAATTGACGACCAGCAGACGATGGATATGCGAATTCCCCTTCAGCAATGGAACGCCTCTTTTATCCACCAGCCAGGTAACGCGATAGTGCTCCGGCGGAAACAAGTGCAAGATTACCGTCGTTCGCAGGATGTCGCCCAAGCTGACGATGCCGTTTTCGTCAGGGTCCAGGGTTTCGCTGTAGCCGGGTTTTATTATGAGAACGTGCTTGAGGCCGTCGTCCTTAGTAGGAATAGGTGTATGCATGATCTTAAAGAGGTGGGGTAAAGAATTTTTGCGCTTGATCCAGGTTTTCGATTTTGTCATAAAGACTGGTCGGCATTTGGATATTGCGAATCATAACGGAGGTATGGGTAATGCCTTGGTCGTAATAACTTTGGAAGCGGTTATTCTTGATTTTGGTATCGCAGCCGATACAGCGGCCGTAATGGCTGCAGAATCGAAAAATGTCCAGATCTTCCATGCTAAAGTCAGGGTCCAGCATATGTCCGATAGGTGCTAGATTGTGGTTTGCAAAAATTTTTTCTTGGTTCTCAGAAAAGCGAAAACCTAGGTTCTCCAGTTCCTCAAATTCTTTGATTGGGCCGCCCGAAACCCAATTTTGGTATAGATAAAAATGGCATCCCCATACAAAACCCAAAGGATCAAGCAATAACTCTGTGGTTTTACATTCGCAACTTAGGGTGTTGGGGTGTATATTGCGGGCAATCAGGTCCGTTGAGAACGGGTAAAGGTAATGGCCGTAAAGCTTGTCTTCATGCACACCCAGAAACTCCTTGCTTTCAAAAGGCACGCATCCGGCGTAAGCGGATTCCATTTCCGGCGTTAATTGGTTTTGAGGATGCTCTACCATATAAATGCCGACGTCACTTTCAGCTTTGACGGCAGATACTCGAAAGCCATAATCAGCTAGCGCTTTGCAGCGATTAACTAACTCGGCGAACCCTTGCCCGCGCCAAACACGGTTCATTTCATCGGCGTGATAACTGACGCGTATCGAAGGGTAAGGCGCATCCCGCTGTAGTTTTTCCTGTTGGCCATTCAGGTTGTTAACAAACGTTTCGGGCTTCAAGGCGAAGTTGGTGAGCAGGTCGAAATAGTGGGAGGTTTCAGATAGAATCATGCCCAATCCCTTGCCGCTCCAATAAAGCATCGGTTCGCCACCTTGCAGGGTTATTGGCAAGTCCTCGCGATATGGGATTCGGTTTAAGGCCAGCACCCATTCATCCGGTGTCAGGGATTTGCGTAGAGACTTGGCCTTGATTGGGAATAAGCTTTCGCGTTGCCCTGATTGTTGAGGGTCGTTGATACAATAGTTACAATTCAGGTTGCACTCGAGGGTGAGAAACACTCCGACATAGTTTAAGGTATCCGGCAGCTTGAGTTGCGGCAATGTCACGAGATTATCTCCTTTTGGAGTTTAATATTAAGGATATTTGTTTTTCGTAAGAATCCAGACATGCTGTTAATATTCAACTTTCAAATAGTCAAACAAATATTATTCGATTTTCTTTTTTGGCTATTCGTATGGTAATGAGTACAGGAATCGTAACGCTAGTTGTTCGGTGTACGGTGCCTGCTGCGTAGACGTAGCGACTGGGCATTTTGACGAAGCTATAACGAAGTAATAATGCAATGTTACTTCGAATCGGAGTCAAGTCATTTCCGGGGGCATGGTCCACTGCGCTGCAACACGAAGTTATGCGTCGTGGCGGACACGAACCGCCAGACTTTCTTCGTTGCTAAGATTAGGACGAACCCATTCTAGCTTTCGAGAAAAATTCCGCTGGGCTAGTATACTTGAATATACGAAAGTAGCGCTGACATTTGAATATTCTAATAAGGGATTATCTGCGCCTAATCAAATTAGGGAGCAGGATGTATTGAATAGTACAAATCTTACAAGTCGTCTCAATGTGTTATTGTCCAAAGATAAACAATTTTTAACCATTTCAATCAAATAAAGGTAGTTACTACTGTGGATGAGAATGATTCTATAGAGACAGCGCTTGCTTTGCATCAACAAGGTCAATTGGATCAAGCGGAAGCGATATACAAGAAAATATTGAAAGCAGATCCTTATCAAGTTGATGCATTGCAATTATTGGCAACGATTGCAATGCAACAGAATGATTCAGTAGCAGCTGTCGATCTTTTTGATCAAGCAATCAGGATCAATCCAAACTATGTCATGGCGCATAACGGTCATGGTAACGCCTTGAGCAATTTAAATCGCTATGAAGAAGCATTAGATAGCTATGATCGCGCACTCAAGATCGATCCCAATTTTGCGGAGGCACTCAATAATCGTGGTAATTCTCTGTTCAACCTGGAACGCTATAAAGATGCATTAGATCAGTATGATCGTGCACTTAAAATCAAGCCGGATTATGTGGATGCACTTAAAAATCGCGGTAATGTATTGCACAGTTTAAAACGTTATGAAGAAGCTCTGGAAATCAGTGATCTTGCTTGCAAAATGGAAGAAAACCCTACTAGTGCAGAGTTTCATAACAATTTGGGGGGTATTTACCATGAACAAGGTAAGTTGGGGGAAGCCGCTGATTGTTTTCGAAAGGCAATATTGCTGAAGTCGGATTATGCTGAGGCTTACAATAATCTAGGAAGTGTCGTTTTTTCTCTTGGACAGTTGCAGGATGCCACGGCGCATTATTTGCAGGCGGTTACGCTGAGACCAAAATATGTTGTTGCCTGGAATAATCTTGGAATAGTTCTTGAGGAGCAGAGTGAGCTTGAGGAGGCGGAAAAGTGCTTCCGTTTAGTTCTGGAGTTGGCGCCCGATAACATTTCCGCATTAAAAAAACTGGCGGGAAACCTTATATCTCAGGGCCGACTTGTCGAGGGAGAGGAGTTAAATCAGAAAGCTGCAAAGTTGAGCTCTCCGGGCGCTATTACAGGCATATTACCGGCTGCTGTCCTAAGGAGCTATCGCATACGCAGTTTGTTCCAAGAATGCATTCTGATCTGTGTTGTAAATCGGTTAGAAGGATGGTGGTGTTTTCAGGAACAGCACGTCATTAGCCAGTGCCAGTCAACGCCGTTACTTCGCTTTATGTTACGTGAATTGGTCTTGATTAGAGCGGGTGATACAAAGGCATACTTGCGTCTCACACGCCAACTGGATCAGCTCGAAGATCGGATGCATGCGGAAGATACTCGACTTTCCGCTATCGTTGAATGCTTCCTTAAGGAGCAGCGCAGTGAGCGGTTATCGGTTCAGGCGAAAGGCGATCGCATATGGCCGGTTCCGAACGAGGTTCGTTTGGCCCTTTGGCAGTTTCTGCCCTATGCCGATATGCGCCTCTACCCCGAAGCGATTCCGCATCAGGATGGGGTATCTGCCATGATGGACGGCTTGCTAGCCTTGCATGCGGCGGAAACTCACCTTTCGGCGCGCGCAATGGCGGCCGACTTGCGCGCATCCGCACTTGCGATTTGGGAATACGGATATGAATGTATATCGGCATCGACCGATTCTGGTCAAATTTATCAGATTACTCGGATGCTTTGGCATTTTGACCTGCTGCCCGAGGCGAGGGATTGTCAGGCTCGATTCTCACCCCACAGCATTTTATGTACAGTTATCGATGACTGGTATAGGGTACGGCAGGAAAACGAACATTATGCGGTTACACTGCGAGAGCGCACCGGCAGGCAAAATATTTGCCATGTAGTCGGTATTACCGTTTGGGGGCACGCTTATCTTGATTTCTTCCTGAAATTTCATGTGCCGTCCCTGCTTGCTGAGGGAAATTTACCCCATCTTTCCAGGATTGGGCAACTGATTATCTCGATTGTGACGGATGCCGAGGGGCGACGTATTATCGTGGAGTCCGGCCTGTTCCCAGTCCTGAACGGCATGGCTGATGTCCGTTTCAGCATGATCGAACAGCTTCCCAGTCGTGAGTCGGCCATGAATCCCTACTTTTACATGCATTATGGGCTGCTGGATCACCATCACGTCTATTTGGCTCATTATCTCAATGCCAGTTTGGTATTAATGCCACCGGACACCGTGATCTCCAAGGATAGTTTTTATACTTTGGCCAGTCATATCAAGGCGGGGTATGATTGCTGCACAATCGCCTGTATCGAAGCCTATAAGGATGAGGTGTTACCTTCACTGGAACGTTTTCGTTCGGGAGTGGCATTGCCGGTCGACTCGGATGCGCTGGCCGCTATCGCCGTTCAACACAAGACGGATTATTTCAGGAGTATCACTTTCCGCGAGGGGCAACGTTTAAATGCCTATCCGCGAGAATTTTTCTGGCGCGTTCAAGGAGGGTATATTTGTCATTCGATTTTCATGCACCCAGTCATTCTGTCTGCTAGAGTTATGTCCCGTAAATTTAATCCTAGTCATGAAAATGTGGATTTTGCCCTGTTACCGAGGGCGATGCAGGAAGATGGGCGCATTAAAGTACTGGATGACTCCGGTGAACTCTTTATTCTCCATTGCAGCGACAGCAACCCACGCGAACAGGAAGTGTCCTCTTTTGACGGACGGATATCTCAAGAATTTGGAACATATATGCTCAGCATCAATCTGCACAATTTTCCCGTTCATCGCGAATTATTCAGGAAGCCCCAGTTCTTTCCGGTAGATGACATGGAGGTGCCGATATCCGCGCGATACCAGGAAGAATCAGCAAATTTACTGGCTATTTTTGATATGGCTGCGGGATTTAATCGATGAACTGCCATGTATGCGGCTCAATATCTCTGAAGCCCATTATGCATGATGGGCAATTTGCCTTGGTATCTTCGGATATACGACCGGTTACGGGCAAACTCGCTTTGGTTGTTTGCAATGAATGTGGCGTATTGCAAAAAGTTATCGATCCCGAGTGGTTAACTGCGGTTGAGCAAATTTATGTTTCGTACACTATCAACCACCAGAGTGGCGGTGCTGATCCGGTGCTGTTCAATTCTGTTTGCGGTTCTGCCCCACGGGCTGAAATCCTGGTTAGTCTCTTGAAAAATAGAGGGGGGCTCAAATCTCAGGGATGCATGCTGGATATCGGATGCGCCAACGGCAACATCTTACAACGCTTTGCTCAGCATTTTTCAGAGTGGTCGTTGCATGGTATGGACCGCTCGCCGTTTTGGCGCGAAACTATACTGGCCATACCCGGTGTAGATGCCCATTACTCATCCCTTGCTGAAACGGAGGGGCAACGCTTTGATCTGATTGTTATGTCACATGTGCTTGAACATATCCCCGATCCCGCTACCTATCTTAGGGAGCTGCGTGGATATCTGACCTAAAATGGTTTGTTGTGCATTGCCGTACCCGATATTCGCCAGAATCCGGTGGATTTGTTTGTGCTGGACCATTGTACGCATTTCGATGCACAGACCCTTGGCAATGTCCTCATTCGCGGCGGATTCGAACCGGAATCACGCTGTGTCAATGTCGTCGGCAAGGAGATTTTCACGTTGGTTCGGCCTTTGCAGACAATCGGACGAGCAGACCTTATGGTGCATCCTGAGTTTAAAATGAATTTAATGGAAGTGGCGGAGAAATACCTCGAACTGTGCGCCGTCCTAGTGCAATATGCCCGTTCACTGCGTGCCGAAAACCGGGTTTTCGGGGTGATGGGGAGTTCGACGGCTGCGGCCTGGCTATGCGGTGAACTGGATTCGGCAGTGGATTTTTTTGTTGACGAAGATCGGTATCGTGTTGGAAAAACCTTGTTTGATAAACCTATCTTGTCTATAGCTCAGGTTCCGGCTGGCGCATGCTTGTTCATCCCTATGTCCGACAAGACCGCATGTTCTATCATCAGCCGCTCGGACCGAAACGATATTAAGTTTGCCTATTATGCAGAGAACCGGATCAATGAGATGGTTCAGCGCATTGTAAGTCTAGAAGCGGGTAGCGAATGATCTAATACCAATTTCAAAATATTTACACCGTAATTAGGCACACGCCCCCGCATTGTTCAACAGCAACAATTTACAGCGGCTTATATTTTTGGCGCCGTGTGTCCTGAGAATAGTAAAACCGCAGGATTGATCATGCCAAAAGCGAATACTGAAGGTATGCAGCAGCATCTTGATAT
>JAGXGY010000060.1 GCA_024636505.1 Methylobacter sp. | reverse complement strand
GCTTGTTGGGCTTGTTGGGCTTGTTGGGCTTGTTGGGCTTGTTGGGCTTGTTGCTTCCTCATCCTCTGCTAACAGCGGATTAAATTCTTCGGTAGTTTGAATAAAACCAGTGCCGGGACCTGTAGTATCGTATCCGGCATCGGGAGCGGTTTCAGGCGCATCGTAGCTGCGAACTACCGCTTGGCCGCCTTCGTTGCCGCCATCCGCTACACCGCCGCCCGCACCCGGAGCGCCCGCTGCGGTAGCTTCCAGTTCTACGGTAGGATCGCCGCCATCTAATAAGGCTTGCTGGATGGCGTCAACTTGTTCTTGAGCAGCATCGCGGTTGGCTGCGCCTCTGGCCTGGCCTTGTTGTCCGGCTTCGTTGGCTGGATTTTCCGAGTCTCCTAATAAATCATTGCCTGCATTAAGCAAGGCTTCGTCGAGCATTTCCGAGGAGTTTTGACCCAGAGTCATGAATGAGCCGTTATCTAAGGTGATGCCGATGACGCCGTCAGGGCCTGTGACAATACGCTCTCCTGTGAATACCTGATCTCCGCTATGTAATATGCGTTCGGTTCCGTCGGCGGCAATTGCCTTAACGGTACCTTGGATGGATTGTACTGCACCTAAACTGGCCATGTTGTTATCCTTAATACTGAGTTGTTCTTATAAAATGGATAGACTTTCAAGAATTCAATAACCCGACCCGGTACTGGTGATCTTTAGTAACGCGCCATCTGCCTAAAGCCATAAAATTTATTTATTTATCTAAAAATACGTGTTTAATTATTTCACAGTCCGGTGTTTTTCCTAGTGTACCTTGGTACTAAATATGCTGCGCCTGTTCAAAGTCGGTCGCAGGCCAAGGGGATAAAGCCTGTCCGACACAACTGTGCAGTCAGCAGGAAACGCCGCTTCGCACGCTACGATCTTCAGCTGCGCTCCAAATAGGGCACACTGAAAATTCTCAAAGCTGTATTGTGCCGAGTCTGCTGTGGTCTATACTTGCTTGCATCCCGATTAACTTCGATTGACAAAATTTGTTTTTTATCAGAACACAGGGCTTTCAGCATGTCTTTATCCAAACAGTTGTTAATACTGGTTTCCGCTATTTTCCTGATTATTTTCAGCGTCAATTTTTTATTGAGCGTTAATAAAATCAGAGGTTATCTGGAAGTCGAATCCCAGGTTCATGCGCAGGATACCGCAACTTCGCTAGGCTTATCGCTAAGTCCTTATATCGCCAACGAAAACGATCCGGTACTGGAAACCATGATTAATGCCATTTTCGATATGGGTTATTACGGTGAAATCAAGCTGGTTAATGTCGACAACAAGCCGTTGGTGACCGTTAAAAATGACAGCAGCTTTACTGAAGTTCCCCAGTGGTTTATTGATTTGTTACCGATAAAAACGGCGACAGCTGAAAGTGAAATCAGTTCGGGCTGGTCTATTGGCGGTACGGTTTATGTCACCATTAACCCCGGATTTGCTTATTTGAAACTCTATCAGTTGGCGCAAAGTTCATTCAATTATGCGTTGATTACCTTTGCCGGCGCGGTATTGCTGCTGTTTTTGATTTTGCGCTTTATGTTATTGCCGTTAAAAGCAATTAATGAGTTGGCGTTAGCCATTGCCGACGGCCAGTTTAAAACCATTGAAAAACTGCCTTGGACCCTTGAAGTTAAAAACGTGGCTGTTTCGATGAACACGATGTCGAAAAAGATTGAAGGCGCCATCAACGGCTTTAATAGCAAACTGGATTCCATCGGAAAAAAACTGCAATTGGATGATTTAACCGGCTTACATAAAAAAAGCAGCTTTGAAACCGATATGAAACATTTGTTTATGGCGGATATCGATGCTTTTGTCTTTATTATCAAGATAGACGGCTTGGCCAGTCTGGTAAAGGAACACGGCAGCGATACCATCGACCGGTTTTTAAAACGCTTTGCCGATTTGCTAAAAGATGTTTCCGCACGCTATGAACCGGGAACGGTCACACCCTATCGTTTTTTCGGTTCCGAGTTTGCGATTCTGGCCAGGCGTTTAAGCCGGGAACAGGCCGAACAGCTGGCGCAATCGGTATCTGCTTTGCTCGCTGGTCTGGGTGAGGATTACCGGCGCAAGGATATTGCCCATATCGGTATTGCGATGTTTAATCCCTTGGGCACGACCACGGATATTCTGGCCGCCGCTAACGAGGCGTTTGAGCAGGCGCAACTGATTGGCTCTAACAGCTATTATTTCAGAATCGACAGCAACCATGCCAAAGACATTACCGAATGGAAGGATTTGGTATTCAACATCATCGATCAAAAGGCTTATCAGGTTTCTTACATCGGCGAAATCAAACAATTTGCAACCGATACCGTGCTTATGGAAGAGGCGTTTACTCAAGCCTTCGATCAGCAAGGCAAGCCGATACCGATCGGCACTTTTGTCTCTATCGCTGAAAAATTCGCCAAAATTGTCGAACTGGATCAGGGCGTAACTCAGCAGGTGATGAATCATATCAAAGCGCAAGGTATTCACCATGCGATAGCCATTAATCTGTCAACCCGAACAGTTAAAAATGCCGATTTCAGAAGCTGGCTGGCTGACGAGCTTAAGCATTCGGCGATTGCCGCACAATTGGTGTTTAGTATTTCGGCTTATGCGGTGGCGAAAGAGCTTGATGTCTACCATGACTTTTTTGAGTTCATCCACTCTTTAGGCGCTAAGGTGATGTTAAAACGCTTTGAAACCCAATCCATGCCGCTAAACATGGCTAAAAATTTAAGGCCTGATTATATTCGTCTGGCGCGTGATTTGAGCAATGACTTAAGCGGAAATGAAAGCAAACAAACCTTTATCGAAACCATGCAACAGGCGGCGCAATTGCTCGATATTGTGATACTGGCGGAAAATGTACAATCGGATGACGATTACGCCTTGATGCGCGTTATGGGCTTACACGGCGCAAGCCGGTAAAGGAATACCATGTTCAGTCGGGGCGTTAAAAAGCAGTATTGCCGCTATTTTAAAATGCTGCTGTTACTGCCGGGACTTGTGCTCAGTATCGCCAGTGTCGCGCAAATCAATATCAGCCCGGCATTACTTGCCAAGGTTGAAAAAAAATACGGCATGACCGGGCGCATTAGGGTCGAAGAATGGCAGCAATTGCTCGATTCGCAAGCCGCCAAGGCTTTACCGGAAAAAGACAAGTTAAAAAAGGTCAACGATTTTTTCAATCAGCGCATTGATTTCATTGACGATATTGCGCTATGGGGGGTTAATGATTATTGGGCCACACCGATTGAATTTTTAGCCCAAGGCGCAGGCGATTGCGAAGATTTTGCCATTGCCAAATATTTCACGCTCAAAGTCTTAGGCGTGCCTGAAGAGAAAATCCGCATTACCTACGTTAAAGCGATAGAGCTGAATCAAGCTCACATGGTGCTGACCTATTTTGAAACGTCGCGTTCTGTACCCGTTGTTTTGGATAACCTTATTCCGCAAATCAAACCGGCAAGCCAGCGTAACGATTTGCTGCCGGTTTACAGCTTCAACGGTTCCGGCTTATGGTTGGCGAAAGCGCGCGGCAATGGTCAGCGCGTAGGCGGAACCGAGCGGTTAAGTCTATGGGCCGATTTAACCCAAAGAATGCTGAGAAATGATTTGTAACGACTTAACGTCTCCAGGTTCCTTCTTGTTGCCGCTCTGCATCGCAGGCCTATCGTTATCCGCATGCTCCGCAGTCCCAAAATCTCTGGCTTGAATATTGGTTCGACGGCTTTTCAAATAAACCGGCGCGGAAGTTACCGGAAAAAGCACTATCCCAGTATGAATAAACAGCTATCGGACAGTGCTTTTCGTTATCCAAATTTCACCGCACTTTCAGTTAAAAGTTGATACCATGGCCTGCTTTTCTTCGGTAATCGGCCTGGCTTCTTCAGGGATTTTTGTACCCAGGTAGCGATTCAACGCCCCCATGCCGGCAAGGATTCTGTATCTTGCCGCAAGTTCGTTATATTTGGCATCGGTATAGGCAAGGTTGGCTAAATACGCTTCATTGGTGGTATCCAGTAAATCCAGCAATGTTCTTTGGCCGATGTTGAATTGTCTTTTATACGCATCTAAGGTTTTAATACTGGCATCACGATGCGATTTAAAAAAGGCTATTTGATTGCCTAATGTTTGGTAAGCCACCCAGGATAAGCGAATGCTTTCAATCGTCTGCCTGTAAGTATTGTCACGAATATTTTTAGCTTGCGCTATTTCATAAGCGGTTTGCCTCCTTCTGGCCGTATCCTTGCCGCCGTTAAACAGGTTATAGCGAACGCGCATCATGGCAGTGAGGTTCTCGTTTTGACCCCGGATACCGCCGGTATCATCGTTGTTATCATAACCCACTTCAAAGTCAACTCGCGGGTAAAACGCTGCACTGGCGGTATTGTGCTGAGCTAAAGCCTCACCAATATCGGCATCTGCGGCTTTGAGTATCGGATGATTAGCCAGGGCGAGCTCTACCGCTTGGTCCATGTTTTCAGGAATGTCGCCGCTCTGCCGGGTTGGCTCAGGCACGTCATCGAGTGCTGTCGGTAAAACGCCAATCACACGGTAGAAATTAGTGTCGGCATCGCGCAAGTTACCTTCTTCGGCACGAAAATTAGACTCGGCATTGGCTAAACGGCCTGTCGCCTGATCAAGATCAGATTGTCGGCCTACGCCCCGCTCGGTACGTAAGTTGATTTGGTCGAAAAAGCTTTTGTGCATATCTAAATTGTCTTTGGCCAGACCCAGCAGCGCTTTACGACGCAGCACACCGATGTAAGCTTGAGCCGCCTGGAGGCCGACCATTTCGGATTTACCGAAAACAGTATAAGCCTGAGCGTCTGTTTTAGCCGTAAACCGGTCTACTTCATGCGGGGTTTCAAAGCCGTCAAAAACCATTTGTCGTAATTGCACCGAAGATTCAGTGCGCCCGTATTGTGTTACTCCCCCTGAACCTCCAGTACCGCCGAAGCCACGGGTAAACGGGGTGTTCGCTTGTTCCAGGCCGTAACCCGCCGAAACATCGACAGTAGGAAGATAGCGCGAGGCGGCTTGATCAATTTCCTGTTCATAGGCCAGCCGCGTAGAACGGGCTTCTTGAATTTCAGGGTTTTCGTCTAACGTTAATTGAACAGCTTCTTTTAGGGTTTGAGTATGTCCTGTAGACAGCTGAAAACTCGTTAATACCAAACACCCCAGTAAAGCTCTTTTTATCTTCATGCGCTTTTTCTCATATGAATTATTGTTTTTGTGACGTGGTTAACATTCTTAATCAAGAATAGCTGATATTCTAATTAATTCTCTATATTTTCGATTAATATTAAAACCGTATCATTACCAAGTCCGTCTTTCTCGATTTCTTTATTTATTTTCAAACGGATATCGAAACAAAAGATAAAAAGATCGCACCATCATTATAAGCAAAAAAACCTAAATAACTTGAACGCGCGATAAATTGTAAGGGGCGATCGCTTGCCCCTTACACAAAGCGATGGGATATGTGATTCTCCCCTAAAATTCAGGTTATTTTATCGGCTTTAATTCAACCCGGCGGTTATTGGCACGCCCTTCATCGGTATCATTGGTATAGGCAGGACGCGTGAGACCATAACCCACAGCAGTCAATCGATGGTCGCTATCGAGTTTATCGTGTAAATAACCTTTAATCGCATAAGCCCTACGCTCGGAAAGTTTTTGGTTATAGGCTTCCGATCCAGCATTATCGGTATGTCCTTGCACCTCGATACTAATGCCGGGATTACGCTGAATAATCGCTGCGACTTCGTCAAGTATCGGCTGATATTCCGGCTTAATGTCATTTTCATCGAAATCAAAATTCACGCCTTTAATCACCCAACAACCGGATTCATTGACGGTCGCTCCTTTCGGGGTTCCCGGGCATTTATCGCGACTGTTAAGCACGCCGTCTTGATCGTCATCGCCATCTGCCGGTTCTTCGAGAATGGCTTCCGGTTCAGCTTGAGTTTGCGCCAGAAAAACATGCTTAACAAATCCATCAAAATCGTTTTGGGAATAAATATTTTTTGCCGGTGCAGAAAATCCGCAGCCTGCAACATCGGATAGTTGTTGCAACATGGCATGACCGGACTGGTCTTCGGTATTGCCGACCCAAACCGAATACACGCATAATTGATCGCCATATTGCGCTTTCAGCGCTTGCACCGCAGGAACGGGGGATGAAATTAAGTCGTGGCCATCACTGACCAGCAACAAGGCGATTTTACCGGTCGCTTTCTGTAAATCCGTTTGTGCATTTTCGATAGCCCCACTCATCGTCGAACCGCCGCTGACACATTCTTGCTGCCCCAGACTGTCCTTCCATTGTGACGGTGAATAGCGGCCAAATTCATAGTTAAGCGTACTTAAGCCAAAACCAATGCAAGGCCCGAAGCCGAAACGTCGAATACCGGCATTTAGATTTAACTCGGCAAGGCTGCCATTCACTCTATGTAAGACTTCTTTTGCCACCGCAAACTTAGTCGCCGTGGAATCACCCGGGAAATCATCGTTAGCATAAGCGTTACCGTGATAGGCCTCTTTCATCGATGATGATGCGTCCAGAACGACATACAAATTATCAACTTTCTGACGAAATTCGCCGGATGCGATCAGTTGGTTAAGATTGACTGTTTTTATCGGGTAAAAGGTTCTGATAGGTTGTGTTGAGCAACCTATCAATAAGGCGCCAGTCAGCGATAAGGTGAAAATCAGCGTTTTTTTCATACAATTTGTCCAAATGATGGTGATTTTTAGTGTAAGCAAGCGATTAATTGTGCGTCCCGCAGAAGCATTCAAAGCACAGCCCCGAATAAAAGATTCATACAAAGCCCGATAAAATAACCAGAACCGCTCTATGATTATTGCAGCAGCCGGGCATAAAAAATCGTGCCGAACACCAGTATAGCTGAAAAAAATCAATTGACTGCCTGTTGAGCAGCGAAGATATATAGCGCAAAATCAAAAAGAATATCCGGAGCCGGGAGATTCTAAAACGGGGACGCAAGCGCCAACTTAACATGGCTGGACGGGTTAGTGACGCTTAACAACTCAAGCAATAAGGAAACATCCCGGCGGGATGAAGCCAATGACGGGAAAAGCCATTTCGCTTCGCTTGTTGCGGGCGCTCCTTTCGGCCTGAAGGCCGAGGCCTAAAACCAGCAAGGAACATTGAAGCATTTAAGGTTGTGATAAGCTGTTAGATCGATGATTCGTCACTGAAATCGATAATTTCGGCCAAAATTCCCGACAAATCTGTTGCAGTAGAGCCGTGAAACGTCGAACTATAAACAATTGGCTGGTCATCCGTCGTGGACACGGTCACGGTGGCACCGCTGCCGTCGTTAGACACAGATATTCTTAAATACTCGCTTAACGCATCGTTACCATCATCGGCTAACAGATCCGCTAAATTTAATGACTCCGGTTCTTCTGAGGGGATATTCATAATTATGTTCTCTGTTACCCGCCTGACTTCCATCCGTTAGCCTGATTTTTTTAGGCGACTGATGAGAGCAATAAAATGGATGTTTTTTAAACGATAAAAAATTCCAGCTGTCCGCTATCATAGTTTCTTAATCAACCGCTATCAATGGTACTAAAGTACGATTTCTTTTAAAAAATAGCGTCATCATCATTGCCGATAAGCGAGGTCAGTGACACCATATCACTGCGCAATTTTTGCCGCTTTGACAACTTGGCCTGAGCAAATTCAGGCAAATCGGTAAAAACGAAAACTTGTTTCCTAATCAGTAACTCGACGACATCTTCAAGTACCCGGATTAATTCCATATCAGACACCGCAAGTTGTTGCGCTGCTTGGCTGGAACAGGACAGGCTTTGTTTAAAATTAACGACAGCAGGGGCGTTATCATCCAGCCATTGAGCGTGAATATCTTGCTGCTGATCGTAAAGGGCCAAAATCTTTCCGGCGTCATCTTGTAGCACGTAAGGCATGTTGCTGCTCCCTTAAATTTCAAATGTAGGATATTGTGCTATTCTAATTGACGACTGTAAATTTTGTACACGTTCAATTTAGTTAACTATCCTATTGGCACTTAATAATAACAATGACTACCAGCGCCTTAGAAAGTATCCCGGCAACCTCCCCTCCGCCCTCCATATCCAAAATCAACCCCACAGAACCGTTAGTTGAGACCTCAATTAATGACGCGTTACTGCAAGCTTTAATCGCCTTATGCAAGCTACTGCATAACCCGCATTCAGCCGATGCGTTAACCGCCGGTCTACCGCTGGAAAACAATAAATTGACCCCGGCGTTGTTTCCGCGTGCCGCTCAACGGGCGGGCTTATCGGCGGGTTTGGTAACCAGGCCGCTGGATCGGATTTCCAGCCTGGTGTTACCGGCAGTGTTACTGCTAAACGATGCTCAGGCCTGTATTCTTATCAGCCGCGAAGGCGATAACTGCACCGTGCTGTTGCCGGAAATCCAGGACGGCATCAAAACCGTCAGTCTCGAAGAGTTGGCGCAAAACTATGCAGGATCGGCCTTTTTTGTCCAGGAACAGCACCAGTTCGATAACCGTTCCGATGAAATTAAAGCGCCCAAAACCATACATTGGTTTTGGGATGTGGTGTTTAAATCCTGGCCGATTTATACCGAGGTGTTGCTGGCTTCTTTGCTGATCAATCTATTTGCCGTCAGTACCCCGCTTTTCGTGATGAATGTCTATGACCGGGTGGTGCCGAATCATGCGCTGGAAACGCTGTGGGTGCTGGCGATAGGAATCAGCATCGTTTACATTTTTGAGTTTATCATGAAGGCGTTGCGCAGTTATTTCATCGATACCGCCAGCAAACGGGCGGAAATTATTTTATCGGCCACGCTGTTTGAACGCATTATGGGCATAAAAATGGAATCGCGTCCCGCATCCATTGGCGTATTTGCCAACAATTTCAATGAGTTCGAATCATTCAGAGAGTTTTTGACCTCAGCCACGCTAACGGCGCTGATCGATTTGCCTTTTGCCGTTTTATTTCTGGTGGTGATTTGGTATCTCGCAGGGAATATGGTTTACATCCCCATCGTTGTCATTCCCATCGCCATTTTAGGCGGCTATTTAATTCAGCGGCCGCTGAAAAAAATCACCAAAGAATTGTCCCGTTTTTCTTCGCAAAAAGGCGCGACGCTTTACGAAGCGCTGGCTAATCTGGAAACCATCAAAGGCTCCGGCGCCGAAGGCCAGTCGCAGAAAAAATGGGAAGAAACCGTCGGCCAGATGAGCAAACTCAGCTTGAAATCGCGATTTTACTCTTCGTTTGCGATCAATTTCACCACCTTTTTACAACGCATGACCCATGTCGCCGTGGTTGTTTATGCGGTTTATTTAATTACCGAGGGTGAACTCACTATGGGCGGCTTAATCGCCTGTACCATTTTGATCCGCCATGCCCTCAGCCCCATCGGCAAAGTAGCTTCGCTGTTGACACGCTACGATTCGGCGCGCACTGCGGTTGAATCCTTAAAAACATTAATGAATCAGCCGGTCGAGCGGGAAGAAAACAAGCAATATTTACATCGGCCTAAATTTAAAGGCGGCATCGAATTTAAAAATGTGTCGTTCAGCTACCCTAACCAGCAAATCAAGGCTTTAGAGGAAATCTCCTTTAAAATCAAACCGGGTGAGCGCGTTGCTGTTTTGGGCCGTATCGGCTCGGGTAAAACTACGCTGGAAAAATTACTCTTAGGTTTTTATGAGGTGCAAGAAGGCGCTATTATGATTGACGGCACCGATATTCGTCAGATCGACCCGTCCGACTTGCGCCGCCAAATCGGCTATGTGCCGCAAGATATTTCGCTGATGTACGGCAGCGTCAAAGACAATATTACCTTGGGCGCGCGCTATGCCGATGATGCGATGATTTTGCAAGCCGCACAGATTGCAGGCGCGACCCATTTCGTCGACAAACACCCGGAAGGCTTCGACATGCCGGTCGGCGAAAGAGGGCGAACCTTATCGGGCGGACAGCGGCAAAGCATTGCCGTGGCGCGGTCATTGCTGCTGTCGCCGCCGATTTATGTGATGGACGAACCGACCAACTCTATGGACAACAGCACCGAAGATGGGTTTAAACAGCGCCTGACTCAGCATCTGAACAATAAAACGTTATTGCTCGTCACCCATCGCACCTCGCTGTTAAGTCTGGTAGATCGTCTGATTATTATGGACGGTGGGCGGATAGTGGCCGACGGCGCTAAAGAGCAAGTCCTCAGCGCCTTAAAACAAGGCCAAATTAAAGTGTCGGGTTAAGCGAGTCATGATTACCAAAGTAACCACCATTAAAACAACCGCAAAAGAACGGGCCGAAGATGTTAACTATATTACCGACGTCAATGCCGACGTGCTGTATCGCTCATCGATACAAAGTCATATCATCCTCTGGATAGCAGCCTTATTCACGCTGGTCGCAATCATTTGGGCCAATTATGCGATGCTTGATGAAATTACCCGCGGCCCTGGAAAAATCATCCCGTCCAGTCGCCTGCAAGTCATCCAAAACCTTGAAGGCGGTATTCTGGCCGAAATTTTCGTCCACGAAGGCGATGTCGTCGAGCGTAACCAAACCTTGATGCGCCTTGACGATATCCGTTTTTCCTCATCGTTTTCCGAAGAAGAATTGAAATACCATGAATTGCTAGCCAACATTGCCCGTTTAAGTGCGCTAGCTAATGATACAGCCCTGCAAATACCCGAACACATAAAACGCGACAGCCCGCAACTGGCGCAACAGGCACTCCGGTTATATGATTCTAAAAAGGAGGAATACAACTCGGTTCTGGAAACCATACGCCAGCAAATCAAGCAACGCGAACAGGAGCTGATTGAAGCGGCATCCAAAAGAAAACGCCTAGCCGGAAGTTACGCGATGCTGGCCAAGGAAATTGAATTATCCGAACCTTTAGTCGGCTTCGGGGCGATGTCGGAAGTGGAATTATTGCGGCTACAACGTAGCGCCAACGATTTACAGGGTGAACTCAGCGCCACCACGTTATCGGTACCGCGTCTGCAAGCCAACCTGTCCGAAGCGAAAAACCGCATCAACGAACATCAATCGCAGTTCCGAGCGGCTATCATTCAAGAACTCAATACCGCCAAAGCGGAAGCCGACCGTATTGCCGAGTCAATGCGGGCAACTAAAGACAAGGTTACACGAACCCTGGTGCGTTCACCGGTTAAAGGCACTGTTAAGCAAATCAAGGTGAATACCGTAGGCGGGGTCATTCAGCCCGGCATGGATTTAATTGAAGTAGTTCCTTTTGAAGATGAATTGCTGATACAAGCCGAAATTAGGCCTTCCGATATTGCTTTTTTACGTCCCAGCCAAAAAGCCGTCGTTAAACTCACCGCTTATGACTTTGCCATTTACGGCGGTCTTGATGCGACGCTGGAACATATCAGTGCCGATACCATTACCAACATGGAAGATGGCAAGAACTACTATTTGATTCGATTAAAGACAGCCCAGACCTATATCGAAAAAAACGGCGAAAGATTTGACATTATTCCGGGCATGACCGCAGATGTCGATATTCTGACCGGTAAAAAAAGCGTCCTAGACTACTTGCTCAAACCGATTTTGCGGGCTAAATCCACCGCCATGCGCGAACGCTAAACTTTATGCCATGACAATAAACACCGTCCTTTTAATGTCACCGCGCACCGATGCGCTGGAAAAATGGCAACAGGTACTGGCATTGGATTATACCGTTGCAACGCTATCTGATTTCACTGTGCCTGATCAGACTTATCCGCTCACCGTATTGGATGCCGACTTTATCGACCAGGGAAAAATGCAGATCAGCGCCATTAAGCATTACCCTGGAAAACTATTAATTATTGGTCATAACTGGCCGGAAAACCTGCAAGTTAAAGTCGTTGTTGCAGGCGCGGCCGGTTACTGCGAATGCTCGATCAGCAATAGCGTGATATTAAAAGCCGTAGAAAGCATTTTACAGGGCGATATTTGGGTGCAACGCCATTTAGTGCCTCAGGTTATCGGCACCTTGGTAAAAATAACCCGGATGCCTCCTGTGCCGCCGCCAAAACCGATGCCAGTCGGCTTGGATTCTTTATCGGCTCGCGAACGCGATGTAGTACGCTTAATTTTGCAAGGCATCAGCAATAAAATTATCGCTGCAGAGTTATTTATTTCAGAAAGAACCGTCAAAGCCCATTTAACCTCTATCTTCAAAAAACTCCATGTTCCCGATCGCCTGCACTTGGCCATTCTACTCAAAGAAAGCGAAAGCCTTTTGACTAAAGACCAAAGTTAAGCCTATTTTATCATCGCGAAATCAGCCGCTTATCGATATCCGGGGGGCACCGGTCAAATGTTTTGGCCTTAAGCCTGTTAACAGCAAGGTTGCCATGTAAATAACCAGGCCTATCACTATCCACTTCATTAGATGGATTACGCGCTCGGTGGAGTTCCAGTCATTCCACCAAGCGGTATCGACAAAATAAAACAGCGCGGCCGCCATAATGCCTCCGGCAAAAAAAACTCTGACAAAAAACAACCGCCAGCCGGTTTCCGGTTGATATACCTTGTCTTTATGCAACTTTCTCAACAACAAAAACGCGTTAAAAAAAGCACCCAGGGATGTCGCCAAAGCCAGTCCCGCATGTGCCAGCGGGAAAACCAGCAGCAGATTCAAGCCCAGGCTGACCAGCATCGCGTAACCTCCGTAGCGTACCGGCGTTTTCATATCGCCGCGCGCGCTAAAGCCCGATACCAGCACTTTAATCAGGATAAAACCCAGCAAACCCAGCGCATACGTTTTCAGGCTTTGCCCTGTCCGATACACATCGCTGATAGCGAATTCATGATATTGGAACAGCGTCGACAGCATCGGCTCAGCCAGCATCACCAAGCCAATGGTAGCGGGAACCCCTACCAGAACAACCCAGCGCAACCCCCAATCCAGCGCACTTGAAAAAGTTACGCTATCTTCGGCGGCATAACTTTTGGATAGATTCGGCAAAATGGCCGTTGCCAGCGCAATCCCCAAAATGCCTAACGGAAACTCAACCAGACGGTCGGAATAATACAGCCAGGACACGCTGCCGACAGTCAAAAACGACGCCATCAGGGTATCCAGCAACAAATTGATCTGCGTTACCGAAACGCTAAAAATAGCCGGCAGCATCAGGCTTGTAACTTTTTTAACACCCGGATCGTTAAAGTCCAGCCTTAATTTTGGCAGCAACCCCAAGCGCATCAACGCGGGGAACTGAAACAACAGCTGCACGAGGCCCGCCGCAAAAACGCCCCAAGCCAGGGCGGTAACCGGCTCGTCCATCAACGGCGCCAGCCGGATGGCGGCGGCAATCATGCAGATATTCAAAAAAACCGGCGTTAATGCGGGAATCGCAAATTGTCCGTGCGCATTTAAAATGCCTCCGGAAAAAGCCACCAAGGTAACAAAAAACAAGTACGGAAAGGTGATTTGCAGCAGTTGCACGGACAACTCATACTGGCTTCCCTGCCAGATAAAACCAGGGGCCAGCAGCATAATCAGCAACGGCGCTGCAACGACGCCAACTACCGTAATCAGCAGCAAGAAAACCGACAGGGTTCCGGCGGTTTTATCGATAAACTGCTTTAATGCGACCTTGCTGCCACGTTCTTTGTAATCGGATAACACCGGAACAAAGGCGTGGGCAAAAGCGCCCTCGGCAAATAAGCGGCGCAAAAAATTGGGGATCTTGAATGCCACAAAAAAGGCATCAGTTGCCGAACCCACACCGAAAACATGGGCAATCAACATATCCCGGATAAACCCGAATACACGTGAAATCAGCGTCATACTACCGACAACCACGGTCGATTTAAAAAGCTGCCTGCTCAATGCCACTCCTGCTTTTTATACGTTAAAAAAATTTGACAATAATAGCATTTATCAAGATAATGTTGGATTAATTCACTCACCACCAAGAATCGAGACACTATGGCTAATACAGCACAAGCTAAAAAGCGTGCGCGACAAGCGGAAAAAAGCCGTATTCGCAACGCAGGACAACGTAGCAACTTACGCACCTTCATTAAAAAAATCATTGCCGCCGTTAAACTTGGCGACAAAGAAAAAGCGCAAGCCGCCTACAACACTGCCGTTCCGATTATCGATTCAGCAGTGACCAAAGGCATTATTCACAAGAATAAAGCCGCACGCGGTAAAAGCAGACTGAATGCAAAAGTAAAAGCTATCGCTTAACCGCCTTAGCCTTACCCAATAAAAAAGGCCGAAACTCATTGAGTTTCGGCCTTTTTTATTGGCAGTCAATCACCTTAAATCAGTACCAGATTATCCCGGTGTATCAACTCCGCATCATCGAAGTACCCCAGAATAGCTTCAAATTCCGAACTGCTCTTGCCGGCGATTAATTGAGCATCGGCATTGCCGTAATTAATCAGGCCGCGCGCAATTTCAAAGCCGCTTTCATCGATACAAGACACCAACTCGCCGCGCTCGAACCGACCCGATACGCCTTTAACGCCGACCGCCAACAGGCTTTTGCCTTCGCTCTGCAACATCCTGATAGCGCCCGCATCCAGAACCAAGCGCCCCTTGACCTGCAACTGCCCGGCAAGCCAACGTTTTCTGGCTACCATGGGCTCTATGTCAGGCAATAAATAAGTACCCAACTCGGCCCCGGCAATGACCGCGTTAATCACATTATCGACCGCACCCGCCGCAATCACTGTTGCCGCGCCTGACCGGGACGCCAATCGTGCCGCCCGAACTTTGGTACACATGCCACCCCGACCCAAGCCGCTGCGACTGCCGCCCGCCATGACATCCAGTCGCTGATCGTTAACACTGATTTCTGAAATCAGCTCAGCATCAGGATGCAAGCCGGGATCGCCGGTAAACAAGCCCTGCTGGTCGGTCAGAATAATCAGCAGGTCGGCCTCGACCAGATTAGCCACTAATGCAGCCAGCGTATCATTATCGCCAAAGCGGATTTCTTCGGTCGCCACCGCATCATTTTCATTAATGACCGGCACTACGCCGAACTTCAGCAAGGTCAGCAACGTGCTTCTGGCGTTTAAATAGCGCTGCCTGTCCGACAAATCATCATGGGTCAACAACACCTGCGCCGCATGCAACTGATGACGCTGAAAGTTATCGTCAAAAACACGCACCAAGCCCATTTGACCGACAGATGCGGCCGCCTGCAGCTCATGCAAGGTTTTGGGCCGCACTTTCATACCCAAACGGCACATGCCTTCTGCGACCGATCCCGAAGAAACCAGGACCACATCGATAGATTGCCGCCGTAAACCGGCCATCTGCTCAACCCAGGCTGCAATAGCGGCCTTATCAAGGCCCAGTCCACCCTTGGTCAATAAAGAACTGCCTATCTTGACCACAACCCGCTTAACGTTGGCAAAATCAGTCCTGCTCACTTTTTTCCCGCCGTTGTTGCTCTAAAAAGTTCATGATGGCAAACATCAGCTCTCTGGTACCGCTGCCGTTAATGGCTGCAATTTTAAACACCGGCCCCGCCCACTCCAGCTCATCAACTATCGCCTGACAACGCTGCTCCACTTCTCCTGCAGGCAACCGATCTATCTTGTTCAATACCAGCCAGCGTGGCTTGGCGGCCAGTTCATCACTCCATTTTTCAACTTCATGGATAATTTTTTTAGCCGCCTGCACCGGAGACTCCATACTTTCGTAAGGCTCGACATCAATCAGATGCAACAGCAAGCCGGTGCGCAACAAATGCTTTAAAAACTGCAAGCCGAGGCCGGCGCCTTCAGCGGCACCCTCAATGACACCGGGAATGTCGGCAATAACAAAGCTGCGTAAATCATCAACGCTAACCACGCCCAGATTAGGATGCAGAGTGGTAAACGGATAGTCGGCAACCTTGGGCGTTGCCGCCGACACCGAGCGAATTAAGCTCGACTTTCCGGCATTGGGCATACCCAGCAAGCCGACATCGGCAATCAACGTCAGCTCCAGGTTAAGCCTGCGATGCTCACCTTCACTGCCTTTACTGGCCTTTTGCGGCGCCCTGTTAATACTGCTTTTAAAACGCGTATTACCCAAGCCATGAAAACCGCCTTGAGCAACCAGCAGCGTTTGATCGACTCTGGTTAAATCACCTATGACTTCACCTGTTTCTGCATCGGAAACCTGCGTCCCTAGCGGTACCGGCACATAGCAATCATCACCCTTTCTGCCAGTGCAGTTACGGCTCATGCCGTTTTGCCCGCGCTGCGCTCTGTGTACCGCATGATAGCGAAAATCCACCAGGGTATTTACATTCTCTGCGGCAATCAAATAAACACTACCGCCATCGCCACCATCGCCGCCATCCGGACCGCCCATAGGAATGTATTTCTCGCGCCGAAAGCCGATAGTACCATTGCCGCCATCGCCCGCTTCTACACGAACTTCCGCTTCATCAACAAATCTCATAAATCACACGCCGCCAAACTTCAAACTCAACCGATAAAAACAAAAAAAGCCCCGCCATAAACGGCGGAGCTTTTTTAAGTTGCCGGATTACGCTACCGCAACCCAACTTAACTGTTCCGCCAGATTACAGCGCGATACAGTCGTCTATTTTATGCTGCAACAATGCTGATAAATTTACGGCTATGAGGTCCTTTGACCTGAAAAACCACTTTACCATCAGCTGTTGCAAACAAAGTATGATCTTTTCCGCAACCTACATTATCACCCGCATGAAACTTAGTTCCACGCTGACGAACAATAATATTGCCTGCCGTCACACTCTCACCGCCATAACGCTTAACACCTAATCTTTTCGCATTAGAGTCACGTCCGTTACGCGTACTACCACCCGCTTTTTTATGAGCCATCTGTAACTCCTAATATCTTAAGCAGAAATGCCAGTAATCTGGATTTCTGTATAGTACTGACGATGCCCCATTTGTTTCATATGGTGCTTACGTCTTCTGAATTTAATAATTTTGACTTTTTTATGCCTGCCTTGAGACAGGACAGTCGCTGTAACTTTGCCGCCTTCGATAAAAGGCATGCCGACCTGAACAGCATCGTCTGACTGAATCATCAGTACTTTATCGAATTCAATGCTGTCGCCTTCGCCTAGCTCCAGTTTTTCTATTTTTAAGTAAGTACCTTCTTCTACGCGGTACTGTTTACCACCTGTTTGAATTACCGCATACATCGGCGCAAGCTCCATCAAGCATTAATCTGTTTAAAGTGAACAAAAAATTATATTTATAAATCAAAGCCAAGTCAATATAAATTAAACTTGCAGCGAAATATCTTTCACAAAAATACAAAAAAAACGCTATCATTAACCTATCCTGTCAATAGCATGGGCGGTTCAGGTTTTATTCCGTTATAATAGTTTGACAGATTCTGATTTTTATAGCTATCATCATGAAAAGTAACCCAAACTTATACAACAGCATTACATAATGGCATCGCATTCACACTTCCCCGCTAACACGCCCGCTCCCATTGATTTTGACTCAATTAAGCAATTAACTACGGCTGAGGCAAAAGCCGTCGACCAACTTATTATTGATGAATTAAGTTCCGATGTTGTCCTGATCAATCAGATGGGCCGTTATATTGTCGGCAGCGGCGGCAAAAGATTACGGCCAATGCTGCTGTTACTGGCAGCCAAGGCCCTGGGTGGCGCCAGCAATAACCACTTGCTGCTGGCTGCAGTCATTGAATTCATCCATACCGCCACACTGCTGCATGATGACGTTGTTGACGACTCCGACCTCAGACGCGGCAAAGAATCGGCCAATGCGGTCTGGGGCAATGCAGCCAGCATACTGGTAGGCGATTATCTTTATTCCAGCGCCTTTGAAATGATGGTACGCACCGGCAATATGCGGGTCATGGAGATTCTGTCAAAAACCACTACAGCCATTGCCGAAGGCGAGGTTCTGCAACTGCTAAACTGCAATAACCCCGAGACCACCGAACAAAAATATCTCGAAGTGATTGCCAGAAAGACCGCTATTTTATTCAGCGCCGCCACCAAATTAGCCGCCGTTATCGCCGGATCATCCGCCGAAATAGAACAAGGCCTGGCGCTATACGGCCAGCATCTGGGCGTTGCTTTTCAACTGATTGATGATGCTCTCGATTACAAAGCCAGCAAAGACGAACTGGGCAAAAATCTCGGCGACGATCTTGCCGAAGGCAAGCCGACCCTGCCGCTGATTTATGCCATACAAAACAGCAGCGAAAGTGAAGCTCAAATCATTATTAATGCGATCAAAAACGGCGAGCGCAATGCGTTCAACGAAGTTTACGCGATTGTGCAAAGCACTAAAGCCATTGATTACACCGAACAACGCGCCGACGAAGAAGCTCAAAAAGCGATCAATGCATTAACCGTGCTACCTGATTCCGAATACAAACAAGCGTTGACCTTATTGGCGAAGTTTTCTGTTCAGCGTAATTATTAAAACCGCACTCGCCTAACTTTTAAGCAGCGCATTATAAGCATGCGCTTTTTCAAGCAGCAGGTTATATTTGCGCTCAACCTTGTCCATAATCTCAGTTAAAAACCGAGTGACCTCGGTGTCCTCTATACCTTCTGCCGCCGACAGCATATAAGCCTCCAACTCACTCACCGCATCGGTATCGACGATCTCATCCAGCAGCATCGCTGCCTCGGAAGCATTAACAGCCTTAACCAGCTGATTGGTATCTATACCTTGCCTCAATAATTGTTGCAACATATCAACCGCCAGAACCATCTCTTGAGCTTTTTCATTAACCGACTGAAGTAGCGTTAAATTTTCAGTAAACTCCATAAAATCATTCAGCGCTTTTTTAAGTTCATATAAGCGTAGCTCGTGTTTTGCCTTGATTGTTTGCTGCATCATTACTCCCATTCATCAAATTTCCTTGTTGATTTGAGACCTCTCCTTTCAGGGAGAGTCGTTCAACGTTGACAACGATGCTTTAGCATCGTTATCCTTCCAAGTAAGCTCGTCGTTTACGGCGAGGCAATCCACCGACCTCTATCTGTCGATGGATTGTCGTAAGACAAGTCATTTGGCAGATGAGGTCGGTGGATTGAAACATCTAAAAATCAGCTTAATTATAATTCAAATGGAATACATCGACCGGTTGCAGCAGGAAGATAAAAGACACCTTATCGATTAAACCCAAGATTCTCTCAGAATTTTTTTGCGAAACACACCGGTTAATGATCAAAGAATTGCTCCGGAAACGCTGATTATCGCGACTGCTCGAACTGACCGGCTCTTCCCCTACTCTTTCATCTTCTTTTCCAATTCTTTCTGGGTCAAATGCCGCACATCTTCGCCCTTGACCATATAAACTAAATGTTCGCAGATATTACAAGCATGATCGCCGATTCTTTCCAATGAACGGGCAATCCACAGTACATTTAACATCCGGGTAATATTTCGCGAATCTTCCATCATCTTCGTAATCAGCTGACGGATGATACTGCCGTATTCTCTATCGACATTTTCATCCAAACCGGTAATCGTAGTCACATCTTCCATGTTCATCCTGGCGAATACATCCAGCGCGCCGTGCAGCATTTCCTGAACCAATTCAGCCATGTGTTCCAGTTCGTAATATTTGTCATGTTTGTTGCTGTCCGCTCCCGTCAATTGTATCGCCATCTCAGCGATGCGCTCGGCCATGTCGCCGACCCGCTCCAACTCATTAACCACTTTAATGACGGTAATTAACAATCTTAAATCGAATGCGGCCGGCTGTCTCAGCGCTAAAATCTGCATGCACTCCTGATCGATAACCATTTCCAATGCATCGACCTGATTATCCTGTTTAATGACCAGCTCGGCTATTTCCATATCACCGGTGGCAAAAGCGGTTACCGCCAACTCTATTTGCTGCTCAACCAGTCCGCCCATGGTTAAAACCTTGTTACGCACATCTTCCAGTTCTTTATTAAACTGCCCCGAAATATGATGTCCTATTTTGCTGTTATCCATTGTTTGCTCCTTAGGTTAGCCGTAACGGCCGGTAATATAGTCTTCGGTTTGTTTCTTTTGAGGATTGGTGAACAGCTCACTGGTCGTCCCCATTTCTATCAATTCGCCCATATACATGAAGGCGGTGTAGTCCGAAACCCGAGCGGCCTGCTGCATGTTGTGCGTGACGATAACTATCGTGTATTTTTCTTTAAGCTCATTGATCAATTCTTCAATTTTTAAGGTTGAAATGGGATCCAGCGCCGAGGCCGGCTCATCCAGCAACAGGACTTCGGGCTCTATCGCAATCGCCCTGGCAATCACCAACCGCTGTTGTTGCCCGCCTGACAAGCCTAGGGCGTTATCATTCAAGCGGTCTTTGACTTCATCCCACAGCGCTGCGCCGCGCAACGCATTCTCAACCGTTTCCTCCAAAATTCGTTTATCGTTAATCCCTTGAATTCTAAGGCCGTAAGTAACATTTTCGAAGATGGATTTAGGGAACGGATTCGGTTTTTGAAATACCATGCCGACACGCCTGCGCAAGGCGGCGACATTGACCGATTTATCGTAAATGTTTTCATCATCCAGCAAAATCTTGCCTTCGATGGTAACCTTATCGACCAGATCATTCATGCGATTAATACAGCGCAACAGCGTTGACTTGCCGCAACCGCTGGGACCGATATAGGCGGTCACCTTTTTCTTGGCCATTTCCATTGAAACACCATGCAAAGCCTGTTTTTCCGCATAGAAAAGATTTAGGTTTTCAACTTTAATGCAGATCTGGTTCGGCTCAGCTGTTTTTTTCTGATCGCGTAACATTGAACTGACATCAATGGTATGTGTGCGTACGTGTTGTGCTGTCATTTCTTTAACCTTCCAGTGCCCGATATTTTTCCCGCAGATGATTTCTGATTAAAATGGCTGATAAATTCAGCCCTACAATAACCAGTACCAGCAATAATGATGTTGCGTAAACCAAGGGTCTCGCCGCCTCGACGTTGGGGCTTTGAAAGCCGACATCATAAATATGAAACCCTAAATGCATAAATTTTCTGTCCAAATGCAAAAACGGATAATTACCGTCCAACGGCAGCGTAGGCGCCAATTTAACCACACCCACCAGCATTAACGGCGCCACTTCGCCAGCCGCCCGCGCCACTGCCAGAATCAAGCCGGTCATCATTGCAGGACTTGCCATCGGCAACACCGTCAGCCATAAAGTCTCCAGTTTGGTCGCACCCAAGGCCAGACTGCCTTCGCGTATCGACTTGGGGATACGCGCTAAACCTTCCTCAGTCGACACAATAACAACCGGCAGGGTCAGCAAAGCCAGGGTAATGGAAGCCCACAGCAAGCCCGGCGTACCGTAAACCGGCGCCGGGGCCGCTTCCGGAAAAAATAGCTGGTCAATATTGCCGCCCAGAATATAAACAAAAAAGCCCAAACCGAATACCCCGTAAACAATCGAGGGCACGCCCGCCAGATTATTGACCGCAATCCTGATTAAACGGGTAATGAATCCCTGTTGAGCGTATTCGCGTAAATACACCGCAGCAATAACGCCGAACGGGGTGACGATAATCGACATCATGATCACCATCATCACCGTTCCGAAAATAGCCGGAAAAATGCCGCCTTCAGTATTCGCCTCACGCGGATCATCGGTTAAAAATTCAATCACCTTGGTACCGTAATGCCAGACTTTATCGAACAGGCTCATGGCGTTCGGCCGGAAAACCCTGACAACTTTGGCCAAGGGGATTTCAATTTCCTTGCCGCCTTCGGTTGTTGCGACCAGGCTGTCCCGTCTTATTTGTCGATACAGTTCGCTTAACTGCGTTTGATATTTTTTATATTCAATTTCCAATTCTGCCTTTTCAGCGGCTATACGCTGTTTGGCTTCCTCATCCCAGCGATTTTTCAATTGCAGTCTTTTCTGTTCAAGCCTTAATTGTTCCAGACTGTAGTTGATCGCCCCGACTTCCTTTTTTTCCAGGTGGGCTATTTCCCTAAAAATCGCTAAAGCTTCCTCTATTCGGGCTTGAGCTGCCGACCAAGCTTGATCGCCTTCGGCAATAATACTGCCGTTTTCCTTGACCGCAAGCAATTTACCGTAAAAATTACCCCATTCGCGCCTTTCCACTACTATCAGTTCGGCAGGCGCCTGTTGCTGCGTTATATTGCGCGCCAATATCCAGCGAAAATCGGTGCCGGTAATGTCCCGGTTACCGGTTTTAATCAGGTATTGCACCAGCGTATCTTCATCATCGGCCATTTTATAACCGCTTGATCTTGCCATTGTGGCCGGGGTAATACTGCTATCGACATGCTCGCCGATAATGGTCTTAGCTTGCTCGCCCGGCTCTCGATAGCTGAACTGCAGCACTTCAGCAGGCCAGAAGTGACCTACTCCGCGCACGACAATTAAGCTCAACACACCGAGTACCATTATAAGGCAGACACTGACTGCCGCCGCATTAAGCCATACCCAGGGAGTACCCCTGTTAAACCATACTTTAATCATAATTGAACCATTATAATGAACTGTATTTTTCACGTAAGCGCTGACGAATGACTTCGGCCAGCGTATTAAAAACAAAAGTAAACATAAACAATACCAGAGCCGCTAAAAACAGAATTCGATAATGGGTACTGTCGACTTCCGATTCAGGCATTTCCACGGCGATATTGGCAGCCAAAGTACGCATACCTTGAAAAACACTAAAATCCATGACCGGTGTATTTCCGGTTGCCATTAAGACAATCATGGTCTCACCGACGGCCCGACCGAAACCAATCATTACGGCAGAAAAAATCCCCGGACTTGCGGTTAAAAGCACGACTCTAATCATGGTTTGCCAAGGCGTCGCTCCCAGCGCCAGCGAGCCGACGGTCAAATGCTTGGGCACACTGAAAATAGCATCTTCGGCGATTGAGAAAATGGTCGGAATAACTGCAAAACCCATTGCAATACCGACGACCAAGGAATTACGCTGGTCGTAGCCTATGCCCATTTCAGCCTGTAACCAATCCTGCAAGGTACCGTGAAACAAATAAGCTTCCAACGGTACGCTCAGCTGAAAAGCCAGCCAGCCGCTGAGTAAAATAACCGGGATCAATAGGGCTGCATCCCAGCCTTCAGGGATATTTTCGGCAATGGCTTTGGGTAGAAATTGCCAGGCGAAGGCAAACAGCATCACACCGATAGGGATTATCATTAGCATCGCAAAGATGCCGGTCAGATGTTCTTCCATAAACGGAGCCAGCCAAAGCCCGGCCAGAAAGCCCAAAATAACCGTCGGCAACGCACCCATGATTTCAATCAAGGGCTTTACGTACACTCGCATACGCGGCGCCATAAAATAGGCGGTGTAAATCGCCCCCATCAGCGCCAGAGGAATGGCTACCAGCATCGCGTAAAACGCCGCTTTCAGAGTGCCGAAAACCAACGGCGTTAAGCTGTATTTAGGCTCAAAATCATTATTTGCCGATGAAGATTGCCATATATAAGCGGGCTTCGGATAGCTTTCGTACCAGACTTTCTGCCAAAGTGATTTGATCGAAACCTCAGGGTGCTCATTATCGACATGCCAGAAATGCATGTTGCCGGCTGCCGACTGCAACAATAATGCATTGGCTCTTGGTGACAATATCACTACCGATGGCAAGGCATCGCTGACCCGTTCTTTAATCATTTCCCGTTCAGCGGTTGAATGATAAATGCCCACGATGCCGTCGGCATCGATGGTCATAAAACCTTTACGACGCTGTTCGGAATTGATCGCAATGACCGCTTTATCAGAGACCTTAAATGCCCTGATTTTTTGCATGGCAGGGCGATTCAATTGATCTCTGACCATGCTCCACTGTGACACCAAGCCGCTGGAGTCACCTATCATCAGCGAAAGGTCACCATTTAAAAAGGCTATGCTGGTAATCTTTTGTCCCGCATCAACCACATTCAGCTGCTGTTTTAAATCCGGACTGCTCTTGTCGCTAATATCAAAAAAACCCAAACGCCCGTCGTTGCTGATCAGGTAAAGATTGGACTCTTCCTTGTCGATTAAAATATCGGCAATACCTGCAGCCGGCAGATCCAGAATCGAATCTGTTCGCGTTAAACTAGCTTCATCGGCAAATAAAGACTGTTCTTTTTTAAAATTGATCAAACGGATTTTATCGACCGTTTTTGCAACGATGGTCGTTGAATTGTTGCCCACCTTAACCGCAATTTCCTCCAAAGCGGCACCGGACTCATCCAACACCAGCGGTTGCTTGCCCAATGGATATTTAAGTGACGGCGTAATAAGTCGAACATTGTCCGGATAGGTGACTTTATACTGCTGTTTAACGATGATAGCCCGACCGTCGGATAAGCCGTAAATAACTGAGCCCTCTTTAATAGGACGGCCTTGGGCAAAACTGGTGATATGCGCATCATCGGGTATTGCCAGGGCTTGCGTCAGTATTGTTTTACCGCTGGCCGCCTCAAAAAATACCACTTGACCGCTATCGGTAAACCGCGCTGCGACTTCATTTTGCTCTTCTATTGCCAGCAGTACGGTGCTGCCCAGCGCCTGCTCCGGGACTGGATATTCACTGATCGGTTCTGCGCTAGCCGATATAAATAGGGGGTACACTACATATAATAAATAAAAGAAAATCAGTAAGATGGCGACGATTACACCTAAACCGCCCGCTACCACGCCATAGCGTGCCAAAGCATCTTTAATCAGTCGCCAGCGCTGGTGATATTCGCCGGAACTGATTTTCATGGGCCGCTTAGGTTCCATACCGCTTGCGGCACTTCGGCCATCCTTGGCAGTCGCGGGAGGTTGTTTGATGGGGGCGTTTATTTCTGACATGCTAAAGAGACTAGAAATTAAATGGGATTAAAAATATCACAAAAAACAAAAAAAACGGCCAAGATTCACAAAGCAAATCTCGGCCGCAGTTTTATCAGATGCATTTTTATTTGCTGAGGGGCGTCGCATCGGTTCCTTTCCGATTGCAACACTTCCACCATCCATGGCAGTCGAAGATAATAATACATTCAGACCGACGTCCCTATCTACGCGTCCCTGCGCAATACTACATCATATCTTATTTTAGTGTAGCCAATATTTTATCCACGACTTTAGCCGGTAGAGGAATATAGCCGTCTTTTATAACCACTTGCTGACCTGTTTTTGACAACACCATTTTAATAAATTCATTTTCTAACGGCGCTAACGGTTGGTTTGGCTTCTTGTTGACATAAACATACAAGTAGCGAGTCAAAGGATAAGTACCGTTAATTGCATTTTCCGGTGTTGCATCAACAAATGTCTTGCTGCCCTTGGCGGCCAAAGCCACCATCTTAACGCCCGACGTTGTATAGCCCATGCCCGAGTAACCGATGCCGTTAACCGAAGAAGTGACGGACTGAACAACCGATGCAGAGCCAGGCTGCTCGTTTACGTTGTTTTTGTAGTCGCCCTTGCATAAAGCATGCTCTTTAAAATAGCCGTAAGTACCTGAAACCGAGTTACGTCCGTATAATTGGATGCTTTTTGCTCCCCAAGCGGCAACACCGGCGTCACCCCAAGTGTCAATATTTGTACCGCCGCATTTATTGGTGGAAGAGAAAATACCGTCAACCTGTTCCATGGTCAGGCCTTTAACCGGGTTATCCTTGTTAACAAGGATCGCCAGCGCATCAACAGCGACTGGAATTGCAGTAGGTTTATAGCCGTATTTATCATCGAAAGCTTCAAGTTCGGCATCTTTCATTTGACGACTCATAGGCCCCAGATTCGACGTGCCTTCAGTCAATGCAGGCGGCGCTGTTGAAGAGCCCGCCGCTTGAATTTGAATATTGACATTAGGATAAGCACGGTTAAATTCTTCAGCCCATAGTGTCATCAGGTTGGCCAGTGTATCGGAACCGACACTGGACAGGTTGCCTGAAATACCGCTGGCTTTCTGATACTCGGGAATACCTGCATCAACTGTTTGTACAGCACCTGCAACACTGCTGGTTAATACCGCGATACCAAACCCCATCGCTGTGACTAGCGACTTAGTTTTAAAAAATACTTTCATGATTAACTCCCAAATAATTTAAAGTGGCTCTATTATCTAAATAAAATGTGACAACAATATTACAGTACGGTTTTTTTTACTTTGCCCAGTCTTCAGCGCAGAATGGCAATTCACTAGATCTATTTCTTCGGTAAACAACTACCTATGAACCGATTCTCCTGTGTCATTAAACATTAACACTACGCTGTTATGCTGCACAAGTTAAGCACTTAATCCATGAACCTACGCTCTGTGATAACTATGCCCTTACAATTTGAATTTCCCGGGAATTTAACGGCTGAAAAACTTATCGCCGAATTAAGCAATATGGCCGACACGCAACTGGTGTCAAAGCTACCCTCCCGCATAACCTATTACGACAGCTTTGACTGGCGCCTGTATTCAAACGACATCACTTGCGAATTTAATCAGGCAAAACAGGCCGCTGGCCGGTCTGTACTATTAAAATCAACTAAAAACGACCGAATTATCGCCAGTTCAGCGATTAAAACGGTGCCTTCATTCAGCAAAGCATTCGAACCGGGAATTATGCGCGATACCCTGGAGCCGCTACTGGAAATGCGGGCATTATTGCCTGTGTGTACCGTGGAATATGAAACTTACCAGCTCAATATCCTGAATAAAGACCAAAAAATTATCCTGCGACTGTCAATTGAACAATACAACAGACTTAATAACCGGGTCGTTTTGCAACCGGTAAAAGGCTACGACAAGGCTGCCGAACATATTACCGAGCTATTGACAGAAAAACTGGGTCTAACCGCTGCAAATAAGCCGATTCTGCTTGCCGCGCTGCATGTCCAGGGCCGCAAGCCTAAAGATTACTCGTCAAAACTGAATATCAATCTTGATCCCGATATGCGCGCCGATATTGCCGGAAAATATATTTACAGCCACCTGCTCAAAGCTATTAAAGCCAACGAACAGGGCGTTATTGCCGATACCGACAGCGAATTTCTGCACGACTTTAGAGTTGCGGTCAGAAGAACCCGCTCCGGTCTCAGTCAGATCAAAGGCATAATACCGCCGAACATCAGCGCTTATTATGCCGATTTTTTCAGTTGGCTGGGCCAGATTAGCGGACCGACACGGGATCTGGATGTTTACCTGCTGAATTTTGAACGCTACCAATCCAGCCTGCCGGAATCGATCCGCGAAGACCTTGAACCTTTATATGATTTTTTGTTAATCAAACAACAAAAAGCTCAGCAGGAACTTGCCAAAAAACTGCAAGCCAACAAGTATCTCTCGACTCTGGCTGAATGGGAACAATTCCTTAAAGAACCTGCATTTAAGAAACCGCTTGAAGAACATGCCAGCCGGAGTATTAAAGAACTTGCCGACAAAAGAATAGGGAAAACGTTTACCCGAGTAATACAGGAAGGCGAAGCAATTACCGACTCATCAGCAGATGAGACCTTACATGATTTAAGAAAATCCTGTAAAAAACTGCGCTATCTGATGGAATTTTTCCAAAGCCTTTATGCCGAGCCTCAGATAAAACACCTGATTAAAAGCTTGAAAGGCCTGCAAGAAGTTTTGGGCGACTTTCAGGATTATGCCATTCAAGAACATAATCTGAAATTATTCAGCGAAGAGATGATGGCGCTTAATATTCCCGCCAATACCTTTTTAGCTATGGGCGTCTTGATTCAAGACCTTGATGCTCATCGATGCCTTGCCCGCAAGCATTTCGCATCAAGATTTGAAGCCTTTAAACAAGAAGAGCATCAATCCGACTTTAGATTACTGTTCGCCTCGTCAAAGACTCGCCGTCGCCGACATGCCGCGCGAGGAATACATCTATCTGATAATATTGTATGATTGAAAAGCAGCGCTTATTTCCATATTAGCCGTTCGGGTGGTTGCGCTGTCATGTTACTATCCGTAATAATCGCTTTTTAAGCTTACCAAAGAGTCCGTAAAGCCCGTTCCTTTAGGTGGGGAAGTAAGGATGCTCTTGACGTTGTTTGTTCATCATTTATAATTTTTTCTGTTGGATGCGCTGTTGCTGCGTATCTCCTGCCATCAGGGTAACTGAGATGGCGTGAAGTAAGACGATTTTCAGAGTCGTCCCCTTCGGGCATGGAGGGCTGTACT